>MPNE01000081.1 GCA_002238865.1 Gemmatimonadetes bacterium bin94 | reverse complement strand
CTAATCGGGACCCAGGTCCGACAGCCAGCATTTCAAGTTCAAGTTTGTGGTATTGTGGCGATTCCGCGATTCGCCAGGAGTGATCGCATGGGATATGGCCGCCGCCGAGGCCGCCCCTGCGCGGCGGGGGGGGCGCCATAGGCTACTTATGGCGGTAGGTGATCCTTCCCCGTGACAGGTCGTACGGTGACAGCTCCACCGTGACCCGATCTCCCGCCAACACCCGGATGTAATACTTCCTCATCTTGCCCGAGAGATAAGCCAGTATGACATGGCCATTCTCAAGTCTGACCCTGAAGTTCGCACTGGGAAGGATCTCGGTTACGGTCCCTTCCATCTCAATCGCGTCGTTTGCCAAGTATCCCTTCCTTCTGAACTGCGCCACGTGACCCGCTGGCCGGATCGCCATCGGGTTCGGTTATCGCAAAACGTGCCGTGTTCCCCAACGGCACTGTTGGTCGCCCCGGGTCTGCAGCTCTTGGTGCGAAATTCTCGCCCGGACACTGCCCGAGCGCGGGTTCTTCGTTCACGCGTCAACGCCTACGGCGCAGCCATGCGACGATCAGGGCCGCGACCAGCAGGAGCAATCCGACCGCCGCCACAAACGTTGGAGCAACCGGACCCATTCACATCTGCCTTTCCATCTTGCCGGTGAGGAAGTCCACGGCCTTGCCGCTCGGTGACTTTCTCGAAGGGCTCACCGTCAACCTAATCGGGACCCAGGTCTGACAGCCAGGATTTCAATTTCAAGCGATTCGACAGGAGTGATCGTATGGGGTATCGTCGCCGCCGATCAAAAGAGGCCGCCCCCGCGCGGTGGCGGCGCGGTGGATTGGAACGACGAGCCCGAGCCAAGCCAAGGACATCTGGCTGTTCCCCGATCCCCTCATCCGCCATGAGTTCCGGGGGACCGGACCGGAGCATGAGCGTCGTTGCCCCACCCGCGTCGCGACTCCACCTACGAGGTCCGGTTCCGTTGGTGCGGGCCAACGAACCCCACGATGACGCGTTCGTTCTGCTCGTCCCAGGCAAAGGCGATCCGGATCGTGTGGTGCGGGTCGCGGCTGGTCCCTTTGCCAAGGTGGGCCGACAGCCTCCACGCGGTTCCGTTGACACGAGTCTGATACCAATCCCAGAACTGCCCCATCGTGGCGGCCGACTGGCTCGACTTGTAGAACCACCCGGGGCAGGTCTTCCCGATCCGGTCGGTCGGCCCATTCCGGTACGCCGTGGCGAGCCACGCCAGCGCGTCGAACACCTCCGTGGGGTTCACGAATGGCGTGTCCTCGTTCGAGCGGGAGTTGAGCTTGATGAGCAGCCTGCCGGGGAACATCTCCCGCGCCTGGGCGATGGCCTCGCGAACGCTTCCCACGGGCTCCGGTCTCACCGCCTCCCCGTCGTGCGTCCGGGCCTGTCTGCGCTCCTCGACGTAGGCGCGCCGCCAGTGCTCCTCCATCCTCCGGCTCCGCGTAACCTCCTCCCGGAGCCGTCCGGCCTCCTCGTCTCCCAGCGCCTTCTCTTCTCGGAGCGTCCGGTTGTCCGCTTCGAGGCGCTCGCGGTCCTCGCAGAGGGCCTCGATCTCGCGCCCGGTAGAATCGTCCTCGTTTACGGACGCTTCCGGGGCGGGTCCGGTCTCCGCGTCGGCGCGGTCCGCCGCCCCGGAAGCCGGGGGCGTCTCCCCGGTGCCGTCCTCCTCCGGCGGGTCGGGCTGGGCCACGCGCTCCCGCCACGCATCGACCGCCCCGAGAATCGCATCCTCGCACTCACCGCGCTTCACAGAACGCTCAAGTTCTTCGACCCGCGAGGAGGCTTGGGGACGAATCGGCGCATACTCCTCGAAGGTGACTTCCAGGTAGATGAGCAACGGAAGTGCCGTTTCGATCAGCGCCGACCGGTCATCGACCAGTCCGGGCCAGGGATCCGGATCAGCCCCGAGGTAGCGCAACTCCGCGTCGAACCGCTCTCGCAGGGAGCGGCAGAGGTGCGCGATCTGTTCCTTGCAAAAGCTGAGGAGTTCGCGCTCCTTCGCATGCCGGATGTCCTCCATCCACTTGATGAGGGTGTCCGCTTCCTCCCACTCGGGCGCGTTGGGCCGGAGGTCTTGAAGGATGTCGAGCCAATCCTGAAAGAGCGGCGACACCAATGGCGGCGGCGCGGGGAACCGCCGCGCGAGGAGGCAGAGCATCAGACCGGCCGAGTCGCGGTCGACGGCCTCGTCGACGGCCGCCGCCAGTGCCTCCCGTTCGCTCCGCCATTGCTCGCGCGTCCAGAAGCCATCGAAGCACGCGTCCGGTGGCTCGGGCACGGCCATGCCCCGGCTTGTGAGGTGCTCGGCGGCTTGATCGCGAAGCGTGCCGTTCGAGTCCACCCAATGGTTGAGAACGGCGCGCGCGAGATCCCGGTCGTGATGCTGGATCGCCTCCAGCACCGGCTGGAGGAGCTTGGGCCGGGGCGCACGGCTGGCGTCCCGGTATCCGTCCACCCGAAGACGCCGCAGGGCGGCCCCGCGTTGTCGGCGAAGCGCTTTCGACTCGGAACGGTGCTTCAGGGCGCGCTTCACCACACGGCGGCGGAAGGCTTCGCTCAGGAGGCCGAAGATCTGGTCGGGAGTTCTCGGTTTGATCGCGGGCCCTTCGGTCATGGCTGTCGCTCCTTGCGGGGACGGGTCTCGCTCCCTCCGTCTTGAGGAGGGATGCTGCAACGGAGGCAAGGGTGCGGCCTGCCGCCGCTTCCCATGTCCCAACAAGATTCGGCACCGGTCGCGCTTGTCTGCAAGATCGACCCCTTCGGAGCGGGTCGGTCCACGCGATGGCACATGCGCACAACGGCGGGCGCGAGCGCCTTCCACGGGCTGAAGGCTCAAGGCCGCGGGAGGTGGCCTCCAAACCATCCGCGACCGTCATCCGCGAGTCTCGGCCCGTCCTTCCCGAAAGGGATTGCTGGCCTGGAGCGACCTCCACGCGGAGGACGGTATCGGCGTGTCCGATGACGAACTCCTCGATGGCACGAGGGGCATCGAAGGCGAGGGGTCGCTCCGGCCACGGCCGCCGGCTCCCGCGTGCCACGACCGCTCGTCCGGCCGTGGCTCAACCGAAAGCCGTACAACGATATCACGGACCGGCGGACTGTCCGTCGGAAACGCGGTTTCGTGTCCGGTCCCCCCCGATGTCGGCCGGACACCCGCGCTACGGCCCCGAACCGCACAGAATCCGCCCTTTTGGATCGGCTTGGGAGCATCTGCCCACTCTGGTCAAGAAGCCTGCCGTGTGCGAAGTTTCCTTCGCGCAGATCGTGCAGTCCATCAATCGGAGGTATCGAACGATGGCACGCACGAAACGAAGTCGGCGCTCCTACGGCGCCGGCGAATGGGGCCGGAACCGGGTCAGGGTCTTCCCCGACCGGAAAACCGGCTTGTACCAGATCGAGTGGCGGGAGAACGGGCGCAGGCTGACCCGGTCGCTCGGGCACCGGGACTGGACCCGGGCGAAGAGGCAGGCGGATCAGTTCGCCGCCGGGTTCATCGACGCGCCCAACGGCAAGGCGGAAGCCGAGCCGGAGCCGCTCACCCTGGAACGGCTTTTTGAAATCTACGGCGAGGAGGTGACGCCCACCAAGGCGAAGCGGACACGGAAGCACGACCGGGTCGCGATGCGGATGTTCGTCGACTTCCTCGGACCGCACCGAAGGCCCGAAACACTTTCCCGGCGCGACTGGGACCGGTTCATCCGGGAGCGCAGGGCGGGCAGGGTAGGCCCGAGCGGGAAGCCCGTGTCGAACCGGATGATCGAATGCGACCTGAAGTTTCTGATCGCGGTCCTCAACTGGGCTGCCAGATCCCGGGACGAGCGGGGCCGCTTGCTCCTCGAGTCGAACCCGCTGAGGGGCCTGAAGACGCCCGTCGAGAAGAACCCGCTCCGGGTCGTTCTTTCCGACGAGGAGTACCGGGCGCTTCTGAAGGTGTCCCGCGAGGTGGACTGGCGGTTCCACGTCGCGCTCGTGCTCGCGCACGAAACGGGGCACCGCATCGGCGCGATCTGCAAGCTCCAGTGGACGGATATCGACATCGAGGGCAGGACCATCCGGTGGCGCGCGGAGCACGAGAAGACCGGGTATGAGCACAGGACGCCGCTGACCGACGAGGCGATCTCCGTCCTTGAGGAGGCGCGGGGGAGGAACTCCGCGGGAGGCAACGCTCCGGTGCTGCCCTCCACGCATGATCCCTCGGTGTTCGTCAGGCGCTGGATGCTCGGCTACGGATGGCAGCAGGCCGAAAAGCTAGCCGGTCTGGAGCCCAAGCGCGGTAGAGGCTGGCACTCGCTGCGCCGCAAGTTCGCGTCCGACCTCATGAGCCTACCCCTCAAGGTCTTGTGCCAGCTTGGCGGCTGGAAGAACGCGCACACGGTCATCCGCTGCTATCAGCAGGCCGACGAGGGACAACTCAGGGAGGCTTTGGAAAGCCGCCGCGAGGTTTAGGCCTGGAATCCCTTTAGCGGGAGTCAGACAGCGGGAATCTGGCCAGCCGAACTTCTAAGTTCAACTGTTACAACCATATCTCAACCTGATAGCAGCCGCCGGGACAGCGTTTCCGGCCTTCGGTCCGCCCCAAGGAACTTGAGGAACATCGCCATCGCGGACCGGTCGTGATGCCCGTTGCGCTCCTCCTTGGTGGGCGTCACCTCCTCACCGTAGATTTCAAAAAGCCCTTCCAGGGTGAGCGGCTCGGGCTCGGCTTCCGCCTTGCCGTTCAGGTCCGGGCCGACGAACCCGGCCGCGAACTCGTCCGCTTGCCGTTTCGCCCTCGCCCAGTCGCGGTGTCCCAGCG
>MPNE01000080.1 GCA_002238865.1 Gemmatimonadetes bacterium bin94 | reverse complement strand
TGCGAGAAAAGACGGCGCTTCCTCTACTGCTCGGCCTCGTCCCGCAGGGGTCCGGCTTTCGAGCGCGAATCGCACGATGTCACGCCGCGTGTGCAGCCCCAGGGCCGCGCGATGTAGCCCTCGACGGACTTGGCGCTGAGAACCATCTCCCAGTGGGCGAGGCTCGCCTCCGGACCGCCGGCGGCGAGGAGGACGCGGGAGCGGGAGTCCCGCCATTCAAGTCGGGTTTTCCCGCTTTCGCGGCACGGTCTGCGCTTCCTGCCGTTTGACTGGACCTTGCCAGACCCCGACCCAGAGTGCGGGCGGACAGGACCGTGAAGGCCCGCGCGGATTGTCGGCATGGCTCTCAGGGTTCCTGCACCCCGTCCAGGGAACCCCCTTCTCTGACGAGGTACACCGCGCTCCAGAACGTGGTGTACTCGTCGATAGTGCAACCGATCACGCCATCGATCCGCTCGTAGCGCCACCTGCCAGAAAGGGTGCACTGATAGCCGCGATAGCCTGGGCTGTCGCGGTTGCTACTCGTCCGGTAGCGAAGCTCGAACCTCCAATCGACTTCCTCCCGGGAACGGCAGATCAGCCCCGCGAACGGCCCTTGAAGCGTGTCTGGAAAGGCACGGCCCTGGTAAAGGGGCCTGTCAGTGGCGAAGGTGCCGTGACTTCCGCTGGGCTCCACGTCGAACCGCCACCAGGGGGAGTCTTCGTCCGTGCCGAACGGGGCCTCGTGGCCCACCCACAAGCCGTCTACGGGCGGCGGCGGCGCCGACTCGGCAACGCCGAACCATTCACCGCCATTGAGGCAATCGCCGGGGCTACATGCGGTCGAGAAGACGGCCAGTAGCGGGATTCCATATCTGAGAATCAAAGTCATGGTACCTCCGATGAGCAAGGGGACCCGCCGCAGTCCCGGGCGGGGCAAAGCCGCGGAAGATCCGGGACTGCGCCGTATTCGGTCATCTGCCACGGATGGCCACCCTGAGACTCAACCCTTGGAGGCTGTCGGCATGTCTCAGATCCCAACCACCGGCGACGTAGGGGAGCCCGAGATTGTACGTGGCCTCCAGGCCGACGATCGTTGTTTGGCGACGAGAGATGTCGACGCCCACTCCAGCCATCACGATCAGGTCCGCTACGAGATAGCCGGAGTAGTAGGAGAAGCTGGTCGCCGGACCAAACAGTGCGTAGTGGGTCTCGTCGAACCACCGCTTGTAAAGCACCGGAACCTGGAGGGAGTGCAGGCGATCGTAAAGTTCGATCTTCCGTTGGACGTAGCGCACGTCAATCCGGAACGCGGGTAGTTTGGTGATGTAGCCCTCAAACGACATACCGGTGTCAATGCCCGCCATCGGCTCATCGGAAAGGTCTCCATCCACCCATGCCACGGTGGGGCCGGCGTACCACCCCCAGGACTGGGCCTCGGCTGGCGAGGCCACCAAGACTGCGGCCAGTAGGGTCAGCGTTCGCATGGCTTCCCTTTCTTTCGTCAACCTCTCTGTAACGGGCTTGAATTCGGGTGTGTCGGAACGAAGTGGTGAAGAGCTAGGGCCACGGGCAGTCGTCCACGCACTTGTCGGGGTCGTGGCGGTACAGCACCACCCAAAGTGCCTCGCCCTCGTAGTTGGCGTCGCCTTCGGCGATGGGCGAGCCCCAGATGAACGCGCACCAGAACCATTGGCACTCGGGATTGGCCGGGTCAAAGGAAGAGCCCGGAAAGCCCTCGCCTGGGGGCCACGGCATGCGCGCCACGCGGAGCGACCACTGGATCTTGGGTCCGAGCCCCCAGCGTTCGGACAACTCCGGCAACGATGCGGCCATCTTGGACGATGCGTGCGATCACGGTTGCGAAGCCCTTGTCCGGCAATGTGAACTTCGTTTCATCGACACTGGCGAAGTGCGAAGCGGTGTACCTGTGCGTGGGCATGTCTTCGCCGCTGATGACGATCTCGAGGCCGGCGAACCCTCTCGGGTCGTCGAACGCCTGCCTGGCGAGAACCCTTGTGGTGTCGTTAGGCCGGTACTCCGTCAGGTGGTTGCGCGACGACACGACAATATCGAGCGTCGGGTCCGGATCGGCGGCGAACGGATTGAAGCAGCCGATGGCGAGGATCGCCACGATGGCGAGCACGACGATGGTCTTCATCGGTCTTCATCCTACATTGAGTATCCATGTTGAGCGAATGTCGTCGTCGTCCCAGTCGTCCGGTTCGGTGGCTCCCTCCTTGACCTGTTTCGGCGCCGAAAGGCCGGGGAACTTCGAGTTGTGGACGGACGTGTTGACCCGGTTCTCCAGGCACCAAACGAAATCCGACACGTCGTCGCGATCTTTCCAGAACAGGGTAAACTTGACCTCGCAGGTCTTGAACACCTTCATGACGTAGGGGGCGTCGTAGTCGGTTTCGTCGCCCGTTTCCCGCCCGCCGTCGATCAGGTCGTGGAACAGGGTGGCGACGTAGCCCTCGATCTTGCCGTTCGGGCTACCGACGCCATCGTCCCATGTCTCCCAGTTCTTGCGGGGGTCGTCGGGTGCGCCGACGTTGCCGCCGTAGTCGGCGAGCCCCTCTTTGAACGCGCACTTGTACGACGAGACCTGGTCGATGCGGTAAGGGTTGCAGTTGTCGGCCCGCCACGTCCCGCCCATCCCCTTGATGCAGGATACCTCGGGGCGGCGGTGGCATCTACGGGGAAAACCCGGTACTTCTGACGGGGATTCCCCCACTTGGAACGGGGGATTTCCCTCATGCGGCGAGCGCGACCGACTGCGATCTTGCACTCGTTGATCATCATGTCGGCCTTCATCAACAAACATTGCACTTGTGGCCGAGGTGGGCTTCCTGGACCCTCGGCGAAGTGGCGGCGTGGGCGCACGAGTCCCGCCATTCATGTCCGTTTTTCCCGCTTTCGCGGCACGGTCCAGCAAGGTCCAGCAAGACGGCAGAAAACGCAGATCGTGCAGTCCCAGTTAGACTTATACGATTCCCTGCCGTGATTCTGGCCTCTGGGGATCCGCATGGCAGTCATTGCATCATACCGCGGGAATACCGCTCTCAGTTCCGTCGCCTCGGCCCCACTTGTCGGCAAAATCGAAGTGCAGTAGACCCAAGGCTCCTGGGGCGCGGAAAATGTCATTGTCGCGTTGAGACTCTCGACTGAGCCGACCTTCAAGGCCACAGCTTGCCGCATCCAAGGCGTGGCGTCCATGGTCAGGACTCCGTCGTGCGGATCGGTGGGTTTGGTGTCAGGGCTCTCGATTGCCCGATAGTAGGCGGGTGTCCTCAGCCAGAGCTCGCCGGCCCGATTCGGAGCGGTTTCCCGTTCAGACAGCTTCACGAGTTCAATGGCTCGTGAAACCGCGGTCGAGTGGCCGTGCACATGATGAAGTAAGACCAGATAGCACTCCTCCAAGACGACATTCAAGACGACATTCAAGACGACGATCACGTCGGCGATCTTCGATAGCGCCAATCCGGTCGCGGCCAGTCCCTGGTTGAACTTGTTCACCTTGGTGGAATCAAGGCGATGGACGATGCTGCCGGCTCGGCTGCCGTCGGGCCACTCGCTGCGTCCATCTGCGCTCATTCAGGTCCTCGTGGGTCGATTAGTCTGGCGCCCCCCAGCTAACCTCGCACATCGGAGGCCACGTCGAAGCCTCCCGAGCATTGGCTACAGGTCGCCCCACACCACAGCGCTATTGGCCCGTGCCTGTCGGCGAGTACGTCGCGTTGTAGAGGTCCCTGAGCAGTTGCCCGTCCGGAGTCCTCCAGTGGGGCATCGGTGCGACCGGGCGGTCGACCCCGCATGCGCGTCTCGTCGCTGCCGACATGGACAGGATCTCGTCGCCCATCCGTACCAGCCTCTCGTCGACCACTTCGACGGTCACTGTCTCGTCGTCCCTGAACCGCAGTTCGGTTCCCGGCGCGATCTCCATCTCCTTGAAGTTGAAGTTGGGTCGTCGTCGATCGGCGCGTTCACGAGCAGCCCTGTCGGTCGCGGTCAGCTCAGTGTCGCGGTCGTCCGCCGCCTGCACTAGATCGGTCACGTCTTCCCCGAGTAACCGCATGATCGCCACGACGTTTTCCGGCTCGACCTCGAAGAACTCGCGGGCGGGGTTCAGTCGGTGTGGATCGAACGCCTGGTGCAGCGCCTTTTCCACCTCTGCGGCGGATCGCTCCGTCTTTACAGCCATCACGCACTTGAACGGCACGGGCACGCCGGTCGTGTACAGCTGCGACAGACGCGCGTCCGCCTCCTGGTCAGTCCTTCCGATCTTGATGAGGCCCGGCATCGCCGGGTTCCGAGCAGCGTAGACGATGGACATGGGGTATCGAAGCTAGAGTGAACGTCGAAACCAACGCGAGAGGATCTCCACTGGGGGGCTGAAGTTATGCCAATGCGATCCGAGACGCACGGCGGAGAGCCCTGATCGCGGCCGGCTGGCGAACTTGGTCGGAAAGGAGCAGGCCACGCGCACGCGCATCTCGCCACCCAGCTGGGTAGATTCGGCTACGCGCTGACAAGCGTTGGCGGGCGTGACACCACCAACGATCTCTTCTGGAGTGTCTAATGCGACACAAGATCTTCTGCGGTGACGATCTGCATACCCGGTTTACGGCCCTTCTGAGCACAGCGAGTGCAGTAGATATCGCCACGGCCTGGGCCACTCCAGGAGAGCACTTACGGGCCTTGCACGCCGCCGCGAACCGAGGCGTGAAGGTCCGCGCCATCGTCGGAATATCGGGCAACGCGACGCATCCCGATGCCTTGGAGGAGTTGAGCAGCATTACCGCTGCTGATTCCGGCCCATGCCGATCAGTGATTCCATTCCATGCCGATCACCGATTCCGGTGCATGCCGATCACCGATTCCAGAGCATGCCGATCACCCTGGAGTGAGCGAGTAGGAGCGCTGGAGAAC
>MPNE01000027.1 GCA_002238865.1 Gemmatimonadetes bacterium bin94 | reverse complement strand
GCCGCGCTCCAGTAGGAGCACCCAGCCCGGCCCAGCGTCCAGCAGCGTCGAGCGCGCGGGGACGACGAGGCGAGCCACCCACGCGCCGCTTGGGTGCAGCAGATGGAGTTCTTGGCTCGGTGCCCGCCAGCCGAAGGTGGTGACCCACAGACTGCCGTTCGGCAGCGCCATGAGCCCGTCCGTTTCGAAGGCCGGGAACCGCTCCGGCAGGTCATTCCGAATGCTCTGCCAGCGCTCCCTCTCGAAGCGCCGGCGTTCTGAAGGTGTGTCGTACCGGGCCAGGTAGGCGCGCAGATAGCGGTCGAGATGCTCGGTTGTCACCTCCCGGTCCGGCCCGGCCCACCGCGCAATGCGCGTGACACGACCGTTCCAGTCGACGTGTTCGAGTTCGTAGTCGTCGCCCGACCCGTACCACACGCCGGTGCCCGTCGCCGCAAAGACCATGACCTTCCCCCACTCCCTCGGCCCGGTGCCCCCGCCAGAAAAGAAACGCTCCGTACCGGGTATCTCGGAACGCAGAGCGATCACACTGTCACCCCGCGTCCGGTTCAGCGACATGCTCCAGCGGTAGATCTCGCCCACTGTCAAGGATGCGTAGTCCGTTTCCGGCCAAGGCGTGAAGACCAAGCTGCCGTCGGGCGAGCACATGGGTTCGCTGTACGGGTTTACTCCGACCGCGGTGAGTGTATGCGTGTCGGTCACGTGGCCCTCTGCATCGAGTTCGGTGACTCGGTCCAGATGCCAGTCGAAAACCGTGATCGCGGCTCCCGGGCAGCCTCTCAGCAACCGCAGGCCCCCGTATTCCCCCGGTCCCTCGCCTTTCCGTCCGCTCGTCCACACGTGCCGACCACCAGCGTCAAACATCCGGACCTCGTAGCTTTGCTCGTCCGCTACAACTACGCTCCCGTCTTCGAGGCGAATCGCGCCGGTTACTTCGCCGAACATGTATTCCATCGGACCATCAAGGACACCGATACGCACCAATGGCTCGTCCGACAGGGTCAGGTCGGGGCCACCTGGATCTTCACTCTCGACTATCGTCTGAGCGGCGAGCGTGGTGGCGGGCATAAGCCCGTAGATGGCCACTCGGATCATGGCTCCGTACAGTACAATCCTTGCGTTGGCGGCGTTAGTGTTCACTGCGTGATTCTCCATCGGGTCGGGCAGAGTGTGTGGTATGCCAATCTACGGACGCAGCGGTGGTCCGGCGAGGATGCGGGATTGTCGAGCGCCTGCGATGGCGGCATGGAATTAGAGACGGGCATCATGAAGGACGGAGGCCTCGTCGCCTTCATCGAGAGGGATGAGTTAGATGTCCCGTCCGCCGGGAGTCCGCGAGTTCGCGCTCCACGTTTCGCTGGTGGTTGCGGTGCTCGGCTGAAGGCGGGAGCGCACCGGTCGGCGGGGTTATCGGCGCGGTCTCCCGCGCCCTTCCGCTGATCTCTCAGCGGCGCGGGAAGCTGGGGGTCGAAGGGGGCGCAGCGTCCCCCTTGCCAGCCGCAATGTTCAACGTTGCGTGGGCTGGCTTAGGATCGGTAACGGTCCTGAGCCAGCGCCTCGCCGGGCCCGTGCGGCTTCCGAATCGTGACGCTCGCTTGGAGCCCGATTAGAACGGCGCGGACGCAGCCGAATACGCTGGCTTCCCAAGCGTCGCGCATGTCATTGCTCCGTACCGGCCATGCTTCAGTCAAGTCGTTCGCAGCATCCCTCGCACCCATCGGGTTCTGGTTCAGTCAATCGACCATGCTCAATGGTACGATGCGGGCACGGACGACGTACTGCACGTCGAACTCGTCCGTCACGATCAGCCAGGCGGAGTCGCCCCGCACAACCGGGGCGACTTCGTCCCAGAGGCTGAGGTCCGCTCCCAAGCTCGCCGTTCCAAGATGGCTGCCCTCCCCCGAGTAGACATCGAACAGAACCCCTCCGTCCGCTGACGGGGTGCGCACCCACAAGTTGCCCTCGGCCGACTGGAAGATGGCCTCGACTGCGGGTTTGACGTTGGGAATCCGGGACCAATCCCACTGGCTGCTCACGCCCCTGTCCGCGAGCATCTGCCGCATCGCGTCGATCACCGAGTCGCGCTCGACCTCCGGCACGGGGACGGCGGGACGACGGGTTTCGACCACGAGAGTCGAATCGGCGCCCGGTTCCCACCGCGACAGGCGGTATTCGGGATCGCCCTCCCGCGTGGACCAGATGGAGCCACGCGAGTCGATGTGCCAGACCTCGGAAGCGAAAAACGGGATCCCGTACAGCATGTAGCCGCCGCCCAGCGCTTGGTAGAACGTGCCGGGCTGCCTCTCGGGATCGTACTCTTCGTCCTCCGGTTCATCGCTGGGCAATGGAATCGAGTCCACCAGCGTCATCGTCAGATCGTAGACGCGAATCTGTCCCCGGGTCCCGTCCCACCACGGCCGGTGGATGCGGCTCCCCTCCACCAGCGCGCCATTCCAAACCCAGCCGTAGTTGCCGTCGTCGAACGGAAAGGACTCTGTGAAGCCGTCCTCGGGATCGAAGACCGACATGCGTCCGTTGCGCCCATCCGGGACCCAGAGGCGTCCGTTGGGGCCAAGCATGATACCGTTCGCGGCCGCGAACTCGCCGGGTCCCTGTCCCCTCCCACCATGGGTCGCGATGTGAGCGCCATCAGGGCCGAAGACACGCAGTTCCTGAACCTGGGAATCCAAGACGGCGAAGCCTCCGCCGTCCAGCGCCACGAGGCCCTTCAGATAGGCGAAAGCGTCCGGTCCGGTGCCTTCGAGGGTGCCGACGCGGAGTTCCTCGACAAGCGTCCAAGTGGGAGACGCGTTCGCGGCGGGGATGTTCGTGACGTGGACCGCGCCGGAAGGCAACGTGTCCCGCAGCGTGGTCCAGTCGCTTCGGGACTCGGAGTCCCCGCAACCGGCCAACGCCACCCACGCCATGGCGATCAGTATCGCTTGCGTTCGTTCGTACACCTTTCAACTCCTTCGAGCCATCAGCGACTGGCGGGGCCAAATCGCGTCCCCGCCGACCCTCTCAAGGTCGCACTGCTGAAGTATTCTCGCCACAAAACGGCGAGGCAACGTCGTCCTCGACAGGCTTCTGGCATACATTGAATGAGACGAAGAGCCGGGCGGGTGAGAGCTTTGGGGTCTCCGCGCGCCTGCGAACGACTTGCACGATCCCCTTGACGTGGGGGAAGGATCGAAAATGAGGAACCTGACGATGGCGAATGCGACAACAGCGCGACGGCGATGCCTCGCGCCGTTCCTTCCTCTCGCCCTCTTAGTGGCCTGCGGGGATGCCGGGGACGGATCGGCCAATGGTGCCGCCGGAACGTTGGACGGCCCAGACGTGATCGTGAACGCCGTGACCGAGGAGGTCTTCACCGTCGGGTCGGTGGTGGGCGACACTTGGGACACCTTCGGCAACGTGCGCTCGGTCCACTTCGACGCGCAGTCCAACCTTCACATTTTCGATAGCCAACTCGATCACATCCTTGTGGTCGGGCCGGACGGATCGCTGGTCCGTACGGTGGGCGGACGGGGAGAGGGACCCGGAGAATTCGACAACGTCACCAGGGCGATTGTCGCGCGCGACGGATCCTACACCGTGATGGGACTCACTCAGATCGACCTTCTCGAACCCGGCGGCGAGTTCGTCCGGCGTGTTACCATGGACCCGATGACCACGGGCATGGCCCTGGCCCGCATGGCGCTCCCCGACGGCCGCCTCGTCGCCACACAGATCATGCGCTTCGGCGAAGACGAGCAGCCGGAGGAACCCGGTCGTCCGATCCACCTCTTCCCCCTGGACGGCACCGAGCCGACACTCCTCTACACCGCTTGGGAACTGCCCGAGGAGGACGAAGACGAATCCGAGCTGAGCGGGGATTTGGAAAGCGGCATGCGCATGCGCGTTGCCGCAGGCCGCGCCTTCGAGCCCCGCCTCGATATCGATTTGCTGACCGACGGCCGTCTCGCGCTGATCGACTCAATCGGATACCGCATCAAGCTCATCGGCCCCGACGGAAGCGTTGCCGGAATGATCGAGCGACCGATTGCGCCGCTCCCGGTTGACGATGCGATCAGGGAGGCCGAACGCGAGCGCTACCGCGAAGCCGAAGCGGGGGTGCTTGAAAGCGCATCGAATACGAGCCTGCCCATCCAGATCAATCGTGAGGGGGTCGAGGGGCGCACATTCGCCGACGAGGTGCCGGTGCTGTACAGCATCAAGGTGGACTGGGAGGATCGTATCTGGGTCGAGCGCCGGGGTCCGACAGGCGACGACGACGGCCCAATCGACATCGTGACGCCCGAGGGAGATTACATCGGCACCCTGCCGCCGGAGGGGCTGCGGACGCCGGACGCCTTCGGCCCCGGCGGCCTCATGGCCTATATCGAAAGCGACGACCTGGATGTGCCGACCGTCCGCGTGGTCAGGTTGATTGCGCTGGAGCCGCAAGGGTAGAGCGCATCCGCGAGGTCCGTCGGTTACGTCCAAGAACGTCCGATGCGGTCGATTGGATTCCCGTTCGGGAAGAGGGATACAATGAGGTAACCGCCCGGCAGCGGATTCTGTAAGATGTTTTATCACAGTCACTTACAACGTTATATCACACCCTCACCGTCGCTGAAGCGCTAAGGCTCTCGTAAGACGCCGTCAGCCTGCCCGAGCCGTTTGCGACCGCCGTCACCAGGCCATTCGCATCGACGGTGAAGACCCCTGTTGCCGAACTCGACCAGGCGATCGTTCCGGCGAAGGCCTCCCCGTGCTGATCGCTCACGGCCGCGAAGAACTGGCGGGTCTCGCCGATGGACTCGAGGGTGACCGATTCCGGGGAAATCGATACCTCCGACGCCACCGGTGGTGCAGTGGGTGTTTGGTCGTCACCGCAAGCGAACAGTGCCAACACAGCGACAAGCACTCCTGCCAACAACCCGTGTTTCCCACGCCGACGTCCCAAGACGACCCGTTGCGTGATCATTGCTGTCGCCAAGCTCCCTCGAATGTGACCATAAGGCTTCAAGTGCTCTACCATGGGCGGACCGTACGCCCTTGTCAAGCTTCAGGTCACGATGAGTGCCCTACCCTCGGACCCGCTCCCCCATGACCCTGTGCTGCACCATCGCCAGCGCCGGCACGATCATCATCAGCACCACGGTCCCGAAGACGATCCCGAAGCCCAGCGAAGCTGCCATCGGGATCAGGAACTGCGCCTGCAGGCTCGTCTCGAACACCAGGGGGGCAACGCCGAGAAAGGTCGTCAGCGAGGTGAGGAAGATCGGGCGGAAGCGCGCCTTGGCGCCATCGATGATCGCCTGGCGGCCCGGCATTCCCTGCCGCATGCGCTCGCTGATGAAGTCGATCATGACGAGGGAGTCGTTTACGACCACACCGCTCAGGCCAATGACGCCGAACATCGACATGATGCTCATCTGCAAGCCCAGCAGCATGTGGCCCAGAACCGCGCCGATGATCCCGAAGGGGATCGCCGCCATGATGATGAGGGGCTTGGTGTAGGAGGCGAAGGGGATCGCCAGGAGCGCATAGATCGCCAGGAGGGCCAGCGCGAAGCCGCCACCGAGGGCGCCGAAGGAATCGACCTGTTCCTGCTGCTCGCCTCCGAAGGAATAGTACAGGTCCGGGTCCCGGGCGCGGAGTTCGGGCAGGATCGAGCTGTCCAGACGGTCCGTCACCTCGCCGCCGGTAACGATGGCGGGATTGACGTCGGCGGTGACGGTCAGGACCCTGAGGCCGTCCTTGCGACGAATGGTCGTGGGAGACCTGCCGAAGCGCACGGATGCGACTCGGCCCAGCGGTACCTCGCGTCCGTTGGGAGTACGGACCAGATAGCTCTCGACGTCGGCGATGGCGTTGCGTTCGTCTTCGGGCAGCCGCACGTAGACGCGCATGTCTTCGCGACCCCGTTGTATGCGCAGTGCCTCGTCACCGAAGAATGCGGAGCGGACCTGTCTGGCCAGGTCATCGAGCGTCACCCCGAGGGTTCTCGCCTCTGCGCGCAAGTCGAGCTGGATCTCGCGCAGGCCCTGGTCCTGATCCGCCTGGACGTCGAAGACTCCGTCGAATTCACGGAGCCGCCTGATCACCGTGTCGCCGATCGACGCCAGCCGGGCGGGATCCGGGTGAGAGAGCTCGACGTGGACCGGAAGGCCAAAGCCGATGAGTTCTGCCGTAATGGTGAGCGCCTTGGCCTCCGGCAGGAGACCGAGTTCCTCGCGCCACACCTGTTGAAATTCGGCCGCGGATACGTCCCGTTGATCGGCGGTCACGAGTTTGAACTCGACGGCGCCGATGTTGGCCCGCGGGTTGGCGGTTTCCGTGGCTGCGCCGCCGGGCCCTGACTGCCGGGCCCCAAGGCCGATTGTGACGTTCACCCCGGAGAGCAGAGACCCGGCAGCATCGTCCCGCCCGGACCCGAGCCGGCTCGCAGCCCGGTATCCCGCCTCCTCCAGAGCGTCCGCGACATCGGACGTACGCTGAGCGGGAGTGCCCTCGGGCATCTCCAGGCTGGCCGTTACCAGGTCCGCCTCCACCGAAGGCATGAAGTCGACCTTGATGATGCCGGCGGGGATCATCGAAACGCAGAGGACGATAAGCGCGACCCCGGTTGTGATCACCAGTCCGGGCTGGCCTGTCGCGAACCGGAGGCTTCGGTCGAGAGGTCCGTCCACAAAGCGCTTGAGCGCCACGTCCACTCGTGATTGAATCCGGCGGACAGCGTGCGGTCGTCGCCCGGCGCGGGAAGCACCGGGTTCGGGAAGGTGGGACAGATGATTCGGAAGGACCAGCAGAGACTCGATCAGAGAGAACACGAGGACCGAGATCACGATCACCGGTATGGTTCCGACGATCTTCCCGATGGAACTGGGGATGAAGAAGAGCGGACAGAAGGCCACCACCGTGGTCAGGACCGCGAAGATCACCGGCCGGGTGATCCGCCGCGTGCCCCGGATCGACGCCGCAACCCCGCGCGCTCCCTTCTCCCGCTCGGCGTAGATGTTCTCGCCCACCACGATCGCATCGTCCACGACGATCCCGATGGCGAGGATGAAGGCGAAGAGGGACATCAGGTTGATGGAGACGCCCAGCACTGCCATCACGGCGAAGGTGCCCACGAAGGAGACGGCGATTCCCACGGCGACCCACAGAGCCAGCCGTATCTCCAGAAAGAGCGCCAGGGCGACGAGGACCAGCATCAATCCCAGGAACCCGTTCTTGACCAGGAGTCCCAGGCGGTCCTGCAGGATATCGGCGTCGTTGTTCCAGATTTCAAGATCGACGCCCTCGGGGAGCGATGGGATCACCTGCTCATCGAGGTGTTGTTCCACCGCGTCCACGATCTCCAGGACCTTCTCGTCGGCGGTCCTGAAGACTTCGACGTAGGCCGCGCGCCGACCCGCGTAGCGGCCGATCAGATCGACGTCGCGGAAGCCGTCGCGCACCTCCGCGATTTCCCCCAGTCGCACGACCGTTCCGTCGGCCCGGCTGAGGACGATGATCTCCTCGAAGTCCTGCTGGGTGTAGTTCTGGCCGGTCGTGCGGATCCGCACCTCCTCGTCGCGGGTGTCGATGCTTCCGGCCGACAGATCCAGCGAACCGCGACGCACGGCGCTTGAGATGTCCCGCAACGTGAGGCCGAGAGCCCGCAACCTGCGAAGCGATACCTCGATCGAGATTTCGTACTCGCGGACTCCGGTCGTCTCCACGTAGGAGACCACCGGAAGTGCGGAGAGCGCGTCCTCGGTGCGGTACGCCAGCTCCTTGAGGGTTCGCTCGGACACGTCGCCGTAGAGGACGAGCCGGATCACGCTCTGCCGGTTGGTCATTTCGGTGACCTCGGGGCGTTCGGCGTTGGCCGGGAAGGTCTGGATCCGGTCGATCCGGGCCTTGATATCGTCCAGAGCGCGATTCAGATCTTCACCCAGCCGGAGTTCCACGACGACCGACCCCCGACCCTCCGCGGCCGTCGAACGGACCTGTTTCAGGCCGTCGACCGCCTTGACCTGCTCTTCGATCTTGAGGATGACCGATTCTTCGATCTCATCCGGTGTGGCGCCGGGATACGCTACCGAAATGTTGATCCGATCCAGCGACACCTCCGGGAACACTTCCTGCACCAGACCGCGCAATGCGAAAAGTCCGGCAAACAGGATGAACAACATGAGGAGGTTGGCCGCCACCCCGTTGCGGGCCATGTAGGCAATCGGCCCGCTTGCCGCCTGCGGCCCCCCTTGCTCGCCAGGGCCCTTCCCTTCGCCGAGACTGTCCCCTTCCCCTTCGGTCCCGTCCACCCTCACCCGTTATCTCCCCCCTCCGTCCGCACGACCATACCTTCCGTCGCGATCTGTATCCCGCTGACCACGACCGCCTGATCCGCGTTCAGGGCGCCCGTCACGAACACCACATCGTCGGACCGCTGCAAGACCTCGACCGGGACGATCGTGACCAGGGAGCCCTTGTCGAGGGCCCAGATCTCGTTCCCGGTCCGGAGTGCGCTCCGGGGTACCGTGAAGTAGCTCTCCGGCGCGAGGCCATCAATCTGCACCTCCACGAACTGCCCCACGAGCAGGGGCGGGCCCTCGGTGGCGGAGTCCCCGTCGCCGTCCCCGACGGGCATCCCTCCCGCGAAGGGGTTCGGGACCCGCACGACCACATCGATCGTGCGGGTCTGTTCGTCCAGGGCCGCCTCGGCGCGGTCCACGTACCCGGCCCATGAGTACACGCCGCGGCCGTACCCGGTCGTTACGGAAGCCCGGACCCTCCGGTTGCGGTCGCCCGCGCGCAGCTGCCAGAGCATCGGTACCAACGCCGCGTCCGCGTCCGAGAGCGGCACGATGACCTCGACGGCGTCGTCGGCGTACAGCCGTCCGACGCTCTGGCCGGCCGCTACGAACTGACCCAGGCCGACGGACTCCGTCCGCACGACGCCGCTGAAGGGGGCCTGCACCTCCGTTCGGGACAGGGCCAATTCGGCGTCAGCCAGGGCGGCGCTGTCTCTCGCGAGAGCGGCCCGGGCCGCATCGAGCTGCGGCTGCCTGAGGGTCAGCGGGTTCGCCTCGGCCGTCGTGGCCGCGTCCGGTTGCCGTTGCCGGAACAGCTCATACTCGGCCAGGGCGATGCGCGCGTCCTCCGCGGCCTGGAGAAGAGCGACCTGCTGTGCGGCCACATTGGCCCGCGCCTGCTGCACCCGGTTCTGGTAGTCGTCGTCGGCGATGCGGAAGAGAACCTGCCCCTCCTGGATCCGGCCCCCGCCCTGGTAGGCGGGGTCGACCCATTCGACCTTGCCGGCGATCTGCGCCGCGACGTCGATTTCCGCCCGCGGCCGGACGGTTCCGGCCCCGTACACGGGAATGGGTCCGGACCCGGCCACTGCGGACGCCGTGGTGACGAATGGAACCCGGGACGGCGGTTCACGCAGGGGGGGCTCGGGTCTCATCTGGATCATGATGGCGGCGATAGCGACGGCGCCGGCCAGGATGCCCGCGGCAATCAATGTGCTCTTGGCGCGACTCATCTACTTCTCCCTTCGTTGCTTGACTCGGTCGGAACCATGCGCGGCCCTTCCAGCGATTCGGGAGGGGCTGTCCATTCACCGCCGAGCGCGCGGTGGACGGCGAGCCGTGCCAGCGCGAGGTCGCGTCCGGCACCGGCCAGCGTCGACTCCACGTTCAGGAGGGTGCGCAGCGCGTCCAGATAGTCGGTGTAGCCAGCCACTCCCGACGCATATCGTTCAGACTGCAGGTCGACCGACGCCCGGGCTTCTTCCCGCTGAGCGACAAGGAAGGCGTGTCGCCGGTCTTCGTTGCCGAGTGCGGCCAGCGCAGCCTCGACCTCGTAGACCGCCGTGACCACGGTCCTGCCGTAGGCTGCGGCGACCTGGTTGAACTGGGCTTGAGCGAGCGCCACGTTGTTTCTCAGGCGCCCTCCCTGGAAGATCGGCGCGGTCAGATTTCCCAGCAGATTCCGGAACCACTGGTCCACGCTGAAGAGACCATCGACCTTGGAAGACTGGACGCCGATCGTGCCGGACAACGACAGCGACGGAATCAGTTCGGCGCGGCGCGCCCCGATCGTGAACCTTGCGGCGTCCAGGCGCAGGCCCGCGGCCCGTACGTCCGGCCGCTGGAAGAGCAGGTCGGCCGGTACGCCCGCTGCGACCGGGTCCGCCAGGGAGGCGGGGGCGAGCGAGTCGGGAAGCATCGCGTCCAGCCGGGCCCGGAACCCTCCGAGCAGCACGGCGAGCCGTCCTTCCGCGTCGGTGAGCGCGCTTTCGAGCTGGGGCAGTCCCGCCTGGGTGTTCTGCAGATCCTGCCGTACCTGGTAGAGCTCGAAGGAGGTAACCAGCCCGCGCGCGTAGCGGGTTTCGGCCAGCGCCTCGCGCTCCTGAAGCACCTCGACGAGTTCCCGGGTCAGGGCCGTCCGGCGCCTGAGGTCCACGATCTCGAAGTACGTGGTGATTGTAGTCGCCAGAACACCGATGCGCGCGGCCTGGTAGTCGGATTCAGACGCCAGGTACTGCGCCCCGGCCGCGCGCGAGTCGTTGCGTGCGCGTCCCCAGAAGTCGAGTTCGTACGAGAAGTCGACTCCCAGCGAATAGGTGGTGAAGGCGAGGCGGTCGGGGAACTCGAAGCCGCCCGCGACGCCGTCCTCGCCGCCCGCGAGCTTCCGGAACTGCTCGCCGAATCCGGCGTTGGCCGGGGTGTTCTGGTCGGTAGCCGATCCGCTCGCCTGTATGACGGGGAAGAGGCCGGCCCCGGCGATGCCCGCCTGTGCCCTCGCCTGCCGTACCCTGGCGACCGCTTCCGCCAAATCGAAGTTGGAGGTGAGCACCGAGTCGATGACCGTGTTCAAGACGGGGTCGTCGAAGGCCGCCCACCACTCTCGCGCTGCATGGTCGCCCGGCACCGACCCGCCCATGAAGCTGCCGGGCAACTCGGAGACCGGCTCGGGGACCGATGGAGCCGGGGCGAACGAGCAGGCATGGAGCAGCAACAGCCCGCCCGCCGCGAGCGTGCAGCCGGCGAGACGCCGGGCGCACACGGCGTGGGCAGGGCCGCTGTCACCCTGAGTCCGTGTCGCTTTCATACGCCTTCCCTGGTAAATGGGGTCATGACGTCGGGCTGCGCGCCGGTCGTGCCCGGGCTGGCGCGATCCCGACTCACACCGAAACATTCTCGGACTCTGGATGCCAGCGCAAGAAATGAGGAGACGACGCATGAGAATAACCCGATACACCTCAGACCGCAGACTTCGGCCCCACGCCCTGTGTGTCCCACTCATCCTGGCGATCGCCGGTTGCGAGGGGGGACGGCCTCCGGGCGGAGTGGACGGGAGTGGTTCCGAGGCGATGTCACCGGACGGGCCCCCGGTGTTCCGGGTCGATGCTGCCTGGCCTCCGGAGATGCCGAACAAGTGGATCATGGGTGCCGTGACGGCAGTGTTCGTGGACTCTCGCGACCATGTCTGGGTGGCGCACCTCCCCGAGACGTTGACGCCGGAAGAGACCTCCGCGGTTCAGGATCCGCCCCTGGGCACCTGTTGTGCGCCCGCCCCGTCCGTGATCGAGTTCGACGCGGACGGCACCGTGGTGCAGGGGTGGGGCGACTCATCGCAGGACGTGTCCGAGTATCCCAGGAACCCGCACGGGCTGTTCGTGGATCACAACGATTTCGTCTGGGTGGGGACGTACCGGCACCACCGGGTGATGAAGTTCACGCGCAGCGGCGAACTGGTCATGACGCTGGGCGAGTACGATGTCAACGGTGGCAGCGACGATCCGCGCCTGCTCGGTGGTCCCGCGGGCATCTGGGTCGACCCGGAGTCGAACGAGGTGTTCATCGCGGACGGGTACGCGAACCGGCGCGTTGTGGTGTTCGACGGCGAGACCGGCGACTACCTGCGCCACTGGGGGGCGTACGGGGAGGCCCCCGACGACGAGTACGGGTACGACTACGCCGGACGCGGTGAGGAGGACGCGCCGCCGGCCCAGTTCTCGACCGTGCATGGGCTCATCGGGTCGCGCGACGGGCTCATCTACGTGGCCGACCGGAGAGGCAACCGCATCCAGGTCTTCCGGCAGAGCGGCGAATACGTGGCCGAAAAGACCATCGCACCGCTCACGCGCGCATCGGGATCGGCGTTTGTGCTGGCCTTGTCGCCGGATCCCGAGCAGCGGTGGCTGTACCTGGCCGACGGCACCAACCACAAGGTCTGGACACTTCGGCGCGACGACCTGGAGGTAGTCGGCGAATTCGGGCGCGGCGGACGCCAGGCGGGCCAATTCCTGCGTCCCCACGGAATGAGCGTGGATTCCCGCGGCAACCTCTACGTCGGAGAGGCGTCAACAGGCCGTCGGGTTCAGAAGTTCACAGCGGGGTCGGGAAGTTCGTAGTCGAGGGTGAACTGGTGCTTGCCGTCCGGGGTGACGGAGATCTCCATCGTCCCGGACAGTCCCACCAGCCCGCCCGTGCCCGATCCGGGGACCACATGTCCCCCGGTGCGCGGCGGTGCGCCGGCGGCGGCGATCCCCCAGTGCTGGACGACGAACGTTCCCTCTCGATCCGCGAGTCGGCCCGACACCTGCTCGGAGGCCACGTAGCCTGCGTTTTCCGGACGGCTCGAGGCATCGGCTCGACACATCAGCACGCGAGCCCGACCCTGTCCCTCGAGGTCTCCCCGATACTCCTTCAGCACCATCGCCTCCGCGAGGCTGGGGCCCTTGCCTTCCTCTCCGTACGGCGTTTGGTCCCAGCCCGTCACGTCGAATTCGGAGGCTGCGCGGACGCTCACCTTGCTGCTCCAACCAGGCGGGCACCCGAAAGCACCTGCTCCAGCGCCTCGTCCAGCGTCCGCACCGTCCGGTCGACGTTCCCGAGCTTGTCCAGTCCGAACAGACCCAGCCGGAAGGTCCGAAATGCTTCGGGCTCTCCGCACATGAGGGGCACCCCCGCGGCGATCTGCAAGCCCGCGGCGGCGAACCGGCTGCCGTTGTGGATACCGGGATCTTCGGTGTAGCTGACGACGACACCGGGCGCCTCGAAGCCCGGGGCCGCAACGCTCGGGAACCCCTTCTCGGCCAACAGCGCCCTGACTCCGTCCCCCAGTTCCCGCTGCCTGGCCCGCGCGTTCTCGAATCCGAACGCCTCGGTCTCGGCCATCGCATCGCGGAACATCCGCAGTGCGTCCGTGGGCATGGTGGAGTGGTAGATGGCCTTTTCGCTTTCGTAGGCCTCCACGACCTGGAGCCAGCGCAGAAGGTCACAGGCAAAGCTGGTGTTGGCCGCCGGTTCCATTCTGGCCAGGGCCTCGGTGCCCAGCATCACGAGGCCCGCGCACGGCGAACCGCTCCAGCCTTTCTGCGGGGCGCTGATGAGGACATCGACGCCGGACTCCTCCATGTCCACCCACATCGCACCCGACGCGATGCCGTCGAGCACGAAAAGTCCTCCGATGGCGTGGGTTGCGTCCGCGACCGCGCGCACGTAGTCGTCGGGGAGCAGGATCCCGGAGGATGTTTCCACGTGCGGGGCGAAGACGACGCCGGGACGCGCGGCGGCGATGGCCGCGGCGACTTCCTCGATCGGTGGAGGGGCGAAGGGCGCCTGGTGTCCGTCGCCGACTGGGCGGGCTCTGAGCACCGTGGACTCCGAGGGGATTCGCCCCGCGTCGAAGATCTGCGTCCAGCGGTAGCTGAACCAGCCGTTGCGGATCACGAGGCAGTGCCTGCCGGTCCCGAACTGGCGCGCCACCGCCTCCATCGCGTACGTCCCCCCGCCGGGAACCACCGAGACCGCCTTGGCCGCGTAGGTATGCTTCAGGGTATGCGACACGTACTTCATCACGGCGCGAAAGCGCTCCGACATGTGGTTCAATGATCGATCGGTGAAGACGACCGAGTATTCAAGAAGCCCGTCGGGGTCGATGTGAGGGTGAAGCCCGGGCACGTCCACCTCCTTGGAGTGATTGGGAGATGATACGTTAGCCTTGCGACCGCCCCATGAGAATAGAACGGCACCCACCCGACGGATGGTGCCGCCCACCATACGAGGCAGTGATGATCGATTCAGCCACGCGATCGGGGGCTGAGGCTCCCGCGCTTCGACGCCACCGTACGTCCCGGGCCGGCCCGCGCAAAGCACGCGGCGCCGGATCCGCACTTCGTTCCGGCCTGCTCTTCGTCGCATTGGTCCAGGCGGGTTGCGCCGACGATGCG
Source organism: Gemmatimonadetes bacterium bin94 (assembly GCA_002238865.1). Lineage (GTDB taxonomy): Bacteria > Gemmatimonadota > Gemmatimonadetes > Longimicrobiales > Gaopeijiaceae > Bin94. The sequence continues at coordinate 42,383 of MPNE01000027.1, read as the reverse complement.
GTCACACGGCTCGATTACGAACTTCGGCGCACGCTTCCGCACGACCCGGACGCCTACACGCAGGGCCTGCTCATCGACGGCGGGACGTTCTACGAGAGCACCGGGCAGTACGGCGAGTCGGAACTCCGGCAGGTCGACATCGCCACCGGCAGCGTCCTGCGCAGCCACGCCCTGTCCGAGGAGTACTTCGGCGAAGGTCTGGCGCTGGTCGGCGACAAGCTGATACAGCTCACCTGGAAGGCGGGGCTGGCCTTTGTGTACGACGCGGCGACCCTGGTCCAGGAGAAGACCTTCGAGTACGACGGGGAAGGGTGGGGGATCTGCTACGACGGTGAGTGGCTGTTCATGTCGGACGGGACCGGCGATCTCTTCCGCAGGGATCCGGAGACGTTCGACCTGGTCGACCGGATCCGGGTGACCCGCGACGGCTTCTCGACGCGCAACCTCAACGAGCTCGAATGCGTGGGGGATCAGATCTACGCCAACATCTACCAGTCCGACGAAATCGTGCGGATCGACAAGGCGACAGGCGAGATCACCGGCACGCTGGACGCCTACTCGCTGACGTTGGCGAGCCGCCGCCCGCAGGACGCCGGCGCCGTGCTCAACGGGATCGCCTTCGACGCGTCGACCGGCGTTTTCTACGTCACCGGCAAGCTGTGGCCGACGATGTTCGAGGTCGCGATCACGGAGGAGTGACGCCGCTGCCTGGAGCTGCCGGGCAGAGCGCCCGCCGGCTCACCCGAAAAGCAGCGTGTCCAGTCCCCTCACCAGGCCCGTGACCTCGCCGACGCGCCCTGCGGCGAGCAGCGTTCCGGCCACGTAGGGTGCGGCGCTCTCTCCGGCGTCGTGCCGGATGACCAGGCGCTCGCCCGGCAGCCCGAACAGCGCCTCGACCGAGACGATGTAGCCGGGCAGCCGCACGGAGTGGACCTGGGTGCCGCCGATCTCCGCCCCGCGGGTGCCGGGTATTCCCAGCGTCTCCTCCACGGGGAAGTGGAGCTTGTTGGGGGCGACGGTGCCCAGGTACTCCGCAAGCTCCAGAGCCGTCCCGCTGGGTGCGTCAGGCTTGCCGGCGTGCGTGTAGTCGACGATCTCGCGGTGGGGCAGGTGACGGGACGCGATGCCGGCCAGGTGCTTTAGCGTGGCAGCCGTGACGGAGAAGTTGCCCGCCGCGATGACGCCCAGACGCGCGGCCAGGGCCGCTGCTTCGATGTCGCGGAAGTCGGGCGCGGCGAGCCCCGACGTGCCGATCACCACGCGGGTCCCCGCTTCGAGGGCCCGGATGGCGTGGGATTTCACCACGCCCGGGTGCGTGTAGTCGATCCACACATCGGGCTCGGCGGCCAGTGCAATGGCCGGATCGGTCGTGATGGCGACGCCCGTGGCCTGGTCGTGGCCTATCGCGTCCCCCACGTCCTCTCCCGCGGCACGGCGTGCGACCGCAGCCACCAGCCGGAAGTCGTCGGAGCGCAGCACGGCCTCCGCCACCGCCTGCCCGGTCCACCCCGTCACCCCGGCCACGCAGACCCGAATGCTCATGCGAAGAGCTCCCTGCCATCGTCACCGGCGACGAAATCGGCGAATCCGGCGCGGTCGTCCGCGGCTTCGGCGATGCGCGAAACGCCGCGCCGGATGTCGTCGATGCTGTTCGCGATCGACAGGCGCAGGAAGTCCTGCCCTTCGGCCCCGATCCTCCCGAACGACGCCCGGTCCATCGAAGCCACCCCGTATCGATACAGCAGGAACATCTGAAGCATCCCCGCCGGAGTCGTCCGGCCGCGGGCGCTCTCTGCCAGTTCGCGGTACGCCCTGTAGATCCCGAGCCGGCGGCACACGCCCGACACATCCGGGAAGACGTAGAATGCGCCCTTCGGCGTCCGGCACCGGAGTCCGGTGATCGAATTCAACGCGGGCACGATCCAGTTCCTCCGCTTCTCGAACTCCCGCACCATCCCTTCGACCTCGACCGCCGAGGCCGGGTCCTCGTACGCCGCCTGACCCGCCTCCTGCAGGAAGGGCGGCACACACGACACGATGTTGATGTTGATCTGCTTGAAGATCCCGGCTTCCTCCTCGGTCGGCAGAACCGCCCATCCGAGGCGCCATCCCGTCATTGCGAAGCCCTTGGAGTGACCGCTGGCCAGCACGGTGCGCTCCGGCATGCCCGGGTGGGACATGATGCTCTCGTGCCGCAGCCCGTCGAAGAGGATGTGCTCGTAGATCTCGTCGGCGTAGATGCGCACGTCCGGGCGGCACCGGTCCCGGATCACCCCGGCGATTCCTGCAAGTTCGTCGCGCGACAGGACCCCTCCGGTCGGGTTGGAGGGCGAGCAGAGAATGATGACCTTGGTGCGCGGGGTGATCAGTGGAGCGAGGTCGTTCGCCGTGAAGGCGAAGTCCCGTTCGTCGGAGAGGCGGAGCGGCACCGGCACCGCACCCGCGAAGCGCACCCAGGATTCGTAGATGGGGAACCCCGGCGTGGGGTAGACGACCTCGTCGCCAGGGTCCACGTACGTCTGCAGAGTGTACCCGATCGGGGGCTTCGCCCCGGGCGTGACGACGACACGCCCCGGCGTGACGTCCACGCCGCGGGTCCGGGTGACGTGATCCGCGATCGCCGTGCGGAAGGAGAGGATGCCGGCAGGGTCGCAGTAGCTGGAGCGGCCGGCGTCGAGGGCTTCCCACGCGATCCGGTTCAGGTGGGGCGCGCTGCGGAAGTCGGGTGCGCCCAGGTTGAAGCGGATGACGTCCATGCCCCGGTCGACGCATCGCTGGATGTCGTCGCCGAGCTTGAACGCGTTCTCGGTGCCCAGGCGGCTCATCCGGTGGGCGATCAGGGCCACGGAGACTCTCCTTCGTGAAGGGGGCGGACCATGCCGCGGTGGGTGCTGTCGGCGTGGGAAGCTGTGGCGGACGTGGGGGCGGCGCAATGGCCGATCGGGCAGGGGGCCGGCAGCGCACCCGGTGGTGGCCGACCTGGTCGCCGGGGCGGCGCAATGGCCGATCGGCCCGGGCCCCCGTATCATGGAGCTGCCAACCTCGTTCTGCCGCAGGGAGCGTTACATGAAGCGCGAAGCCACCCGCCGTTCGTTCCTTACCGAGATGGCGGCGGGGGCCGCCGTGTTGCCCGGTGCCTTCGCGCTGCCTGGAGCCTTCGGGCTGCCCGATGCTCCGTCGGGATACGGCCGCGACGTGCAGAGGCAGGAACTTCCGCCGGGCGGCCCGCGATCCGTCCGCGACGAACCGTACTGGGAGCTGGTCCGCGCCCAGTTCTCTTTCACCGAGGAGCGCGTCCCGATGAACGCGGCCAACCTCTGCCCGTCACCCCGCTCGGTGGCGGCCCGCGTCGAGGACCTCACGCGCGACATCGACCGCGACTGTTCCTTCAACAACCGTGCCAAGTTTCGCGACCTCACGGAACGGTCGCGGGCGGCGGTCGCGGCCCAGCTGGGGGTCAGTCCCGACGAGATCGCGATCGTCCGCAACACCAGCGAGGCCAACAACACGATCAACAACGGTGTGCCCCTTCGCGCCGGCGACGAGGTGGTTCTCTGGGACCAGAACCACCCCACCAACAACGTGGCGTGGGACGTGAGGGCGGCGAGGTTCGGGATCACGGTGAAGCGGGTCGCGGTGCCCCGCCACCCGGCCTCGATCCAGGAACTGATCGACCCCTTCGTCGCGGCGCTGACCGGGCGGACCCGCGTCCTGTCGCTCACCCACGTCTCGAACGTGAGCGGGATTCGGCTCCCCGTTCGCGAACTCGTCGAGGCGGCACGCCCCCGCGGCATCCACGTCCACCTGGACGGCGCGCAGAGCTGGGGTGTCCTCGACGTCGACTTGCGTGCACTCGGCTGCGATTCGTATTCCGCATCCGCGCACAAGTGGTTCATGGGCCCGAAGGAGGCGGGCGTGCTGTACGTCAAGGAAGCCAGGATCGCCGAGATCTGGCCCAACATCGTGGCGCCCGGCTGGGGCAACGACGCCGACCCCGACGTGAAGGGCGCGCGCAAGTTCGAATCGCTCGGTCAGCGCGATGACGCATGCCTGGCCGCGGTCGGCACCACGGCGGAGTTCCACGCCGCGGTCGGCGCGGCCGAGACCGAGGCGCGGGTGAGCGAACTGGCCACGGCCCTGAAGGAAGGGCTGGCCGAACTGGGGCTGACCCTGGTCACTCCGATGGACCCGGTGCTTTCAGGCGGCGTATGCATCGCCGAAGTGCCGGGTGACCGAGGCACGGCGCTGCGCCGGCTGTACGAGGAGCACGGCATCGCGGGCGCGGGAACGGGGGGCATGCGGCTGTGTCCCCACGTCTACAACACGCGTGAACATGTCGATCGTGCGGTCGACGGTGCGAGGGCGCTGCGGGCGGTGATACTGGGGTAGTTGTCAATTCGCTGGGAGAGGTGCACCTGCACGCGATTCGAAACGGACCTTGCGCATGGCGCGGGCCGTGGGGTCGACGTCCCGGCGAAAACGCGCGAGCGCCGTTCGCGTTCGGTCAACGCGGCATCGTCATAGTGGCTGGGGCCCCTGCGCTTTGCACGGTTCGCCGCCCACGCGCCGCAGTGGCCGTAGCGCGATGATCGGGTATTCGCCGGCGACAAAGACCGGCGTCGGCTTTCCTTCGACCATCCGCGTCGTGGGGGTGTTTACGAGCACCACGGCGCTGTCCTGGTACATGCCCGCGAATCTGACCGCATGCCCCGCCGGAGGCCCCGGGTCCATCACGATCGAGTGACACCCGGTTTCGGGATCGATGATCGCCCCGGCCAGTCTCGATCTCCACATGGAGATGACCAGATTCCCGTTGCCGTCATGGAACAGTCTGAACGGCCGGATCCTTGCGCCTCCACGCGCCCCTTCCTGTCGGCGCCTTCCGCGTTCCACCAGCTCCGGCGGCAGCTTGACTTCGGTCGTCGTTCCGCCCGCCGAGTGGCCATGTACCTGCAGATCCGTCAGCACGTACGCGACATCTCCCATGCAGACGATTTCCGAGCTCGTGAAAGTGAACATCGCCTCACGGGCCGACGCCAGATCCACCATTAGTCTCCTGCCGGCACGGCCGCGGCCAAGGATCACGGCGGGTCCGTCCGTGGAGCGCACAAGGGCGCCCCCTGGCAGGGGAACGGCAGGCTGGCCTCCAAGGGCGCACACGTCCATGACACTCGGCGTGTTTGGTCGCCACGTCGAGACCAGATTGCCCGAGGAATCCCAGTGATTGACTCGCACATGGTCGGACGCGTACACGCCGTCCGTGGTGGCCGCAAGGGCGTTGGCATTCTGCAATTCACCAGGCCCTTCGCCCTCGGCCCCACCGTACTTGCTCACGAGCGCGCCGTCGTTGAGCGAGATGGCCAGGGCCGCCAGTGGATCGCTGGCCTCGAACACATACAACAGCTTCCTGGCATGATCGATCTCGACGAAAGAGCGAAAGCCGTACTCCCACTGGTTGATGACCTCCCTGCCCGAGCCGTGATCGATCTCAAGGCGCTGCTGAGCCGCGGCACCGGTAGCTGGCCAGAGCGCCAGCGTCACCAAAAACTGGAGTAGCCGCAGCATCGTCGGCGAGCGGGGCATCTAGTTAATTCCCCCCATGTGGGCCTCAGCCTCTTCCAGCTCCAGATCACACCCCGAATACTCACACATGGTAACGGTTACCGTTACCCATACGCCGATGGTTACCTCGTATTCCCTTGTCAGAAAGCACCATGTAACGTCCACGCCGTCGCCGTAGTCCTCGTTACCGGCGTCATCCTCGTCGTGGTGATGCTTCCACACGCCCTCAGGACAGTCCAAGGAACTGGCCGAGAGAGGCCCAGTGAAGGCCCCACGACTCCCGGCGATGGCCGGCGCCTCCGGGGGCGTCCCGTCGCCGATCGGCCAGCGGCGCAGGCCCCACCCGGCGGGCTGGCCGGGCGGCCACCACTCGCTACCAATGGATTGCGGCTCTGAAAGCCACCATTAACAGGTGCCAGTGCCTATGCCGACTCCAAGTGCCACCACGGCGGCCACCGCTCGCATCGGGGATCGCGCCAGGAACCGAAGCAACGCCTCGTCCGAGCGCCCAGCAACCGCCGTGGGACGACGATATCCGTCAATGCGCATCCCGCGAGACCGCGATCCCCAGGACCTCGAACCGGGCCCCGTAGAGCAGCGTCCCCGATCCGAGGAAGGCGCGGGCCGGGAACTCGGTGGTGAAGTAGGTCCGGTAGACGCTGTTGAAGGCCCCGTAGTCCTCGACATCGGAGGCGAACACCTGTACGAGCACCAGATCGTCCATGGTGAGTCCCGCGGTTTCCAGCGTTGCCTTGATGCCGTCGAGGACGTTGGTCGCCTCCTGCTCGGCGGTTTCGGGGACCTCGCCTCCCTCGAGCCCGAGCATTCCGGACAGGTAGAGCGTGTTGCCAACCCGGACCGCGCCGCTGAAGGGCAGGACCTCGCCGTCGGCTGGTGAGCGCGCGTTGATGTGCTCGACCATCGTCTGCATGTCGGCAGGTGGATCGGCGGGCGTGTCGACGGGGGCCGCGCAGGCGGCGGCCAGCGCGAGGATCGGAAGGGTGCGCAAAACTGACGGGGTCATCGGGGCTCGCCTTTCGCGATTGGCGGGCGCTGTTGCGTGAAACGTGCAACGAAACGCCGCGCCGGGTCGATCCTATGGGAAAGTGCGAGGTTAAGGCTGCGCGTGCCGGCGCGGCAAGGCTGGCCGGCGCGACAGACATTCGTGACCGCTACCGAAAAGGTCGGGACAATGAGACGCAGGGCGTATTGGTTTGCGATGCTGGCATGTGCCGCCTGCAGTGATGGCGGGGAGGTCCCCGAGGCGATTGCGGAGGTTGTCGACTCGGCCGGGGTCACGATCGTCACCAGCGCGCCCGGCGATGTCGTGTACGCCGAGATGGCGGAGGAGCCGACACTGTCGTTCGGGGCGCTGGAAGGGCCGGAGGCGTTTCTCTTCGCCCGGATCGCGTCGGTTGCCCGAGACGCGGAAGGCAACCTGGTCGTGGCTGACATTGGCGCCGGAGAGATCCGGGTCTTTGGCGCCGATGGCGGTCATCTCCGGTCATTCGGGGGCAGGGGAGAGGGTCCGGGAGAATTCCGGGTGCTGGTCGGAGCCTGGCCCTCCGCCGGCGGACGCATCGTTGCGGCGGACCGGCAGCTCGGGCGCATCACGGAGTACGATGCCATGGGTGCCCTGACCGGCACGGCGACGCTCTCGGGAGTGGGCGAAATGAGCTATCTCACACCGATCGGACTCGCGGGTCCCGGGATTTTTCTGAGCCGGATCAGGGTTCTCGCGATGCCGTCGGGGGTCGAATCGCCGGTTCAGGCTCTGGAGGAGGCATTCGAAGCCGACATGGGTCCGCCGGAATACTTCCTTCGTTACCGTCTCGATGGTGCGCTCGTCGACACCTTGACGCAACTTCCGGGCCCGAAGATGTCGTCGTCGACATCCGGAAGTGGCGGCGCGATGCGGATCGAACTCCTGAGAGTTCCCTTCTCCCCGGAGCCTTCCGCCACAGGATCCGTGCACGGGGTCGCGGTCACCGGGGGTAGTGACTACGAAGTCAGCTTCTTCGACGAAGCCGGCGCGCTGAGCCGTATCGCACGGCTGACCGAAGCGCCGACGATCCGCACGGACGAACACCTGGAAGGCTACGTCAGGAGCTTCGGTGGCCGCGAGCGCGACGAAGCCGAGGTCCGGGAGATGACCGCGATGTACGAAGGGCTGCCGCTACCGTCGTCGCTCCCCGCCTACACCGACCTCCGCTTCGCCGATACCGGAGAGCTCTGGGCGAGGCGGTACAGCGAACGGGGAGCCATTGCGTTGCGCTGGGACATCTTCGGAACAGACGGCGGCTACCGGGGCCGGGTCGAGATTCCAGCATCGTTCCGGATCGAGGAAGTCAGCCGGGGGCAGCTCGTCGGGGTGTTCAGGGACGAACTCGACGTGCAGCGCGTGGAGGTGCGAGACCTTAGCTTTATTGGCCGGTAGCGGGTCCGTCCCGCTGGCATTCGGCCGCACCTCGTACCTTGCCGGGCGCCCCCGGGCGTCGTCCCATCGCACCTTCGCCTCCACACAGGAGACCCGGAATGAAACGGAACCTCGAATGGCGGTACCACCGCCCCGGCTGAACCAGTTGCAAACGCACGCAGGAGTTTCTTGCAACGAACGATATCGAGGCGGCTGAAACGAGAAGCGCGACGAAGAGTCCGCTGATGAAGGAAGACGTGCCGTCCCTGCTCGAGGGGATGACCGAACTGTGCGTCGCCAAGGGGAAGAAGGTGGTGCGCGTGGACCTGTCATCGGAGAATCGCCCCCCGGACAGCGAGCTCGTCGCCATGATGGTCAGCCGCTGGGGCAAGCTCCGGGCTCCCGCCATGAGGGTCGGCACCACGTTCGTGGTCGGTTACAACCGGGACATCCTCGCCTCGGTCTTCGGCACGACGGGCGACTGACCCGGCGGCCGCGGGGCGAGAGCCTCACCGGCCCCCTTGTGGAGGTGGCACTGGCGGGCAGGATCAATCCTGCGCAAGCTGGTATTCGCTGGTAGCCACACTGTCCCCGGCCGCAGCCTCGCGACTGTCGCCGAACCGGAGGTCACGACGATGACTCACTCGCGCTCCCGCACGTCCCTCGCGCTCTCGCTCGCCCTTCTCGGTGCCGGGGCCGCGCCCGCCCTCGCCCAGCAGCGAGCCCTCGACCACGAGGACGTGCTGCACTGGAAGACCATCGGAAGCCCTTCCCTCTCCCCCGACGGGAGCTGGCTGGTCTTCGTGCTGACGGCCCTGGAGGGCGACCCGGTCCTCACCGTGCGCGGCGCTGGCGAAGAGTCCAGGCCCCTCACGCTGCGCGGGACCGGTCCGGTCTTCACCCCGGATTCGCGCTTCGTGGTCTACGAGGTGCCTCCGGTGGAAGCGGTAGTGGATTCGCTGAAGCGGGACGGCAAGAGGGGGGACGCCCTGCCCGGCGACTCGCTCGGGGTGGTGACGCTGGAAGGCGGACCCCAGGCCCGAACCGTGGGCGCGGTCGAAAGCCACAAGGTCGCGGGAGACGGGAGCTGGGTGGCCTACGTGCCGGTCGAGGAGGAGGCGGAGGACGAGGAGGAAGCGGAGGGTGCCGAGGAGGAGGCCGCCGCCGGGGAGCCGACCGCCGAGCCGGAGTCTGAAGAAGAGGTCGAAGCGGAGGAGGACGACGAGAAGGAGAAGGACGAGGGGTCGACCCTGGTCCTCCTCAACCTGGCCACCGGCGACGAGGTGCGGTACGAAAAGGTGACCGACTACTTCTTCGCGGAAGAGGCGGCGGTCCTCACCTTCGCCACTTCGGCCACGGACGGCGGGGGCGACGGAGTGTTCGTGGTCAACCTTGACGACATGGCGCAACACACGGTCATGGAAGGCGAGGGGAACTACAAGCAGCTGGCCATCGCCGAGGACGGTTCGCAGGTGGCGTTCCTGTCCGACCGGGACGACTACCAGGCCGACCAACCCGAGTTCACACTGTACCGCGGCGCAGAGCCGTCGTGGTCGGGCGGCGCGATGGCCGGTTCGGCGACGGCCGGCGTTCCGGCCGGCTGGTGGGTCAGCGAACACGGCAACGTCGGCTTCTCGGACGGGGGCGGACGCCTCCACTTCGGCACGGCTCCCCGTCCCGAGCCCGAAGAGGATGATGATACGCTCGACGAGGACAAGGTCACGCTCGACATCTGGAACTGGAAGGACCCGTACCTGCAGCCGATGCAGCTCGTGCAGGCTGCCCAGGAGCGCAACCGCACCTACGCCGCAGTGGTGCACCTCGACGGGGGCAGCGTCGTGCAGCTGGGCACTCCGGACGTTCCCACGGTGCGCTTCGCCGCCGAGGGCGACGGATCCTACGCGGCGGGCACGACCGATGTGCCATACCGCCAGCTGGTCTCGTGGGACGGGCGCTACAACGACGTCTACGTCATCGACGTGGCCACGGGTGAGCATCGCATTGTCGCCGAGAGGGTGAAGGGCTTCGGCGGTGCGTCGATCTCGCCTGCGGGCGGGTACCTGTCCTGGTGGGACGGCGAGGCCCGGCACTGGATGGTGGCGCCCACCGCCGGCGGCGACCCCGTCGCTGCCAGCGCGGACGTCCAGCACCCGGTCTGGAACGAACTGGACGATCACCCCGACCTGCCGCCCCCCTACGGCCCGGCCAGCTGGACCGAGGGTGACAACGCCCTCCTCATCTACGACAGGTACGACGTCTGGCGGTTCGAGCCGGCCACGGGCGAGACGACCAACCTCACCGGTGGCGCGGGCCGCGAGTCCGGCACCCGCTTCCGCTACGCCCGTACCGACTTCGACGCGACCCACGTGCCCGAAGGCGAGGCCCTCTGGCAAGCGTTCCACTACAAGAACAAGCAGGGCGGCTTCTACAGCGGTCGCACCGACCGGACCGCCGCGCCCGAAATGGTGGTCATGGATGACAAGACCTTCCGGCTGCGCGGCAAGGCCGACGATGCGGACCGCTGGCTGGTAACGCGCGAGGACTTCCGGGAGTTCCCCGACCTGTGGGTGACCGACGGCGCGGCACCCGACATCGGCTTCTCCGACATGGCGAGGATGTCGGACGCCAATCCGCAGCAGGCCGAGTACAGTTGGGGCTCGGCGGAGATTGTGGAATGGGACTCGGCCGACGGCGTGCGGCTCCAGGGCATCCTCTACAAGCCCGACAACTTCGATCCGTCCCGCCAATACCCCATGATGGTGTACTTCTACGAGCGCAGCTCGGACGGGATCCACGCCTACCGGTCGCCGGTGCCGGGGGGATCCTCCATCTCGTATTCGTTCTACGTGAGCCGCGGCTACGTCGTGTTCGTCCCCGACATCCCGTACGAGATCGGGTATCCGGGCGAGAGCGCGCTCGACGCGGTCGTACCGGGTGTGCTCAGCGTGGTCGCGCAGGGCTTTGTCGACAAGGAGAAGATCGGCGTCCAGGGCCATTCATGGGGCGGCTACCAGATCGCCTACATGATCACCAAGACCAACCTTTTCGCCGCGGCGGAAGCGGGCGCTCCGGTCAGCAACATGACCAGCGCCTACGGCGGCATCCGCTGGCAGTCCGGCATGAGCCGCATGTTTCAGTACGAACGCACGCAGAGCCGCATCGGCGGCACCCTGTGGGAGTCGACCAGCGAGTACCTGCACAATTCGCCGGTCTTCTACGCCGACAAGATCCACACCCCGCTCCTCATGATGCACAACGACGAGGACGGGGCGGTACCGTGGTACCAGGGGATCGAGATGTTCGTCGCGATGAGGCGGCTGCAGAAGCCCGTGTGGATGCTCAACTACAACGGGGAGGCACATGGCTTGCGGCGTGAGCCCAATCGCAAGGACTGGGCGATCCGCATGCAACAGTTCTTCGACCACTACCTCATGGACGCGCCGGCACCGGTGTGGATGGAGGACGGGGTCCCGGCGATCATGAAGGGGAAGGATCTGGGCCTGGGGGTGAAGCGGAAGGTGTCATAGGAGAGGGGGGTGTCTCGCGCCGCCGGGTCACCCCCGACGATGCTTGCAATCGCGTCCGCGCTCACCGTCTGCGCCGCATCCTGCACCCCAGCTCCACCCGACCCCCTCCCTCCCGGCACGTTTGCGTTCGGCGTCTACGGCGACGGACCCTACTACTTCTGGGAAGACGGTCGCCACCGCCGTCTGCTGGCCGACGCCGAGTCCGCCGGCCTCGACTGGCTGGTGCATGTCGGCGACCTTCTCTGGAAGCCTTGCTCCGACGAGGCCTTCCTCGAGCGCAGGGCGCTGCTCGACGCGTTGGAACTCCCTGTCATCTACACGCCCGGCGACAACGAGTGGACGGACTGCCACCAGGAAGCACCGGGTGGCCACGATCCCCTGGAACGACTCGGATCCCTCCGGCGGATCTTCTTCAGCGACCCGGAGACGAGCCTTGGCGGGCGGCCCATCCCGCTCGTGTCGCAGGCGGCCTCCGCGGAGTACACGGAGTTCGCCGAGAATGCGCGCTGGTCGCGCGGCGGTTTCGTGTTCGCAACGCTGCACGTCGTGGGATCCGGAAACGGCAGCACGCCCTTTCCCGGCCGCACCGCAAGCCACGACGACGAGGTCCACCGCCGAACCGAAGCGGCCGTCGCGTGGCTGGACGAGACGTTTGCCGATGCGGAAGGGAATGCGGCCGCCGGGGTCGTCCTGATCGCACACGCCAACGTGTCCCTGGAGACCGGCGGACTGTGGGACGCGACATCGGGATCCGGTGGTGACCCGTACGAGCCCTTCGTCACCGCCCTGGAAGGACACGTCAGCCGCTTCGCGGGCCCGATCCTGTTCATCCACGGGGATTCCCACGAGCAGCGGGTGGACCAGCCGCTGCGGGACGGCAATGGCGATGTCCACGACAACTTCACGCGCCTGGAGACCTTCGGGTCACCGGACATCGGCTGGGTGCGGGTCGTGGTGGACACGGTGGCTGCCCGCTTCGCGGACTTCGAACTCCGTCTTATGCGCGGGGTTTTCTGAGGACGTTCACCCGTCGTCGGCTTCCTGTCGTACGCGTTGGAGAATTGCCCGGTCCAACACGGATTGAACCTTCGGGCTTGCTCCCCGGATATGGATCGTTCGCATGAACCTCAGCGCCCCGGTCCTCACGAAGAGCTTGCCCATGAACTCATCGGCAAAGCTGCTGGAGATCACGGGGACATCGGCGAAGTCGACACGTGCCCGATGGGCGGGATACATCGAAATCAGTTTCTCGAGCTTCAATCGGGCGGACCTGCCGGCCGACCTGGATCCGACCGAGCCGGCTTCCCGTTGGATGACGAAATCGAGACTGTCCTCCGTCGCGTGTTCATACCGGAGTTCGACATAGTCTCCCGATGGATCACCCCGGCGACCCCGCATGTCCAATGCGTGCCACAACGCCTCGGGGTTCGAGTAGTCGAGCCTGACGACGACCAGCGTGCCGTTGACAGGTACCCGCTCGGCCTCGGCCCGGGTATCCGCACCGATGCTGGCATACCCGGAGTGAATGGTGAAATCGCCATCCCCGACCCTGGATGCCTGGAACGTCCCGAAGAGACCGTTCCCCTGTCCGACCGCCTTGTCCCTCGTGATACCCTGCCTGACCGACAACTCCAAAGCCTCCGGATCGGTCAAACCGGACCTGGTCGTTCTGATGGTATCGGGAATCCCCTTCCCGGCGTCCGCCACCGCAAATTCCAGGCAGTGCACGTTGGGATAGTGGTTGAGCTGCACCAATCCTCCCTGCGGGCTTCCGGCGTGTTGGAGCACGTTGTCGGTGATCTCGTTGACCGCCCATTCGAACGCCGCAAGGCTGCCTCTGGTGAGTTCGGCCGGAGAGGACAGCACCGCGTCGATGATTCGATCGACGATCCGGTGCTGTTCGTCCGGGGACGCAAACCAGCGCGCGGGCATCACGGAAGCCGGCTGCCAGCTGGAGGGAGCGAACCTTTGGGGAGAGGCGATGTGAGCCCAGTTGGCGTTGGAAAACAGGCGGCGCAGTTTGCCTTCATTGGGCCGGACCAGAAAGAAGTCCACGTCCGAATCGTCGTGGAGACGCACACAGCTGGCCAGGACGGCGAGCATCGGCCCCGGGTAGGCCCTGGTCGTGTCGGAAAAATCCAGCGTGACCTCGCCGAAGCCCTGGTCGGCCACCGTCTGATGTATGGTGGCGAGCAGCCGCCGAAATGAAGTCAGGTTGAGTCTGCCGGCGATCTCGATGCGTCCGCCCTCGCTGCTGACCTGAAGATGGGGAGCGTTCATGGCTCTCGTGGTTCGAAGAAGGCCCGGGAAAGGCGGGGCGAACGGTGGAACCTTGCGTTGAGAGGGTGGCGAGTCAATGCGCCGGTAGCCCGGCCGCCGCCGGCACCTTACTTTCCATCCCATGCCCATCTACGAATACACCTGCCGGGACTGCGGACTCGACTTCGAACGCCTGATCCTGGGCGGGAAGATCCCCACCTGCCCGGGGTGCGAGAGCGAGAAGCTGGAGCGCCGTCTGTCGCTGCCCCGGGTGAAGTCGTCGAGTACGCACGACATGGCCATGCGCGCCGCGAAGAAGCGGGATGCGTCTCAGGCTCGCGACCGGATGCACGAGCGCATCCGGTACGAAGAGAGCCACGACCGGCACGGTTGACCATCCACCGTCATTTCGGGATTCGCGGGCGGGGCGGCCCTCGGTCGGCCGGACACGTGCGCGTTGCGCGGCTGGCCGCTGTCGCGCTGGCCTCCGCGCTGGCGGCGTGCGCACAGGACGCGCCGATCGCCGACACCAGGGACGCCCGCGCCGCCATCGAAGCCTACGTGGCCGCCGTCAGCGCCATGGACCTCGATTCGGCCGGCACCTTCTACTCCGACGCCCCGGACTTCCAGTGGATCGAGGACGGCTCGATCCGCTATGGCTCCGCCCGCGAGTCGCGCGAATCACTCGCCGGATTGGGGGCCATGGCCTCGTCGGCCAGGCTCACCCTCTCCGACCTGACCGTAACCGCGCTCGGGCCTGACGCGGCTGTCGCAACCGGCAGCTTCACACAGGAGATCGGTGTCGATGGCGGACAGGGCTTCTCCTTCTCCGGGGCGATGACCATCGTCTTGCGCCGGGAAGGCGACCGCTGGCTCTTCGCCTCCGGCCACACGTCGTCGGTGCGCGCCCGGCCCGAGGGTGGGGCAGACGCGGCACCAGGAGAGCGCCCGTGACATCCGGCCCCGGACTCAGCCGCCGGCTGGGACTGCTGGGCCTCACGGCGACCGGCATCTGCGCGATGCTCGGCGCCGCGATCAACGTGATCCCGATCATGCTGCAGCGGAACGTGCCCGGGATCGGGCCGCACGTCATGTCCTCCTACTTCTTCGCCGCGGCGCCGGCCATCCTCGCGGCCCTCGCCTACGCGAGCCTGGCCTCCGCGATGCCGCGCGCCGGAGGGAGCTACGTCTACGTGAGCCGGTCGCTCAGTCCGTACTGGGGCTTCGTGGCGAGCTTCTCCCAGTGGTTCGGGCTCTCGATCGCGATCGGCGTGGTGTCCTACATGCTGATCCCCTTCATCCGCGACATCGCCGACGCGCTCGGGTACACGGGAACGGCGGAAGCACTCGACACGGGACCGGTCCGGGTGGGCCTGGCCCTCGCCTTCCTGTGGACCTTCGTGATCGTTAACCTGCGGGGCCTCGGCCTGTACCAGCGCACCCTGATCCCCATGATGTTCCTGATGTTCATCCTGGGGAGCGTGGTGATCGTGGCCGGATTCATGTTCGACCACGCCGACTTCGGCGCGGCGCTGATGGCCACCGAGGGCCGCGCGGTCCCTCCCGAACCGGACGCCCCCTTCCGTCTCGGCCCCTTCCTCGCGGCATCGGCGCTCCTCTTCTCCAGCTTCATCGGCTTCGATTCGATCGCGCAGGCCGGGGGCGAGGCACGGCGGCCCGGTCGCAACCTCCCCCTCGCAATCGGCCTCGCGGTCGTCACGGTGGGCACGTTCTACCTCCTCTTCACGGGCGCGATCTACCACGCGATACCGTGGAGCTTCGTGGCCCAGGAGGCACAGCTTCGCGACCTCACCGCGCCCGGCCTGCTGGGCTACCTTCTCCCGACGGGCTGGACGGTGGCGATCGTCGCGGGGGCGGCCGTCGCCCTCATCAACGACCTCCCGGCCATGCTGCTGGCGGTGTCGCGCCTCATGTTCGCCTGGGCCGAGGACGGGATCTTCCCGCGGCGCGTCGCGGCAGTGCACACCCGGTGGCGCACGCCGCACATCGCCCTCGTCCTGAGCGGCCTGATGGCCTCGGTCGGCATCCTCGGGAGCCACTTCGCGGGGGATTTCTTCCTCGGGATCGATATCCTCGTCACCTCGATGCTGGTGAACTTCCTCCTGATGTCCCTGTCGCTGCTCACCCTGCCGCTGCGCAACCCGGAGCGTGCCGCCGAGATGAAGGTGCTCTCCGGGCGCAGCGGCCAGCGCGTCGCCGGCGTGGCGGGGATCCTCATCCTGGCGGTCTTCCTTGCCGTACACATCCACAAGGACCTGAACGCCGAGGTCGCGGCCTGGTACTTCCACTCGACCTGGGTGTGGCTCGGCGTGATGGCGCTCGCTTCCGGGATCTTCCTGCGCGAGATGGGTCGGATGCGGGCTCGCGGCGCCGACGCGAGCGCCGTGTTTCGGGAGTTGCCGCCGGAGTGAGCACGGGCGTGACCTTGCCACCCATGGACGTCGAGCGAACATCCCTCGCCCCCGGCCTGGAGATCGCACGCATCCTCACGGGGCTGTGGCAGGTCGCCGACCAGGAACGGGGCGGCTCTCCGCTTGACCCGGACGCCGCGGCCCGGGCAATGGAGCCCTACGTGGATGCCGGCCTCACCACATTCGACATGGCCGACCACTACGGTTCATCCGAGGTGATCGCCGGGCGGCTGGCGCGTCGCCGGGGCGGTGTGCAACTCCTCACCAAGTGGGTCCCCGAGCCGGGGCCCGCGAGCCGGGAGACCGTGGCGGCGGCGGTTGCGCGGGCTCTGGACCGCCTCGGCTGCGAGTGCATCGATCTCCTCCAGTTCCACCCCTGGAACTATGCGGACCCCGGCTGGCTGGATTGTCTGTTCCTGCTCGCCGAACACCAGGCCGCGGGCCGCATTCGCCACCTGGGCTTGACCAACTGCGACGCTGCCCACCTCGACATGGCCGTGCGCAGCGGGGTTCCCATCGTGTCCAACCAGGTGTGCTTTTCGCTGCTCGACAGCCGAGCCGCCGGTGCGATGACGGACGTGTGCCGCGCGCACGGCGTAGGGTTGCTGGCGTACGGGACGCTTGCCGGCGGCTTCCTCAGCGACCGCTGGCTGGGCCGGGAGGCGCCGCCGATAGACGAATCGCTCACGTGGTCGGAGATGAAGTACCGCCGCTTCATCGATCAGGCGGGGGGCTGGGACCGCTTCCAGGACGTGCTGCGGGCGGCTCGCAGGGTAGCGGACAGGCTCGGTGAAGAGGACCCTGACGTAACGTCAGGGTTAGCGGAAAAGAAATCCGCGTCCGGTGCCAAAGCGTCCAACGCACAAGCGTCCAACGCAGAATCGCCCAACGCAGAAGCGCCCGGCCCCACAGCATCCAGCACCGAAGCGACCGGCGGCAGCGTGTCGATCGCCAACGTGGCCTGCCGCCATGTGCTCGATCAGCCGGCCGTGGCGGGGATCATCGTGGGGGCGAGGCTGGGCGGGACGAGCCACATACGCGACAACCTGAAGCTGTTTGGCATATCGCTCGACGAGAAATCCCGGCGGGAGCTGGACGCCGCCCGCGCGCGCCTGTCTCCCATCCACGGCGACTGCGGCGACGAGTACCGCCGCCCCCCGTTCCTGACCGCGTCCGGCGACCTGAGCCACCACGTTACGACCTTCCCGGTGCCCTACCCGGTCGATCGCTCCGGTGGCGTGGCCCGGGTATCCACCGCCACACCCTGGGAAGCGATTGCGGGATATAGCCGCGCCGTGCGGAAGGGCAACCGCATCATGGTCTCGGGCACAACCGCCAATCACCGGGGCCGCCTGATCGGAGGGCGGGATCCCGCCGCGCAGACCCACTTCATCATCGACAAGATCGAGGGGGCCCTGCAGTCCCTGGGGGCATCGCTGGCCGACGTCGTGCGGACCCGCGTCTTCATCCGCGACGACGTGGACTGGGAACCGGTGGCGCGCGCGCACGGGGTGCGTTTCGCGGAGGTGCTGCCCGCGAACACGCTCGTGCGGGCCGACACCGTAGGCGACGATCTGCTCGTCGAGATCGAAGCCGAGGCCGAGCTGTCGTGACGTATCGCCGGCGCCGGGACGGGCCGTGGCCGGCATGAGCGGCGCCCCGGCCCCGCGCGTCGTCCTCTTCGACCTGCTGTCCGCGCTGCTCGACTCCTGGTCCCTCTGGGACGACATCGCCGGGGGGGAGGACCCGGGGCGCAGGTGGCGCTTCTCATACCTGGAGCAGACCTATGCGGCGGGCGCCTATGTGCCCTACGTCGATCTCGTGGCCGACTCCGCCGAAGCGGTGGGCATGCCGCGCGCGTTCGCGCTGCGCCTTGCGGCCAGGTGGGACGAGCTGGCGCCCTGGCCGGGGGCGGGATCCGTCTTGCGCGGCCTGGCCCGCGATTGGCCGCTCGGCGTGGTGACCAACTGCTCGGACGAGCTGGGCCATCGGGCCGCGGCTCTGGTGGGGGCGCCCTTCCGCGCCGTGGTCACGGCCGAGTCGGCGGGCTTCTACAAGCCGGATGCGCGCATCTATATGGCCGGGGCGCAGGCCATGGGAGCCCGGCCGGACGAGGTCCTGTTCGTGGCGGGTTCACCCTTCGATGTCGTGGGGGCGGACGCCGCGGGCATGAGCGTCGTGTGGCACAACCCGCTGGGGATCGCGGCGGACCGGGCCCGGGACGTCGCCGTCGCCGTTGTCGACGACCTGAAGGGATTGCCGTCTCTCCTGGCGTAGATGTGCCCTCCCGATGGTCCCGGGGAAGCCTGTCATGGGCTGCCTGGGCCACCGGTGGCCTCAGGTGCCTGCCACTGGCGCCCCTGTCCGCCGACGTTAACTTGCTCCTGCCGCCACGGCCCTCGAATCCAAGGAACATCTGCAATGTCCGCTCGCTTTCGCACCCTCCCCTTCCTGTCCCTCCTGTGCGTCTCCGCCTGCCTTCCGGAGGCGACCCTGGAGACTGCCTCCCAGAAGGCCAGCTACGGGATCGGGCTCAACATGGGCCGATCCCTGGTCGAGGTTCAGGATCATGTCGACATGCCCGCCCTCATGAAGGGCTTCACCGACGCGCTCGCGGAGGGGGAGCCGGCGATCAGCCAGGAAGAGATCGACGCGGCCATGACGGAGTTCACCGAAATGGTGCAGGCCGAGGCGGCGGAGACGGCCTTGTCCGAGGGCGCGGAGTATCTCGCGGAAAACGCCGCCCGGGAAGGGGTCACGGTGACGGAGTCGGGGCTGCAGTACGAGGTCCTGCGGGAGGGAGACGGAGCCACACCGCAATCGGGCCAGCGGGTGACGGTGCACTACCGCGGGACCATGCCGGACGAATCGGAGTTCGACTCGTCCTACGGCCGGGGCGAGCCGTCCATGTTCGGCGTGGACAACGTCGTGGACGGCTTCTCGGAGGCCTTGAAGCTCATGAAGGTCGGCGGACACCTGCGGGTGGTCCTTCCCGGCGACCTGGCGTACGGCCCCGAGGGCCGTGCCCCGCTCATCGGTCCGAATCAGGTGCTCGTCTTCGAGATCGAACTGCTGGGAGTCGAATAGCGATCAGGTACAGGGCGAGGCCGGCCGCGATCAGCGCCAACGCGGTGAGCGCTTCGGCGGGCCTGTCAATGGCCAGATAGGTCAGGGTCCAGAAGGTCAGCCCCATGTACACCAACGGCGTGACCGGGAATCCCCACGTCCGGTACGGTCTCGCAAGCTCCGGCTCGCGGAGGCGCAGCACGAACACGCCCGCCACCGTCAGCAGGCTGTTCAGTCCAAGGGTGAAGCCCGCGAAAACGAGGATCGACTCGAACGAGGCGGTCACGATGAATGTGAGGCTGATCGCGGCCTGGGTCAGGATGGCGACCGCCGGGATGCCATCCTTGTTGGTGCGCCCCAACCGCCGGAACAACGGGTAGTCCTCACCGATAACCTGCAGGACGCGCGGCCCCGCCATGACCATCGCACTCACCGTCGAGACCAGGAGCACGGCGAGCGTCACCCCCATGATCGCGGCGCCCACGGGGCCGAAGATGTGGGTTGCTGCCACGTAGCCGACTTCGAGTCTCCCCTCCAGTTCGGCCATCGGGGCCGCGCGCAGGAACGCGTAGTTCAGGGCCACGTACAGCACCAAGACCAGGAGGGTGCCGCCTGCCAGCACCCGGGGCAGGGTCCGCTGCGGGTCCGCCAGCTCCCCGGTGAGGTAGGTGGCCGCGTTCCACCCTGTGTAGGCGTACGAGACGTAGATGAGGGAGACCGCGAACGCGCCGCCGAAGACAAGCTTTCCGTCGCCGGCGGCGGGGAGAAGCGCGACCGGTTGGGGGGTGTCCACCAGGGCGACGGCGGCGAGGCAGAACGCGGCGATCAGCACCACCTTCACCGTCGTGAAGGCACGCTGGAAGAGGCTCGAGTTGCGGTGGGTGGTGGCGTGAACCCCCGTGAGCACCACGACCAGGCCCGCGCCCAGCCAGGTGGGCGACAGGGCAGGGAAGACGGACGCGAGGTAGGTGCCGAAGGTGATGGCCGCGAGAGCCGTGGGGGCCGCGAAGCCGATCGTTGCCGAGATCCAGCCCGAGACGAATCCGGCGACGGGGTGGTAGATCCTGGAGAGAAAGGTGTACTCGCCGCCGGAGCGGGGGATGGCCGCGCCGAGCTCCGCGTAGGAGACCGCGCCGCAGAAAGCTGCCGCGCCCCCGACCACCCACAGGAGCAGGAGCGGGAAGGTGGACTGGATGTCGAGCAGCTGGAAGCCGAGGCTGGTGAAGACGCCGGTGCCGATCATGTTGGCGACAACGACCGCGGCGGCGGCGTAGGGGCCGTAGCCGGGGCGGCCGGGCGGTGCCGTCGAGCCTTGATCCCGGGAGCCGGCCGGGCCGGTCGTCATGGCGGGTGCTCCATTGGCGTGAGATCTCCCGAAGTGCGATTATTTCGGCCGGTCACGGCATCCGGGCGCGGATTCCCGGCCTTGGTCCGCTCGTCCTGGAACTCCGAAACTCTAACCTGCAACGCGGTACAATCCAGCCTTGAAGAAGATTCCCGTGGTCGGCGTGATGGGGGCTGGCGCCCACGCGCATGAGGAGCTGGCGGCTCCGCTCGGACGTCGCTTGGCCCGGCTTGGGGTCCATCTCCTGACCGGAGGCGGTACCGGGGTGATGACGTCGGTGTCAAGGGCCTTCGCGGAGGTGGAGGGACGCGCAGGCCTTGTGCTCGCGGTGTTGCCGCAGGTGGACGAGGACGGCGGTTCCGAGGCCGGCACCGGGTACCCCAACCGCTGGGTGGAAGTCCCGATTCGGACGCATCTCGGGAAGCTGGGGGCGGATCCGTCCTCGAGGAATCACATCAACGTGCTCACTTCGGATGTTGTGGTGGCGCTGCCGGGTAGCGTGGGCACGGCCTCGGAAGTGTCGCTGGCGATCGAATACGGGCGCCCCCTCGTTCTCTTCGGTGAGCTGGACCGCGCGCGCGACCTTCCGGGCACCGTGGGCACCGCGGCCACCGTCGACGAGGTGATCGCCTTCGTGCGGCGGGCGCTTGCGGCGGGTGGACGCCGATGACCGCCCACCCGGACCCTCCGGCGCCCCGGCTCGGAGGCGTCGAGGGCTTTTCCATCGATCGTGTGGCCCAGGCGGCCGGCGCGGACGCGGAGATCCTCCGCCTCGAGAACCTCGACACGGAGATACCCCCGCCCGCATGCGCCGTGGCGGCCACGCGGGACGCCGTGGGCCGCGACGACGCCAACAGCTACCTCCCCTTCCTCGGACGCGACGAACTGCGCACGGCGGCGGCGGGCCATGTGTCCCGGCTGAGCGGCGTCCCGTACGACCCGGCCGGCCAGACGATCATCACCGCCGGCGGCACCGAGGGCCTGCTGAACGCACTGCTGGCGCTGATCGAGCCCGGCGACGAGGTCGTCGTCACCGACCCCACCTACGCCGGGATGCTCTACCGCGTCCGCGTCGCGGGGGGCGTGACGCGCTTCGTCCCGTTCGTCGCGGCCGGGGGGCGGTGGGTCCTGGACCTGCAACGCTTCCACGAGGCGGTGACCGATCGCACCCGCGTAATCTTTCTCATGAACCCGTCCATCCCGTCGGGTGCGGTGATGACCCGGGAGGACTGGGAGGCCGTCGCGCGGGTGTGCGAGGAGCGCGGCATCTGGCTCCTGTACAACGCCGCGATGGAGCGCATCCTGTACGATGGCCGCGACCATATCCACCCCGCCAGCGTGGACGGGCTGGGCGAGAGGACGATCACGGTGGGGTCGGTGTCCAAGGAATACCGCATGATCGGGTGGCGGGTGGGATGGGTGGTGGGGCCCGCGCCGATCATGGACCGCATCGGCCTGGTCAGCATCTACAACGTCGTGACCCCGGTGGGCCTGTCACAGCCGGGTGCGCTCGCGGCGCTCACGGACCCGGCCGGCGCGGGGGTGGAGGAAGCGGTCGCCACGTGGGAGCGGAGGCGTGACACGGTTCAGGCCGAGCTTTCCGGCCTGCCGTTTGTCCGGAGCGACGGCGGCTGGTCGCTGCTGCTGGACACGGGCCGGCTCGGCTTCGGCGGGGCGGAGGCGTCGCGCCTGCTGCTGGAGAAAGGCAAGGTTGCGGCCACCCCGATGACGCACTGGGGCGAGGAGAACGCCGGCCAGTTCGTTCGGCTGGTCTTCAGCAATGAGCCCGAGGCGCGTCTGGAGGGGTTGGGGGAGCGGGTTCGGCGTGCGCTTGCGGGGTAGACCGGAGTGCCTGTCCGTCAGGCCGCCAACTCCTTGAGCCACGCCTCGATCGCCCTCTGATAGTAGTTCGGGCTGAACAACACCCACTCGCCGAGTTGCTCCGGGGCCTCGTACTGCCGCGCCGCGTCTTCCGCGTTCATGCCCCGCGTCCGGGCGTCGCGCGCCGCCGCCTCGACGGAGTCGATCAGCGCCACGTACCTGGACATCGAGTCGGCGTCGGACAGCGGCCCGTGCCCCGGCACGAAAACGTCGGCCGGGATCGCCTGCAGCGCCCGCACCGACCGCGACAGCCTCGACGGCACAGCGTCCATGTAGTTCGGGAACATCGCGTTCCACACGAGGTCTCCGCACCAGACCGGGCCCTCGCCCCCGTCCACCTCCACCGACAGGTCGCTGGCCGTGTGACCCGTGCGCGGCACAACGGTTACCGAGCGGTCTCCGAGGTCGATTTCGGTCTCGGCGTCCGCCGGAAGCACCACCACGTCGGCCCACGCCGCCCTGGCCTCCTCGTCGGCGCGGCCCCCGAGGACGAGGTCGCGCGTCGCGGCAGTGGCACTCAGCGCCGGAGCGTCTTCGTCACCCCGAAGAAACCCCGCCGGCCCCGCCGAGTGGTCCCCATGGTAGTGGCTGACCACCACATGGGTTGGCCAGCGGCCCGTCAGCTCCCGGGCCCGTTGGGCGGCCCACGCGGCTCCCGCCGGCGACGCAAAGGCCTCCACCACGACCGTACCCGCCGAACCGGCGATGATCCCACCGTTGCACACGGTCGTGTAGTCCCCGCCGAGCGGCGTGGAGACGATCGCGAACATCCCGGACCCCACCTCCTCGATGCGCGCGAAGGGCTCCTGGGCCACCACGCGCCGGGTGTCCGTTGCGCTCCACCTTCGCATCAAGGGCCCGGGAAGCAACGGCCCGGCGGCGGCCAGGTAGGAGGTGCAGCTCGCGGATACGGAGACGAAACGGCGTCGGCTGATGTTCATGTCACACGATGCTCCGCTGCAGGTAAAGGTTCGACAGGATGCGCCCGACAAGGAACGCGATGGCCGCGGCGGTTACACCAACCAGGTCCAGTCCCCATCCTGCCACGACGAAGATGGCGGCGATACCCAGCACCTCCACGACCGACCCTACCGTGATGGCTTTGGTCTGTCGCGTCAACACCTTGACCCCACGCTGGTACGACAGCCAGACCCCGAGTCCCGGCAGGGGAACGAGCAACATGGCGGGCACCCTCGCGTAGGCGGCCAGCTCGGGTGTCAACCCCGACACGGACTCGAACCAGAAGCCGAACAGCGGAGTGAATGCGAACAGTGCCAGCCCCAGACTGCACGCCAATCCGAGCCACACCGCGAAGCGGCCCACCACGCGGCGGTTCTCCAGGTTGTTGCCCAACAGCGCGATGGCCGCTTCCTGATAGCTGATTCCGAGCGAACGGAACATGAAGGACAGCGCCATGAGCACCGGCAGTACGGCCAGCGACTCCACGGGTGCCTGGGCACGGCCCATGAAGAAGGTGACGAGGGGGTGCGCGGCGAGCCCGATCACCGTGGTGAGGGCAAGCGGATAGTAGAAGCTCAGGATGCCGGAATAGCTCAACGGTGCCGCGGCGGTGGACGCCGGAGGGGGCGTGGCAAGGATCCGGCGGACGGCGCCACGGCCCATCCACCGGGCCACAAACGCTTCGATGACCACACCCGCAACCAGGCCTGTCGAGCCGACCCACGTCCCGGGAAGGTCGGTGAAGGTGAAGAGCAGGATCGTCGTGCCCGCCATGGATGCCAGGCGGAAGATGGTACCGGCCGCGATCTGGCGCGTCTTCCCGGCACGGATCATGACGCCCTGAATGAGCCTCCTGTACCCGATCGCCGCTGCCCATGGCAGATAGATCCACAGCGCCCCGTAGGTCAGCGTCGCCACGTCGGATGGGAGGTTCAGCAGACCATGTACAAGGGCATCGAAGACGGTGGGGATCAGGAGCAGGCACAGGGGCAGAGTCGAGAAGGCGCTGAGGCCGTTCGAGAACAGACGCAGCCGCCGGTAGCTCTCGCTGTCGCGGCCCAGCGCGGTGATCGCGCTCGTGATCATCATCACCGGGCTCTCGGCCACGATCGCGATCGACAGGGCCACTCCGTACGCGGCCAGGTTGATCTTGGCGTCCGGGAGACGGGCGATGAACGCGGCCACGAATGGACCTTCCACGGCGATCATGATCCACGTGGCCGCCAACGGGGACCAGAAGCGCGCGATATACCCGGCGGTGGGCGCCGGGGCGACATTCATGACAGGTGCAATCTCCGAAGGCGGGCCGCAAACCCGTTACGATAACCCACGCGCGAGGCCGCGCGAACCCCGGCCCTGGACGCCAACCTCCGGGATCCCCATGAGCGAAGACATCTTCAGCGATTCGAGCGCCTGGGGACGCTGCCGCCCCGTGGGGTGGGGAGGGTTCTGGCTGAGGGTCGCCCGCGCGTTCCCCGGGGGGTGGCCCTGGAGCCGTCTCGCCCTTGTTGCCCGCCGTCTCGCGCGGCGCAGCCTCACCGGTCCGGTCGACACCATGCTCTGGGGACACCGGCTGCGCCTCTTCCCGGACCGCTCGGTTTCGGAAGCCGGGATCCTCTTCCTGCCCGCTTCCTGGGACCGCGTCGAGCGCACCCTGCTCAAGCGCTGGATGGCGCCCGGCTTCACCTTCGTCGACGTGGGCGCCAACGCGGGTGCCTACTCCTTCTGGGTTCTTTCTCTCGCGGATCACTCGGGACGCGTGGTCGCGGTGGAGCCGGATCCGGCGCTGGCCCGCCAACTCCGCTTCAACGTCCGAGCGAACGGCGCCGGGCAGCGGATGCGGGTGGTCGAGGCCGCGGTTGCGGCGTCGGGAGGAGAGGGCACGCTCATCAGGGCCGCGCGCAACTCGGGTGAGAACCGGCTGGCGAACGCCGGCAGGGATCCGGTCGCCCCCGGCGCACACCGCTTCGCCCACGGTGCGGGTGCCGTTTCGGTCCGCGTGGTCACCCTGGCACGGGTCGTGCGCGACGAGGGGCTGGAGCGCATCGATTGCCTCAAGGTCGATGTCGAGGGGCGCGAAGCGGATGTGATCAAGCCGTATCTCGCGGAGGCGCCACGGAGCCTGTGGCCGAGGCGGCTCATTGTCGAACTGAAGCCCGCCGGCGTTCGCGGCCACGTGGCCGGGACGGCCGAACTGGAGGCGTGGATCACCGCCCGGGGGTACCGGTTCGTGCGGCGTACGAAGCTCAACGGCATCTTTCAGCTTTGAAAGGACCGGCCCGCCACCTTATGGTGTATGGGTATCAGGCCGGAATCGGACGCAATCAGGGACGAGGGGACGATCATGAGCAAGCTGGTTCGCTTGACCACGGCCGTGGCGATCGCGGCCGCGACCTTTCTCGCACTTCCGGAGGCCGGGTCCGCCCAGCCGATGCGCGGGGGTACGGTGTCACCGTCCGAGAATTGGGAAATCCTGCTCCGACCCCGGTTCGGGTTCGTCGTTCCGCGGTGGGACTACGCCGAGGGACGCCGCATCCCGCAACGTCCGGTCTTCGGGTTCGAGCTGCTGATGAGGCCAAAGAACTCGTGGTACGGGGTCCGCGCGCTGTTGGAGCGGAGTAGCGGATGGAACGCCGGCGATCTGCCGGAGTGGCCGGACAGTTCGCCATTCCCCGGGCACTTCGAGTCCGCGGTTGGCGACGCCGTGCTCTATCCCGTGCCTGGGCACGCGGTGGTCCCCTACGTTTTCGGCGGCGCGGGCTTCCAGGCATTCTCGGTAACGGACGAGGCGGGCATACTCCCGTACTCGTTCTCCGGTTCGGTACGGAAGATCGCCATGCACGGCGGCTTCGGGTTCGAAGTCCCGATGGACGGTGCCAGGGCGATCTTCGAAGTCGGCGACTTCTACGGCGAAACCCGCGATGCCGGCAAGGTGCACAATATGCACGTGACCTTCATGATCGACTTCGGGGGCCTGGGCAGCCTCTTCGAGGATCTCGCAGAAGACGGGTCGGAGGACCGGTAGCAGCCACCGCTGCTGACGACCACTCGCATTGACGGACCGCGACGAACTGCGGATCCTGCGCCATCCCGATCCGCGTGCCTTCCTCGATCGCGCTGACCCCTGGCTGTTGCCGCGGGAGGCCGAGAACAACCTGGTGCTGGGTCTCGCGGAATCCCTGTCGGAGGGCACCAGCCGGTACGGGTCGCCCCTCTACTTTGCAACGGTGGAGCGTGGTGGCGGTGTCGTGGGGTGCGCGTTTCGCACGCCGCCGTACAAACTCGGCGTGACCCGGATGCCGCTGGAGGCGGCCCCCTTGCTCGCCCGCGACGTGGCGGAGGTCTACGACTCGCTGCCCGCGTTGCTCGGTCCCATGGACGAGGCCCTCGCGGTGGCCGACGCGTGGGCGGCGTTGCAGAAAGTGCGCGCCGTTCCCGGGATGCGGCAGAGGATCCACCGGCTGGACCGGGTCCGGTTTCCCTCTCCCGTGGCCCCCGGCGAGATGCGCCTGGCGGGTCGCGCGGACGTTGCCCGGCTCGTGCCGTGGATGGAGAGCTTTCTCAGGACGACCGGCCTTCGCGAGTCCGGAGATCCCGGGCAGGCTGTCCACCGGCTCGTGGATGGCAGCTTTCTGGCCCTGTGGGTGGACGACGTTCCGGTCTCGATGGCCGGTTTCCCCGCCCGCACCAGGAATGCGGTGCGGATCGGCTATGTCTACACGCCCGTCGAGCATCGGCGGCGCGGATACGCGAGCGCTCTGGTGGCGCACCTCAGCAGTCACATCCTCGATTCGGGGTTTCGGCACTGCGTCCTGTACACCGACCTCGCGAACCCCACGTCCAACCGCATCTACCGAGCAGTCGGCTACCGCCCCGTCCAGGACGTGATGGACGTGAACTTCGTGTGAACGGCAGGGGCGAGCTTGATCGATGGACGCGCCCTGCGGTAGCGTAGGGACATGATCGATCTGCGCAGCGACACCGTCACCCGTCCCGTCGCGGCCATGCGGGATGCGATGGCCAACGCCGCCGTCGGGGACGACGTATACGGCGACGACCCCACCGTGCGGCGCCTCGAAGCGAGGACGGCCGGGATCCTTGGCAAGGAGGCTGCCGTCTACATGCCGACGGGGTCCATGACGAACCAGGTGGCCATCCGCACCCACACCGAACCCGGCGACCTCGTGGTGATGGACGCCGGATCCCACGTCGTGCGTTCCGAAGGCGGGGCGCCGGCCGCGCTCTCGGGAGTCACCGCGCAGCGGATCCTGGGCGAGCGCGGGATCTTCACCGCCGACCAGGTCCGCGACGCGATCGGGACATCGCACCACGGATCGCCCAGCACCCTCAATCCTCCGGCCACCCTGTTGTCCGTGGAGAATACGCACAACGGCGGAGGGGGGAGGGTCTGGCCGCTGGACACGCTGGACGAGGTCGTCGTCGCCGCCCGCGCCGCGGGACTCCGCTGCCACCTCGACGGCGCCAGACTGTGGAATGCCACAGCGGCCACCGGCGTCCCGGAAGCCCGCTACGCCCGCGACTTCGACAGCGTGTCCGTGTGCTTCTCCAAGGCGCTGGGCGCTCCGGTGGGGTCGGCGCTTGCCGGTTCGGCCGCCTTCGTACAGCGCGCCAGGCGCTTCAAGCAGCTCTTCGGGGGCGGATTCCGGCAGGCCGGAATCATAGCGGCGGGGGCGCTCTACGCGCTGGAACACCACCGGGGCGACCTCGGGCGCGATCATGCCAGGGCGGGTGCCCTTGCCGATGTCCTGGTCACCATCCCGGGCGTGAAGCTCGTGCGCGAGCACGTGGAGACGAACATCCTGCGCTTTGCGGTGCCTTGCCCGGCGGGCGACTTCGTCGATGCCTGCATGGGGCGCGGCGTTGCCATGCTGGTGTCGGGACGCCACGATATCCGCGCCGTGATGCACCGGGACGTGTCGGAGGGGGACGTCGAGCGTGCGGCCGGGGTGATTCGGGAAGAACTGCGGAGGCTGACGGCCAAGATGTCAACTGTAGATTACATGATGTAAACCAAAGTTGTCACCCGCCTGTCCCCATTCCGGCAAGGATCCCTTCGATTTCCTCGATCCGTTCGCTCGCCTCGGGGAACCCGGTCAGGTAGGCCCCCCAGGGGCCGACCATGCGGAAGAGCGCCGCGGCCCGGGCCAGGGACGACCGCGCCCGATCGTCCTCGCCCGCGTGCAGCCGGTTGATCCCGTCGGTCATCAGCACCTCGGCAAGCAGCCAGCACCGCATCGGTTCGACCTCCCCGGTTGGCGCCATCATCCCGGGGAGGGACTCCGCCGAGGCCGCCCGGGCGAGATCGAGGTCCATTCCGGCCCCGCTCGCCGCCCGGCGAAGGGTCGCTTCCACCCTGGCCTCGCCGACCGACCCCTTGAAGATCGCCTTGCGCAGCGCGATCAAGGCCGCGCCCAGCTCCTCGATCATGCGCAGGATGTAGTCCCGCTGCACCATGGTCACCCCGCATAGGCCCAGAGCCATTCCCGGCTGGCACCGTCGAGGGCCTCCGGGTCGGGCACGTGATACAGGTCGCCGGCCACGTCACGAATCAGGAGGCCGCCGCCCGCGACAATGACCGGCCAGTCGTCCAGGCGCGTCTGGAAACGCCGGGGGCCCTGGCGCGTCTCCACTGTCCAGCACCGGATTTCGACCTCTTCGGACACCTCCCGCACAGCCGTAATCTCCAGCACGAAGCCGGCCACGGCAAGCGCGTGCTCCAGCGCCGCCCGCGACGCCGCGTCGAGTCCGGACACGTCCTCCACATACGCGAATTCGTCCTCGTCCGGGTCCCGCAGCGATATGTGCCGTCCCGGCTCCGACCAGGGGAAGCACCGGTGTACGACGACCGGGGTCCGGCGGCCCTCGAGTGTCCCCCAGAGGAGGCCGTCCCGCTCCCAACGGAGAGTAAGTCCGTTCACCTTGCTCATGTCCTTTCCGCCAGCGGTTCACGCTGCAGTTCGTAGAGTCTCCTGTAGATGCCGCCCTCGAGCGCCAGCAGTTCCCGGTGCGTACCCGCCTCGGCGAGGTGGCCGCCCTTCATGACGAAGATCCGGTCCGCGCGCGCCAGCGTGGAAAGGCGGTGCGCGATGGCGAAGACCGTGCGCCCGGAAACGAGCCGGTCGATGGCCTCCTGGATCTTCCGTTCGGTCTCCGTGTCGACCGCCGAGGTGGCCTCGTCCAGGATGAGGACCCTCGGGTCGTGGAGGATCGCCCGCGCGATGGAGACGCGCTGACGCTCGCCACCCGACAGGGACTGGCCGCGCTCGCCGACCACCGTGTCGTATCCCAGGGGCAGCCGGCAGATGAAGTCGTGAGCGTTGGCGGCCCTGGCCGACTCCACCACCGACTCCAGCGATGCGTCCGGGTCGCCGTAGCGGATGTTGTCCAGGATCGTACCGTGGAAGAGATACGGATCCTGGAGCACGATCCCGATCTGGCGCCGGTAGTGTCCCGTGTCGAGGGTCCGGACATCGACTCCATCCACGAGGACGCATCCGCCGGACGCGTCGTAGAAACGCGCGATGAGGTTGGTGACGGTGGTCTTGCCTCCTCCCGACGGCCCCACCAGTCCGATCATTTCGCCCGGGGCCACCGAGAAGGACACGCCCTTCACGACCTGCTTCACGCCGTCGTAGCCAAAGGTGACCGCGTCGAACTCGACGGCTCCGCGCACGGGATCGAGCCGAACCGGGGCAGGCGCGTCGCGCACCTCGGGCTCGGTGTCGAGGACCTCGAAGACGCGATGGGCGGAACTGGTCGCCCTGTTCATGACCCGCGCCATCTGGCCGATGACCTCGATGGGCTGTGCGAACATCGTCATGTACAACAGGAACGAAACGAACGTCCCCGCCGTGAGGCTCCCCGGCTCTCCGGGCATGGTCAGCAGTCGCGGAACCGCGAGCGCCCACACGGCCATGGTCATCAGGTGGACGCCGAGCATCAGCGTTGGCCAGAAGAAGGTCCACATTCGGTGGATGCGGTTGAATTCGCCCATCGCCGCGTCGTTGCTCGCGTCGAAGCGCCGCTTCTCGCGGTCCTCCTGGTTGAAGGCCTTGACCACGCGCATGCCCGGGATCGTGTCCGAGAGGATGTCGGTCAGCCCGGACCACGTCCGCCAAGCGCGCGCGAAGAGGCGGTGAATGCGCTCGCCGTGCCTGAAGATCGACCAGCACAGCAGCGGCACCGGAAGGATCATGACCAGGCCCAGGCGCCAGTCCAGGTTGAGCAGAACCGCGCTCAGACCGGCCAGCATCACCGCGGAGAGCGACACGTCCACGATCCCGAAGGCCAGGAATTCCCACAGTCTGTCCGTATCGGAGCTCACCCGCGTGATCAGGCCGCCCGTCTTCTTGCGCGCGTAGAAGCTGAGACTCAGGCGCTGCAGATGCTCGTACAGCTCCGTTCGCAGGTCCCGGGCGACGAACTCGCCCAGGACGCTCATCTGCTTCAGCCGGATGTGTGCGGCTCCCTCGCGCACGAGGTAGACCAGGGTCATGGCCGCCACCGCGACCCATGCCGTACGGAGAGCCGCCGCCAGATCCAGCGAGCCGGCCTGGACGGGCCGGACGACCTCGTCGATCAGGTAGCCGGCCAGGTACGGCGGCACGAGACTCACGACGGTGATGAGAGCGGCGGCGGCGAAGCCTGCAAGCAGCCGCGGCCTGTAGGGGCCCAGGTACGACAGCAGCCGCCACAACACGGCTCGTCGATTGCCGCCCACCAGAGCCTGGGCCTCGCGGATGGGTGCCGCGACACTGCGCTCGTACTCCAGATCGGCGTCGGAGGAGGCCGCCTCGCGCCCTTCGATCTGTGCCTCGAGGATGAATCGGAGATTCTCCATCGCGCGCCGCTGTCGGTGCGTATACCGCAGGGTCGCCA
The DNA here is from genome assembly GCA_002238865.1 of Gemmatimonadetes bacterium bin94. Lineage (GTDB taxonomy): Bacteria > Gemmatimonadota > Gemmatimonadetes > Longimicrobiales > Gaopeijiaceae > Bin94. The sequence continues at coordinate 11,036 of MPNE01000027.1, read as the reverse complement.
GGGGAGCCTCGCCGGCGGGTCCCAGGATCATGAGGACGGTGCTGCTCAGTCCGGGGATCTCCCGAAGCGTCTCCACGTCGCGGCGCTCGAAGGAGGAGATCCTCCAGGAACCGTCGTCGCGCCGGCTTGCCGAACACGCCTTTGACGGGCCCAGGGCGAACCACCTCCGGGTGAGCGACATGGCGTCGTCGAGGTCGGCGAGCGCGTACAGTTGAACCGGCTCGCCGTCCCAGCGGTCCTCGATCCGTCGCCGGAGGTCGGTCGGCATGTGCGCGGGCTGGTCCGTGTAGCGCTCGATGATCCGGGTGTCTTGTGTTGTTCGAGACATCGCTCCAGATGGCTCCTGTGTGTGGTTCGGTTGAATCGGGACAAAAAGAAATCGGCCTTCCAGCGGGGTCAGCGCCGGAAGGCCGATGCAGGCCGTCGAAGAGGTTGGCCTACCGTCCTAGGGCGCTCGCTCCCTGATCGCGATCGCGACCTTGTCGCCTCGGAAGACGCCGGTCGCGGACGCAATGCCCCCGCCGGGCGCGGAACCGTGCGAAGGGCGGTCCATCCAGCCGGCCGGGAGTCCGATCGATTGCGGTCTCATTGCTTCGTGGCGTCTCGTGAGTGAAGGTTGTGCCCTGGGCCCCGCGCAGGGCGCTGCGGTGCGCTCCGGCCCGGAGTTGCCGATATGCCTTGCCGTTACGGCGGGGATGCCGGCGTTGTTTCAATGAATGGGCCGTCCCCCTGTTGCGGGCCCGGTGAGGAGTGACAGTTGATCGCGCCAAAGTGTTGGGCGGCGTTCGTTGCACGGGTCGTCCTGGGCCTGATCTTCTTCATGGCCGGGGTCTGGAAGGTCTTCACCCTGGGCGCGGTCGCGCACGCGAGAAACCTCTTCGTGGGGCCCTACGCCGACACCTTTTTGCCCGAGTGGTCGCTCTGGGCGACCGGAGTCGCCGTCCCCTTCGTCGAACTGGCGGGCGGTGCACTGATGCTCGCGGGGTGGAAGCGCCTGCAGGCGGCGTACGCGCTGGGAGGCGTCCTGGTGCTGGTGACCTTCGGCCATCTGCTCGCCGAGCCGCTGTACGCGTTCGACGGCCATGTGTTCCCGCGTGCGCTGCTGCTGGTCGTGGTGCTGGTGCTGTACGAGGAGGATCGGCTGAGTCTGGACGCCTGGCTTGGGCGGAGGAGGGGACCAGGATGACCCGCGGCCAGGCAGGACGGCGTGACCCGGCGTTGGCATGCGGATCGGACGCCGTCGCCTGGCGTCTGCGCGGGCACCTTTACCGGAAGATCAGGGAATCGGGTGTGGTTCCAGGCCGAGCCGGGCTGCGAAAAGAGTTGGGGGTCGAGGCCGTCGAAGTCGACCGGGCCCTGCGGTTCCTCGCCGACGCTCACGTGCTCGCCCTGGACCAGGCTGGCGAGGTCTGGATGGCCCACCCCTTCTCGGCGGTTCCTACGCCATACCGGGTCGAGACGCCGGTCGGAGACTACTGGGCCAACTGCGCCTGGGATGCGATCGCGATACCTCTCATCCTCGGTACCGACGGCCGCACCCCAACCGTGTGTCCGCACTCGGGGGTGCGCTTCGACTTGACGAACGTGGGCCGCAGGGTCGGACCCGAGGGCTCCGTCGTCAGGTTGCCGGTTCCTGCGCGCGACTTCTGGGACGACATCGGCTTCACGTGACGCAACATCGTGGCCTTCCGGTCGGAGGGGGATGCCAGGGCGTGGGCGATCGAACACGGTGACGACCGGGGCGCGACGGTGCCGGTCGATGTGCTGGGAGGGCTGAGCCACCACTGGTACGGGGGCAGGTTCAGCGACGACTGGCGGCCAGCCACCGGGGCTGCAAGGCAAGCATCCCTTCGCGAGGCGGGGCTCGGCGGGGCATTCTGGGAGCTGGGGTGATTGCGGTGTCGGACCGCCGCGAGCATCCTGCTACCAGCCGCCCCACCTCCCTTCATCAACCGCCACCGAGGACACGCATGAGGTTCCCCACCACAGCCGCCAACTCCGCCCTCACCCGTTCCGCGACGCCGAGCACCGGGGTCCGCAGGGGCCCGGCCGCCGCCCTGGCCCTGGCTGCCGTTTGCGCCACCTGGCATCCGCTGCCCGCCCAGTCGCCCTCGGCTCCCGCCATCGACGCCGGCTTCCTGTCAGCGCTCGAACTCCGCGGCATCGGCCCCGCCTTCATGTCCGGCAGGATCGCGGACGTGGCCGTCGACCCGACAAATCGGAGCGTGTGGTATGTGGCGACGTCTTCGTCCAACGTCTGGAAGACGGAGAATCGCGGCACCACGTGGACGCCGGTCTTCGACGACCAACCCTCGTACTCGACCGGCTCGATCGCCATCGACCCCACGGATTCCAACGTCATCTGGCTCGGCACCGGCGAGAACACGAGCCAGCGCAGCGTGGGGTGGGGGGACGGCGTCTACAAGAGCCTGAACGGCGGGCGGAGCTGGACGAACACGGGCCTGCGCACTTCGGAGCACATCGGCCGGATCCTGATCGATCCACGCGACCCGGACGTGGTGTACGCGGCGGCGATGGGCGGGCTGTGGGCTCCCGGCGGCGAGCGCGGGCTCTTCAAGACCACCGACGGAGGCGAAACATGGGTCCCGGTGCTCGAGATCAGCGAGAACACCGGCATCGCCGACGTGGCTCTGGACCCGCGCGACCCCGACGTGCTGTACGCGGTGGCCTTCCAGCGGCGGCGGCATGTGGGGGTGCTCGTCTCCGGGGGACCCGAGTCGGGCGTCTGGAAGAGCACGGACGGCGGCGAGAGCTGGCGCGACATCACGCGCGGGCTGCCCTCCGGCGATCTGGGGCGGATCGCACTGGCGGTGTCACCGATCGACCCGGACGTCCTCTACGCCAATGCCGCCGCCACCGAAGACCGCAGTGGCTTCTACCGCTCGCCGGACAAGGGCGAGACCTGGGTCCGCATGTCGGACTACATCGTGGTGGACCCGCAGTACTACGGCGAGCTGTACCCGGATCCGCACCGGATGGACCGGGTGTACGCGGTAGACGTTTTCATCCACGTCACCGAGGACGGCGGGCGAACCTTCGAGCGGGTCAATACGCGCTTCAAGCACGTGGACAACCACGAGATCGTCTTCGACCCCGACGACCCGGATTACATGCTCGTCGGCTCCGACGGGGGGCTCTACGAGACGTTCGACCGCACGCAAACGTGGCGCTACGTCTCGGGCAACCTGCCGCTGATGCAGTTCTACCGGGTCGGCATCGACAACAAGGCGCCCTTCTACACGGTGTACGGCGGCACGCAGGACAACTCGTCCGTGGGCGGGCCGACGCGTACCGACAACGTGCACGGGATCCGCAACAGCGACTGGTTCATCACCCACGGGGGCGATGGCTTCCAGGCGCGCGTGGACCCGGATGACCCGAACATCGTCTACACGCAGTCCCAGTACGCGGGAATCGTGCGCTACGACCGGGCCAGCGGCGAGGAGCTGGACATCCAGCCGCAGCCCGAGCCCGGAGAAGGGGCGCTGCGCTGGCACTGGGACTCGCCGCTGATCATCAGCCCGCACGACTCGAGACGGGTGTATTTCGCGGCCCAGAAGCTCTTCCGCTCCGACGACCGCGCCGAGAGCTGGACGGCGGTCAGCGGGGACCTCAGCCGGGGACTCGACCGCAACCAGCGCCCGGTGATGGGGCGCATCTGGCCGCCCGAGGCGGTGTGGAAGAACGTCTTCACGTCGCCGTACGGGACGATCGTGGCGCTCGACGAGTCGCCGCTGGTCGAGGGGCTGCTGTACGTGGGGACGGATGACGGACTCGTGCAGGTGAGCGAGGACGGCGGTGGAGAGTGGCGCCGGGAGGAGGTCTTTCCCGGGGTGCCTGCCATGGCCTACGTGGCCGACGTGGTGGCGTCCCGGCACATGGCGGACCGGGTCTACGCCGTCTTCAACAACCACAAGGAGGGCGACTTCCGGCCGTACGTGGCGCGGAGCGACGACCGGGGAGCGAGCTGGACGAACATCACGGGGGACGTGCCCGACGGACAGTCGAGCTGGACCCTCATGGAAGACCACGTCGACCCGGACCTGCTCTTCCTGGGCACCGAGTTCGGGCTCTTCGTGACGCGCGAAGGGGGTGGGTCGTGGGTCCGGCTGAGGGGGGGACTGCCGACCATCGCGGTGCGGGACCTGGAGATCCAGCGCCGCGAGGACGACCTGGTCCTGGCGACCTTTGGGCGCGGCTTCTACATCCTGGACGACTACTCGCCGTTGCGTGAGATGGACGAGGCGGTTGCGGCGGGCGCGGCGCACCTCTTTCCCGTGAAGGACCCCTGGGCGTACATCCCGGCGCGCCCGCTCGGCGGACAGGAAAAGGGGACCTTTGGCGACGCCTTCTACACGGCGCCCAACCCGCCCTTCGGAGCCGTGCTCACCTACCACCTGCGGGACGGCTACGAGTCGCTGAAGGAGCGGCGGCAGCGCCTTGAGCGGGAGGCGCTGGCGCGGGGCGAGGACATCGTGTACCCCGACAGGGCCACGCTGGCCGCCGAAGACACGGAGCGGCCCCCCGAGGTGTTCCTGGTGGTGTCCGACGAGGCGGGCGACGTGGTGCGGCGCGTCCCGGGGCCGCGGACTTCGGGCCTGCATCGCATTGCGTGGGACCTGCGGTATGCGTCACTGGAACCCCCCGCGCCGGGCGGCGGCGAGGCCGACGGCCCGATGGTGGCGCCCGGGGAGTACTCGGCGCGCGTGGTGTTGGTCGCCGGCGACGGCTACGAGGATCTCACGGCGCCGCAGTCCTTCACGGTCAAGCCGCTCGGCACCGCGACGCTGGCCGCCGCCGACCGCGACGCCCTGCTGGCCTTCCAGCGCGAAGTCGCGGAGCTGCAACGGGTCGCCGTCGCGGTGGACCGCGCGGCACGCGAGACCTCAGAGCGGCTGGCCCTTCTGCGCCGGGCGGTGCGCGCCGCCCCCGGGCTGGACGCGGCGCCGTACGAGACGCGCATCACCGCCTTGGAGGAGCGCCTCTTCGAGATCGGGCGCGTGCTGTCGCGGGATCGAACCGCGCTCGACCGGGCCGAGTTCGCGCCGCCGTCGGTCATGCAGCGCATCGGGCGGATCGTGGGCGCTCAGTTCAGGGCGACTTCGGCGCCGACCACCACCCAGCGCGAGAGCCATGCGGTGGCCTCGGACCAGCTCGCGGAGATGTCGGAAGCGCTGCGGGCACTGGTGGAAGGGGACCTGGCCGCTCTGGAGGCGGAGGTGGAAGCCGCGGGCGTGCCGTGGACGCCGGGGCGGCCGATTCCGAGGTGGCCGGGGTGACGGGATGTCCCTCCAACGCAGCCGCTACGGCGATTCTGCTGGCGGTTGCCGCCTGCGACACCGCCCCTGCTGCAGTGCACACCATGCACACCGACTCGGCCGGGATCGCCATTGCCACGGTCAACACGCCGCTGTGGGGCCCCGGCGAAGGCTGGACGGTCGACGATGACCCCCTCGTCGAGATCGGCACGGTCAACGGTGCTTCCGAGTACGAGTTCGCCCAGGTCGTCGGGGCTGTGCGCCTGAGCACCGGACACATCGTCGTCGCGGACCGTGGCGCGTCGGAACTGCGAGGCTACGACGCTGAGGGACGGTTCCTGTGGCGCACCGGCAGGCCGGGGGAGGGCCCGGGCGAATTCGGCAGCCTGGACTTCGTGGGCACGATGGCCGGCGATTCGCTTGTCACCTTCGACAACAGCCTGCTGCGCGTGCAGGTCTTCGGTCCGGGGGGCGAGATGGCGCGGACCTTCCCAACCGCATTGTCCCTCTCCGGCGGGCAGCCCGCCGGGCCGGTTCCGGACAAGGCGGTAGCGGTGGTGCAAGGCCGCTTGATCCTGCGTTATCTGGTTCTCGACGGCGAAATGCCTACGGGCATCGTCCGCTGGCCCAAGGAACGAGTTGTAGCCTTGGACCTGACAGACGGTGCAACCACATCGCTTCTGGTGCTTCCCGGAGGTGAGGCGGAGGTGCATTGGCGCGACAACGGCGGCTACTCTCACGGGAGGTACGCCTTCTCCAACATGCCCGAATACGGAGCGACTGCCGGGCGCCTCGCGGTCATCGACACGGAGGCCTATTCCGTTCGGATCGTATCTCCCATGGACGGCGCCATCGAGCAGATCGTCCGTCGCGAGGTCGCGCCCGGCGCTGTGACCGACGCGGTGTTCGACGCCCACCTGAACGGAATCATCGAAATCGCCTTCCCGAACCCTGAAGACGCGCCCAATGAGCATGTGAACGGTATCAGGCAGATGTGGCGTGACTTCCCCAGGGCACCAACGCTGCCCGTCCTCCGCTCCGTCCACGTCGACACGGCCGGCAACCTCTGGGTGGCGCCGTACTACATCGCCGGCGCCGAACCCCCGCCCTTCGAGGTCCACGCACCGGACGGCACCTGGCTGGGAAGCGTCGCGCTGCCACCCGGGCTGGAGCGTGGGTTCGTCCAGTACCAGGCGCCCTACATGGAGATCGGCGGCGACTACGTGCTGGGCGTCTGGACCGACGAATTGGATGTGCAGTACGTCCGGGTGTACCGGCTGAACAAGTAGAGTGGGCCGGCTGCGCCCCGATCCTCGGCCTGGGCCCCTTGACCCCTGATCGGCCCCTTCAACTCCGCGGTTGGGGAGTCGCTCCCTCGTCCAGCCTGAACAGCTGGGTGCGGATCCTCCAGTCCCGGCCCCGGCGGATGAGGACGGTCAGGTGGATGCCCGTCACGGTCCGCAAGCTCCGTGCGTCCTGCATCTGGAAGTGCATCATCCCCGAAATGAAGCCCATGCGCCCACTGGCGTCGAAGTCGGAATATGCGGCCTGTACCTCTCCGGTTTCCTGGAGCAGCGACGTCAGCTTTTCCCGGATGGCTTCCCGGCCCCGGACCGGAGCGTCGTCGGTGAAGATGAAGGTGGCGTCCTCGGTGTACAGCTCCAGCAATTCGTCCAGCTCGTCGGCGGCCCAGGCTTCGCGCCACCTGGTGAGGATCTCGTTGGTGTGCAACAGAACGTCGGCGTAGTACTCCGCCCGGTTCGCGGCTGCGGACATCCCGTCACTCCCCGGCACTCCCGGGAACCTCTGGGTCCTCTGCGCCGAACCGGCCGCCGGGGTCAGCACCCCGGCCGCAACGGCCAGTCCCGCAATCACGATCGTTTTCCTCATGCCACCACGTTTTCCTCCTGACACGAACAATAGGGTACCATGGCCCTGGACGGAAGGAATCCCCCTGCGGGATCCCGTCGGGCACGGCCCGTCTTCCGCGGCTGGGCCACGGTGGGGTTGCGATAATATTTAGGCTTGCCTAAACTTTACGACCGATTGTTGCCTTCATCCTCACGGCCAGGAACCCCAACGACGATGCCCGATCCAGGTCTGGCGCTCGCGGCATTTGCCGCCCTTTCGGCCGTCACCGCCATCGCCCTGTGGCCTTCGAGGGGGATTGTCGCGCTTCTCAGGCGCCATTGGATGCTGACTGACCGGGTCCGCCTCGAAGACGTGCTCAAACAGCTCTACAAGCTCGAGTACGACCGACTCCCCGCGACCGCGGACAGCGTGGCGGGTGGTTCGCAGGTCTCGCGGCACCAGGCCATCCGGCTCCTTCAACGGCTGGAGGAGAGAAACCTCGTAACCGCCCGGGACGAAGTCTTCGATCTGACCGGGCCGGGCCGCGAACAGGCCCTGAGGATCGTGCGCACACACCGTCTCTGGGAGCGGTTCCTTGCCGACCGGACGGGTACGCCGCCCGAGGACTGGCATGACCAGGCCGAGAAGCGCGAACACACCCTTTCGGCGTCCGAGACCGAGGAGTTGGCGGCGGCGTTGGGACACCCCGTCTATGACCCTCACGGCGACCCGATCCCGACGGCGTCCGGAGACGTTCCCGACCGCCGGGGAATGCCGCTTTCGTCGCTCAAGCCGGGAGAAAGGGCCCTGGTCACCCACCTGGAGGACGAGCCCGCGGAGATCTACCGGGATCTGATCGCTCTCGGGATCGGCCTCATGACGCCGGTGGAACGCCTCGAGGGGGAGGCCGGTCGCGTGCACTTCCGCACCGGGGAGAAGCGGTACGAAATCCCCGGGTCGCTGGCGCGCAACGTCACGGTGGAGCCCGCGGAGGACGTCGTGGACCCCCGTTGGTCCCGCACCCTTGCCGACGTCGAGCCCGGTGATTTCGCCACGGTCGTCGGGATTTCGACGCTGTGCCGGGGGCCGGCCCGCCGCAGGCTGCTGGACCTCGGGGTAGTCCCGGGCACCGTCGTGCACGCGCGGATGCGAAGCGCGGGCGGAGATCCCGTCGCGTATGACATCCGGGGTGCCCTGATCGCGCTGCGCAAAGAGCAAGCCGCGTTCATTCAGGTCGACGACACATATGTGCGAGAGGCGTCATGACCGCCACCGCCACCGCCCGGACCCCCGCCGGACCATCCACGCGCCGTGCCCGCAACCTGGTGCGCCTGGGGTTGAGCCCCCACAAGTGGGACCACCTCATCGCCCTCGCCGGAAACCCCAACGTGGGCAAGACCACCGTGTTCAATGCGCTGACGGGGCTGCGGCAGCACACCGGCAACTGGCCCGGAAAGACGGTTGCCAGGGCCGAGGGCGCGTTCCTGCACGACGGGCGCCGGGTCAAGGTCGTCGACCTTCCCGGCACGTATTCGCTGCAGGCGGGAAGTGCGGACGAGGAGGTGGCTCGCGACTTCATCCTGTTCGGCCAGCCGGACGTCACGGTCGTCGTCGTCGACGCGATGCGCCTGGAGCGCAACCTGAATCTGGTTCTCCAGATTCTCGAGATCACCGATCGGGTGGTCGTCTGTCTCAATCTCGTGGACGAAGCCCGCCGGCACGGCGTGTCGGTGGACGCAAAGCGACTCGAAAGGGAACTGGGCGTACCCGTGGTGCCGACCGTCGCCCGCCAGGGAGAGGGCGTCGACGCTCTCCTGAAGGCTGCCGCCGAAGTCGCCGCGGGGACACGGATCACGAACCCGCGCCGCATCGGATCCCATCCGCCAGAGGTCGAGGAGGCGATCGACGCCATCGTGCCCCTCATCGTGGAGGAGTTTCCGGAGCTCCCGAACGCCAATTGGGTGGCGCTCAGACTGCTCAACGCCGACGAACGGGTGGTGGAAGCGGTGCGCACGGGCGAGATCGGTGACCTCGAGGGGAAGGGTGCCCCTGGCTCCCCGGATATCGGCGGTGATGCGGGAGAGGCACCGCCCGGTCCCGCCACGGCCATCGAGGTGACACGGGGCCGCGGCCGGATCCTGGACGCCGCCACCCGCCAGCGATGGAACCTGCGCCCGGGCTTTCACGATGCGGTTGCCGCGAATCTCTACGGGGAAGCGGCCCGAATCGCGGGCTTGAGCGTCCGCCGCGCCGCGGTCAAGGAGGGAGGCGAACTGGATCGTAAGCTCGACCGGTGGCTCACCAGCCGCGTTTTCGGTTTCCCGCTCATGCTCATGATCCTCGCGGTCGTCTTCTGGCTTACGATCGCCGGAGCCAACGTCCCTTCGGCCATGCTGGCGACCCTTCTCATCGACAACCTTCACCCCGTCCTGCTCGGCTTCGGTGAATGGGCCCGAATGCCCTGGTGGCTTAGCGGGTTCCTCTTCGACGGTGTCTATCTGGCGACGGCGTGGGTCGTCAGCGTGATGCTACCGCCGATGGCCATCTTCTTCCCGCTCTTCACGCTGCTGGAGGACTTCGGCTACCTGCCGCGCGTGGCCTTCAACCTGGATTCGCTCTTCCGCCGGGCCGGCGCCCACGGGAAGCAGGCGCTCACGATGAGCATGGGCTTCGGGTGCAACGCGGCCGGCGTCGTTGCCACGCGTGTGATCGACAGCCCCAGGGAGCGCCTCATCGCGGTGATCACCAACAACTTCTCGCTCTGCAACGGGCGGTGGCCGACCCAGATCCTGATCGCGACCATCTTCATCGGGGCGCTGGTCCCGCCCCACCTCGCGGGGCTGGTCTCGGCGGGCGCGGTCGTCACAATCGCGCTCCTGGGCATCTTCTTCATGTTCCTGACATCGTGGGGCCTCTCCAATACGGTGCTCAAGGGCGAAGCCACGACATTCTCGCTGGAGCTTCCCCCCTACCGCCCCCCGCGCGTCCTGCAGACGCTGTACACCTCGGTCATCGATCGCACGCTGATCATCCTCTGGCGCGCGGTCCTCTTCGCGATCCCCGCCGGCGCGGTCATCTGGCTGATCTCGAACATCACCGTCGGCGGGATCTCGATCGCCCAGCACGGCATCGATCTTCTGGACCCGTTCGCAATCCTGCTTGGCCTGAACGGGGTGGTCCTGCTCGCCTACATCATCGCGATCCCGGCCAACGAGATCGTGATCCCTACCGTGCTCATGCTGACGGTCATGACGCTGGGCATGCCCGAGCTGGGCGACGGCGCGGGCGTCATGTTCGAGAGAGATTCGGCGGGGGAGATGGCGGGATTGCTCCATGCCGGTGGATGGACGTTGCTGACCGGCGTGAACCTCATGCTGTTCAGCTTGCTGCATAACCCCTGTTCGACGACCATCTACACCATCTACAAGGAAACGAAGAGCGGCCGCTGGACGACCGTGTCGGCGTTGCTGCCGCTGGCGATGGGCTTTGTGGTCTGCTTCCTGGTGGCGCAGGTGTGGCGGCTGGCTGCCGGGGTGGGCTGACCGGCTCGACGGGCGGACAGGGATCCGAGTCAGGCGACGGTCGCGGGCCCCCTCGCAGCCTCCAGCATCTCCGCGATCGAGCACAGCTTCACCCGGGGCCGCCCCTGAACCTTGCCGCGGGCGGTCTCGTGGGCGTCGAGCCGCTCCCAACCCTCGTTGTCGACCCAGTGGACGCCTCGTTCGCGCAACAGGGCCCGCCAGCCCCCCGCCCCCCCCGGCCCCCGCCCCGCCCCCCCCCCCCCTCCGCCCCCCCGCGAAGCCCCCCCCTTCCCGGTCCTCGCCCATCAGCGCCACCGTGCCTGCAGCGTCCGCCTTGTTCGTCCCGATCACCCCCGACGGCCCCCTCTTCGCCCACCCCACCACG
>MPNE01000006.1 GCA_002238865.1 Gemmatimonadetes bacterium bin94 | reverse complement strand
CATCGTGATCGCCGCCGTCAGCGTCGTCTTCCCGTGATCCACGTGGCCGATCGTCCCCACATTTACGTGCGGCTTCGTTCGCTCGAAGGTCTCCTTCGCCATTCTCCCCCCGTTTGGGCTTGCGGTCCTGTTTGCCGGATCCCGTTGTTGCCTTGGTTGTCATGGGCCGCGTCCTGGCGGCCCGCCACACCGCAGGCCGTTCCCTCCGCCCGCGAAGCTCTGGGCGGGGATTGAACCCGCGACCTCTTCCTTACCAAGGAAGCGCTCTACCACTGAGCTACCAGAGCACCTCAGCTCACCGGTCCAATCCGGATACCCGGGCCGGACCGAGAGCGGGAGACCGGATTCGAACCGGCGACCCTCAGCTTGGAAGGCTGATGCTCTAGCCAACTGAGCTACTCCCGCGTACCTCTGGGGAACCCGGCGCAACCGCTCCAGGCACGTCCCCATGGTGGGGGTAGGATTCGAACCTACGTAGGCATTCGCCAGCAGATTTACAGTCTGCCCCGGTTGGCCGCTTCGGTACCCCACCAAAAAACACGTTCCCACCCCTGCCCGCCTTGATGGCTGTCGGCGCACCGGGCTCGGATGGAAACGAGCAAAGAAAGGTAACTATTGTAGCCGCGGGCATCAACTGCCTGAATCCGGAACCGCACCGCGAGAGGTGAGACCGGATCGAGAAGCCCCGGGCCGGCGTCGGACCGGCGGGTCCACCGAAGCGGCAAAGCTGACGCGGGGACTCGAACCCCGGACCTGCTGATTACAAATCAGCTGCTCTACCAACTGAGCTACGTCAGCACGCCCGAATCTCGCAGGTGGTTCGCCATTGCGGAAGTAGTCCGGGGGCAGTCAACGCGCGGATGCGGGCGCAGCATGGACCCGCTTCCAGCGAGTACCCGCGGGTGTGTCCTCCAACACGACTCCCTCCGCCGCAAGCTGATCACGCAGCCGGTCGGCGGTTGCGAAGTCACGCTCACCCCGAGCCCGTTCGCGAGCCTCGACCAGCTTCCGGATCCTGTCCTCCTCTTCGGCGCCGACCTCCCGGGCCTCGGCCGCAAGATCGAGAACCCCCAGAACGTCGTCCATGGCGGAAAGCGCCGACAGGATGCTTGTGCGGTCATCGGGGCCGATCCCGCCGGGTGCGCGATCCAGAGCCGCGTTGACGTCCCTGACCAGGCCCCACAGCGCCGCCAGGGCACGCGGCACGTTGAGATCGCTGTCCAGCGCCTCCCCGAACGCACCCAACTGCTCCCCGGCGCGAGCGGCCAGCCCCGTTTCGGTGTCCGCCGCGGCGGCGAAATCCGTCACGCGCTGGCGAAAATCCAGAAGCCGCTGAATGGCGGCGGTCGCCTCGTCCAGGCCCTCCTTCGTGAAGTTGAGCTCGGCGCGGTAGTGGGCCGACAGCAGCACCCAGCGGATCGCGGCGGGGTCGTAGCCCTCGTCCAGAAGTTCCCTGAGGGTATGAAAGTTGCCGAGCGACTTGGACATCTTGCGGTCGTCGACCTTCAGGTGCTTGACGTGCAGCCAGAAGCGAACAAAGGGCTGCCCCGTCGCGACCTCCGACTGGGCGATCTCGTTCTCGTGGTGGGGGAAGAGGAGATCTTCCCCGCCCAGGTGGATGTCGATCGTGTCGCCGAGCAGCTCCCCCACCATGACCGAACACTCCAGATGCCAGCCAGGCCGCCCGGGGCCCCAGGGAGAGTCCCACACCGCTCCCGCCAGCTCGTCCCGGGGCTGCCTGGCCTTCCACAGCGCAAAGTCCCGGGCGTCGCCCTTTTCGTACTCGTCGGCATCGATCCGCGACCGGCCGGCCGTGTCGTCGCCCCCTTTTCCGGAAAGCCGGCCGTAGCCGCCAAACGACGACACGTCGTAGTAGACAGACCCGTCGGCGGCCAGATAGGCGTTGCCGCTCGCCACCAGGCGCTCGACGAACGCCACCATGGCGGGGATGAAGTCGGTCGCTCGGGGGTGGTCGGAAAAGGGAAGGAAACCCAATGTGCCGGCGTCCTTGTGGAAAGCGTCGACGAAGGGGGCGGTATGGTCGTCCAGGAGACGGCCCGCCGCCGCCGCACCCTCGATCGTCTTGTCGTCCACGTCGGTGAAGTTCACGACGAACTGCACGTCAAGTCCCCGCTGCCTGAGGCGCCGGTGCAGCAGGTCGTAGACCAGGAAGGTGCGGAAGTTGCCGATGTGGGCGAAGTCGTAGACGGTGGGCCCGCAACCGTACACGGTGACCCGGGGCGGGTCGATGGGTTCGAAGCGGCAGGCTTTGCGGCGCAGCGAGTCGTATAGTTTCATCCGGAGTCCGGCGTGGCAGGTGGTATCGAAATATAGACAGCGGCTCTCACGGGAGCGTCATCTGGCGCTTTCGGCATCGGTCACGATGCGCGCAAAGGCAGCCGCGGGGTCCCGCGCGGCCGTCACGGAGCGCCCCACGACGACGTGCGTGGCACCGTCCCGAAACGCCTGCGCGGCTGTGCGGACCCGTCGCTGATCGTGGACCGCCTCGCCGGCGAGGCGGATCCCGGGGGTCACGATGCTGCTTCCCGGTCCCATGGTTCTTCTCACCCGGGCGGCTTCGGCGGCAGAGCACACCGCGCCGCGCAGCCCTGCCTGCCGCACCATGCACGCCAGGCGGTCCGCTTCGCCGCCCGCGTCCTCCACCCGGCGCCCGAAGAGCGCCTCGAGCCCCGCTTCGTCCAGAGACGTGAGCACCGTCACTCCCAGCAGGGTCAGGGAGGGGGGCGCAGCGGCCGATGCGGCCCGCAGCATGTCCAACCCACCCATCGCGTGGACGGTGAGGAACGTCACCCCCATCTCGCCCGCGCGCGCGGTCGCGCCGGCCACCGTGTTCGGGATGTCGTGAAGCTTGACATCCAGGAAGACGTTCTTGCCCAGGTCGCGCAGGGACTGAACCACGGCGGGCCCCTCCGCCGTGTAGAGCTCGAGCCCCACCTTGTAGAAGCTGCACCGTGCGCCGATGCGGTCGACGAGTTCCAGGGCGTTGGGCGCGCTGCGGGTATCGAGTGCGACGATGACGCGTTCGTTCATCGGGCCACCGCCGTCAACTCGCGCGCGATCGTCGCCGCGCAGCGGGGGTCGGCAAAGGACCCCGTGCCGACCTGAACCAACGCCGCCCCGGCACGCAGGTAGGAGGAGGCGTCGTCCGCCGTGAGAATCCCCCCAACGCCGATCACCGGCACCTCCACCGCGGACGCCACTTCCCGCACGGCCGCCAACCCGATGGGCAGAAGCGCCGGACCGCTGGTCCCACCGGTCACCGCGCCGAGGCGGGGACTCCCGTTCACGTCTTCCAGCAAACCGGGCACGGTGTTGATCGCCGTGACGCCGTCGGCGCCGCTCTCGACCGCTCGTGCCGCGGTCGACGCGATATCGGGGTCGTTGGGCGCCAGCTTGACCAGCACGGGGCGCGAAGTCAGCGCGCGAACCCGCTCCACCACCTCTCGCAGCGCCTCCGGATCGAAGCAGAAGGGCTTGCCGCCAAGGTGGGCATCGTTCGGACACGACAGGTTCAGCTCGAACCCCGCGAAGCCCCCCTCCGGCTCCAGTCCGGACACCACCGCGGCGTACTCCGCAGCAGTGGCTCCCGCGACCGATACGAAAACGGGCAGATCGCCCAGACTTCGCCGCATCCAGGGCAGCTTCCGCGCGCGCACGGCCTTCAGCCCCGGATTCGCGAGCCCGACGGAATTCAGCATTCCGCCCGGGTACTCGGCCACTCTCGGGGCCGGGTTCCCCCACCGCGGCTCCAGGGTCACCGACTTGGTCACCAGCCCCCCGACTTCGGCGGGGGACATCACATCGACGACCGGCTCCCCGAACCCGCAGGTCCCGGCGGCCATCAGCACGGGACTGGAGAACCGGATCCCGAAGACCTCGGTCGCCATCAGTCGCGCCGCTCCTTCATCGCCCGCTGCGCCTCCCGCTCCATCGTCCTGCGCTTCAATTCCTCCCTGCGGTCCCTGTGCTTCCGACCGCGGCAAAGTCCAAGCGTGACCTTGGCGCGGCCCTTCCGAAAGTACAGGTCCAGGGGCACGAGAGTGAGACCCTTTTCTTCAGCCCGAGACGCGATACGCCGAATCTGATCCTTGTGGAGGAGCAGCTTGCGGGGCCTGGTCTCGTCGTGGTTCCACCGGTTCGCGGCCTCGTAGTGGGCGATGTGGAGGCTGTAGAGCCACATCTCTCCCGATTCTGCGCGCGCGTGAGCGTCCTGGAATGCCACCTTCCCGGCACGTATGGACTTGACCTCGGTCCCCTTGAGGACGAGCCCCGTCTCCCAGCTGTCCAGAATCTCGTAGGAGTGGCGGGCCTTCCTGTTGCGGGCGACGACCTGCCGCGAACCGCCGGGCGATGGTGCGGACAAGGGATCAGGGCTGCATCGCCATGGAGGCTTCCCGGGCGTGCCAGTCAGCGAGGAAACTCGCGATGCCCCGATCGGTGAGCGGATGCTGCATGGCCTTCTTGAGCACCTTGTAGGGGCAGGTGGCGATGTGGGCGCCCGCCAGTGCCGATTCGATGATATGCCGAGGATGCCGGATCGAGGCCGCCAGAATACCGGTCCGGATGTCGGGATTTTGCTCGAAAATGGATGAGATCTCTCGTATCAACTCCATGCCGTCATGGGACATATCGTCCACCCGTCCGACAAAGGGAGAGACTACGAAGGCGCCGGCCAGTGCGGCCATCAACGCCTGGTTCGCATTGAAGATCAGGGTGACGTTGGTGCGGATGCCCATGGTCCCGAGTCGCGAGACGGCCTCCAACCCGGCCGGGGTGCTCGGAACCTTGATGATGACGTTGGAGTGCCAGGCCGAGTACTCGATTCCCTCCGCAACCATCCCGTCCGCGTCCTCCGAGACCGTCTCGGCGCTGATCGGCCCGTCCACCAGACCGGCGATGGTGCGGATGGTGTCCTCGAAGTCGGCTCCCACCTCCTGCGCCATCAGGCTGGGGTTGGTGGTCACGCCGCTCAGGATTCCCCATCGGGCCACCTCTCGGATTTCTTCCAGGTTCGCCGTGTCCAGGTAGATCTTCACCGCTGCTGTTCTCCTCTGAATTGAAAGTGGGCGCGTGTTCAGGATCCGGCTTCGGACGCCTCCGGGTCCTCCGTGCTGGAGAGCTGGCGCCTCGACTCCTCGCGAGCCGCGTCCACCCCGGCACGATACACGGCCTTCGACCGCTCCAGCTTCTCCTCGAGTTCGGCGCGCGCGTCCGAGGCAATCTGCCGCCCCTGGTCAAGAACAACCTTGGCCGGACCCATTCGCGAGCCCAGGTCGTCCTTCCATTCCCGCACGCGCCCCTCCGTAATGTCCTTCAGCTTCTTCGCCTGTTCCCGGAGCCGTTTCTGGGTCTCCGCACCGGTTTCGGGAGCGAAGAGAAGCGCGATCCCGGCCCCGACGAGGGCCCCCACGAGGAAGGCGCCGATCTCACGCCGACCGTCGTGCTCTATGATGACGGTGTGTTGTTCGTCTCCCGTGCCCATCGTCGTCTCCCTGCTGGATGATTGGGGTGGCGCGACAAAGCTAAACGCGCCGCATCAGACGCGCCAACGGGGGTCGGGGTCGGGGATCTCGGGGGGGTCGTACCCGCTCCTCCCCATCAGTCCGCAGGTCAGCACTTTCCCGAGTTCCACGCCCGGCTGGTCCAGTGGATCCACATTGTACAGCGCACCGGCGTAGACGACCGCGATCTGGAACAGCATGAACAGTGCTCCGAGCGCGCGGGCATCCACGCGGTCGACCATGATCGTCATGTTCATGCGTCCCTCCCGTCTGAGCGCTTCGGCCGTGGCGCGCCGCTCGCGGTCGAGCAGTTCGAACAGCGTGCGGCCGCCCAGATAGCCCAGGGGCGCCTTTTCGCCGAGGAGCAACGGGATCGTGACCTCCTTCCCGGGAGCATCGCGCCCCAGAAACACGACCACCTTGTCGCGCGGACCCTCCATCAACAGCTGGAGAATGGAGTGCTGATCCGACGCGCCGAAGGACGGAAGCGGGGTGGGACCCGTCTCCACGCGGCGCCCGTCGCGGTCCAGGGCCTTGCCGAGGGACTCGGCCCACAGCTGCTGCACCCAGTACGCGAACCCACGCAAGCGGTCGGCATACGGCATGAAGACCTGTACCGATGCCCGCGATTCGGTGTCGGCGACGTGAAGCAGCGTCGCCACCAACCCTGCCGGGTTTTCCATGAGCTCGGGCCCCCGGCAGCGCTCCGCCATTTCGGCGGCGCCTGCCAGCAGGGCATCGACGTCCACACCCGTCACCGCGGCGGGGAACAGTCCCGCCGGGGACAGCACCGAAAACCGTCCCCCCACCGACTCGGGCAGGGGCAGAGACGGCAGGTCGTACTCGTCGGCAAGCTCCCTCAGGGTCCCCCGCCCGGGCGAAGTCGTGACCAGCAGGTGCCCCCTGACCTTGTCGGCCCCGAGGGCGGCCTCCAACGCACCCCAGACCACGAGGAACTGCGCCATGGTCTCGGCCGTGGTACCCGACTTGCTTACGATGTTGAACAGCGTGCGGGCGAGGTCCACGCGGGCGAGAAGGGCCGAAACCGTGTCGGGGTCGGGGTTGTCGAGGATGTGCAGGCGGGGGAAGTGATCGCGGCCCTCATCGTCCAGTTCGTTCCAGCCAGGTGCCAGAAGCGCGTCCCTCAGCGCGGCGGTCCCGAGGGCCGAGCCCCCGATGCCGATCACGACCACCGTCTCGAACCACTGCCCGAAGGTGTCGGCCGCCTCCCGCGCGGCGCCGGCAAGCGCCCGGTCGCCCGGCAGGCTGAAGAACCCCATCTCGCCGGTGACACGCCTCTCTTCGACGTCCGTGAAAGCCGCTCGAAAGCGCTCGGCGAGGTCTCCGCGGAGACGGTCCGGTTGGATGCCCTGCACCGGTTGAGCGCCCTCCCCTTCCGGGTTTGCCTGCCACCCCAGCACCCCGGCGACCATGTTCCCGAAGTCGATCACGGGAGTACGCGGGCCGGCACTCATCGACCCTCTCACGTCAACTCGACTACGAGCCCGTCGTACGCCGGCTCGACACCCGGCGGAAGAGACTCGGCCAGCTCCCTGTGCCCGACAAAGTGGGTCAGGTGCGTCAGGAAGGTTCGCTCGGCTCCGATGCCACGGGCGGCCTCGACGGCCTCCTCCACGTTGAAGTGGGTCGGGTGGGGCCGGCCCCGCCAGAGCGCGTTGAGGACGAGCACGTCGACACCGGCAAGGATGTCGCACGCGGCCTGCGGGAGGCGCTTGGCGTCGGTCACGTACCCGAGGGGGCCGGCGCGGAAGCCGAAGGCGTCGACGGTTCCGTGGGGAACCCGAAACGGCGTCACCTCGGCGCCGAGCACCTCCATCGCGATGCCCTCCGTGTAGCTTCGCAGCTCCAGCAGCGGCTTGGAGCTGCCACGCGGTACCCTGATCCGATCATCGAAGATGTAGGGGAAGCGTGTGGTCAACTCCCCCTCCAGCTCTCTGGCGAGGTATGCGGGAACGGTTCCGCGGCCGCGGGTGGAGAAGATCCTGACGTCGTCGATGCCGTGGACATGATCCGCGTGCAGGTGGGTGTACCAGACGGCGTCCACCCGGTCGATGCCCGAGGCCAGCAGTTGAAGTCTGAGTTCGGGAGGCGTGTCGATGAGGAGGTTGCCGCCGTTCAGGCTCAGCAACGCTCCGTGCCGTGTGCGGCTGTCGCGGGGGTCGCCGGATGTGCAGTTCGCACACGAACAGCCGATCACCGGGACGCCGAATGAGGTGCCCGTGCCGAGAAATGTCAGACGCAATGTGTTCCGGCTCCCGGCGTCTCGAGACGATGCCCGCGGGCATCCGGACCTCCGATGGCAGCGGACGTGTCCACGGGTCTACAACTGCTCCACTCTCATGGTATTGGTGGAGCCCGCGCTGTGGAACGGCAATCCCGAGGTAACGATCACGGGGTCGCCGGTCTTGCCCCTTCCCGAGCCGAGGACGACCCGCTTTCCGAAGTCGGTCAGGTTCTGATAGGTGATTTCGCCGTGTTCGGCCAGGACGGGGCGCACGCCCCACACTCCGCACAGCTGCCGGTGGACCTTGGGTTCGGTACAGACGGAGAAGATCGGAGTCCGCGGACGGTAGGACGCGACCAGACGGGCCGAGAAGCCGCTGCGGGTGATCACGATGATGGCCGGGGCATTGAGGTCACGGGCCGAGCGCACCGACGAAGCCGCGACCGCGTGCTCCCTGGGAGATGCGCCGCGACGCTGCACGGGTCCCATCTCCGCCAGGTAGTGCGGCCCCTTGTCGAGCACTCCGCTGTCTTCGATCTCGGCGGCGATCCGCACCATGACATCCACCGCGCGCACGGGGTACTTCCCGACCGCGGTCTCCCCCGAGAGCATCACCGCGTCGGTTCCGTCGATGATCGCGTTGGCCACGTCCGACGTCTCGGCCCGGGTGGGCCCGGGGTAGAGCGTCATGGACTCCAGCATCTGGGTGGCGGTGATGACCGGGCAACCGTACCCGTTCGCGGCCTGGATGATGCGCTTCTGGGCCAGGGGCACTGACGCGAAGGGGAGTTCGACCCCCAGGTCGCCCCGTGCCACCATCACCGCGTCGCTGAAGGCGATGATCCCGTCGAGGTCATCGAGGGCCTGTGCTTTCTCGATCTTGCTCACCAGCCACGCACGGCCCTTGATCCGGTCCTTCAGCCCCAGGACGTCGTTGACGTTGCGGACGAAAGAGAGGCCGATGTACTCCACGTCCATCTCCAGCGCGAAGTCCAGGTCGCGGCTGTCCTTCTCGGTGACCGCGGGCGTTTTCACGCTGACGCCCGGCAGGTTGATCCCCTTGCGGGACCGGAGGATTCCGCCCCGGAGCACCTGGAACATCGCGCGCGTGCCGTCCGTATCGATGCACCGCAACTCGAGTTGACCATCGTCCAGGAGGAGTTGAGTGCCACGCTCCACCTCTTCCGCCAAACGCTTGTATGCGCTGGGGAGCTCGTCGGCGGAGTGCTCGCCATCCGGCGCGATGGTGACGTGGGCCCCGTCGTGCAGGTGTACCGGCTCGTCGAGGTGCCCGATCCTGAGCTTCGGGCCCTGCAGGTCGGCCATGATAGCCACGGGGCGACCGACCCTCTTCGCAGCGTCCCGCACCAGCCGCACCCCGCGCTGGTGGTGCTCGTGGCTCCCGTGCGACATGTTGATCCGTGCGACGTCCATGCCGGCTCGCACCAGCGCGGTCACCGTTTCAGGGGTGGAACTGGCCGGCCCCATCGTCGCGACAACTTTCGTTCTCATCATGCTTTTCTGCACTCTTCTCCTGCGAAGACCGTCAGGCCGCGCCACGGACACCCCTTACAAGCTACGTTAGCTTGGTACTCACGACCGAACTACGCCAACTTCCTGCCCGCATGCGTAACAGACCCGAAACAGCTTGATGCCCGCCACGACCGACGGACGGACCTCTGGAGGAGCCTTTCCGGCCACCTATGTGGAGACCGCCGACGACGCCAGGCGGGTCGAGCGGGCTGCGGCCGGGGCGAACACGCTGGCTGTGGACTGCGAGGCGGCCGGCTATCACAGGTACTCGGACAGGCTATGCCTCGTCCAGCTTTCGACCCCGTCCGAGACGTTCGTCCTCGACCCCCTGGCCCTGAACCTCACCCCCCACCTCAAGCCCCTGCTGGAAGACCCCCGCCGGCGGGTGCTGATCCACGGGGCCGCGTACGACCTGCGGCTCCTCCGCCGTGACCTGAACATCTGCGTGGCCCGGCTGGGCGACACCCAGGTGGCCGCCAGCTTTCTGGGTGAACCCGCGGTCGGCTTGCAGGCTCTCCTCGAAAGGCACCTCGGGATACGGGTCTCGAAGAAGTTCCAGAAAGCCGACTGGGCCCGGCGGCCCCTTTCGCGCGAGATGATCGACTACGCCGCCGGCGACACCCGTCACCTGCACCAACTCGCCGCGCTCCTCGAAGATCGGCTGGCCGCCCGAGGCCGCCTGGATTGGGCGACGGAAGAGTACCGCTGGCTGGTGGAATCGGCGACCGGCCCCGATGAACCGGGGGTCGCTCCAGATCCGGTCACCCGCGTCAAGGCGGCCCGGAAGCTCGACCCCCGGGATGTGACCGCGCTCCGGGAAGCCATCGCGTGGAGGGACGGAATCGCGCGTTCGCTCGACAGAGCGCCATTCCGGGTTGCCTCCGACGCCGCGCTGCTCGGGGCCGTGCTGGCCCGGCCGGCGTCGGTTGTCCAACTCGCGCGGGTGAGGGAGTTCCCGTCGCGGCTCGCTGCCAACCGGGGGCGGTCGCTGCTCGCGGTGCTGAGACGCGTGGACGGACTCGCTCCCCGTGAACTGTCGCCCTACCCCCCGGCGACGAGTCGGAGACCGCGCCGCACCCCCGAAGCGGAAGCCGCGTTCGAGCGCCTGAAGACGGCACGCAACCGGGCCGCGCAGGAGCTGGGCCTGGATCGAGGCCGGGTCATGGCGAATCACCTCCTGCGCGAGGTCGTGGCCGCGCAACCGGGAAACCTGGCCGACCTGAGGGGTCTCCGCGACGTGCGCCGGTGGCAGGTGGATGTGCTGGGCCGGGATCTGTTGAACGCGCTGGGCTAACCCCGGTCCGCGGTGACCCCGCCCTGGTCACGGCGCCGATCGGCCACGTGCCCGTCGGGCACCGGCCGCTACCTCTCCCTGGCTTCCAGCTCCAGCTTGTGTTCGATGCAGTAGCGGGCGTGAGGGAGCGCGTCGAGACGCTGGAACGTGATGGCCTTTCCGGTCGCGTGACAGCGGCCAAAGTTGTCCGGATCGCGGTAGAGCCGCCGAAGGGCTTCCTGCAGCCGGTAGAGGTATCGCCCTTCCTTGGTCGCGAAGAGGGCGGCCTTTTCCCGCTCCATCGCCTCGGTCCCCTGATCCGCCATGTGGTCCGTGTAGGCGGCCAGGTCCGAATCGCCGGCCGCGCGGTCCCCCTTGGCGGAGAGATTGAACATGCCGAGGGCCCGAAGCGCCTTGCTCCGCTCCTGCAGGAGCCGCTTCTCCAGGTGAGCCAGCTGCTCCTTCGAGAGCAGCGAGCCCTCGCCGTTCACGTCGTTTCCCGTCCTGGACGTCCTCGGTGATGACATGTCTGTCCTCCGTCTCCGGCCATCGAACCCTACGCAAATGTACAAGGTCGCCAGCGATCGTCCAATTCCGGCCGAATGTTATCTTCCCGTGTCCGCCCCTTGGACGGCACCTCCCCCGACGCCACCAGCCACCTTCGATTCACGAGGGCTTCCGTGGAACAGATCGACTGCCGCAGGCACCCCGGAGAGCACGGCCCGGCACTGGCCCGCGCCCCATTCCGGTCGGAGCTGGGCGAGCGGATCCTTCGTGAGATCTGCGCGCCTTGCTGGCGGGACTGGCTCCAGCACCAGACGCTCCTGATCAACCACTTCGGACTGAACCCCCGGAAGCCGGCTTCCCGGGAATTCCTCTACGCACAGATCAGGGCGGTGCTCTTCGGCGAGGGCGACGCGGTCCAGATCGATACGTCGAAGCAGGGCACGATCGCTCCGCCCTCCTGAGCGGGGCGGCCCGGGGCGGACGGCGTCGCCGGGCGACATGTACCCGGCCCGGCCGCCCGCCCCCCCGGTCAGCTCAGTACGGCCGCAATCTCCATGAGCGCGTCTTCCAGATCCGCGCGTGCCACGTTCAGGGGAGGCGCGAACCGCACGACCTGATGGTGCGTCTCCTTGGCGAGGATCCCGCGCTGCTGTAGCGCTTCGCAGAACGGCCGCGCGGTCCCCGAGGTCTCCTTGATCACCACGCCGATCATGAGCCCCTTGCCCCGCACCTCCTCCACGTGCGGCGAGCCGATCGCGCGGAGCTGTTCCATGAACCACGTTCCGAGTTCGTCGGAGCGGCGCGAGAGGTCCTCTTCCAGGATCACGCGCAGCGATGCCCTGCCGACGGCGGCTCCGAGGGGATTGCCTCCGAATGTCGAGCCGTGGTCGCCGGGCCGGAACACGTCCATGAACTCGGCGTCCGCGATCGCGGCCGACACGGGGTAGAGACCGCCGCCAAGCGCCTTGCCGACGATCAGCACGTCGGGTCGGACCCCCTCCCAGTCGCAGCAGAAAAGCCGTCCCGTTCGGCCGAGTCCCGTCTGGATCTCGTCGGCGACAAAGGCCACGCCGTTCTCCCGGCAGATCTCGGCCGTCTCGCGCAGGTAGCCGTCCGGGGGCACGTTCACGCCCGCTTCGCCCTGGATGGGCTCGACGAGGAATCCCGCCGTGTTGGGCCCGATCGCGTCCCGGAGCGCGTCCGCGTCCCCGTACGGGATGAGCTTGAAGCCGGGGGTGAAGGGTCCGAATCCGTCACGGTACTGCTCCTCGGACGAGAAGCCCACGATCGTTGTCGTGCGACCGTGGAAGTTGTCCTCGCACACGATGATTTCGGCCTGGCCGTCGGGGATGCCACGCACCTCGTACCCCCACTTCCGCACCATCTTGATCGCGGTCTCGACCGCCTCGGCGCCGGTGTTCATCGGCAGGGCCGCGTCGAAGCCGGACGCTTCGCACAACTCGCGCAGGAAGGGGCCCATCTGGTCGTTGTGGAAGGCGCGCGAGGTCAGCGTCAGACGCTCCATCTGCTCGCGCGCGGCGGCAATGATCTCGGGGTGAAGGTGCCCCTGGTTCAGTGCCGAGTACGAGCTCAGCATGTCCAGGTAGCGGTTGCCGTCGACATCCCATACCCACGAGCCTTCGCCGCGGTCCAGCACGACGGGCAGCGGATGGTAGTTGTGTGCGGAGTAGCGCTCGGCCTCGTCGAGGTAGCGAGCCGTCCGCGAGGGGGCCGGAGATTTCGTCATGGTGGTCATTCTGGCGTTTCCTTCGTGAAGGTTCCGGCGGGAGAGAGTGGAATGTAGTTGCTATCGGCCCGTGGATGAATCCCCGAAAGCGGCGGGGCGCCGGGCCGAGGTCCGCGCTATCTCTCCGGACTCGGGCACCACCCCACCCAACCGCACACTGACCGTCCGATAGCGAACCGACCCATCCGGAGTTACGACGAGCCGGCCCAGCATTCCCGGCCGAACCCAATGAACGTAGTCCTCGTCGAACCGGCCACTGCCGATCACCCGGCCTCGCTTCCAGTCGATTACCTCGATGACGGTGTCGTAGGAAGGCGATTGGTCGCGGTATCGTGCATTCTCTTCCCACTGTTCGTCCGCAACGGCGATGGCAAGCCAGAGCAACGAGTCATCTGCCGCCATGCCTGCAATCGCGGTGCTCGGTCGCTCGTCCCACCCGTGGCTTCTGTCGGCCACCCGCAACTCCGGAAACCATTCCACATCGCGTCGTAGCGAGCGCAGCAACCGGTTGGACTCCCACAGTTCGACCCTGTAGGCGTACTTCTCCGCCATCCACACGGCGCGCCCGGGGCCGCTGGCAATCACATGATTGAACCCGGCTTGAAGATCGTACTCCCCCGTCATGGAACCAAAGGACTCCTCAACCTCGCCGCTCTCAAGATTCACCAGATGAAGCGGGTATCCGACCAGGTCGGGAGTCCGAAGGTCAGCATGGTGAACCGCCCAGGGACCTTCGACATGGATCGTCCGGATTCCTCGAGGAGACCAGCCCCGCGACCGAGTCTCATTCCGAAGCGCTCCCGTCCAATCAAAAGTCAAGATCATCCCCCGCCGGCGATCCAATGTCGAGAACAACCCATCTCCGCGGACCACGAGTGAGGTCACGTGTTCCAGCTCACCGGGACCGGATCCCGCACGGCCTATGCGTCGCAGAAACGAGCCGTCCCGCCCAAACACAAGAACGTGACCGGCAGTGGCTCCGGCCAGGTACATGCGCTCGGATTCGTCGAGCCAACCCCTGACCCAGTCGGCTTCGATCATCGCGGGGCCGTCACCCTCGCCGTATTCACGTTGGATTTCCAGCGCAAGGCCGCATGATTCGACGCACGGTGCAACACTGGTTACATGCGTTCCCTCCTGGGCCGCCGCTTCACACAACACCCCGAGAACAAGCAAGGCTGCGGCGGACAGCGCGGCGCGTATCATGACGGAACGCTGCGCTGCGGAGCCTCGTTGACGCGCAGCTGGAAAACGTCGGGACGCGCATAGTGGCCGATGACGTCGAAGTCGAACTTGCCGCGCGCAACATCGCCCATGTCGAGGTCCGCGTAGAGGACGCCTTCGCCGAGCAGCGGGCCCGCAATCGTCTCGCCCAGCGGGCTGTATATCGATGTGCCGCCCCGGGACAGCACATCGGGCCAGTCCGCGAACTCGCCCAGGATCTCGATGTCCGACGGGTAGTGGGCTTTCGTGACGAACTGGTTGCAGCCGATCACGAAGCAGCGGCCCTCCAGCGCGATGTGGCGCAGGGTGGACTGCCAGCGGTCGCGGGAGTCGGCGGTGGG
Source organism: Gemmatimonadetes bacterium bin94 (assembly GCA_002238865.1). Classification (GTDB taxonomy): domain Bacteria; phylum Gemmatimonadota; class Gemmatimonadetes; order Longimicrobiales; family Gaopeijiaceae; genus Bin94. The sequence goes on along the minus strand of MPNE01000006.1, from coordinate 163,316 downwards.
GGCGAGGTAGATCTCCACCCCCTTGCCGTACATGGCCATGCGGGCGAGCGGCATGTAGTTCTCCCAGCAGATCAGCCCGCCGACCCGGGCGAACGGGGTTTCCAGCACGGGCAGCGTGCTGCCGTCGCCCTCGCCCCAGATGAGCCGTTCGGCCGCGGTCGGCTTCAGCTTCCGGTGCAGCCCCGCCAGGGTGCCATCCGGGGCGAAGTAGAGGAGGGTGCAGAAGAGTGTGCCCGGCGAGTGCGCCGCACCCTTCTCGATCACCCCGACCGCAAGGTAGACGCCGGCAGCGGCCGCCGCCGCGCCCATCCGCTCCGTTTCGGGGCCCGGCACGGGGATGGCGGCGTCGTGGTAGCGCCCGAAGGTGCGCCGGCCGGCCGGCTGGCGGGCGCCGGCGGGCGGGCCGGAGGGGAGGCCCCCCGGGGAGCGCCCGCCGAAGGCCGTGCCGAAGGAGAGACCCCAGGGGTAGCCGCCGACGAATGCCTCGGGGAAGACGACCAGTTCGGCGCCGTTCGCCGCCGCCTCGGCGGTGGCCGAGCTAACGTGGTCGACCGCGGCGGCCGAATCGAAGGGGTAGCCGCGCGGCTGGACGGCGGCGGCGCGGACGTGGTGTCTGGAGGCCATTTGGGGTGGACGACTCGCGTGTTCGGGACGTGCGGTGGCCGGGGAACAATCTGTCAGGACGCCCGCCGGGGTGAAAGTGTGGAGATTATGTACATAATATCTGTACCGCCTGCGGGGGCTGGAACCACGATCGACTGCCGGACCACATCCTCACCCAATCGCACCAGGAACGTGGCAGCTACCGGGGGCGCTTTATCGTGGCGCGCACGAGGTAGGGCACATCGAAAGCCCCGGAAGTGACCGCGACAATCGTATCGCCAACGAGAGCGGGTAGTTTGTGGCGGGATATCCTGAAGCCCAGATCGACACTGCCGAGGAAAAAACCACTTGGGTCGAACACATCGAGGATGCTCGGATCCTCTCCTACCTGTTCAATGATCCCGACCAGGATGTGGCCGTCATCCAACACATGGATTCCGTCGACCACTGGCCGGACCAACTCGACTTCCCCTCTGGAGATGCCGGCTTCTCCCAGGCCCTCCGCAATCACCGCCCGGTCCGCCCGATCAAACTCCGCCGTCCGATGCGATGTCTCGACTACCCGAAGCGTGTCGCCGCTCAAGGTAGTCTGAACCAAGCGAAGTTGACCGGTCACCGCTGACCAGATCGTGCCGTCGGGGGCCAGGCTCCATCGCAGGTCCGGCTGATAGTGCGCGCGGACGAAACGCAAGGACTCCCAACTCCGCCGAAAGACAAGGTTCCGAAAACCTCGCGATGGCTCAGGCAACGGAATCACCGCCGCGGTGTCGGTGACCTGCCCCAGCGTGTCAACGCGCAGATACAGCACCTTGGTGGGCCCGCCGATCGTCACGGTTTCGTCGATGAGGATGCCAGCGTTTTCCCACAGGAGAGGATGTTGTCTGCGCTTGCTCGCACGAACCGGCCGCGGCACGGTCTTCTCGAAGGCGCCTGTCGAGTCGAAGACGTGATACCGTCCCCTCAGTCCATCCGCGACCCAAAGGCGATCCCACCCATCCCAAGCCATGGCCGTCGGGGCATCAAGCTCGCCGGGACCCTCACCAGCGCCCCCGAAACTCCTCACGAACTCGCCGTTACCGCCGAACACCATCACGCGGTCGGTCGAGAACTCCAGGACGAAGATCTGACCATTCGGTCCGAGGGTGACGCTGTTGATTCCCGATGTCGGCTCCTCGTCCGGGCTTCCCCAGACGCTGCCCACCCTGAATTCCTCGACGACCCGCCACTCCTCGGACTTGCTCCACAGACCGGTCCCGTTCCGGACCAGCACCACACTCCCGATGGTGTCCACCTCCGCCATCACACGCCGGTTCGCGTCACCTCCACACCCGGCCATCAGACATGTGAGGACCACCGCAAGGCGCGTCAGGATCCGCCGGGATCGATAGATCGAGTCGACCATTCCCCACTCCCACCAAGCAGGTCCCTTAGCTCCTCCAGCCGCTGTGGCGCTATCCCACCGCTGTGGCAGAGGTTCCGTAGCTCTTCGTGACTCAAGAGTGCATCCGAGGGGCGCGCATCTCTAACGACCAGTCCCGGTGTCAGCACGACCCGGGTTGGGGTGAACCAAACATCACCCAGGACGAGCGCATGTGGCAACTGCTGCCCACGGCATTCTGGTCGGGGCCAGAATATGGCCGACAGTCACACGCCACCAAGCCCGCGAGGGTCACCGCACCCGTCCGGGAATGGCCACCCAGCGATTTATGTACATAAATATTTGTACAATATGTACATAATATCTGTACATTTTCGGCTTGAAGGGATGGAGGGAGGTCAGCCGGGCCTCGTCTGCACGTCTCAGGCGAACGCCGCGGACCGTGCGGGCTTTCGGGACTGTTTCTACATTATGCTTGGCCCTTGCTGCGGCCTGTCCCAGCGATTCCACACCCCTCAAACGCCTCGAGAAACCATGAAAGAGCTATTCGCCGGCGCCACCGCCCCCCTCCCCCTGCTCCTCGTCCCGCTGCTCGGCTTCGGGGTCCCCTCTCCCGCCGCCGCCCAGTCCGGCCACGAGTCCGTGCTGGCTCATGTGGAGGCCAACGCAGCCGGCTACGGCTCGGTCGCGCAGCAGATCTGGGACCTGGCCGAGGTCGGCTACCAGGAGACGGAGAGCTCGGGCCTGCTGCAGGCTGAACTCGCCGCCGCCGGCTTCCAGGTCGAGCCCGGGGTTGCGGGGATGCCCACCGCCTTCGTTGCAAGCTGGGGCGAGGGCTCCCCGGTTGTCGGCATCCTGGCCGAGTTCGACGCGCTGCCCGGAATCACCCAGGGGAGAAGCCCGGAGCGGCTGCCGCGGCCGGAGATGGGAGCGGGACACGCTTGCGGGCACCACCTCTTCGGGACGGGCTCGGTGGCGGCCGCGCTGGCCGTGAAGGAGTGGCTGGCGTCGTCCGGCACCTCCGGGACCATTCGCGTCTACGGCACGCCCGCCGAGGAGGGCGGCGCGGGCAAGGTCTACATGGTGCGGGGCGGGCTCTTCGGCGACGTGGACGCCGTGATCCATTGGCACCCGAGCAACAGCAACAGCGCCAGCCCGTCGTCGTCGCTGGCCAACAAGTCGGCCAAGTTCCGCTTCCATGGGATCTCGGCGCACGCGGCGGGCGCGCCGGAACAGGGGCGGTCGGCGCTGGACGGTGTCGAGGCCATGAACAACATGGTGAACATGCTGCGCGAGCACGTCCCCCAGGAGACGCGCATCCACTACGTGATCACCTCCGGGGGGGCCGCGCCGAACGTGGTTCCCGACTTCGCGGAAGTCTACTACTACGTCCGCAATCCCGACTCGGAGAGGGTCCGGGCGATCTTCGACCGGGTGGTGCTCGCGGCCGAGGGCGCGGCGATGGGAACCGGAACGCGAATGGAGTACGAGGTCATCCATGGCATCTACGACATGCTGAGCAACGAGGCCCTGCAGCTGCGGGCGCAGGCCAACCTGGAGAAGGTGGGCGGCGTGGTCTACGACGAGGCCGAGAAGGAGTTCGCCGCAATGATCCAGGAGACGCTCATCAACACGCCCCCGCTGGAGAGCGCGGCCGAGGTGCAGCCCTACATGCCGCGCCGGGGCGGAGGCTCGACCGACGTGGCCGACGTGAGCTGGGTCGTGCCCACCGTGGGGATCGGCACCGCGACGTGGGTGCCGGGCACGCCCGCCCACTCGTGGCAGGCCATCGCGGCGGGCGGCATGTCGATCGGGGAGAAGGGCATGGTCGTGGCCGCCAAGACGCTGGCGATGACCGCGGTGGACCTGTTCACGGACGCGGAGTTGCTGGAGGCCGCGAAAGCCGAGTACCGGGAGCGGGTGGGACCTGACTTCAGGTACGTGTCGCTCGTGGGGGACAGGGAACCGCCGCTGGATTACCGGAAGCCGGCGGGGGGATCACTGTAGGGAGGGTCGAAGAACTGGCTGGAGTTCCCCTACTAGCCACACTCCGAGAACCCGCACACGTAGCACCGCTTGCACCCCTCTTCAAAGGCGAGTTGGCCCGCCCCGCACTCGGGACAGGCTCCCAGCGTGCCGGTGTTGTGGCTCGCGTGCTGGTGGCTCTGGCCCGCGGGCATGGTGCCCGATCCCGCCCCGGTCGAGACCGGCACGTCGATCGGCAACTCCTCCTGGACCCCCTCCTTCTGGGCCAGGTAGCGCTCGATCGCCTGCGCGATCGCATCGGGTGAGGACAGGACCTTCTGTGGACCGACACCGACTGCGCGGTCGCAGGAAATGCCACGCAGCTGGTCCCGCACCGCTGTGATGGGGATGCCCGAGCGCAGGGCCAGCGAGATGAGACGTCCGATCGCCTCGGAGTCCGCCATGGCGGCGCCGCCGGCCTTGCCCAGGGTGCAGAACATCTCGAAGGGCTTGCCGGCGTCGTCTTCGTTGATCGTGACGTAGAGGTCGCCGAGGGGCGAATCCATCTTCATCGTCCGTCCCCTGAGGATGGACGGGCGCTGGCGCTTGTGGCGCGACGCCGCGGCCTCCAGGTCGTGCTCGACCAGCCTGGTCCGCACTTCCTCCAACCTGCCTTCCAGATCGTGCTTGCCGGCCCGGGCATCCGCCAGCTGGGCCTTGAGCTCCTCGACCTCGGCGGATGCGGTGCCCGCCTCCTCTTCCTGGCCCGTCTTCCCGGTCGACAGCACCTGCATCGGGCGCGAGCCGTCGCGGTAGACGGTCACCCCCTTGCACCCGAGTTCGAAGGCCATGTTGTAGATCTTCCGGACGTCCGGGCGCGTCGCTTCGAAGGCGAAGTTCGTGGTCTTGGAGATCGCCGAATCCACATGTGCCTGGAAGGCCGCCTGCATGCGAACGTGCCACTCGGGAGAGATGTCGTGGGCCGTGCGGAAGACATCCTGGACCTCTTGCGGGACCTCGTCGAAGTGGATGTGACCCTCTTCGGCTATCCGCTTCATGAGCGCTTCCGTGTACCACCCTTCCGCCCTGGCGCGGGCGACGAAGTCTTCGTTGACATCGGGCATCATCACTCCCGCCTGGTTGCGCATGAACGCAACGGCGAAGAGCGGCTCGATGCCGCCGCTGCACCCGGCGATGATCGAGATGGTGCCGGTGGGCGCGACGGTCGTCAGGTTGCAGTTGCGAAGCCTCCGGTGCGAGCGCACGCGCTCCCCCGACGTGTCCCTGGCACAGCTGTCGTCCGGACCCCAGATCGACTCCTTCCACGCGGGGAAGGCGCCCCGCGACTCCGCCAGCCGCTCCGAGGCGACCCTGGTCTCCTCTTCGATGAAGGCCATCACGGTGCGGCCCAGGGCCACGCCCTCGTCGGAGTCGTAGCGCACGCCCAGCCGTACCAGCAGGTCTGCCCAGCCCATCAGGCCGAGTCCCACGCGGCGGATCCTGCGGGCCAGGTCGCCGATCTCGCCGAGCGGGTACCGGTTGGCGTCGATCACGTTGTCCAGGAAGTGGATGGACAGGTGCACCACGCGGCGGAACTCGTCCCAGTCGATACCGTCCTCGGGACGGTCGAAGTGCCCTTCCCGGACGAAGCCGCCGACGTTGATGCTGCCCAGGTTGCAGACGTCGTACGCCAGCAGGGGCTGCTCGCCGCAGGGGTTGGTGGCTTCGTAGGCGCCCAGTGCCGGAACCGGGTTGTGTTCATTGGCGCGGTCGATGAAAAAGACGCCCGGCTCTCCGGTCTTCCACGCCCCCTCGACGATCATGTCGAAGATCTCGGCGGCCTTCTCCCGGCCCGTGACCGTCCCGGTCCGGGGGCTGATCAGGTCGTACTCGTCGTTGTTCCCGACGGCACGCATGAAGTCGTCCGTGATCGCCACCGAAATGTTGAAGTTCGTGATCTGGGAGGTGTCGTTCTTGCAGCGAATGAATTCGCGGATGTCGGGGTGGTCGACACGGAGAATCCCCATGTTGGCCCCGCGGCGGGTGCCGCCCTGCTTCACCACCTCCGTCGAGGCATCGTAGAGGCGCATGAAGGAGACCGGGCCCGACGCCACCCCCATCGTGGACCGCACGTTGTCGCCCTCCGGCCGCAGCCGGGAGAAGGAAAAGCCGGTTCCGCCGCCGGACTGATGCACGAGCGCCATCGCCCGCAACGTGTCGTAGATGCCGCTGTCGCCGTTGGAAAGCGCGTCCTCGACGGGGAGCACGAAGCACGCCGAAAGCTGCCCCAGGGGCCGGCCCGCGTTCATCAGCGTCGGGGAGTTGGGCTCGAACCGGCCGGTCGTCATCAGTTCGTAGAAGCTCCGCGCAACCTCTTCGACGGCCGCTTCCGAAACCCCGAACTTCCGGTCCTCTTCGGCGATGACCCTGGCGATCCGCCAGAACATCGTCTCCGCCTCCTCCGTCGGCTGGCCGGACTCGTCCTTCTTCAGGTAGCGCCGTGCAAGGACGATGCGTGCGTTCTCCGAGAGCCGGGCCTGCGGGAGGTCGTGGGGGACGTGATCGTCGAAGGCGTGGGCGTCCTGGTTCGGCAGCGTCATCGGGCGCGAGTCCTGTGGTTCTGTGGGGATTGTGGAAAACCGGGGTCGATTTGGGGGCGGGCAGTGTGGAAAGGCGCCCGAAGCTCAAGCGTGCCAACGGGTTGAATATGTGGAAAACGTCCGCCGGCTACCGTATGTAGTGGGGTAACCAACTTAATACCCCTAGTCCTTGTGGTCAAGGAAAATATCGGGAGCCGCTAGAAAGTGTTGGCGAAACGAATGTAGAAGACCGGATCGGTCGCTTCGCGCAACGGCAGGCCACCCCCGAAACGCACCGACGCGCCCCCCCGGTACAGTGCGGCCAGGATCACGGAGAGCTCGGCCCCGACGCTCGCCAGCGCCAGCTGCTGCGGATTGTCGTAGAAGCGCTGCCCGAGCGTGGGACCCCAGGCGTTCCCCGCGTCGGCGAACACCGTCCCGTGGATCCGGTCGAAGAAGAGGGGGAAGAGCCCCGGGCCGCGATCGATGAGGAACAGAGGGAAACGGTACTCGATGCTCGCGGACCAGGCGGTTCGGCCCGAACGGTAGTCCGCGGGATAGCCCCTGACCGGGAAGAGGAGCGACGAGCCCCCGAAGAGCCCCAGTCCCGTGACCGTCTCCCGCCTGCCTTCCGCTCCCCCGGCGTCGAAGTGGAACTGGTTGGCGCCCGGCCCGAAGCCGGCCCCGGCCGAGAAGCGGGCCGCCAGGACGTGGTTGGCGAAGCCGAGGCGGCCCAGCGACTTGTAGGCCGACACCTCGCCGGTGAGTTCCACGAACCCCCGGTCCTGGCCGATGACGCCGCGGCGTGCCGATTCCAGCCCGCTCACCCGCCGCGACCGGCCGGTCACATACGCGCGCACCCCGTCTTCGTGCGAGAACGACAGGGCCCGGCGCTGCGCGTTCGACGCGGACAGGGTGGCGCGCATCTCGGTGAATGTGGTTTGGGGTGCCGGATTGCTCAGCGTCGGGCCATCCTCCCCCGCCGGATCCTGCAGGGTCAGGTTTTCCCTTACGACACCGCCACTCAGCGACAGCCCCGTGGACGAGCGGTAGCGGCGACGCTGGAAAGACGCCGAGAGCATCGCCGAGCGTTCCCGCTCGACCAGGAAGAACTCGCGCATCGAATCGTCCGGGAACTGAACGTTCAGAGTACGCGAAGAGGCGTCGAGGCTCTGCGCCAGGGACATCCCCAGGACAGGGTTGCCGAGGCCGCGGTAGCTGTACCTGAATCCGCCCGTGAAGCGCCGCACATCGAGGGAGACGCGTGCGGCCAGCGAAAAGGAGTGCCGCCCGACGAGGTCCGAGCCCGCGGTCGACAGACCGATGAACCGCTTGAAGACATCGTGCCGGACGCCCGCCTGGTCGGTCCCCTGTTCCGCCGCCACGTACAGGGGGTTCCAGTAGTAGGGACGAAGGGTCGGCATGGCGCGGTACGCCCCGGCGGGGGACGGGTTGGCCGCCACGGTGTCCGGGGTCGGGGGCGCCAGGCCGAAGCGGTCGCTGACCGGCTGGGGGGTGAACCACTCCGCCGGCGAGAAGGGGATCCGTTCGATGTGCCACCCGTCCGCATGGTAGGACGCGAAGTGGATCCATCTCCCGAGAGGGTCGACCGAAGGGTGCGACGCGCCGCCGAGAACATTCGTGATCTGCCGGATCCGGGGGTCGCCCTCTTCCGGGACCGTGGCCGCGTAGAGGTTCGGTATGCCTGTCCGGTCGGAGGACCAGATCACGGCGCTTCCGTCCGGGGTCCAGAAGGGCGTGATGTCCACGGCCTTGTCACGAGTGATTTCCGCGGTCACCGCGCCCTCTTCGTCGAGGAGTACGATGTCCATGAATCCCGGCGCGACCCAGCGGACCGCCGCAATGCGCCGGCCGTCGGGCGACCAGCGCGGGAAGGCCCAGTGAACGCCGCCGTCCGTGTCCGTGAGCGGCGCCACGTCACCGGTCGCCAGATCGACCAGCACCAGGCCGTTGGTGCCCCCGCCTTCCTGCACGGCGACGGCGCGGCCGCCGTCCGGCGCGGCATCGGCGTAGGTGAGGCGCTGGCCCCGGGTGACGCGCTCAACCGTCCCGTCGGGCGCCGCCAGGTAGAGGTCGCCGGTCAGCCGGTAGCGATCGGTGAACTCGAGCTGGGAGAACAGAAGCGAGCCGCCGGGCGCCCACGACAGGGTGCCGTCCACCCCGTTGATGCGCGTGAGGCGGCGCGCGTCCTCGCCGCCGGGGCTGGAAACCCGGATCTGGGCCGCGTCCACCCCGTCGGAGCGGATGAACGCCAGGGTTTCCCCGTCGGGCGAGATCATGGCCTGCTTGGCACGGCGCCCAGCGCCCTCCACGGTCTCCCCCATCGTAACGGGTGCCGATTCGGCGAGTGCCGCGGCCAGGGAGCGGTACCCGTCGACCGTCTGCGCCCTCCACGCGTCCCAGCTGTCCGACACGGTGGTGCCGAATGCGTTGCGTGCCGCGGCGTTGATGCGGTAGGGGATCAACATGCGCGCCGTGGAGCGGGCGAAGTCCCCCAGCGTCCCCTCGCCGTTCACCTCGGCCATGTGTTCCAGGTAGCGGGCTCCGTAGACGTACGGACGGTGCCCCCCCGGCCACACCGGCGAGTCTCCCTCCATCTGATCCAGCGTGCTGAACGATTCGTCCAGTGCCGCGGCCCGCATCACCATCTCCTGCCACGTCCCCTTGACCCGTCCGGCGCCGGTCAACTCCGACTCGAAGTAGGTGGCCAGCCCTTCGATCATCCAGGTGGGCGCCGCGCCCGACGGGAACACGGGCCAACCGGCCGGCAGGCGCCCGACGAGCTTGCGGATGACCTTGCCCAGGGTGCCGGTCATGTCGAGATGGAAGGTGTGGACGAGCTCGTGGGTGATCACCAGGCCGAGCCAGTCGTCGAAGTATGAGATTGTGCCGCCGTCCATCGGCGGCCGGACGAAGATCGTGACGGTGTTGTACGGCACCGGGCTGGCGAAACCGTTGGTGATGTCGGCGTGATCGGTGAGAAGGAGCTGGATGGGGCCGTCGGGGGTGGCCGCGAACCGCTCCGCCAGGAGGACGTGGGCCCGCTCGGCGATCGAGGCCGCACGGCTGGCGAGGTCCTCCATCCCCGCCGGGAAGGTTATCGCGAAGTGCTCTGTGGACATCTGGCGCCAGTCCTCGTCCGGTGGGGGGTTCTGGCCGGACGACGGACGGAGGCTTCCGGAGAGGAGCAAGGCGAACACGGCCACAACCACCAGGAGCGGTTTTCTGTTCATGTTCCAGAGACGTCCGGTGTCATCGGTCGAGGATGGGGACCACCGGCGAGCCCAGGGCCGCCAGGGTCGGCGCGGCACCACCACCCGGCAGGGGACACGATCGTACGCTCTCCGGGCCTGTGGCAGGGTCCATTGAATCATCGGCTCCGGGCTCGAGGACCGCCAGTAGAGAGGTGGGCGGTCCCGACCCGAGCCGAAGCTGCGAGACGACGCAGAAGCGGTCGAGGTTCGCGGCGATCACGGGGTCCACGTAGGCCGGACCCGAATTGTCCCAGTTGCTCCGCACGATGTACCCGATCCCGAGCGAGTCCGCCTGCGCCAGAAGGCTCCGGTCGTCGAACGTGAACGGGTACGTGACCGAGGGGTGCCCGCTGAAGGCGTGGAAGAGGCGGGGCTTGCGGCTGAACACGGCGGTCCCTTCGGGGAGATTGGCGCCCGCCCAGAGGGCCATGGCGTGGAATTCGACCACGCCCGTTGTGCTGCACCCGAAGATACCCATCCGGGCAATGCGCTCCGAGCACCACAACGCCCGGTCGCTGCGCCTGGTCCACGACAGGGAGGCGGGAACCAGCGTTGCGCCGGCAACCACCAGGACGATGGCGCGCGCCGGAAGCCGGGCCAGCCAGGGGGGCCGCTCGCGGGCCGCGGCGGTCAGCTTGCCGGCGATGACCGCCAGCGTCTCACCGGCGTAGAGCAGGAGCGGGGGGAAGAGCGGAAGGGCGAATCTGTCACCCGACCAGACCGCGGGCCACGCGAGCATGAGGCCGGCATACAGAATGAAGAAGAGCTCGGCTACCCCGGGGCCAACCCGGACCCGCCCAACCCAACCGGCCACCGCCAGCCCCACCAGCACGACTCCGAAGACCCCGGCCCATGCCCCGTCAAGGCCGACCAGACCCTCCGGCACGTATTCGCTCGCGTACGTCCAGAAGTTGCCTGCCCCCCGGGCGATCAGGTCCCCGGGGCCGGCGCGTCCGAGGTCGGGCGCGTAGGGGTTCACCAGCCAGAACTCGGAGAAGTAGTCCCCCTGAGAGCGCGACTGCCACAGCGCCGCCGGGACCAGAAACAGTCCCGCGAGCACTCCCATCGGGCGCCATCGTCGCCGCACGGTCAGCCAGAGCGCTACCGCGACCAGAAGGGGGAGCCCCGCCGAGCGAGTGAAATAGGCGGCAATCACCAGCGCGAACCCCGCGAGGATACTCATCCGATCGGGTGCGGGATCGCGCGCGGGCGCCAGCAGCCAAAGACACGCGACGGTCAATGCGAGGAAAAGCGGATCCGCCAGCACCCACTGCGCGTAGTCGAGAACCGCGGGGGAAATCCCGAAGATGAGCGCGACCGCCGCCGCGCTCCGTTCGCCGTGGAGCCTGCGAACCCAAAGGAAACAGAAGGCGGTCGCGAGCGTGGTGAAGAGTAGCGAGGTCGCCTTGAAGGCGCCCCACGTCTTCGCGCCCGCAAGGATCATGAGCGCCAGAACCGCCGGGTAGAGAGGAGGGTATTTCGCGTGGGGAGGGGCGCCCGGGTGCCAGACTTCCGTGTACGCGCCGTCCCGTGCAAGGGAGTTTGCCAGCGAGACGTACGCCGCGTTGTCACCTCCGTTGTGGACCTCGGGCGAGGACGACGTGAAGGCTGCTACCATGTGCGCCGCGACAACCGCCAGGAGAAGGGCGGCGGCGGGTGTGATCTTCCGCCTGGCGGCGTCAGTCAAGGTGGTCACCTTCCGGAGCCAGCGCTCCGATAACGCCCTGAACACCTTGCAGGGCTCTTCCGGCCTCGCTGCGGTCGATGTCCAGCCGCTGCATGACAAGCGCCGTCTTGACGTGACCGCCGGCCCGCGCCAGCAGTGAACGCGCGCCCTCCCGGTCAAGCCCCAGAGTCGCCATGAGAATCCTTTCACCCCGGTCCTGGAGCTTCAGGCACGTCACCTGGAGGTCGACCATGAGGTTGCCGTCCACCTTGCCACAGCGGATCATCGCCGCGGTAGTGATGGTGTTCAGGACCATCTTGGTGGCTGTCCCGGCTTTCATGCGGGTGGAGCCCGTGACCACTTCCGGACCCGTGAGCGGCGCGATGACAACGTCGTGCGCTTCCCGGAGGGCGCGGGGCGGTGGTGTGCACAGCAGGAAGCCGGTGCGCGCGCCCAGCTCTCGAGCCCGGGCAAGGGCTCCGTGCACGAACGGGGTGGTTCCCGAGGTCGCGATCCCGATCACGACGTCGGTCGCGCCGACCCCCTTCTCGTCCATGGCCGCGGCCCCGTCCTCCGGGCGGTCCTCCGCCCCTTCCCGGGAGTGAACCAGCGCCTGAAAGCCGCCCGCGATCACCCCCTGCACCATCTCCGGGTCCGTCCCGTAGGTGGGAGGCATCTCCGCGGCATCCAGGACGCCCAGCCGCCCGGACGTTCCCGCGCCGACGTAGATAAGACGCCCCCCGGCCCGAAACGCCTCCACCGTCAGATCGACCGCGCGCGCGATGGACTGCGCCTCCCGGCCAACAGCGACCGCCACCGACTGGTCCTCTTCGTTGATGAGCCCGACGATCCCCAACGTGGACAGGCGGTCGATGGCCTCGCTCCTGGGGTTCCGTTGCTCGGTCAGCCGGTCATCCAGCATCTTTACCACCGCGCATGGGTGAATCCTCCGACAACTTAACGAAAGCCGCCCCGAAGCCATGTACAGTGACTCCTTCGCTGGCCACCGCCAGCGCCCCCCGGTCCGCCGCATCAAGGCGCTGGCAGTCCGCGGACTGCTGGCCCTCCTCCTTCCGGCCCTGTCCGGCTGCGAGTCCTCCGCCCCGCCGGTCCCGGCAAGTCCCTTCGTGCAGGGGGGCGCCGCCTTCCCCGACGACTGGCCCTTCACAACCGACACCCCGCCCGTCACCGCGCGGGGAGGAATGGTCGCGACCACCGACGAATACGCGTCGCGCGTGGGCGTGGACATGCTCGCGGCCGGAGGCAACGCTGTCGACGCGGCGGTCGCCACCGGCCTGGCGCTCGCGGTGGTGAACCCCGAAGCGGGGAATCTCGGCGGCGGCGGGTTCATGATGGTCCGCCTCGCCGACGGCACCGTCCATGCGCTCGATCACCGCGAGAAGGCACCGATGGCGGCGACGCGCGACATGTACCTCGACGATGCCGGGAACGTGACCGACCGGTCCGTGGTGGGCCATCTTTCGGCGGGCGTTCCCGGAAGCGTCGCCGGGTTGTGGGAGGCGCACCGCCGCTTCGGTGTCCTTCCCTGGGGGGACGTGGTCGAGCCGGCCATTCACCTCGCGCGGGGCTTCGAGGTGACCGTGCGCTTCGTCTCGACGCTGGATGCGGCCCAGGATCGCATCCGCGGGTTCCCGGCCAGCGCACGGGTGTTTCTTCCGGGGGACGCCGTCCCCGCGATCGGGGCCACCTTCGCGCAGCCCGAGCTGGCCGGTGTCCTCGTCCGGCTGCGCGATGAAGGCCCCGACGACTTCTACCGGGGCGAGACCGCCCGGCTGATCGTGGCCGAGATGGAGCGCGGCGACGGGATCATGACCCTGGAGGACCTCGACCGGTACGAAGCCGTCTGGCGTGATCCGGTCAGCTTCGACTACCGGGGACACACGGTCCACTCGATGCCGCCCCCGTCATCGGGCGGCGTGACCATGGCCGCGATCGCCAACATGGTGGAGCGGTGGGACCTTGCCGCGCTCGGATGGAACAGCGCCGACGCCGTGCACGTGATGGCCGAGTCGTTCCGCCGTGCCTACGCCGACCGCAACGAGTACCTGGCCGACCCCGACTTCGTGGACATGCCGCTGGCCGAACTCACCTCGGAGGACTATGCGGAGCGCCGCGCCGCCACCATCTCGATGGACCGCGCCACCCCCTCGTCCGAGGTGCGACCGGGGTTGGAGACGGTACTGGACGAGAGCCACACCACGCACTACTCGGTGGTGGACGGGGACGGGAACGCGGTCGCGGTGACGACCAGCATCAACTCGTGGTTCGGCGGGAGGGTCGTAGTCGACGGCGCGGGGTTTTTTCTCAACAACACCATGGACGACTTCGCCGCGAAGCCCGGCACGCCGAACCAGTTCGGGCTCGTGCAGGGCGAACGAAACGCCGTCGCCGGGGAAAAGCGCATGCTGTCGGCGATGAGCCCCACGATCGTCGAGGGCGCGGACGGCGCCCTCCTTCTGGTGACGGGGACCCCGGGCGGGGCCACGATCATCACCACGGTCCTCCAGACGATCTTCAACGTCGTCGACCACGGCATGAACGCTGTCCAGGCCGTGCACGCGCCGCGGGTGCACCACCAGCACCTGCCCGACCAGGTCTTCTTCGAGCACCGGGGGCTTTCGGAGTCGGCGGTGAGGACGCTGCGGGATCGCGGCCACACGGTGCGGGAACGGGAGCCGGGACCCCCGGACGCCTATTTCACCGGTGGAATGTCGGGGGATGTGCAACTGATCATGGTCATGCCGGACGGTTCCCTGGCCGGGTGGTCGGATCCGCGCCGGGGTGGTCTGGCGGTCGGCTACCGGGAATAGCGGCCCGCAGGGCGGATGCCGATCGTGTCCCGGCGCGGCAACGTGTCCAGTCGCAGGAAGGGATCCCGCCCCGGGAAGGTGTCCGCGCGGAACGACGAATCCGCCCGGAACAACGAGTCTCCCTCGAACAGCGAGTCCAGCCACATGAACACGGGCGGCACGGACACCGGTGCCCGCAGCTCAACGACGATGACCGACCCCGCCAGGATCTTGCCCGGAACCACGGTCACCGCGGCGACCCGCCCCGCGGAGGCCCGACGCATGGCCTCGGCCTCCGCGTCCAGCACCACGTCGGCTTCGATGATCGTGCCCTCCACCGGCCTCTCGTAGTCCCGGCCGGAGAGGGTCTCGAACGCGATCTCCAGAATCGGCGCCTCGCCGGGCCCCCCCGAGCCGGTCGCATCCACGACCCGGCCGAGTAGACTGACGCCCTGCGGAATGAGCACGGCTCCGGACGAGTCCACAACGTGCTCGGCGACCGTGACCAACACCGGATCGTTGGCGGAATAGTCCGCAGTGGAGATGTCCTGTGCGCTCGTGACACTCAGCCGCGTGCCGGCGGGGACTCGTGACGGGGGCACAGCTTCAGCGTCAACTCCCTCCGCCTCATCGTCTTCCCCGACCCGATCACTCCCGCCCTCGACCTCTCCCTCGCCTTCATCCGCCGCTTCGGGATCGCCCGACACCCCGACGGCCCCCGCTTCCTCCACCTCCGAGCGCGGCGGCTCCGTCTCCGGCTCGGCGGGCACCGGCTCGCGCTCCGCAGCCCCGGGCTCCGCGCCACCGCCGGCCGGCTCGGTGTCGCCTCCGCACGCGACCGTCAGGGTCAGCCACGCGACCGGCAACAGGCCTGCGCGCCGGCACCATGCCAGCCCGGCCCCACGCCGCTCCCGGTGCTCGCGCGGATGGGTCCACCGGCCCCGTGATGTCATCTTGCTGGCTCCCTCCGGCGGTTGCCCGCCTTCCCTGTGACGCCCGATCTTTCGTCCGCTACCAATATAGGGACCGATTCCCCGAGTACCGCGACCACACCCCACGGCGTCCGCCTCCCGACATGGACCAACTCAAGACCGTCCTCCCCTACTTCCGGCCATACCGGCGGGCCATGTTCTGGGGACTGGTCCTGGTGATACTCGCCAACGGTTTCGCCCTGGCCAACCCCTATCTGCTGAAGCTGCCGATCGACGCGCTGACCGCGGACACCGGTGCGGATCCGGATGCGACACGTCGAACGGTCCTCAACTACGCCTTGCTGATCGTCGCGGCCGCCATCCTGGGCAACGCGGCCCGGTACGGAATGCGGGAGATCCTGAACGGCCTGAGCCGCCGGATCGAGGTCGATCTGCGCAACGACTTCGTGAGGCACCTGTTGCGCCTGGACGCAGGCTTCTACGGCGGCACCCGCACCGGCGACCTGATGAGCCTCGCCACCAACGACACGCTGGCCGTGCGTCAGGCGATCGGTCCCGCGGTCATGTACACGGCGAATACCGTGGTCAGCTTCGTGGTCGGCCTGGCGGTCATGATCTGGATCAGCCCCATGCTGACCCTCGTGGCCCTGATTCCCATGACCGTCCTGCCCCCGGTTGTCGCATGGTTCGGCAAGACCATCCACACCCGCTTCGAACGCATCCAGGAGCAGTTCGCGGCGCTGTCGACGATGGTGCAGGAAAACCTGACAGGCGTCCGCATCGTGCGGGCGTACGGGCAGGAAGCGGCCCAGGCAGGCGAGTTCGACGTCTTCAACCGGGACTACCTGAAGCGCAACATGCACCTCGCGTACGCGTCCGGCGCATTCCACCCGATCATGGGACTGCTCACGGGCGCGGCCATGGTGGTGGTGCTCTGGTACGGGGGCGGCCAGGTCATGGCGGGGCGTATCACGACCGGTGACTTCGTGGCCTTCTCGTTCTACCTGGCACTGCTCGCCTGGCCGATGATCGCTCTGGGCTGGGTGGTCAACCTCTTCCAGCGCGGCGCGGCCTCCATGGGGCGGATCAACCGGATCTTCGCGATCCGGCCCGCCATCGACGCCCCGGTCGCTCCCCTTCCCGTGCCGGGCGCTGCTGCCGGGATCGAATTCCGGGAGGTTTCGTTTCGCTATCCGGGCACGGAGCGGCTCGTACTCGAAGACGTGTCGTTCACGGCCGAGCCCGGACGAACCGTCGCGATCGTGGGCCCCACCGGCTCCGGCAAGAGCACCCTCGTGTCGCTGATCGCACGCGTCTACGATCCCACCTCGGGCGCCGTGCTCCTTGACGGCTCCCCCCTCCCCGCCTATGACCCCGCCCCCCCCCGGGCCCCCGCCCCCCTGGCCGCCCCCCCCCCCCCCGCCTATGCCCCCGCCGACATCCGGGCCCGGATCGGCTTCGCTCCGCAGGACAGCTTCCTCTTCTCCGACCGCCTGGGCCGCAATATCGGCCTCGGCGTCCCGGCGGCCCTGGACAAACACTCCCTCGCCCGGCGCATCCGGGACGCCGCCACCGCCGCCCACCTGGACGAGACCATCGAGGGGTTCCCGGCCGGCTACCGGACGCGCCTCGGGGAACGCGGCATCAACCTGTCGGGCGGGCAGAAGCAGCGTGCGACCCTGGCCCGGGCCCTGGCCATCGACCCCTCGGTCCTGGTTCTCGACGACGTGCTGAGCGCGGTGGACACCGGCACCGAGTCCCGGATCCTGCGCGGCCTGCGCGCCGAGCTGAGGGGCCGCACCGCGTTCATCATCTCGCACCGGGTCACGGCGGTGAAGGACGCGGACCTGATCCTGGTGCTCGACAGGGGCCGCATCGTGGAGCGCGGGCGCCACGAGCAGTTGCTGGCGCTGAAAGGGACGTACGCGACGTTGCTCAGGCGTCAGCTGCTGGAGCAGGATCTGGCAGGGGTGGCCTAGTCACGGCTCCGGGGGCAGGCACTTGCCCTACCCGAACCACTCCGGCTCGTTCCCCGGCTTCCACTTGATGTTGCACCCCACGCTCGGAACCTGCTCGGCCGGGGGGGCCTGCCCCGCCAGCACCGCATCCATCGCCGCGCGGAGATCGTCCCCCGTCACGGGAACGTCGAGTGACGGGCGGCTTGCGTCGAACTGTCCCCTGTAGGCCAGACGCCGTCCCCCCTCGAACAGGAAGAAATCCGGCGTGCACGCCGCCCGGTACGCAGTCGCGACTTCCTGCGTCTCGTCGAAGAGGTACGGGAAGGTGTACCCCCGGCGCTCCACTTCGCGCTTCATGGCGTCCGGGCTGTCTTCCGGGTGGAGGGCGACGTCGTTGGCGTTGATGCCCACCACCGCCAATCCGTCGCGCTGATACCGGCCCGCGACGGTGGCAAGGCGGTCGGCGATGTGTTTCACGAACGGGCAGTGGTTGGAGAGGAAGACCACGAGCAGCGCCCGACCATCGCGGAAGTCGCCCAGCGACACGGTCCGGCCGGTGGACGGCTCGGGAAGCGAGAAGTCGGGGGCCGGGGTGCCCAGGGGGAGCATCGTCGAAGGGACCAGGGCCATCGCTACAGCCTCTCCAGGAGGAATTCGGGCGCGAAGCGGTTGAGCCACGCGGCGAGCACGGTGAACGATCCCGTCACCAGCAGGATGCCGAGCAGGACCAGCAACGCTCCGGCCGCGATCTGGACCGCGGGCAGGAATCGCCGGAACCTCGAAAACGCGGTAAGGAAGCGCTCCAGCGCCAGGGCCGTGAGGATGAACGGAATTGCGAGGCCCATCGAGTAGACGAAGAGGAGCATCGTCCCCTGTCCCAGGCTCTCCTGGGACGCCGCCAGGGTCAGGACGGCGCCCAGCACGGGTCCGATGCACGGGGTCCAGCCGGCGCCGAAGGCGAAGCCCACGGCCACCGTTCCGACGTATCCGGCAGGCTTGTTACCCAGGTGGACGCGCTTCTCCCGCAAGAGGGGCGTGAGCCTGAAGGCGCCCATGAGGTGCAGCCCCAGAATGATGATGATGATCCCGCCGATGCGCGCGATCCAGTCGCTGTAGTAGTTGAGGAAGCTCCCCATGAAGGACGCCGAAGCGCCCAGAAGAACGAAGATGAGGGTGAAGCCGGTGACGAAGAGGAGCGAGTGCACCAGTACCTTGCGGCGATCGAAACCCTCCTGCAGATCCTCGAGCGACATCCCCGTCACGAACGAGAGGTAGCTCGGCACCAGGGGGAGTACGCACGGCGACAGGAAGGACAGCACGCCGGCGGTGAAGACGATGGTGATACCTATGGATTCGTTCATATGCGGTAAGGAGCTGGTCCTGTCGGGGATGCGTTGCGAGAAGGCCGTTTTGCCCGGGCGCGCGATGTCAGCGGCGCAACCCGCTCTCGCTCCAGTAGCCTATCATCTTGTAGATGAGCCTCGCCACCAGGAAGTCCGGGGCGGCGAGTCCGGGAATGGGCGCGTGCTCCACCACATCCACGCCGACGACACGCCGTTCCGCGAAGACGCGCCTCAGAAGCGACAGCGTCGGATGCCAGAAGCCGCCGCCGGGCTCGGGTGTCCCGGTCGAGGGCACAAGAGAGGGGTCGAAGTAGTCCACATCGAAGGTGATATAGACCGATTCGCCCAGCGCGTCGACCGCTCGGTCCGCCCAGTCGTCGCCCTGCGCCATTTCGTTGTCCGTGATGATGTGCACGTTGTCCCGGTCCCGGGCGACCTGCCACTCCTCGGCGCTGATGCCCCGCGCCCCGACCGTGACCAGGTCGACCTGGTCGATGACGCGCCCCATCGCGCACGCGTGGGAGAAGGGGCTGCCGTCGAGGGTGGCCCGCAGGTCCAGATGGGCGTCGAACTGGAGTACCGCGAGCCGCTCGGGCAGCCGCCGGGCGTGAGCGAGGATCGCGGGCGACGACACGGAGTGCTCGCCCCCGATCATGATGACGCGCCGTTCGGCGGCCGCATCCAGTACCCGCGTGCAGGCGTCTTCCAGCTCGGCCATTGCCCGGGCCGCGTCCCCGCGCGCGAGCTCGAGCGCGGGAAAGGTGTAGACGCCCCCGGCCGACGGATCGCGGTCCAGCTCGTGGTCGTACAGCTCGACGTAGCGGGAGGCGTCGATGATCGCCCGAGGTCCGCGGCGCGTCCCCGAGCCCCAGCTGGTGGTGGCCTGGTAGGGGACGGGCAGGATCCAGGTGCCGGCGCCCTCGTGCGTGGCTCCCCCGCCGTCCAGCCCGAGGAAGACCCGCGGCAACTCCCAGGGAAGCTGTTCGAGGCCGGCGGGGAGATCGTGGATGGTGCGCGCGCCGGTGCGGGCGGTGGCGGTGGGGTCCCTTCGGTTGGGCATGGCGGCGGGGCGTCAGGTCGTCTCGATGGGACAGGTGATGCCGCGATACGGGACATCGGCGCCCGACTCCTGGCTGGCGCGGCTGAGGCCGAAGATGACGAGCTTGTGATGCGTGGGACGGAAGCCGTGGCGCGCGGCGGTTTCCTCCACGATGCGCCGAAGTTCCTCGCTCCGGAACTCGATCACTTCGCCGCTCTCGGTGCACACCAGGTGGTGATGCACGGGGTCCCTGGACAGGCGGTGCTCATACCGCTTCAGGCCCTCGCCAAAGTCGTGCTCCTCGACCATGCCGCTCCGGACCAGCAGATCCAGGGTACGGTAGATCGTCGCCTTGCCCAGGCGGAAGTCCTTCGCCCGCAGAACGGTCTCCAGGTCCTCGACGGACTGGTGCCGCGACGACGAGAAGACGGCCTTGGCCACCGCGATGCGCTGCTGGGTGACCGGAAGGCCCTGTTCGCGGAGGTAGCGGCCAAAAATCCCCAGATAGGGTTCAATGTTGGTGGGTCCGGTCTTCATCGCTGTCTCCGGTTCATCCAGCGGGACGCGGTCCGGCGACCGTTTCCTCGAAGAGGCCGCCGTCGTAGTCCGCCATGAGCGACTCAAAGGCTTCGACCCCGCCTTCCACCTCTACCAGCCTTGGACTGCCCAGCGGCTCGGGGCCGCGCTTGACCACGCCCTCCATCACCCGGGGAAGCCGGTCCGCGGGTGCCACGCCTTCGTCGAGCAGTTCGGAATCCAGATAAAGGCCCTTGCCCGTCCGCTCGGCCGAGTAGCGCGCCGTGACCAGCCGCCGCGCCCCCCGGCCATCGAAGCAGCTGGCCGCGACCAGTCCCCACTCCCGCCGCCCCTGGACAAGGGGTGGAAAAATCCACAGGCGGTCGATGGCTCCCGGTCCGAGGCGGTTCCCCACCTCTCGCAAGGTCCTGGGCAACGCCTCCGGAACTCCCGGGCCATCGTCGGCCTCGGCAATCGAGTCTGTTCTCACCGGTACACCGCGCATCCCGGAAAGATCAGCGGTTTGGCCAAGGTTGCCAAGCCGGAGTTCAGAACTCCTCCTCCACGAACCTCACCACCCGGTCGATCGCGTCCTCCAGCGGCCCCGCCACCACCGCCGCCGCCGCCCGCTCGTGCCCACCACCACCCAGCGCCACCGCAACCGCGTTCACGTCCCATGGAGCCAGCGAGCGAAACGACACCTTGATCCGCCCGTCGGCGGTCGTGCGAAAGAGCATGGCCACTTCGACCCCCGCGACATCGCGCGGCACATCCACGAAGCCCTCCAGGTCTTCCAGCGAGGCTCCAAGCGCGTCGTAGGCCTCCTTCGGCACCGTCATCCACGCGATCCGGCCGCCCCCGTGCACGGTCAGGGTGGCCAGCGCCTCACGCAGCAGGGCAAAGCGGCGCCGGTGGAAACGCCCGTACACGGCCCTGTGAAGCGCCTCCGGATCGGCCCCCAGTTGGACCAGTCGAGCCGCGACACGGAAGCACTCCGGGTTCGTGTTCGAGAAGCGAAAGCCGCCGGTGTCGGTGAGCACGGCCACGTAGAGCGCTCGCGCCATCACATCGGTCCAGGGTCCGCCGGCCCGGTCGATGAGTTCGAAGACGAGCACCCCCGTGGCGCAGGCGCTTGTGTCACGCAGGACGAGGCCGTCGATGGGACGCCCGCCGGGCGGGTGGTGATCGATGACGACCTTCGGCAGGCGCCTGACCAGCCCCTTGACGCGGCCGATGCGCGGAATTTCGGCCGTGTCGAGCACGACCGCCAGGTCGGCGTGCCGGCAGCGCTCGGCTTCCTCCGCGCTCTTCGCCGGGAGCACCCATCCCGGATCCGGAAGAAGAAAGGCATAGCTCTCGGGGAAGGGCGTCGGGGTGACGATCCAGGCCTGCGTGCCCCGTTCCCGCAGGAACGCCGCGAGGGCGATCTCCGACCCCGCCGCGTCTCCGTCCGCGTTGGCGTGGACGGCGATGACCACGGACGATGCGCCGGAGAGGACGTGCAGGATCTCGTCCAGCCGCCTCACGCGCTCGCTCACCTCCGCGCCCGCACGATCTCGTTCAGCACCTCGGCTGCCCGGCTGGCCAGCGCGTCACGCGTTCCCGCGTTGTTCACAACGATATCGGCCCGGCGTCGCTTTTCGGCGGCCGGCATCTGGGCTTCCATGATCGCTTCGGCTTCCTCTTCGGTCAGGCCCCTGGACTCGATGATCCGGCTCAGGCGCACGGAGACCGGAGCGTCCACAACGACCACGACGTCCACCTGATCCTCGATCCCCGTCTCGAAGAGCAAGGGAACCTCCCACGCCACCACTTCGGCCCCCGCGGCGCGCCTCTCCTCGGTCCATGCGTCCCTCAGGCGCCTCACTTCAGGGTGCACGATCCCCTCCAGGTGCCGCAACGCCTCCTCGTCACGGAAGACGATCCGGCGCAAGGCCCCGCGGTCCAGAGACCCGTCGCCCCGGATAACACCCGGACCGAAGAGCTCTTCGATCCGGGCAAGCGCCCGCGTGCCCGGCTTGACCGCGGCGCGCGCGAGCTGGTCCGCCGACACCACCGACACCCCCGCCCGCCGCCAGAGTTCCGCCACCGCGGACTTGCCTGCCGCGACGTTGCCGGTCAGACCGACGATGCGCACGTCACGCCCCCATCCCGAAGAGCCACGACGCGCCAAATGCCAACACCGAGTTGAAGATCACGTTGCCCAGCAACACCGCGACCATGACGCCGCCCATGGAATACCCCATGAACGCCAGCGGGATCACGACGACCTCGTTCGGAAACGGCACGAAGGCCGCGTAGAGGAACAGGAGCCCGAAGGGCAGGAGTCGATGGCGCCGGTGGAGCGACTGTACCCGGGCTCGAAAACCCGCCAGTCGGTTGCGCGCCAGGTCGCGCGTGGCGTCCCCGATCAGGTAGCCCAGGAAATCGCCCCCCGTCATGCCGATCGCGATCGTCACGAGGGTGGGTGCCGGCTGGAACCCGGACTCCATCAGGAACGGGTAGAAGACGGCAACCGGCACCGGGGCCACAAGGTTGAAACCGCTGATCACCGACGCCGCCAACAGGCCCCAGTACCCCGCGGACGCCACCGCCTCCCTGACCGCGTCGATCTCTCCCGCGCGCAGGTTCACCCACGCGGTGAAGGCGATGAGGACGACGATGGCCACGACCTTGAACCAGAGCGGCACAAGTCCACGGGGCCGCATCCGGCGACGCATGTCCGCGGACCAGGTGATGAAGCTCTCGATCTCGTGCGCCGGGGGCACCGCGTCCGGCTCGCCGTACGCCGTCTCCATGCGCCAGCGCATGTATGCCTTCGATGGCAGAGGCAGGAAAGGCGGCCGCCGATACCATCCTCTGGGGCGAAAGGCCCACGCCGCGGACAGGAGCGCGGGCCAAAGGCGCGGGCGGCGCAGCGCCAGTACAAGGAACGGGCGAACCATGGGTTTGAAGTTATCGGAATCCGGGCCGGCACGTCGGCCGCTTCGCCACTCGCCCGGTCACCCGCTTGCCGCTATCTTCCCGCCTCCCCCTTCCCCTCTCCCCCGCCCCCATGCCCAACCGCCTCGCCAACGAGACCAGTCCCTACCTGCTGCAACACGCGCACAATCCCGTGGACTGGCACACGTGGGGCGACGAAGCGCTCGACCTGGCCCGTGAGCAGGACCGTCCCATCCTCCTCTCGATCGGCTATTCGGCGTGTCACTGGTGCCACGTCATGGAACGGGAGTCCTTCGAGGATGTCGAGACCGCCCGGCTCATGAACGGGTCTTTCGTCAACATCAAGGTGGACCGGGAGGAACGGCCCGACGTCGATTCCATCTACATGCGCGCGGTGCAGGCGATGACCGGGCAGGGCGGGTGGCCGCTCACGGCCTTCCTCACGCCTGCGGGCGTCCCGTACTACGGCGGCACCTACTTCCCCCCCGAGCCCCGCCACGGCATGCCGTCCTTCCGGCAGGTTCTCTCCGCCGCCGCCGACGCCTACCGGGCGCGGCGAGACGACGTGACCCGGGCGGGTGCCCAGCTCACGGAGGTCCTGGCCCGCGGCGCCACGGAGCCCCATCCCGCTTCCGGCCACTTCGACGCCCGGGACGGCAAGCTTTTCGCTCACGCGGTCTCCGTGGCCGGACGGACCTTCGACCCCACGAACGGTGGATTCGGCGCGGCCCCCAAGTTTCCCCAACCCGATTTCCTGCACTTTCTCCTGCGATCCGGCGACCCCGGCACGCACGGCGTCACCATGGCGGCGCACACGCTTTCGCGCATGGCGGCGGGCGGCATCCGCGACCACGCCGGCGGCGGCTTTCACCGCTACTCCGTCGATGCGCGGTGGCTGGTCCCCCACTTCGAGAAGATGCTGTACGACAACGCCCTCATCGCGCGGGCTCTGACCCGGGCGCACCTGCTCGGCGCCCGCCACCTGGGCCCCGTCGCCGAAGAGACGCTCGACTACGTGCTCGAGGACCTCGCGTCGCCCGATGGCGTCTTCTATTCCGCGCGCGACGCCGATTCGGAGGGTGAAGAAGGGCTCTTCTACCTCTGGACCCCGTCGGAAGTCCGCGAGCTCCTCGGCAGCGACGAGGCGCGGCTCCTTTCACGGATCTACGACGTGAGCGATGCCGGCAACTTCGAGGGCCGAAACATCCTTCATCTTCCCCACGATGTGGATGCGGTGGCACGGCAGGAAGGAATGGCCCGTGACGAGCTGGACGAGCTGCTGAAGGCGTCCCTCTCCACCCTCAAGGCCCACCGGAGCACCCGCCCCCAGCCCCTGCGCGACGAGAAGGTGCTGACCTCCTGGAACGGCCTCACCATCCGCGCCCTCGCCGAAGCGGGCCCGGCGCTCGGGCGCCCGGACTTCACACGCGCAGCGGCACGGGCGGCGGACGTCCTCCTGGCCGCCGTCCGCCGGGACGACACCCTGCGACGGGTTCTCACGGCCGGCCGCGTCCACGTCAACGGCTTCCTGGAAGACTACGGCGCCCTCGGCAACGCCTGCCTGTCTCTCTACGAGGCCACCCTCGACGCGCGCTGGCTGACGGAGGCGGCGTGGATCGCCGACGCGATGGTCGACCGCTTCTGGTCGCGGGCGGAGGAGCTGTTCTACGACGCACCCGAGGATGGCGAAGCGCTGGTGGTCCGGCCGAGAGACATCATGGACAACGCCACCCCGTCGGGGAACTCCCTCGCGACGGAGCTCCTCGCCCGCTCCGCGGCGCTGACCGGGTCGGCCGCGCACGTCACCCTCACCGAAAAGGTCCTCGCCCGCGAGCGCGGCACGATGGAGCGCTACCCCCTGGCGGTCGGACGCCTCCTCGGCGCGGCCCTGGCGCACGAGACTTCACGGCTCGAGGTCACGCTGGTGGGATCTTTCTCGCGGGTCGGCGGTATGCTCGAACGGGCACATCGACATCCTCATCCGAACCGGGTCATCACCGGGGGCGACCCCGCACAGCCCGCCGTGGCCGCCCTTCCGGCAATGCACGAGCGCCTGGAGCATACAGGCCTCGGGTTCGTTTGCGTGGGTACGACGTGCTACGAACCCGTGGCGTCCTCCGAAGCACTGGACGCAACGCTGCGACGGGCCCACACTTCTATGAGCGCGCGCTGACCAGCCCGGCTACTCCAACGTTCGGGAGCACATGGCGACACTGGAACACGACCTCGGCACCGACCTCGAATCCGACCTTCCAGGCCGGACGAAGCTTCTGGCCTGGTATCGGACAATGGTCACGGCACGGCACATCGATGACCGCGAAGCGAAGCTCCACAAGCAGGGCAAGGTCTTCTTCCTCATCGCCGGCGCGGGACACGAGGCAATCCAGGTCGCTCTCGCCGATCAGGTGCGCCCCGGGTCGGACTGGTTCCACCTCTACTACCGGGACCGGGCCCTGGCGCTCGCACTTGGCGTCTCACCGATGGAGCAACTCCTGCAGGGAATGGCGGCCGAGGCCGATCCCGCTGGCGGCGGCCGACAGATGCCCGCCCATTTCGGGGACGCCCGGTACAATATCGTCTCTGCCTCCTCACCGACCGGCACTCAGTTCCTGCAGGCGGTCGGCACGGCCGAGGCGGGGTTGCGGGCAACTCACACACCCGACCTCCGCAGACACGTCACATCGTTCGCCGAAGACGAAATCGTCGTTTGCACCGCGGGCGACGGCACCACCTCCGAAGGCGAGTTCTGGGAAGCGCTCAACACGGCGTGCAACCTGAAGCTGCCGGTCCTCTTCGTCGTCGAGGACAACGGATACGCGATCTCGGTGCCCGTCGAGGTGCAGACCGCCGGCGGCAACGTGTCGCGCCTCCTCACCGGCTTCCCGGACTTGAAGATCGTGGAGTGTGACGGGACCGACCTTATCGACAGCCACCGGGCCGTCGGCGAGGCCGTCCACTGGTGCCGGCAGCGACGGGGACCAGCGTTGCTGCACGCGCATACGACCCGCCCGTACTCCCACTCGGGCTCGGACGACGAGTCGCTGTACCGCACCGCGGCGGAACGGGCCGCGCAGGACCGCCGCGATCCGCTGCGCAAGGCCCGCAGGCTCCTCATCGAGACGGGTGCCGCGACCCCCGCGGAACTGGACCGGATGGAGGCCGACGCGGGGGCAGCGGTCGCGGCGGCGGCGGACCAGGCACTGGAGCATCCGCAGCCCCCCGCGGACACCGCCATGAAGTGGCTCTATTCGGAGACCGTGGACCCGACCGGTCCCGACTTCGACACCGAGGATCGACCAGTCTTCAGGGAAGACAGGCCGCTGACCATGGTGGACCTCCTCAACCGATGCCTCCGCTCTGAGATGGAGCGCGATCCCCGAATCGTGGTGTTCGGACAGGACGTGGCGGACGCTTCCCGCGAGGAGGCGCTGCGGGAGGTGAAGGGCAAGGGCGGCGTCTTCATGGTGACCCACGGGCTCCAGGGCCGGTTCGGGAGCAACCGCGTCTACAATGCGCCGCTCGCGGAAGCGAACATCATCGGCCGGGCGATCGGAATGGCCGCGCGCGGTCTCAGGCCCGTGGCGGAGATTCAGTTCATTGACTACATCTGGCCGGCCTTCATGCAGATCCGCAACGAGCTGGCCACCATGCGGTACCGGTCCGCCGGCACCTGGGCAGCGCCCGTTGTCGTGCGAGTCACCTACGGGGGCTACATCAAGGGCGGGATCTACCACTCCCAGACCGCGCCCACCCTGTTCGCGCATACGCACGGTCTGCGTGTCGTCCTCCCCTCGAATGCCCTCGACGCCAACGGACTGCTGCGCACGGCCATTCGCTGCGACGATCCTGTGCTCTTCCTCGAGCACAAGCACCTCTATCGCCAGGTGCACAACAAGGGCTCCGACCCGGGTCCCGACTACATGGTGCCATTCGGCAAAGCGAAAGTGGTGCGCCCCGGGCGCGACCTGACGGTGGTGGCGTGCGGCGCCATGGTGAAGCGCTCCATGGACGCGGCCCGCGTGGCCGAGGATCGCAACGGGATCAGCACGGAAGTGATCGACCTGCGCACGCTGTCACCGCTGGACATGGAGACCATCGGCGACTCGGTGCGCCGCACCAACAAGGTCCTCATCGCGTACGAGGACGCGCTGTCGTGGGGGATCGGCTCCGAGGTGGCCGCCCGGATCGCCGACGAACTCTTCCCGTGGCTGGACGGGCCCGTGCGCAGGGTGGCGGCACTCGACACCTGGGTGGCGTACTCGCCCCAGCTCGAAAAGGCCATTCTGCCGCAGACGGACGACGTGCTGCGGGGGATCCTGGGGCTGGCGGGATACTAGACTGGCAGCCGGCGCGGATCTGTCCGCAGGCTGCCCGAGACCGACCGGGTCAGAACCGCACGTTCAGCAGCGGTACCTTCCAGGTCAATCCGCCAGGTCCCTGCGTCAGAGGGACGTAGTCGCGGACCGGCGCGGGCAAAGGCGCCGAGAGTGAGAACTTGCCGCCCGACCAGTTCACCAACGCGCCGGCCATGGGAAGAGAGGCCGCGGCGTTCTCGCTCGCGTCCTCTTCGACGCCGTCCCCACGCGTCAACGCTCCGCCAACCGCCAGCCCGATCATGCTGCCGAACAACGGTATGGCGATCCCCGATTTGTCGCTCGAGGGCTGCACGATCAACACAACGCCAAGACCGCCTACGCCACCGATCAGCCCGCCGACGCTGATCAGCCGCGCACGCGAGCGTGTGAGCTGCCAGCGGTTCCCCGCGACCGCACCCCCGACCAGCCCGGCGTTCCCGGTGAGCATCGTGGCCGCCCACGTGGGGTCTTCCTCGAAGTCGGCGAGAAACGCGAACCCGAAGCCGAACCAGGCGCCCCACATGCTCCCCAACATGGCCGAGGTGGAGGTCCCGGGAGAGATCTCCCGCCGCGCGGCAAGCGTGCCGCCGAGGATGCCGATTGCACTCCCGGCGATCGCCGAAGCGAAGACGGCCTGTATGCTCTGCTCCTCGCGCTCGATGATGTCATCGTAGAGGCGCTCGCCCCCGCCCAGATCCAGGGCGTGTGCCCAGCCCATCCCCTGCCACGCGCCCCAGGTCCCTCCCCACGTGATCGCGCGGGTCTGGCCCAACGACAGCGGCTGTGATCTCGCCAGCGCCCGCCCGCCGAAGAATCCACCCGGTGCTCCCAGGAGGAGTCCCACCCCGTACGGCTCCGGCTCATCGGCGTCCATGGCCGCCGGCACCGCCATCCCCAGCCAGATCCCGTACAAGGTCGACCAGACCGTGAGTTCGATTTCCCCTCCGGCCCGCGACTGCGCGGCCGTGGACACCTCCAGGTGGCCGAGCGCGGATTGAGCGGCGGGTGTCCCTGGGAAGCGCGCGCGAATGTGCCTGAAGAGGGCCTCGGCCACGTCGCGGTCGCCCCGGTCGTCAAAGTCGATCGCGGCGGCGAGAAGGACGGCAGCCGAGTCGGCCCGGGTGACCTGGGCGGCCGCGGTCGCGGGTGCGGATACAGCCACCGCCGTGAGGACGAACACGAGAAGGGCTCGGGCCAGATGTCGGACAGGCATAGCGGAAGATACCCCGAGCCGGCCGGTCGGGTCCACTCAACCCAACACCCCCACGATCCCCCCCTCCAGATTCCGCACGTCTTCGTACCCCTTCTCCGCCAGCATCTTCGCGACCTCGAGACTCCTCACGCCGGTGTGGCAGTAGACCACCACGGGGCGGTCGCGCGGTATCTCGCCCACGCGCTCCGGAACCTGCCCCATCGGCACGTGCACGGCTCCCATGTGCGCCAGGTTCATCCCTTGCCACTCCACGGGCTCGCGCACGTCCAGAAGGAATGGACACGGATCGCCGGCCATCACCCCGGCGAACTCGTCCGGCTCCACCCTGCCCACCACCACTTCGGTCTCGGCGGGCTCGGGCTCGACGCCACAGAACACCTCGTAGTCGATCAGGCCGGTCTGGGTCGGCTCATCGCCGCAGACGGGGCACCCGGGGTCCCGGCGTATCTCCAGCTCCCGCCAGCGGTAGGCAAGCGCGTCGAAGATCTGCAAGCGGCCGACAAGAGGCTGTCCGACACCCAGAAGCAGCTTGAGGGTCTCCATGGCCTGGGCCGCCCCGATCACGCCGGGAAGCGCGCCGAACACCCCCGCCTCGGCACAGTTGGGAATCAGGCCGGGCGGGGGCGGCTCGCGAAACAGGCAGCGGTAGCACGGCCCGTCCGCCGCCGCGAAGACCGAAAGCTGACCTTCCCAGCGATAGACCGATCCGTAGACGTTGGGCCGTCCCGTAAGAACGCAGGCATCGTTGACCAGGTAACGGGTCGGGAAGTTGTCGCTGCCGTCGACGACCACGTCATATCCCGCCACGATCTCCAGCGCGTTGGCCGACGTCAGCCGCACCGCGCCGGTCCCCACCCTCACATGCGGGTTGATGTCGGCCAGGCGGGCCCGGGCCGAATCGACCTTGAGGGCGCCCAGACCCCCGGTTCCGTGCAGGATCTGGCGCTGGAGGTTGGTCACGTCGACCACGTCCGGATCCACGATGCCAAGCGAGCCGACGCCGGCAGCGGCCAGATACAGAGCCGCCGGGGAACCCAGTCCGCCGGCACCCACAAGCAATACGCGGGCGTCCTTGAGCCGCTCCTGCCCTTCCCTGCCGACCTCGGGAAGGACGAGGTGGCGGGCGTAGCGGGCGAGCTCCTCCCGAGTCAGATGAGCGCCGGAGCTACCGCCATTCACGGCTTCTGCGGTCTCTCCCCCCCACCGCGAACCGAAGCCCCAGGTTGAGGATCGGCCAGTAGTTCACGAGATCGCCGGCGTCTTCGCGAACACTCTGTTGCTCGGCGCGCAGGTCGTCCCGAAAACTGCGCGAGGTCAGCACGGAACGCCTGCCCGTGGCACTCATCTCGAGTGCCGGGTGGTCGAGGAACGCCACGCCGACATCCAGGAACAGACCCAGCCCCCGGGACGTATTCTGCCCGAAGCCGATCAGCACAAAGGGTGCCCACGCCTCCGAGACAAGGGTGGTCGTGAGTGTGGTGACATCCGGTTCGGTGTACGTCCCATCGCCGATCTCGATCTCCGCGCCATCGCCGAGCCGGATTGCGTACGCAGGATCTCGCTCCTTGTACAGCATGCCGCCGCCGATGCGGAAGTTCCCCACGTTGATGTCGGCGCCGAATGTGTAGATCGACTTCGGCAACGCCAGCGTTCCCGTGCGGTTCTCCGCAAGACGGGAGACCGAGGTCAGGTCGGCGTCGACCCCAAGCAGACCGGCACCGCCCCGCAGGGCGAGCCAGTCGTTCAGCAGAAAGGCGGCCTCGGCGCCGACGCCGAGGGTGCCGGCGCGGCCGCCGATCGCAAGTCCCTGCATGGCCTGTACGGGAGCCGCGACGGCGAGAGAAAGGACCGCGAGGATGAGAAGGCTTCGTCTCATGGGCAACCTCCAGGGTTGGGCGACGGCCAAGCCGTCTGGCCGGACGGACGAGGTCGGGGCGGCGGGCGAGGCTCGCCGTCGCGTCGCGGGGGACAACGGGCCATCCACCTGCACTACATAGTGCAACGGGCCAGGGATCCACGCCACCACGGATCCGCTCCAGGAAAAACATCGCTTACATTCCGGGGATGAGCCCCTGGAGTAGAGCCAACGCGGCAATTCCCGGGGGACGTGGTCATCAACACGAGTGAGGGGGGTCGATTGATGTCGAATTTGCGGTCCGGTCTCCTGGTCCTCGCCGTCGCGGCCGCCCCGGCCACCGCCTGCTCCGACAACGTCGGCGGACCGGACATCACGCGAACCCCACGTCCCTGGGCCAGTGGCCCTCCGGGCGAAGCGCTGCTGGAAGCGATGTCCGGCGACGATGTCCTGCTCTCCTATGTGGTGGACGCGGTCGCCGACTCCGAGGGCCGCGTCTACGTCCTGGACTTTCAGGAGGCGGGTGTCATCGCGTTGAACGCCGACCTGATCCATGACCGCACGATCGGACGGGAAGGTGAGGGCCCGGGTGAATTCACCCGTCCCGGCAGCATGCAAGTACTGCCCGGGGACAGTCTTCTGGTGTGGGACTATCAGCCGCAACGCATCACCGTGTTCCCGCCCGGAAGCGATGAGGCTGCGTACGTACGTCCACTGGGCACGCAAGAGCTCGGTTCCGATGTCCAGGGACTGGCGGGCTCCCTCGGATACCTCGCTCGGTCGTCTACCGCGTACAGAGCGGATGCGAGCGACGAAGGGGAAACGCGGATCGCGGTTTTGCGTCACATCCGGGAGGAAGGAGGCCGTGTGGTGGACGAGTTGGTCTACCAGTATCCCGCTGCCGAATCATTGGTCCTCCGGGGAGACGGATCCGTGAGTGTGAGCGGTCACCCCTTCGGACGGAGTTCCTTTGTGGGACTTCTGGGAGCAGAACAGATCGTGCACGCAAGTTCCGACGCCCTGGAGGTGAGAATCGTGGACCTTCAGGGTGGCGTCCGTACGGCATTTGCCTTCCCGACCACTCCGGTCGCTGTAACCGGGCGGGAACTCGCCGCCGCCGCGGACGGGTTGAGTTCCGCAATGGGCAGCCTGCTCCGGGAAGGGGCACCATATGTCTGGCCCACGCTCACCGGACTGGTCGTGGATGACCAGGACCGCATCTGGCTGGGGATCCATACGGGTGATCCGTCAACCCGGGAATGGGCGGCGTTCATGCCCGATGGAACCCATGTGGTGTCCGTCGATCTCCCCGTCGGCCTCGAAGTCCATGCGGTGCGCGACGGCCGCGTGATCGGGAGCGGCGTGGACGAGTTGGATGTCCCGCGTGTGCTGGCCTATCGGTTGCCGTGACCGGCCCGCATCCGAGCGCCGAACCAACGCAGCGGGGGTCCCTCCCCGGCTCCTAGAACCCGCCTCCCGTCGAGAATCCGCCGCCACCGCCGAAGCCGCCGCCGCTCGAGAACCCACCACCGCCAAAGCCCCCACCACTTGAGAACCCGCCCCCGGGCGAAAAACCGCCGTCAGACGGCAGGAAGCTGTGACTCCGCCCGAGCCTGCGGTGGACGTGGCCGAAGGAATGGCTCCCCGCGAGGTAGCCGATAAGCAGCGCGTTCATGTCCAGCCCGTCGTCGAAGCGCGAGCGGCGGCCGTTCCAGTCGTCGCCTTCAAAACGGTCGCGCAACTCCTCCAGACCCGCGAGGCTGTCGGCGAGGCGGTCACGATCCTCGCGCAGGTCCGCCAGCTCGACGCGCAATGTGCCGAGTTGGTCGTCGATGTCGGCGAGCCGCGCCACGATGACATCGTCGCGCGGGTCGCCGGTCGCGCGCGCCATGGTCATGAGGTCGTCCAGCGAGCGGCCTTCCAGGTACGACTCCAGGCCGTCGATCGCGGTCTCGTAGTACGATCCGCGCTCATCGTGCAGCGACGCGAGTTCATCGGTGAGTTCCCGTAGCCCCGTTTCCGCCTCGCGCAACGTCCGCCGGGCCTCTTCCCGTTCGGCGTACAGCTTGTCTCCGCGCTCCAGCACCGGCGTGAGGCCGTGCCGTTCGATCACCTCCGCCTCGAGGGCGGCCAGGGGGGCTCGGGCGTCGTCCAGCGCTGTCCGGTCGTCGTCGAGAACGGCCTCGACGTGGCCGGGAAGCTCGATGAGGAAGTCGTACTTCGCACGCACGGCGCTGTAGTCGGTCACGTCCGCAACCCATCCGTCGAGCGTGCGCGTGAGTCCGTTCCCGGCGGCGGCGTCCGACCCGTGGCGCCGCCTGGACAGATAGGAGAAGAACACGTCCTGCTCGTACGAGGGCGCCTTTGTCGCGGCTCTCGCGCAGGGCGGCCTCGTGCCGCCTCCCGGACGCGACCACCCGGGCCTGAAGCCGGCGCACTTCGTCCGACTGCGCCCGCCAGCGGTCCATGTCCTGAAGCTCCTGGTAGACACCTCGCGCCAACCTGGACCGCTCCCTTCCGACTTCGTTCAGCGCGACCGTCACCCGCGCAAGACGAGCCTCGGACGCGTCCACCGTTCGGCGCTGCTCCGGGATGAGCCGCTCAACCCGTTCGAGGCGGCCCTTCTTCGCGTCGAAGACGGCGCGGACGCTTGTTTCCATCTCCGTGAGCGTCTCGGCCACCGCCGCCGCGCTCATCTCGGGCAGGTGGAACTCGGCGAGCGCGCGAATGGTCGCGGCCCTCCCCTCTCCCAGCTCCGCCATCTCACCCTGCAACCGCTCAATGCCACCATCCTGCTCCTCAAGCTGGCGCCGGACCCTGCGGATCCGGGTCACCAGGCTCTCGTGGACGTCACTTCCCGTCTGCATCGCTCACCACTCCGTGATCTGGCCGAGGTCGGCGTAGCGGCGCTCGGCCGTTACGAACCCGCGGCGCTTGAAGCCGAAACGCTCGTCGTCGATGATGCCGTTGTCCCGCCTGTCCGCCCCGACGCGGTCGTAGGTCTCCTGCGGAACCCGCTCGGCCCACTCCACCACCGACGCCGTTCGGCCGGTCTCCTCGTTGCGGATCGCCAACAGTACCGGGGCTCCGTCACCGGTGCGAGCCTCGACCACCAGGTAGTAGTTCCGGATGTCGGGGTCGTCGTTGGACTCGCGCCAGACGCCTCCGGTCACAACGATCTCGTACTCGGCGACGAGCAGGTCGTGCAGTTCCCGGTAGCGCTGCCGCGTCTCGTCCAGCCCGTCGGCGTCGCGCGCGGTCAGTTGCGCATCGGCGTCGCGCTGCAGTTGGGCGGCGCCGTCGCGGGCCACATCCTCGACCGCGTCGGCAAGGATGGCCGCGTGCAGCCGGGCGATGTCCGCGCCGTAAGCGGCAAGGCGGTCGTGGCGCTCGATGCGGGCTCCCGCAGCCGCGATCTCGGCCTGGACCCGTTGGAGGCCCCCCCGCGCACTCCCGGTCTCCGCGCGGACGTCGTCGAGAGAGCCGTCCACCCGATCGCTCCGTGTCACCGCAGCCCCGATCGGGTCCAGCATAACGGCGACGGTACCCAGCAGCCTCCCGGCTTCCGCGAGATTCGCCGCGAATGCATCGGCCTCCGCAGGCGGCAGGTCCGGGGGCGTCCCGCGCGCGGTCAGCGCCTCCAGATCGTCCACGCTCCGGTCGTACGCCGCCCGAACCGCAACCGCCTCGATACGGACGGTCTCGACCTCGCGTGCCAGGGCCTGGCGTTGCAGCATCTCCACACCGGCAAAGGCGGCCCACACCAGGGCGGCCACGCCCCCGGCGGGCAACAGCACGCGCCTGGCCACCCATCCCCGCCGAACGTAGAGGAGCCCCAGGCGCGTCTTCAGGCCGGGCGGCACGGGCTTGAACGCGTAGCGCTCGGACAGGTACTCGTCGAGGGCCCGCTCGATCACGTGGCGGTCGACAAGGTCGCCCAGCTCCTCGTACATGATCTGGATGTCGCGGATCGCGGCGTCGCGGTCGAACGTCTCGTGGGCCTGGAGCGCTGCCTGCCGCTCGTGTATGACCTGCGCCGCGTCCATCACCCGAAGCACTTCCCGGGGCGCAAGGCGCTTCTCCTTCAACGGGGTCACGTTGTCCTCCTCCTCTTCGTCATCGGTTGCCACTGCATGTACGAAAGAGTCCGCCAAAGCCATTCCAACGGCCCAAACCGGAAGCGCGCCAGCCACCACGGCGACCAGATCAGCTGAAGCGTCCAGATAGCCACCACGATTCCCATCCGACCGGGGCTCCCGACCCGTTCGAAGAGGCCCAGCCCGTGGCCGTAGAAGATCAGTGTACAGACAACGCTCTGGGCGATGTAGTTGGTCAGCGCCATGCGGCCGGTGGCGGCCAGCCGCTTCCGGAGCCCCGGCAGCCAGCGGCCCCGGACCGCCAGCATGACCAGCGCGACGTACCCGAGGGAGACCCCGATCGAGCCGACGTAGTTGAAGAGTTCGCCCTGGAACATCGCCTTCTCCCACGCGAAGCCGTGGTGGAACTTGTACGCGATCCCCGCCGCCGAGAGGGGCAGGCCCGCGCCGATCCCCAGGACCGCCGCGCGTCGATGGACGGCGGTCGAGCGGCCCGCGGCCAGAACGCCGAATCTGTACAGGGCCATCCCGACCAGCATGAGTCCCCCGGCACGCCACAGGTGCAGGAACAGGACGCCGGCCGTCTGCAGAGCCAGCGCGATGGGTGCGCGGAACGCCATCTGGCCGGTCCAGCCGCCGCGGAAGGCGGCGATTTCGGCGTCGAGCACCTCGTCCGGCGGTGCCCACTCCGCGGCCGCGGCCGCCACTTCCTCCGCGGGCCAGTACGGAATCGACATCCCGATAAAGCCCCACAAGGGGACCACGAACGCGACGGCGCATCCCCCGATCAGGAGCAGGCGGCGCGGGGCAAGGTCGCGGAAGGGGTAGAGGATGAAACCGCACAGCGCGTATGTGACGAGGATGTCGCCGTGCCAGATCAGGTACGCGTGCACCAGCCCGATGAGCAAGAGCCAGCACTGGCGGCGGTAGTGCAGACGGGTTCCGGAGGCGCTCCGAGCGGCCATGCGATCGCTCATCATGGCCATGCCCGCCCCGAACAGCATGGAGAAGATCGAGATGAACTTGGTGTCGGCGAAGAGGTAGATCGCGGCCCAGATCCACACGTCCACGCCCGTGAATGTGCCCCCGGAAGAGGGATTCATGTACGCGGACGACACCCGCGCAAAACCCTGCATGTTGACGATGAGGATGCCGAGAACGGCGAAGCCACGCAGCACATCGATGGACACGATGCGTTCGGCCGTGGTGACGGGGCCGGCTGCGGGCTGGGAGCGGACCATGCGGTATTGAAGCCCTGCGCCGGGCTCGTTGTCAACGGCCCG
This sequence comes from Gemmatimonadetes bacterium bin94, assembly GCA_002238865.1. GTDB lineage: Bacteria > Gemmatimonadota > Gemmatimonadetes > Longimicrobiales > Gaopeijiaceae > Bin94. The sequence goes on along the minus strand of MPNE01000006.1, from coordinate 127,506 downwards.
ATGCGATATGATGAGGGACTATTCGCGGACGCGGTTCCGGGCATTCGGACGCGCCGAAGAATCCAGCGGAGGGCTTCGAAGATGACGACATTGCGACTTGCTGCACTGGCGGGAATCGCCGCTCTGACGGCCTGTGTGGCCGAGGTCCAGACTGTTCCGGCTGCGACCGCCTTCACGAATGTGAGTGTGCTGCCGATGACCGGCGAAGCCGTGCTCTCCGGGCAGACGGTCGTCGTCCGGGACGGTGTCATCACCGCCGCCGGACCAGCGGACGAAGTCGACGTGCCGCGGGGAGCGACGGAGATCGACGGCACCGGCCGGTACCTGATGCCCGGGCTCGCCGAAATGCACGCCCACGTCCCGCCCGGCGACAACCCGCCGCGCCAGGAGGTCGAGGACATCCTTTTCCTATACGTCGCCAACGGCATCACCACAATCCGGGGAATGCTCGGGTCGGCCTACCAGATTCCGCTCGCTGACGAACTCGAGCGCGGCGAGGTTGTCGGCCCGAATTTCTACGTCGGCGCGCCCTCGATCAACGGCAATTCGGCGCCGACCCCCCAGGACGCCGAGCGGATGGTCCGGGCCCACGTCGAAGCCGGGTACGACCTGCAGAAGATTCACCCCGGGGTGTCGCTGGCGACCTGGGATCACATGGTCGAAGTCGCCCGGGCGGCTGGACTCACGTACGGCGGACACGTCCCGGCCGACGTCGGGCTGGTGCACGCGATGGAGACCGGCATGTCCACCGTCGATCACCTCGACGGCTACGTGCAGGCCATCGCTTCCGACGACGTGCAGGCCCAGGTGAGCGTCGGCGAGATCAGTCTCGGCGGGCTGGCGCGCGGTGTCGACGAAGCAAAGCTCGACGACATCATCCGCATGACGATCGAGCACGATGTCTATGTGGTCCCGACGATGTACCTGTGGCGCAACCTGTACGGAGCACCCGACCCCGACGCCATGCTCCTCCAGCCCGAAATGCGCTACGTGTCGCCGCAAACGAGGGCCGGGTGGCGGCAGCGGGCCCAGGGGGGCGGCCGCGGTGAGCCCGAAGACGTGGCGCTCTACCTCGCACTCCGGGACCGAATCCTCAAGGCGCTATCCGACGCGGGAGCCGGCATCCTGATGGGGACGGATTCGCCCCAGCTCTTCAACGTGCCGGGCTTCGCGCTCCACCGGGAGTTGCAGGTGATGGCCGAGGCCGGGATGTCGAACCATGAGATCCTGAAGAGCGGGACCGCGACGGTGGGAGAGTACGTGGCGTCGCATCTGGGACTCGACGGCAACTTCGGGACGGTGGCGCCGGGACAGCGTGCGGATCTGGTGCTCCTCGGGTCCAATCCGCTGGACGACCTGGCCTACCTCTTCGACCGCGTCGGCGTCATGGTGCGGGGCCGGTGGTTCTCCCGGGAAGAGATCGACGCCGGGCTGGAGGCACTGGCCGCGAAGCACGCCGGCTGAAGGAGGGCAGGCCGACCCTCAGCCTGCTGGCGCGCGCCCGGGAAACGGAACCGGCGGCGCCTCCAGGGCGAACGCTCCCGGAAAGTCCGCGGGCACTTCCTTCTGCTTGCCGCTCCACGCCTCGATGTCGATACGGTAGACGGCGGTCCGCTTCAGCTCTTCATCGGTGGTGGGCCGATAGTCGACCCCCGGCCTGAGGTGCGGCGCGTACTTGTCGAGGAGCACCTGCAGGGCGGCGCGCGCCTCTTCCCTGTCCTCGACGACGCGTCCCGTCCCGAACACCACCACGCCCGCGTACTCGACCGAGAACTCCAGCGCCTCTGGCGCAGGGAGAAGCCTACCCATCGCCACGGTGCTGAACGCCACCTTCTCCGCAGCCTCCAGGTTGGCGCGGGTGCGGCCGGTGCGGTGAGTGTGCAGGTAGATCCGGTGCGCGTCGCCGGTATCGTCGTACACGAACAGGTTCGAGTTGAGGAAGGGCTGTCCTTCCTCCCCCACCGTCGCGAGGAAGCCATACGACGCGCGCTTCAGGAAGGCGACGACCCACGCGTCGTGCTTCCCCCGGTCGCGGCGGCGCAGGGCACTGCGGGGATCGCCCCTGCCGGCGTTGGTTGCGCCCACCTTGTTGCTGTCTGCCATAGTTGCCAGGGTCTACCATGTGGCGAGGAACACTCCAACCAGGCCACAATGTACACGTGCGGGCCGACGTCCGGCAGGCTGTCCGCCCGGTGTGTCTACGAAGTTTATCGTTGACAGTCTGCCCACTGCCGGGTTAAGGTACGTCATGCTCATGTACGAAACCCTTCGTGATCGCCCTCCGCTCCGGTCGGCGGAGGTGGCGGCGCTGTCCGCGCTCCCGGGTTTCCTCGCGCTTGGAGCGCTCCTCGCCCTGGCGGCGTGCGCACCCGGGCCCGACCCCGGCCCAGCCGCGACCGACGCCCCCCTTCTCATCGACGGCGGCACCGTCGTGGTCATGGACGAAGCCGGCACGATCGTCGAGGGCGGCGCGGTGCTGGTCGAGGGCGACCGGATCACGGCGGTTTTGCAGCCCGGGGCGTCCCGCCCAACGGGGACGCGCGTCATTGACGCCACCGGCCACCTCGTCATCCCCGGGCTCGTCAACACGCACGGCCACGCCGCGATGTCACTTCTGCGCGGGCTGGCCGACGATCTGCCCCTCATGTCCTGGCTGGAAGAACACATCTTCCCGGCCGAAGCAGCGCTCGTGGCGCCCGACTTCGTCTACTGGGGGACGCTCCTGTCCTCCGTCGAGATGCTCAAGGGAGGGACGACCACATTTGCCGACATGTACTACTTCCGCGACGACATGGCGCGGGCGACGATCGACGCCGGGATCCGCTCGGTCACCGGTCCGCACGTGATCGGCTTCCCCACCCCCGACTTCGCCACCCCGGAGGAATCGCTCGCCGAAGCGGCCGGGTTCATGGAGCGGTATCGGGACCACCCCACCGTGACCCCGGCGGTTGCCGCGCACGCGCTCTACACCACCCCGCTGGACGCGGTCGAGGCCGCCTTCCGGCTGGCCGAGGAGTACGGTGCCGTCTTCCAGATCCACACGGCCGAGGACCCCGGCGAGGACGCAACCGCACGGGAGGCCACCGGCATGGGGGTGGTCGAGGCCCTCGGCTCGATCGGAGCGCTCCGGCCAGGGACGGTGCTCGCCCACTCGGTCTTTCTGTCCGAAGAGGACATCGGACGCATTGCCGCCGGAGGCGCCGGGATCGCGCACAACCCGCAGAGCAACATGAAGCTGGGGATTGCGAGGGCGGCCCCGGTCGTGGCGGCACTCGCCGCCGGGATCCCGGTTGGGCTGGGGACGGACGGAGCCGCCAGCAACAACGACCTCGACATGTTCGACGAGATGGACGCCGCTGCCAAGCTGCAAAAGCACGCCCTGGGCGATCCCACCGCCCTCCCGGCGGAAACGGTCTTCCGCATGGCCACCATGGGCGGCGCGCAGGTACTGAACCTGCACGACCGGATCGGGTCGCTGGAGCCGGGAAAGCGCGCCGACATCGTCCTGTTGGACGCTCGTCGCCCCGGACTCACGCCACTGTACAGCGTGTACTCGCACCTCGTGTACACGGCGCGCGGCAGCGATGTGGCCACGGTGATCGTGAACGGCCGGGTGGTGGTGCAGGACCGAGAGATGCTCACCGTCGACGAGGAGGAGGTCATGAAGCGTGCGCGTGGGTTCGGGGACAGGGTGAAGAAGGTCATGCAGGGTGTGACCGGCAACGGAGGAGCCGGATGACCGGACCGGAGGCCAGGCGGGAACGGAAGGGGTTCACGGACCGCGAACTCGACATCATGAGCGTGCTGTGGCGGGAGGGTTCCGGCACGGTCGCCGAGGTGCGGGATGCCATGGGCGACGATGCCGGCTACACGACGGTCCTGAAGATGCTGCAGATCCTGGAGGAGAAGGGCGCCGTGAAGCACGAGCGTGAAGGCCGCGCCTACCGCTACTTCCCTCTCGTCGAGTCGAGCCGCGCGGGGGGGCGCGCGCTCACGCGCATCGTGAACAAGATCTTCCATGGATCGGCGGAACTGCTCCTCGCGACGCTGGTGGAAGACAGGGAATTCACCGACGAGGAGATCGAACGGATGCGTTCGGTCCTCGACCGGGCCGAGCGCGGGAGGTCGGACGAATGATGGCCCTGATGGTGTACGCGGCCGTGGTCGGGGGGTTCGTGGCGGCGGGGGGGCTGGCGCTGGAGCGGTTGTCCGTGGCGGCGGGCAAGCCGCGCCGGGTGGTCTGGCTGGCGGCCCTGACGCTGGCGGTCGCAATTCCGCTCGCAGGGGGCCTTCAACAGCCCCGGGCGTCCGTCGACGCGGTGGGAGCCGCGGCGACGGAGAACAGGGCGACCGGGACGCTCGTCGAAGACAGGCGGAGCCTCGTCCCTGCCCTGCGCCTGCCGGCAAGCCGGGGATCGGGACGGGGGGGGGGGGTCGGGGGCGGCGGAGAACAGGGCGACCGGGACGCTCGTCGAAGACAGGCGGAGCCTCGTCCCTGCCCTGCGCCTGCCGGCAAGCCGGGAATCGGGACGGGTGGCGGCGATCGTGTGGGGCACGGGATCCCTGACGGCGCTCGCGATCCTCGGCACCGTGATGGTCCTCGTGGCACGTGCCCGCCGCCGCTGGCCGCTCGGACGAATTCACGACACACATGTGCATGTGTCCCGCGGCTTCGGCCCCGCGCTGGTCGGTGTCGCGAAGCCACGGGTCGTCGTCCCCTCCTGGGTGCTGCGCCTGGGGCCCGGCGCCAGGTCGGCGATCCTTCGCCACGAACTGGAGCACGCGCGGGCGCGGGACCATTGGGCGCTGCTTTACGCCGGGCTGGTACTGGCCCTGTTCCCCTGGAGTCCGGCGATCTGGTGGATGTGCCGGCGGCTTCGCGCCGCCGTGGAATTGGACTGTGATCAACGGGTCATCGCATCGGGAATCCACGCCGCCGACTATGGCGATGTGCTCCTGAAGGCGGGATCCCGGTCGGTTGGCCGCTGGGGATTCGCCCCGGCGATGGGCCAACCGAAGAGCCTGCTCGAACGGAGGTTGAGAACGATGAGCGAGACGAAAAGGAAGATGGGTGCGACGAAGACTCTCCTGCTCGGGGGCGTGGTCGGCGTGGCGCTGGCAGCCGCGTGCGACACGCCGATTCCGACGGACGTTCAGGACGCGCTCGTCGACGCGATGGTCGACGAGAACGGACAGGCGGTCGACGCGGAAACGGCGGCCAAAGCCGAACAGGACCTCGTCGAGGCGATGAAGCACAGGGCCGAACAGACCCTCGCCGAGGCGACGAAGCAACTGCCGATCATCTACCTGGATGGCGTCAGGATGGACGGGTTCCACGATCTGGAGATGGGGCTTTCCCAGGTGAAGGGCCTCGCTTCGCTTGATCCCGACGCCATCGAACGCGTCGAGGTTCTCAAGGGACCGGCCGCCGCGGCTCTCTACGGGAGCGAGGCCGAAGGCGGGGTCATCCAGATCTTCACGAAAGAGATCCCCGGCACGGATATCAAGGTCGTCGGGCCCGACACCCCCGGGGCCACGAAGCCGCGGAACTGATCCGGAGCCAAGGGGTCGCCACCGGCGTCCGGCCGAGCGGCGTGGCGGCCCCTCACTCCGACCGCCCCGCCTTCGCACCCCCGCGGTAGACCACCAGGAAGTCCTGCGCCATATCCCCGTAGCGCGCGACCGCCTCCGCGTCTCCCGCAACATCGGCGAGCATCGCCAGCTTGGCCGTGAGCAGGTAGTACTGCAGGGGAATGTTGTCGGTCGACATGTCCGGCCAGATGTCGCGGAAGCGGATTCCCCGGTACCGGTACACGTCGTCCACGAGCTGGACGGTCCGGTCATAATCGAACCAGTCGCCGCCCAGTTCCACGGGCACCTGTCGGTAGGACCGCGGCCTCGGCTCGTCCAGGCTGCGGACGGAGAGTCTCACCGCGAGACCCTCCGCGACGCCCCAGGGATTCAACCCCATCTGGGCCATCTCCCCCGAGGATCCGGCGAAGTAGATGGGCCGCTCGGCAGCCGAGGACCGGATCATCGACAGCGCGACCCGCTGGCCAGGGGTCAGATTCATGCCCGCGGGGTAGGCCACGACCATGCTCCCGATCCGGAGCGTGAACGAATCCGGGAGCGGACCGCCTCCCACCCGCCGAAGCTGGTCGTCGGTCATGCCCAGCACGGAAGCCGCCGGCGGCGCCCGGTCCTCATAGGCTATCCCCTCCACCGGGATGTACGGTCGCTGGCGACCCGGCGCGGTCAATTCGCGGAGCTGCTTCGGGTACCAGTCCGTGGACAGGTACTGGACCACCGCGACGGTCACGTCCTGCCGAATCCCCTCCACTTCCTGCAGGTACCAGAGCGGAAAGGTGTCGTTGTCTCCGTTGGTGAAGAGCACCGCGTAGGGCTCCACGCTGTTCAGGAGGTCATGCGCATAGTCGCGCGCGGCGTAGTCTCCGGCGCGGTTGGCCCAGTTCATGTTCAGGAAAAACGGCAGGGCGGCCACCGCGAGCACGGGCGCGGCCTTGCGGGCGCTCCCCAGCCTGTCCCCGAGCCACTGCCATCCCCGCACCAGGCCCAGCCCGGCCATAACGCCCCAGTACGCGAAGCCCAGAAGGAAGAAGTAGTCGCGTTCCCGCACCTCGCGGGCGCTCAGGGGGATCTCCGCCGGCGCGATCGAGTACCCGTAGCGGAAGTTCAGGTAGAAGACGAGCCCGAGGGACAGGGTGGCGGCAAGGACAGCCAGGTACACCCCCGCGTCGCGGTCACCCCGCCATACCGAGACGAGGCCCGCGACCCCCAGCGCGAGGAACAGCAGCGTGAAGGGAAGGCGTTTTCGGCTGACCGGCTCGTCCGGATCCATCCCCCTTGCCCACTGCCAATCGAAGTACTGGAAGAAGTTGTGAAGCTGGTGAGTAAAGGGGGCCATGCGCATCGTCACGGGCGGCTTCGCGTACTGTTCCCGTTGCAGCGACGAAGCCAGGGCCGGACATCCGGCCTTCCCGTTGGTGTAAATCGCCGCAGCCGTCTCGACGAAGCCGTCGCACAGCGGATCACCCTCGTTGATAACGGGGCGCTGAGCGGCCCGAATGGGCAGGAAGAAGCTGAAGGAGAGGCCGACGACGACGGCCAGTACACAGCGGGACAGGAAACGGGGCCGCAGCAGAATCCCCGGCCGGGCCAGAAGGACGAACACAGCGACCGCCCCTACAGGGAGCACCGACATCAGGTGGTTGGTCGATCCGAGAGCCATGAGGTACACGGCGCCGACCAGCAGCCGCTGCCCCTTCGGTCGGTCGAGCCCAAGGTCGTGCCCGCGAAGCACAAGCCAGCTGACCGCGGCCACGACCAGAAGCGAGACCGTGTACACCTTCTCGTTGGCGGTGCTCTGGCTCCACACGGTGAACGCCGTGGCCCCGACCAGCACCGCGATCCCCGCACCGATCAGCGCCTCCCGTCCGAAGCCCCGGAGTTGCGCAAGGGTACGGTGGGCGATCAGGTAGAAGAAGAAGAACGCGCTTGCCGAGGTTGTGGCGGCCAGCAGGTTCACGCGGACGGCGGGAGACAGGCCCAGCGGCGCCAGCACCAGGGACCAGGTACGGGCCAGGCTGACGAAAAGAGGGTTCCCGGGGGGGTGCGGGATCCCCAGGGAAAAACCTGTGGCGATGTACTCGCTGGCGTCCCACCAGGCCGTCGTGGGCGCGAGCGTCAGGACATAGAGCAAGAGGACGCCTGCGCTAGCGCACGCGGCGGCCCTGTAGGGCGGATTGCCCCCCTTGTCAGTCATCCGTCGATCTTCCCCCCGCTGCTGACGCGTTGATGATTTCCGTGCATAGATTGGCAGGGTGCCGGGACGGCCACCACCGCACCGTCCCCGCGACAGCCATCCCAAGGTAGCCATGGCCAGTCCAACCTATGATACACTTCGGTACCTCCGGGGTTGGGTGCTCGGATCGTCCGGCACCCCCATGCGGGGTGTTGTCGCCGGGGACATCGCCGTTGGCGCGGGCCCGGAGGCCATGGCGGCCCGGAGGTACCGCCCCGCGTCGCGGAACCGGCCGCTGCCCGGCTGGCTGCTCCTGCACGGCGTGACCCGGCCGGGACCCGATCACCCGAGCATCGTCCGCTTCGCCGCCGCTCTCGCCGGCGCCGGCGGAGACGTGCTCGTTCCCGACATCCCCGCATGGCGGAGGCTGGAGCTGGACCCGGCCCCCGCACAGTCGGCCCTCGAACGGGGGTTGGAGTACCTGCACAACGACCCCCTCGTGCGTACAGGCGGCGTGATCGTCGCGGGGTTGTCCTTCGGCGTCCCGCAGGCCCTTCGCGTGGCCGGGCGCGTGGCCGCAGCGGGCCGCGTCCGTGGCGTCGTCGGGTTTGGCGGCTACTGCCGGCTGTTCGAGGCCATCCGCTTCGGCCTCACGGGGCAGTTCGAGTGGCGGAGCCGGACCGCCTACCTGCGGCCCGACCCCTACGGCCGCTGGGTGGTGGCGGCGAACTACCTGCACCGCATCCCGGGGTACGCGACCGCGCGCGGCGTCTCCCGGGCCCTCGGCCGGCTGGCGTCGCTGGCTGGAGACCGGAGGATCATGTCGTGGGACCCGGGCTACGACGGCGTGAAGGACGAATTGACCAGCTCGATGCCGGCCGAAGACCGCGCACTGTTCAGGCTGTTCGCACCGCCCGCGGACCGGGAGCCGGAACCCGGCCCCGCGAACGAGATCGCTCCACTGCTCGCCGAGGCCGCCCGATCGGTCCACCCCCACCTGGAGCTGCCTCGCTCCGCGGCGCCAGGCGACCGACCGGCATTCCCCGTCCGCCTCATTCACGGGCGCCGCGACCACCTTATCCCCTTCACCGAGACCCTCGCGCTGGAGCGCCGCCTCGGGAGCCGGACCGATGTCTCCGCCACCGTCACAGATCTCTTCGCCCACTCCGGGGGCTCCGCCGCGAACCCGGCCCGGCTGCGGGAAGCAGTCCGCTTCTTCATGGCTCTGAGAGGGATAATGGGGCTGCGTTCGCACTGAATCCCCACCCTGCTTGCGTCCTCGACGTCGCGGCAAGATGTTGGCACGAATCGACCACTCACGACCAGGGACAACATCATGCCGCGGGAGAGGTTCAAGTCGTTCCAGGAACTGGGCCGCGCGGAGCGGTCCAGGCGCAGCAGGGCCGCGGCGGCACGGATGGGCGCGCCACTCGGGGCGAACGGCTCCGGCGGGAAGCTGCTGGTCCACGCCGAGGCCGCTGCTCACACGGACCCCGCCGTGGTTCACCAGTGCCGCGCGATCGCGCTGGATCACATGCAGGCGCGATTGGAGAGCAGGCTGCCCCGCAGGGCGTCCCGGCACCGATCGTTCTCGCACCGAAGCGGCGAAGAGGCGTGCCGGGCGGTACGGGTGCGAGACGGCCTGGGGGACCACTGGGCGGCACAGCTCGAGCGCAGCCCCGGCGCGGGACAGATGATCGTGACCGAGGTCGCCGTGGCCCACCCGGCGGGACGATCCCCGACCATCACGGTCGAGGTCGTCGACCGCTCGGTCGTGCCCGCCGAGCCCATGAGGGAGTATCCGGCCGAAATGCTCGCCACGATGTCCGAGCGGATGCCGCTCTTTCAGCACGGGCGAAGGCTCAGCCACGAGCCGGTCGTGGTCGAGACGGCGGAGACCATGGCGAGCTTCCAGCAGGTGTTGCTCGACCCCGGTCGCCGGATGCCCATGGCGGTTCTCTCGGTGCCCCCGGAGCCGGAAGACCCTGAACAGCTGCGGCGCCAGTGGAAGGCGCTTGCGCGCGCCCTGACCGGCCTGGCCGTCGTCTGGGTGCTGCCGCCCGCGATGACCTACCGATTGAGCGACCTGGTCACCAAGAATCTGTCGGTGTTCCTGGGTGCCTGGAGGTACTACCGCCCCGGGTTCAGCGACACGTCGCCGTGGTCCGAGCATCCCCTCTTCCTCAGGAATCGGATGGAGCACGAGCAGGGAGTGGCGGACGTCACCGCCCAATTCCTGCGGATGGCCGTCGAGGACCGGCAGCGCGCCGGAGACGGGGCCCACGACCTTCCGGGTTATGGACGCCTCGCTTCCCGGGCCGCTCAATCGACACGGGGTCCGGGGTGGCTTTTCGCAATGCTCCGGAAGTCGATCCGGCGTACCCCGGACGTGCCGACGGCTGCAGAGTACGGGACCGGACAAACCGGGGCAGCCAGCGCCGGCCAGGTGCTGACGGATGGTCGCCTCGGCGCGCCTTCTACGGTCGCCGCCGTCAAGGAATCGGCTCCGGCACCGGTCGGGGCGTGGGCGCCCCGCGAGAGCGGACAACCCGGACACGAGCTGGCTCTGGAACCGGCACAGCCAAGACGACAGCCTGGATCGCCGGAAGAGGCCCACCTGCTCCGCCGCAAGCTGAAAGCCGCGACGGTCAGAGCGCGCACGCGAAGGAGTCGCTACGAACAGGCCAGGCGGAGGGCCGAAGTCGCCGAACGCGAGCGCGACGAAGCCCGCAAAAGGGTAGGGCAGCTGGCTGGGCTGGTGCGCTCCCTGGGCGGCGATCCGGATGCGGCCACGCCGTTCCCGACCGGCTGGGAAGAGTTCGCGACCTGGTGCGACGAAACCCTGGCCGGCCGGCTCGCGCTCACCAGCGCCGCGCGACGGGAGTTGGGCGGCGCCGAGTTCGAGGACATCGGCCTGGCCGCGGCGTGTCTCAACTGGCTGTCGCGCGACTACCGCGACGGGCGTCTCCGCGGCGGGGATCCCGCGCTCCACGGACGCATCCACGGGGTCCAGGACGCCGTGTACAACCTGCCGTGCGGCGGCGACAGCTTCGATTGCTCCTGGGAGGGCCGCCGCCAGCGCGTCGAGTGGCACATCAAGCGCGGAGCGAATACCCGCGATCCGCGCCGCTGCCTCCGCATCTACTACTTCTGGGACGAGGACGCGCGGCAGGTCGTGGTGGCATCCATGCCCGCGCACAGAAGGACGGGACTGACGTAGGGCTGCCCTACCTGAGTCCGTAACGGAGACCGACGCTGACCACTGGCCAGTAGTTCACGAACCCTGCGGCATCGTCCTCGGCCTGTCGCCTCTCGGTATCCAGGTCGTTGCGGAACTTCAACGAGTTCAGCACCGCCGGATCGCCCGTGGCGGTCATGTCGAACGTGGGGGTCAGGTGCAGGACCGCACCGATGTCCGCTACGAAGCTGAACCCGGGCGCCGAATTCGATCCGAATCCCAACAGCACGTAGGGGGCGACTGATCCGGAGGTGAGGGTGGTGGTCACCGTGAGGACCTCCGGATACCGGTATCCGCCCCCGCCGATGCTGATCGACGCGCCGCTCTCGTAGGTGATCTCGTGTAGGGGATCCTCGGACCTGAACACCAGGCCGGCGCCCGCCCTCAGGAGGCCGGACGCTGCCGAAAGCTCCGCGCCCATGCTGTACAACGCGGTCGGCAGTGCAATCCGGGCCGTGCGGTTGCCGGCGAGTCCGAACCTCCCGGTGAGATCCACGTCGAATCCGAAAAACGCGGCACCACCCCGGAGCGCGATACGGTCGTTCAGCGCGACGACGACATCCGCGCCGACACCGAGTGTGCCCATGCGCGCTCCCACGGCGATGCCCTGCTGCATCGCGGATGCGGGTTGGCCCGGCATGGTCAGTGCAAGGGGGACGGTCGCGATCAGGGCAAATCGTTTCATGGCAGACTCAAGATACAACAAGGCGGCTCGCTCTCTCGCCTCCCCACGCGCGTTGGCCGCCTACCTCCCCACAATCCTCCTCAACTCCACGACCTCCTCGTCGAGTGCCGTGCGCCGCAACACGGCGGCCAGGTCGCCCGTCACGTCGAAGAGCACCACGTCGTCCGGCGACGAGAGGGTGGCGATCTGCCCCGCGCCCGGCCTGAACACGAACCACTCCGGGCCCTCCGGGTCCGAACCCTCCCGCGGGAGCCCTCCGTAGCGGAGCGCCCACACCAGCCCGTCGGCCGCCGTGACAGGCGGGTGCTTCGGGTACCCCAGCGACAACCGGCCGTACGGAGGCAGGTGCTCGGGGAGCCCCATGGCCGCCAACATGCGCTCCACTTCGCCTCGGACCGAGCCCAGGTCCCGGGAGTCCAGGAGGGTCTGCCGGATGAACTCCACCTGAGACCGTGGCAAGGGGGTTGGTTCGGGCACGACTCCGGGACGGAGCGTATCCCGAACGACTCCGTCACGCCCGTACACGGGAATGTCGTACGAGTCGTTTTCCACAACCACGAACAGGGAGTCGATGACCGCGGCTTCCGAAACGCGGCCGAAGAACCGGGACATCTGCCTCGATCCGGCGTTGCCAACGGGCTCGTACCAGGTCTCCGGGCCAGCCATTTCGAAGAAACGACCAGCGAATCCGCCCTGACTATCGAAGTGAAGAAGCGTCACCGGGCGCCGCTGGACTTCCGGTTCCGTGGGCAGGAATCGAACATCCCAGAGATTCCCGAGCACTGTTCCGTCCGAAAACGCCCCCAACGCCGAAAGACCCGCCTGGTACTCCTCGGGCGGAGAAAGGGCGACCGAACCCAGGTACCGGCCATCCAGGCTGAATCTGGAGACTCTGCGGCCATACCCGTCATACGTGACGAGATGGTCACCGACACCCCGCATCCACGCCAATTCGCCGAACTCGCCCGGACCCTCGCCTCTTCCGCCGACTACGTGGTCGAGGGAGCCCTTCCGGTCGTAGAAGCGAAGTGTGCCCGCCCCTTCCTGGGCGATCACCACGTGACTCCCGGTAATTACAATCCCGGCTACTTCATGGAGCGGGTCCGCTTCGCTGTCGCCGACGCTCATCAAGGGCACTGAGTCCAGCAGCCAAACGTCGAGATCGCCGGACCCGCCGATGGTACCCCCGGTCGCTGCGCCCTGGCGCATATGAATCGAGATGGACACGGCACCGGCGAGCACCAGGGCCAGGAGGAGCCCATGCGCGGTGCGAATCGTCTTCCGTTCCCTCATGCGAATCGGTGCATGGTGCCGGTCCTCTGCCGGGAGCGTCGGTTGATACAGGCCGCCCTCCCGACCAATCTTGAAGGCTCCGATCATCGATGCCAGTTACCCTCACCCAAGACCTCCCGATGAAAAACCGCCTTACGCACCAGCTCTCCACCGTCGCCCGGGGCGCACGCAAAACGTCCGGCCTGGCCCTTTTCGCCGCCCTCCTCGCCACCGCCGCCCCGCCCCTCCGCGCCCAGGTCACCACCGCGCAACTGGACGCGCTCGGCCCGCGCAACATCGGCCCCGCCGTCATGAGCGGGCGGATCGTGGACCTTGCCGTCGTGGAATCCGACCCGCTGAAGTTCTACGTCGCATCCGCCACCGGCGGCGTCTTCAAGACGAACGACAACGGGATCACGCTGGTCCCCGTCTTCGAAAACGAGGGCACCCACTCGGTCGGTGCGATCGCGGTGCACCAGCGCGATACGGCCATCGTCTGGGTCGGCACCGGGGAGCGCGCCAACCGGCAGAGTTCGTCGTGGGGCGACGGAGTGTACAAGAGCACCGACGGCGGCACGTCCTGGACGAACATGGGGCTGCGCGACAGCCACCACGTCGGGCGCATCGCGCTGCACCCGGACAACGCGGATCTCGTCTACGTCGCTGCGATGGGCCACCTGTGGGGGCCGAACGAGGAGCGCGGCCTCTACCGCAGTGCGGATGGCGGCGCCACGTGGGAACCCATCCTGCAGGTCGACGAGAACACCGGCGTCGTGGACGTGGCGCTGGATCCCGACGACCCGAGCATCGTCTATGCGGCAACCTACCAGCGCCAGCGCCGTGCGTGGGGCTTCCACGGCGGCGGCCCCGGCAGCGCGCTCCATCGCAGCATGGACGGCGGTGACAGCTGGGAACGGCTGACCGGACCGGGCGTGGAGCGTGGGCTTCCAGATGGCGTTCTGGGACGCATCGGCATCTCGATCTACCGAAGTGACCCCCGCATCGTCTACGTCAGCGTCGAGCAGGGGTACCGCTACAACGCGTCGACCGCCTACACCGAGAGGCGCGCCGGCATCTACCGGTCCGAGGATCGCGGCGACAGCTGGGAGTTCATGAGCGACTGGAACCCCCGCCCCATGTACGCCAGCCAGATCACGGTCGACCCCAGCGACGACCAGAGGATCTACATGGTGAACAGCTACTCCTTCTCGGACGACGGAGGGCGCACCTTCACCTCGCCACCCCAGAGCCTTCACGGCGACGACCGGCTCGTCTGGGTCAACCCGACCGACTCGCGTCATGTGATGAAGGCGGACGACGGCGGCCTTGGAATCTCCTACGACCGCGGCCTCAACTGGCTGTATATCTCGGACCTGCCGGTCAGCCAGTACTACCGGGTCAGCGTGGACATGGCCCAGCCGTACAACGTGTACGGTGGACTTCAGGACAACGGCTCGTGGATGGGACCGAGCGAGACCTGGCGCCAGAACGGCATTGTGAACAGCGACTGGACCCGGCTGGGCGGGGGTGACGGCTTCGTCAACATCGCGGACACGACCAACAACACCGTCATCTACACCGAGTCCCAGTACCTGGGGCTCTCGCGCTTCGACACGCGCAGCGGCGAGCGGACCTCGATCCGTCCCGGCGATCCGACCGGACACATCGCCGGGCGACGCAACTGGGAGACGTGGAGAGAGGTCGGCACGTTCGAGGAGCAGCGCCTCGGCAACGCGATGGAGCCCGCGAACTGGGACGGCCCGTTCATCATCTCGCCGCACGACGCGTCCACCCTGTACGCCGGAACCCCGATCCTGTGGAAGACCACCGACCGGGGCGACTCGTGGCAGGCGCTGGGCGACTTGACCACCGGTGTGGACCGGCGGACGCTCCCGGTCATGGGGCAGATGCCGCACGACCTCACACCCTCGCTCGACGACGGTGTTCCCTACTACCCCACGATTTCCGCCGTCGCCGAGAGCCCCCTGGTACAGGGACTTCTCTTTGCGGGCACCGCTGACGGCCGGCTCCACGTCTCCCGGGACGGGGGCGAGCGCTGGACGGACGTGTCCGCCCGCGACATATCCGACTCGGACGAGCCCGACGCAGCCACCGGTTTCCCCGGCCTCCCTCCGGGCGCATGGGTCAGCGGGATCGAGCCTTCCCGCCACAACGAGGCCCGCGTCTACGCGGTCTGGAACAACTACCGCAACGACGACTACGCCAACTACCTCTACCGCTCCGACGACTACGGCGAAAGCTGGGTCTCGATCACCAGCGACCTGCCGCCCGAGCGGGTGCTGCGCACCCTGCGTGAAGACCCGCGCAACGGCTCGGTCCTCTTCCTGGGCGCCGAGATCGGCCTCTTCTACACGATGGACGGCGGCGGGCACTGGACCGAGCTGCGTAGCGGGATGCCCACGCTGCCCTTCAACGATCTCGTCATCCATCCGCGCGAGAACGACCTCGTGCTGGGGACGCACGGGCGCGGCATCTGGATCCTCGACCAGATCAACGCCCTCCAGGAACTGACGCCGGAGGTGATGGCGCAAGCCGCCCACCTCTTCACCACCGAGCCCGCGGTGCAGATCCGGCGTGCGGGCGGGGCGGCCCACACGGGGGACGTGTACTACCGGGGCGAGAACCCTCCCAACGGCGCCATCCTCGACTACTGGCTCGGGGAGGCCGGCGAGGAAGGCACGGTCGAGATCGCCGTCGAGGATTCGGACGGTGCGCGCGTGGCCACGGTGGACGGCACCACCCGCCAGGGTATGAACCGCGTGGTGTGGGACCTGCGTCACAAGGTTGGCGATGCGGGCGACGGTGAGGAAGCGGGGCGGTTCCAGCGTCCGAGCCGCGGCCCCCTGGTCGTTCCGGGTACGTACACGGTGCGGCTCCAGGCGGCCGGGACGGAATCGTCGCGTGAGGTGGTCGTGCGCGAGGATCCCCGCATCGATGCGTCGCCGGGCGTGCGTGCGGCGTGGACGGCCACGCTGCTTGAACTGGCTGACGCGCGTGCGAGTGCCGGGGCCGAGTCGGGGCGCATCCGGGAAGCGCTGGAGGGGGTTGCCGAGGACGACACCGGGCCGCGAGCCGCGAAGCTGCGCGACCTGCAGCGCGAGTTCGGGGAGCTGATGAGCCGGATCGGGCGCCTTGCCGGAGAGGTGGAGGGCGTGGTCGCGCCCTTGACGCAGGACCAGAAGTCGCGCCGGGACTTCTACATGGAGATGCTGGAGGTGCTGAGCGGGGAGGCGGCGGAGGTGGGGTGAACCCGCAGGATCCGACCAACCCACGTTGCAGGATGGCTCCAAATGTGTATGATATGTGTGACTGAGCATATCATATGCACATCGTTGGAAGCAGCTGATGGCACGAATCCACCTGATCGTCTCCGAGCCTGACCGCACCCGCTACGCCGCCGCCGCCCGCCGCGAAGGCCTTACCCTGAGCGCGTGGCTTCGCGCCGCCGCCGCCGCCCGCCTGGACCGTCGTGCGGGCGCCGAACCGTTTCACACGGAGGAAGACGTGTGGCGGTTCTTCGCGGACCGCGACGCCGAGATGGGATGCGGCACCGAACCGGAGTGGGAGCAACACCTCGACGTCATACGCGCGTCCCGGAGCCGGGGCACAGCCGGGGCCTGACGCCCCGAGCCATGGTCTTCGTCGACACCAGCGTCCTGATGTACGCAGTGGGAAGGGAGCACCCGCTTCGCGAGCCGGCCCGTCGCTTCTTCGCGGCGGCGACGACGGACCAGCAACCGCTCGCAACATCGTCCGAAGTCCTTCAGGAGTTGGCTCACGCCTATCTGCCCGCGGAGCGCACGCAGGCCCTCGCCGCTGCGCTGCGGATCGTCGACCGGACGCGGATGGAGGTGTGGCCCCTGGAGCGGGACGACGTGATCCTCGGCATCGAACTCACCACCCGGCACCCGTCGCTCGGGGCCCGCGACCTGTGCCATCTGGCCAGCTGTCAGCGGCGCGGCGTCACCCGGGTCAAGACATTCGACCGCGCCCTGAAGGCCGCTGCGGGCTCCCTGGGCTAGCACTGGCCGGCAGGGACCCGTGATGACAGCTTCCCCGGAACCCGGACACGGAGTTGGACGATGGCGAGTCGCACGAATAGTGGATCCCTGGTCACGATGCTTCTGGCGGCTGCGGCGGCAGTTCCCGTCTCCCTGGCAGCGCAGCAGGACGCCCGGATGGACGCCATGGCCTCATGGGTGGCGGTGGACGCCGCCACCGGTTACGAGACCCGGGTCACCCCCGGAATGGCCGAGGCAATGCCCGGCTGGAACTCCGACCGCTGGGGCAACCTGGTGGCCGTCGTCGGGTCGGGGAGCCCGCGGCGCATTGTGGCGTGTGCGCTCGACCGGCCCAGCTACGCAGCGAGTCAGATCACTGCGGACGGATACCTGCGCGTCCACCGCATTGGCCGGGGGTCGAGCCACCCATTATGGGACCAGGCCTTCGAGGCGCAGCCCGTACGGGTACTGACCCGGACCGGCCCCGTGGCGGGGGTGGTGGCGCGCAGCAACGGCCACTTCGCCGCCCAGCATCGGCACGAGATCGCGGTGGTCGGGGCGGACGACCTGTGGGTGGACGTGGGGGCCGAGTCGGCCGAGGAGGTGGCGGACCTGGGAATCGAACTGCTCGACCCGATCGCCCGGCACCTCCCCCCGTGGCCGCTGGCGGGCGGTGTAGCGGGGCCGGACGCCGGCAGGCGGTTGGGTTGCGCCGCCGTGGCCACCCTGGCGGCCGCCGTGCGCGACAGCGGTGCTCCCCCCGGGGAGACCCACTTCGTGATGAGTGCCCAGGAGGTGCTGGGGTGGGTGGGACTCTCTTCCTACGTGGCGCGCGGCGGGTCGTTCGACCAGGTGGTCGTGCTCGCGCCCGGCGAAGCGGAAGGCGCCATCCGCCTCCGCTCCTCGGCTTCCTTCGGTCGTTTCGGAGCGGTGCTCGAGTCGGCCGGCGTGGGCGAAGTCACCGTGGTCGTTCCCGCGGCCTCCTCCCCCGGCTCCCACATGGAGCACGTGCCGGCAGAGGAGGCCACCACCATGCTGGCCGCCGCGGCCACCGCCGCCGGCATGCGCGTCGACCCCGGGATCGACTGGGTGGCGGCCCCGGAACGCACACCCCTGCGGGCCAGCCATGCCGACCCCTCCCTCGACCGTACCGCGGATCTGCTTCGCAGCCTGGTCGACCTGTACGCGGTGCCCGACCACGAGTGGCCGGTGCGGCGGCGGGTGCTGGAGTCCCTCCCGGAGTGGGCCCGCGAACGGGCCGTGGTCGACGACATGGGCAACGTGATGGTGGAGGCCGGCCCCGAGCGCGACACCACCGTCTTCATGGCGCACATGGACGAGGTCGGCTACGAGGTGGGAGCCATCTCCTCGGGCGGAGTGGTCACCCTCAGACGGAAGGGGGGCGTGGTGGCGACCGCGTGGGAAGGCCAGACCGCACTCCTCCACTTCGATCCCCCGGGCGCCCCCAGCGCACTGACCGGCACCGGCGACGACACGGATCCGCGCTGGAAAGCGGAGTCCCTCACGGCCTCTGCTCCGCCGCCGATTCCGGGCGTTTTCCTGACCCGGGACGTCGCCGAGAGCAAGAACGTCATCAGTGAACGCGCATGGTTCGGCATGGACGCCGCAGCCCTGGCAGCCCGCGGCGTCCGCGAGGGCATGGCCGTGACCATGTACAAGGAGGGGCTGCGCCTGGGCCGCCACCGTTTCGTGGCGCGCGCCCTCGACGACCGCGCCGGCAGCACGGCCCTCCTGCTCGCCATCAACGCCATCGACCCCGACGAGCTCGACTCGAAGGTGATCTTCACGTGGTCGGTCCACGAGGAAGGTGGCCTGCGCGGGGCCGGCGCCATGGCCCGCCGGTTCGCGAAGAGCACGCACCGCATCTTCTCGGTGGACACCTTCGTCTCGTCGGACACGCCTCTGGAGTCGCCGCACTTCGCGCATGCCCGCCTCGGCAGCGGGCCGGTGCTGCGCGCCATCGAGAACTCCGGGGTGTCGCCCGACCGGGAGCGCCAGCGGGTGATCCGGGTGGCCCGCGAAGCCGGCATCCCCCTGCAGATCGGGCTCACCCAGGGCGGTACCGACGGCACCCGGTTCACCTTCTGGGGCGCGGCCAACCAGGGGCTGTCCTGGCCGGGGCGCTACAGCCACTCCCCGGGGGAGGTGCTGGACCTGCGCGACCTCACCCAGCTGGGCGAACTGATCGCTGCGGTCGCGCGCGCAGGGAACTAGAAGGCTACACCCCCACCAATCGCCCCACACCCTCCGCCTCGGCCCGGCGCAGCACCTCGGCCCCGATCGCCACGTCCTGGACTGCCGTACCCACCGACTTGAAGAAGGTCAATTCGCGTCCCGCGTTCCCCTCGGGAGCGTTCCCGTTTACGATCTCGCCCAGGTCGGCGTCGATCACGTCGGCGGTCACCAGCCCTTCCTCGATCGGGATGATCAAATCTCCCGCTTCCTCCAGCGCCGACTCCCGCTCCTCGACAACGACCCGCGCCCGGGTCACCACCTCATCGCCCACTTCGCGCGTGTGCGGCTGAAAGCTGCCGCTGCCGCTCACATGCGTTCCGGCGGGGAGTCCGGAACCGTCGAACACGGGCGTTCCCGCCGTCGTCACCGCCACGATGATGTCCGCACCCTCCACCGCCTCGGCCGAATCGGACAACGCCCGCGCCTCGACCCCGTCGAGCGACGCAGCGACCCTACGCGCCGATTCCCCACCCTTCGAAACCACCCGCACCTCCTCGATCGGCCGAACCGCCCGGATCGCCTCGATCTGCCATGGGGCCTGCGCACCTGCGCCGAAGATGGTCAGCACGCGTGAGTCCGCGCGGCTCAGCAACCGGGCAGCCAGCCCCGCGGCGGCCGCGGTCCGGATCGCCGTCAACTCGCCGGCGTCCATGATCGCCGCGGGCAGCCCCGTCTCGTCGTCGATCATCAGGATGACGCCGTTGATCGTGGCCAGCCCCCGCTCGCGGTTCCCCGGGAAGAGGGAGGCGATCTTGGCTCCGCGCTCCCCGGCCGCTCCCAGCCGCGCGGGCATGAACAGGCTGAATCCATCACCCGACGTCAGCACCCCGCGGACGGGCATTTCGACCTCGCCCGCCGAGAGCTGCCCGAAGGCGCGGGCCATCGCGTCGATGGCGTCGTGCATGGTGATGAGTGAGAGGATCTCGGCTCGGGAGATGACTCGAAAATGCATCTTTCAGGGCCTCCTATGGGGTGGACTGCGCCGAGGTTGCGTCCCGCCGTAGCTCGCCCGGCAAGCGGGCCAGGAACACCTGCTGCAACCCAGCCTCGTTCTCGCGGACCCCGACTATCGTGTCGCCGCGGATATCGTACACATCGGCGGGCGCGCCCAGGTCGAGTGCGCCCAGATACTCGCCCCCGGACGAAAACGCATCCCACATGCGTCCACCGAAGCCGGCGGCCTTGAACGTGTAGATCACCCGACGGTCCATCGACTCCACGGGGCGGACTCGCTGAACGAGCACCAGATCGTCGCCCACTTCGATGTCGGCCATGGCGGGAAGTCGGTCCGGAATCCGAAGCTGGTCGCTGAACCCGTCGGGAATCTCAGCGTCGTCCATCCCCATGCCGCGAACAACGATCCTGAGAATCGCGTCCTGCTCCTCGCGGGCCAGAACCGTGTCTTCGTGGTCCCAACCCACCGTCCGAACCGGGTGTCCGTCACGGTGAACGGTGAACTCGGGCGCAAACATCCAGCCTGCGGCCACCACATTCCCCGAGAACGACCAGACGAGGTGATCCTGCCAGAGCGGCTGCCGTCCGTCGGCAGCCACCGGCTCGGCGGGGCGCGCGACCACCGCCAGGGTGTCGCGCAGTGATTTCTCGACGGACAGGACGGAATAGCGCGCCACCACCTCGCCGCCAGGTGACGACACCCGCACAACCGGCAGCGGGTCGCCCGTCGTGCGCCACTCCGGTATGTACATCTCCTGGATGTCGAATCGAGGCGACGCCACCATATCGCCATCGAGGGAGTACACGTTCAGGGTCCGGGTCATGATGTCCGGGACAACGAAATCCCGCGGTGCGACAGCCACGAGCGCCAACGCACCCTCGCCACTGATCTCGCCGGGACCCTCACCCTTGCGACCGATGCGGCGGAGGAACGAACCGTCCGGTGCAAAGGTGCGAACCTCGCCCGCCTGCCCGTCCAGGATCGCGATCGTTCCGTCGGCCATGACGTCCAGTCCGGCAACGTCGCCAAAAGAGAACTCCGGAGACCCGTCCTCGACCCCGATCGCCAGGAGGTGCTCGACCGCAAAGACCGGGCGTCCGTATTGCGCCAGACTCCCGTGCCGAACCATCTCGACGCCACCCTCTCGACCCGGCGTCACGGTCGGATCGTCGATCCCGGCGTCGCATGCGGCCAGCGCGCAGAGCACCGGAACTGCCAGGACCGGTATGCGCACCGACGTCGCCACGCCGGCCCTCCTATCCATTCACGTACCGATCGGCCAACACCCGGCGGTGATGCCGCGAGTGCCCCGCAATGATCCAGGCCAGGCTGCGCACGGTGAACTCGTACCCGCTGGCCACGCCCCGTCGGTCCCAGACGTCCTCCTCAAAGCTCCCGAGCAGCAGAACCGTCGACTGCCGCACGGCGCGCAACTCCTCCGCCAGGCTGGCCAGCGAACGGCGGTCGGCGCGGGAAGCGGCCGCATATTCCTCCTGGTCAAAAGACGGGAAATGGGCCCGGTCGCCCCGGGCGAATGCGAGCACCCGCATTGTGAACATGCGCTCGGCATCGATCACGTGCGCGACTACCTCTCGCAGGGACCACTTGCCCGGCGCGTAACGGTACCCTTCCCTCTCGGGCGGAACGCCGTCGAGCATGCGGCTCCAGTCCGCGGACTCCCGCTCCAGCGACTCCAGCAGCGGCTCTCCGGCCGCCGCGATGTACACGTGGTAGAACTCTTCGCATTCGTCGGGCCGGGGTCGCCCCGGCATCGTTTCCATCGCTCGATCAGCTCCTGGGTTGGGGTTCACTGCCGCCGTCACGACGGAACGTAGCGCTTCGCGATCGTCGTGAACGACCGTACCTCCTCGTCGGCCCAATCGTCGCTCCGGCCCAGCTCCGCAGCCATCACCGCGGCCACATCCGGCGCGGCGGCCAACGCCGCTCTCGCATTCAGGAAGAGTGCCCGGGTCCTTCTCGCGAGCACGTCTTCCAACCGCACAGCCATCTCGCTCCGGGCCGCCCACGCGGCCTGGCTCAGCCGATACGGGAGACTGGGGTGCATGAGGCGGGCCAGCTGCGGGCTGTGGGCTTCGATCTCCCGAATCCCCGCAGCGTCCGTGCCGTAGACCCTCCATGGGTCGAGGACCTCACGCCGCCTGCTGAAGCCGTGCAGCCTCAGCGTCGCGGTCACCGACGGCGTCGGCGAGAGCCCCCCTACATCGGCGGCGATGTCCACCGTGTCCTGGGCCACCTTGCGGCATGTGGTCCACTTGCCCCCCGCCACCGTGACGAGTCCCCGCCGCGAGACGCTGACGCTGTGGTCGCGCGAGATCGCGGCGGTGGTGTCCTGGCTCCCCGTCCCCGCAAGCGCCCGCAGTCCCGCCCAGGCGGAGAGTATGTCGCTCCGGCCGATCGGGCGGGTCAGATAGCGTCCCGCGTGGTCGATGAGGTAATCGATCTCCTCTTCACTGGGTGCCGGATCACGCTCGGGCGACTCGACGCGCACGTCGGTGGTCCCGATCACGACGTGGCCGTGCCAGGGAATCGCGAACAGGACCCTGCCGTCGTCCGTCGAGGGGACCAGCACCGCCGAATCGCCCGGGAGGAAGGCGCTGCTCACCACGATGTGAGCGCCACGACTGAGAACCACGGGGGGACCCTCGCCGGGCTCGTCCATTCGGCGCAGCGAGTCGGCGAAAGGCCCGGCTGCGTTCACGACCACGGCCCCGAACGCCACCCACTCGCGGCCCCCGGTCACATCCCGCAGCTTCACCCCCTTCACCATTCCTCGCGCCTCGATCAGATCGACGGCTTCCACGTAATTGACCGTCACGGCGCCGATGTTGGCCGCGGTCCGGGCGAGGGTCCACCCCAGCCGCGCGTCGTCGAACTGCCCGTCGTGATAAAGAACACCCCCGCGCAGACCCTGACCGTCGAGCGTGGACACCAGGCCCCGGCACGCCCGCTTCCCCAGGATCCGCGAACGGCCCAGGCCGCGCCGACCCGCCAGCGCGTCGTACACCTTCAGTCCCAGCCCGTACCAGGGACGCTCCCACCATCTGTACGCCGGGACGATCAGAGGCAGGTTGTCGACCAGATGGGGCGCGTTGCGCCAGAGCCGCCGCCGCTCCCGCAGGGCGCTGCGGACCAGTTGGACCTGTCCCTGACGCAGGTAGCGAACCCCTCCGTGCACCAGCTTCGTGCTGCGGCTGGATGTCCCCCCCGCGAAGTCCCCCTGTTCGACGAGGAGCGTCCGGTACCCGCGCGCCGCCGCGTCCAGGGCGGTCGCGAGCCCCGTGCAGCCACCGCCAACGACGATCACGTGCCAGGGGCGCAGTCGCATGGCGCGCCCCAGCATCCCCTCCCGGGACAATTCGCCCCGGCGCGACCGCGCTGTCCACCGGGCGCGCCGAACGGGAGGAGCCGCAACGCGAGTCACGATGGTCGTCTCTCCAACGCTGAAATGCGGGCCATGCCGGCATTTTCTCGCCGGTCCGGTTCAGAAACCAAGGTAGCGACTTGCCAGCGGCCGGGGTCGCCCCCGCCTGGGCATCGGGGCGCCCCGCGAGTACGGATCGCTCAGTCCGCCGCCACCCGCCCCACGAACGCCCGCACCCGGTCGTGGCTCTTCAGGACGATCACGGTGCCGGGGGCTTCCCGCGCGATCCGCTCCGGAATCGTCCCGAAAAGGATCCGGCTGGAGAAGCTGTCGCCCGACGCCCCCACCATCACCGCGTCGAAGTCGGCGGCGGCCGCGACCACCCCCTCCACGACGCCCGGCCCGGCGATCACGCGCGTGCCCACCGACGCTTCCTCCGGCAACTCGGCGCGCTCCTCGGCGAGCCGTTCCCCTTCCTCTCCCCACTTGCCGTCCGGGGCGCCCCCAGGAATCACCGACGCCAGCGTCAGCCGTCCCTCCCCGGCTTCGGTCATGCCCAGCGCGTAGCCCTTGGCCTTTCGGGAGTGGAGGCCACCGGCCGTCGGCAGCAGGATCCGCCGCGGAACCGCCCGCTCGGGCCCGAACTTCACCAGCATGATATCGGCGCGTCCGAGCCGGACTACGTCGTCGGTGACCTCGCCCAGGATCTTTCTGGCCGTGGTCGTGAAGCCCTTCCAGCCCAGGAGGATCAGGTGCGACCGGTCCTCGCGAGCAGATTCCAGCACCGCGCGGCCCACGTTGTGTCCGACCCGGACCTCCGTCGTGATCGGCACCCCGAGTTCGCCCTCCAGCGCCTGCAGGCGCTCCAGCACTTCCTCTTCGCCCTCGATGGACGCGCGCGCCAGCTCCGGCGGGAGCTGTTCGGGAACCTGAACGACGCGCAGCAGGGTGATCTCGCCATCCCTGGGCTTCGCGATAGAGGCCGCCAGCCGCACCAGGGTCTCTGCCGTTTGGGGATTGTGGACGGGCAGCAGGATCCGGAAGGCTCCCTCCCTGGGTGACGCCCGCAGGGCCACGATTCTGGAACCGGGGCCCGCCGGAGCGGGGACCTCGAAGCGCGTGCCCCGCCAGGCCGCGTAGCCGAAGAGCCCCAGCGCCAGCGCCAGGATGGCCAGAAGCAGTGGCTGCAGGTGTCCCTGAACCGGGATCTGCAGGATCAGGTACAGGTTGGCGGCGATTCCCAGCGCGGGCACCAGCGGGACCAGGGGGACCCGGAAGGGCCGCTCCATCTCCGGGAAGCGGCGACGGTGGACGATCAGCGCCGCGTTGACGAAGCAGAGGGCCAGCAACAGGACCAGGTTCGCGAAGTGCGCGAGCGACTCAAGCGGGAGCAGCAGCGCGAAAACACCGATCGCTCCGCCCACGGCCAGCAACGCGACGAAGGGCGTTTGCGTGCGGGCACCGATCCTGCCGACGACACCGGGCAGGTGCCGCAGCTGGCTCATCGCGAGCGCGACGCGCGATCCCGCCAGGATGGACGCGTTGGACGCCGAGATCATCGAGAAGATCGCGCCGCCGACGATCACCATGCCCCCGATCGGCCCCAGGAAAGCACGCGCGGCCACCCCCATGGCCGCTTCGGTGTACTCGGTCAGGTCGGCCACGACCACGACGAGCACCACCAGGGAGTACAGCACCGTGACCACGATCATCGAGATGAAGATCGCCCGGGGGATCGTCTTCGTCGGGTTCATCACCTCGCCCGCCGAGGCCGCGATGGCCGAGAAGCCGAAGAAGGTGATGAAGACGAGCGCGGCCGTCGACGCGATCAGCGGGAGGTCGGTGCTGAAGCGCTGGGTGAGCGTGGCCGCGTCGAGGCTGCCCATTCCCCCCGCAATGAACCAGATGAGCAGCACGATCTTGGCCGCCGTGACGACAATCTGGAAGGTGCCGCTCTCCTTCGTGCCCTTGATGTTGAGGAGTGTGAGAGCGGCCAGGAAGATGATTCCGGGCAGCGCCGAGATCGCGAAGTGCCAGATGAACTCGTTGAAGTAGCTCGACAGACTCGCGATGTAGAAGGCGCACGAGGACGCGTAGCCGAGCAGGAGGCACCAGCCCACCAGGTACGCGAGCAGAGGTGGAAAGGTCTTCCGCGCGTAGAGGTAGCCCTCGCCCGAGAAGGGGTAGATCGAGGTGAACTCGCAGTAGGTGAGCGCGGTGAACGCCGCCACGAGCGCCGCCAGCAGGAAGGACACGATCGCCGCGCTTCCCACGTAACCGACCGCCAGCCCCGACAGAGTGAAGATCCCGGCCGCGATCATCGTGCCGGTCCCGATTGCGAGCGCCGAGACCAGCCCCAGGTCGCGGCTGAGACCCGCGACTACAACCCTGGAGCCCTCACCGGAGTCCGCCGCGCCGGCACGCGGGTGCTCAGACATCGCGGATCGCCAACGATGCTCCTACGGCTGCGCCGGTTCCGCGTCGCCGAGCAGCGCCCGCACGTCGTCCTGGACGTCTTCCTCCATGGGACGGAAGGGGCCCATCCATTTACGGACGACCGTCCCCTCGGCGTCGACCAGGAACGACCCCGGGAGACCCAGCAGAGAGTACGCGTCAACGATCTCCCACGAGGGATCGTGGTAGATGGGGAACCCGATCTGCAATTCCTCCGTGAACTCCCCGATGAGGTCCGCCGAACTCCTGTCGTCCACGCTGACGCCCACCACGCGGAAGCCCTGGTCGGCATAGGCGTTGTGGAGCTCCTGCAGCTCCGGCATCTCTTCCCGGCAGGGAGCGCACCAGGTCGCCCAGATGTTCAGCATGTAGGGGGCACCCAGCAGGTCGTCACCCGTCACCGGGGCTCCGTCGAGCGTCGTCGCGGCGAACCCCGGGGCCGGGTCGCCAACCTCCAGGGGCTTGAATTCGGGGACCTCGCACGCCAGACATCCAAGGGTCGCGAGCAGCCCGATGGCGCTTTTCTTCACTGGGACCTCCTGGTGGACTTTGGAACCGCAGCGTTTCAAGCTATCCAACGGGCGCGGGCCCGCCAACCATGTCCCGGCCCGGCGCATCGGAACACCGCGGGGGTGCAACCCGTAGAGAATGAAGAAACCCACCACCGGCATCCGGACAACGACCATGCCCGAACAACCATCCAAAGCCCGACGCAAGCTGACCTTCCTGGCCGGCTTTTCCCTCTACTTCGCCGCCGTGTGGTTCCTGTGGGACACACCGGTCATCTACCCGCTCAAGATCTTCGTGGTCATGCTGCACGAGATCAGCCACGGCATCGCGTCCGTTTCGACAGGCGGGACCATCGAGCGAATCGTCCTCGATCCGGCCCAGGGCGGCGCCTGCTACTGCGGCGGCGGCAACGCGTTCCTGACGCTGTCGGCAGGATATCTCGGCAGCCTCATCTGGGGAGTCGTCATCCTTGCGGCCGTCAGCGCGCGACGGATCCCGAACCACCTGATCGTGCTCATCGTCGGCGTGCTCGTCGTCCTTCTCACCGGTCTCTACGTCCGCAACGGGTTCGGGCTCCTCTTCGGGCTGGCCTTCGGAACGACCCTGATCGTCGCCGGACGCAAGCTGGGAGCGGGGGCGAGCCGGGTGGTGCTCACCGCACTCGGGCTGACCAGCTGCCTCTACGCCATCCTGGACATCAAGAGCGACGTCCTGGACAGGCCCCACCTCGAATCCGACGCGGCCATGCTCGCCGACCTGACGGGCATACCAACCACGACCTGGGGCGGCATCTGGATCGCCGTTGCGGTGCTCGTGAGCGCGCTGGTGTTCCGGAAGCTGTACAAGGCGGCCTGACAGGGATCGGGGCTCCGGAGACGATCACGTCCCCCGCCCCTCCCGCTCGAACACGACCTCCCCGTTGAAGACCGTCATCTCGCAGGCCATGTCGCGCAGTTCGTCGGTCGGTACGGTCAGCGGATCACGATCCCACACCGCCAGGTCCGCGTACTTGCCGGGCTCGATCGTCCCCACCTTGTCCTCCAGGAACATCTGGTGGGCCGTCCAGGTCGTGAACGAGCGCAGGGCGGTCTCGACGTCCACGGACTCGGCGGTCCCGTACGGTTCCTCGCCGTACACCCCGAGCAGCGGCCGGCGGGCGACCGAGGCCCACACGCCGTACCGGGCCGGGAAGGGCGTGACGAAGTAGTCGGAGCCGCTCGCCCAGATCATGCCGCGCTCCCGGTAGGACCGGAAGGGGTTGAGGCGCAGCGCGCGGTCGGGTCCGAAGTTGCCCGCGTAGGTGTCGCCGATCCACCAGGTGAAGGACGGGGACGGCTCCGGATAGCCGGCTTCCCAATCCCGCTGGAGTTCGGCCATGATGTCCAGCGCCCTGTCCGTGGGGATGTTGGAGTGGATGATGCCGTGCCGGAGCCCCCGCGCAGGGGTGGCTTCGAGGGCCTCCACGAAGCTGTCGACCGTCCAGTCGATGCCACGGTCGCCGATGGAGTGGATGCTGACGTGGAGGCCCGCGTCGTGATAGGCCCGGAAGCGCCGGCGAAGCTCGTCGGGATCCATGGTGGGATAGCCGCGGTTGCCGGTGTCGGTTTCGGTCAGTTCCCGGTTCCAGTCGTCGTGCATCCACGCCGTGCGGGCACCGCCGCTCCCGTCGATGTACAGCTTGACCCCGCCCGCGATGAGGTGGTCGTCGCCGGTTGACTCGTACGGCCTCGTGAAGGTCGCGAGGCTGTCCGCGTAGTCGCGCACCTCCTCGATGGTGCCGCTGCGCCCCCGCCAGAGCGCGAAGATCCGGACGGAGAGGTCGCCGTCGGCGAGCACGTCCCGATATGCGTTCCAGGTGGATGCGCCGATGCCCGGGTCCTTGCCGCCCGTCATGCATTCGGCGTTGAACGCGGCGGCCAGAGCACGGATCCCCTCGCGCTGCTCGTCCGGACCGATACCGGGAATGAGGCGCGAGACGAGGCCCTGGGCGGACTCCTTGAGGACGCCGGTGGGGCGACCGTCGGCGTCCCTGTCGATGGTGCCACCGGGAGGGTCGGGGGTGTCGGCGGTGATCCCCGCCATCTCCAGCGCGAGCGAGTTGGCCACGCCGTAGTGACCCATCGTGTGCGACAGCCACACCGGCCGCCCGGCGGCGATCCCGTCCAGATCGGAGGCCAGGATGTAGCGCAGCTCGTCCAGCTTGCCCTCGTCCCAGCCCCCGCCCCGCACCCACTCGCCTTCGCCCACACTGGCGGCCTGCTCCGCGACCAGGCGCTGCACGTCCCCGATGTTCTCTACGTTCGGGTAGCTCAGGTCGAGGCGGTACAGCCGGTTTGCGCCGCCGCTCGCGAAGTGGACGTGCGCGTCCATCAGCCCGGGGGTGACGGCGCGGCCCGCGAGATCCACGCGTTCGGTGCCGGGACCCGCAAGGGCTTCGATCTCCTCCACCGTCCCGACCGCCGCCACCCGGCCGCCCCGAATCGCGACGGCTTCGGCCACACGGCTGTCCGCGTCCAGGGTAATCACCGGACCACCCACCAGCACGAGGTCGGCGAGATCGCGTTCGGCCGGGCCGCCGCATGCCACGACGGCGGCGGCGACGCCTGCCGCGCAGATCCCCGGGAGCACATGGCGGAAGTTCCCCTCGAATACGACCGGCGTGCGTCCTCGCATTGCAAGCTTCCTCCCGATTGGCGGATGAATCCATGGCCGCGCCCACCCGGGCGCAGCGGCGCCGGGAAGGGTCGGGCGGCGCCGATCAGAATATTCTTGATCGGGCTGCACCTGTCAGTATACATTACAGGCGGTCCCCCGGACCAAACCCGAGCCGCCCGAGCGGCGGCGCGGTTTCGAGCTGGATGTGGAATCCCGCCCGATGTCGAACCCTTTGAACAAGGAGGTGATCTCTTGACTAGTCCCAGTACCCAGCCCAACTCGGCAAGGGCAAGCGATCGCCGCTTCGGCAACTAAGCCGAATCACGGTCCAACGTTCGCGCCGTAGGCGGCTTCGCGCCGGGTTGCGGCCGGTTTCAGGCACCTGAGGAGTAGTCCCGTTGAACACGCGGGCTTCTCCTCAGGTTGCTGAAGCCCCCGGAGGCTCCGGATATTCCCGGACCGCCGGGGGCTTCTCGCGTTTGGGTGGTCCGGGGCGGCGCCCAACCGGGCAACCCCACCCCGTGCCGCTTCAGAAGGTTCTCAGGTCGATTGGAGGGTCAGCATATGAAGAACGACAGCGTCTTCACGGTCGCGGCCGTGGCGGCTCTGGCCTCGGTGGTCGCATGCACGACCATGGAGGCTCAGGAAGGCGCTCGGGTTTTCGGCACCAGTTGCGCGGAGTGCCACACGCCCGCCGGCGACGAGCGCTCGCCCGGCGTCACCCTGCTGCGCCAGCTGTCTCCCCGTGCGATCGTGACGGCGCTGGAAGACGGTGTAATGCGTGCGGAGGGAGCGGAGCTGACCCCGGAGCAGCGGATCCGTGTGGCGGAGTACCTCAGCGGCCGGTCCTATACCGAGCAGCTTCTCCCCGACGCGGCATTCTGCCAGGACGGCACCTGGTCCGGACTCGCCCTCGACGCCATCTCGTCGATGGGGTTCGGCGGCAACCTGGCGGGGACCGGCTATCAGCCCCCGGAGCTCGCGGGGTTGGACGCAGGGGAAGTCCCGGACCTCGAACTCCGCTGGGCATTCGCCTTCCCCGACGCCGGACAGATGCGTGCAAAACCGACCGTCGCGGGTGACGCCGTGGTGGTCGCCGGGCCCCTCGGCGAGGTCATGGCCCTGGACGCCGCCACCGGCTGTGTCCGGTGGGGCATCGAAGCGGACGCGCCCGTGCGGGGAGCGGTCATCGTCGGAGTGGGGCCGGGAGGACGCACCACCGCCTGGTTCGTCGACGCACGGACCAACGCCTACGCCGTCGACGTCATGGACGGGTCGGTAATCTGGAAGTACCGGGTCGGGTGGCACGCGACCTCGTACGGCACGGGCAGCCCGGCGCTGTACGACGGGCGCCTGTTCGTGCCGATCTCGTCACTCGAGGTCGTCACCTCGGGCGATCCCCGCTACGAGTGCTGCACGGCTTCGGGAGCCGTCGCGTCGCTCGACGCCATGACGGGCGGTGTGCAGTGGTATCACCGGGTGATCCCGGAGTACGCGGAGGAGACGGGAAGGAACGGCGCCGGCACGACGATGTGGGCACCGTCGGGAGCCCCGGTGTGGTCGAGCCCCACGGTGGATCCCGACCGGGGCCTCGTGTACGCGGGCACGGGCGAGAATTACACGCGGCCCACCACAGAGCACAGCGACGCCATCATCGCGCTGGACATCGACACGGGCGAGCTCGCGTGGTCCCTGCAGGCCGTGTACGGCGACGCTTTCAACATGGCGTGCACGACGGCCCGCTACCGGGAGAACTGCCCGAATCCACCCGGCCCCGACCTGGACTTCGGGATGGCCCCCATGCTGGTGACCCGGGAGAATGGCGAGGAGATCCTTGTCGCGGGACAGAAGTCCGGAACGGTGTGGGCCCTCGATCCCGACTACGAGGGAGCGGTCATCTGGGACACCCAGATCGGCAAGGGTGGCGCCCTGGGAGGCATCCACTGGGGAATGGCGACCGACGGCAAATACGCGTACGCGCCGATCGCCGACCGGGGATCGGTGATCGTGGACATCAACCCCGATCACGAGCCGTCGCCCGGACTCTACGCACTCGACCTGGACGACGGCCGCGTGGCCTGGCGCGCACCCTTTCCGGAGTACGCCTGCGAGCACAAGGAGCGTTGCTACGAGGCGAACTCCGCCGCGGTCACCGTGATCGACGGCGTCGTATTCGCCGGTGGCCTCGACGGTGTCATCAGAGCCCATTCGACCGATGACGGCGCCGTCATCTGGGAATACGACACCACCGAGGTCACGGAGTCCACCAACGGTGTGCCGGCAAGGGGCGGCGCGATCGATGGGCCGGGGCCCGTCGTCGCCCTCGGCATGCTGTTCGTGAACAGCGGCTACGGGACGTTCAACCAGATGCCGGGCAACCTGCTCCTCGCTTTCGCCCCGCGCGGCGCCGGAGACCCGGCGCGATGACCGCGCACGGTTGGCGGCAGGCGCGCGCCATGGCCACATTGTCTCCCATGAGAGTGCTGACCTGGATCCTCGTCGCGTTCGCCGCCTCCTTGCCGGCCAGCGGCTGCGCCCAGACCCGGGACCTTCCGAGGACCCCGTCCGGCAAGCCCGACTTGAACGGGCTTTGGCAGGCGCTCGGCAACGCGCACTGGGACATCGAGCCGCACGCGGCCCGGCCGGCGCTGGCGATGCAACCGGGCCCGGTGATCCCCGTGCCCGCCAACGAAGTCCTCGCGCTGGGGGCGGTCGGGGCGGTCCCGCCCGGCTACGGCGTTGTGGAGGGCGGCGAGATCCCCTACCTGCCCGAGGCCCTCGAGTTGCGCGACGAGAACCGTGAACGCTGGCTCGAGCGCGACCCCGAAATCAGGTGTTACCTGCCGGGCGTGCCACGGGCCACCTACATGCCCTTCCCGTTCCGGATCGCCCAGAGCGAGACGATGTTCTTCATCGCGTACGAATACGCCGGCGCCATGCGCGAGATCTACCTGGAAGACCCTGGTCCGCCCCAGGTCGATTCGTGGATGGGGCAGTCGCACGGGCGCTGGGAGGGCGACACCTTCGTGGTGGAGGTGAGCGGCTTCAACGGGCAGACATGGTTCGATCGGGCGGGCAATCATCACGGCCCCGGGCTCAGAGTCACGGAGCGCTACACGATGACGGGGCCGGATCACATCATGTACGAGGCCGAGATCGACGATCCGGAGACGTTCGCGCGTCCCTGGACGATCCGGATGCCGCTGTACCGCAACATCGACCCGAACGCACGCCTCGGGCAGTTCAAGTGCGTGGAGTTCGTGGAGGAGCTGATGTATGGACATTTGCGCAAGACCCCGATTCGGTAGGTTGGCCGCGACCGCGGTCGTACTGGGCGCCGCCTGCATGGCGCCGTCCGGAGGAACCGCGGCGCAGGAACGCGACGCCGGGGGAGCCGACTGGGTGGTTCCGCGGACGCCCGCCGGACATCCCGACCTGCAGGGCAACTGGTCCAATGCGACCGTCACCCCGATTCAGCGCCCCGAGGGACGGGACGCGGCCTACACCTGGGAACAGGTGGCCGAGATCGAGGGGCGGGTGCGGGCCACTGTGGAGGAGGGCTACGCCGACAGCGACCCCAACCGGGAAGCACCGCCCGTCGGCGGGCAGTTCACCGGCGACCCGCGCTTCGACGCGGCGTCCGGAGGGACCGGTGGCTACAACCGCTTCTTCATCGACGCCGGGGAGCTGGTGGCCGTCTTCAACGGCGAGCCCAGGACGTCGCTGGTCGTCGATCCACCCAACGGACGGCTCCCGGGGCTCAGCGACCAGGGTCGGGAACGGTTGGCCCAGCGGCGGCGGCTCCGAAGCCGGTTCGGCTCCTTCGACAACCCGGAGAACCGCCCGCTCGCCGAACGGTGCATCATGTCCTTCGGCTCGAACGCGGGGCCGCCCATGCTGCCGAACTACTTCTACAACAACAACTACACGATCGTGCAGACTCCCGACCACGTGTTGATCATGACGGAGATGGTGCACGATGTGCGGATCATCCGCCTGGGAGAACCGAAGCGCCTGCCTGCGCACATCCGTCCGTGGATGGGCGACTCCTGGGGACGGTGGGAGGGAGACACCCTGGTCGTCGAGACCACCAACCTTCATCCCGACCAGACCCTTCAGGGGATCCCGCCGTCGGCGGAGATGAAGGTGACCGAGCGCTTCACGCGGGCGGGAGAACACACGATCAACTACGAGTTCACCGTCGAGGACCCGGTCATGTTCACGCGTCCCTGGCGTGGAGAGGTGCCATTCAACCGGCTCGACGGTCTCGTCTACGAGTACGCATGCCACGAGGGCAACTACGCGCTGGAGAACGTGCTGCGCGGAGCCCGGGCCGAAGAACGGAGGAACAGGAATTGATGAGCAGACAAAAGCGAATCTTCGCCCGGAAGGGGTTCCTCATCCCCGCCGGGGTCGTTCTGGTCGCGGCCGGGGTCGCGGCGCCTCTGGTCGCGCATCACGCCTTCGGTGCCGAGTTCGACCGCAACGCCCCGGTCAGGTTGCAGGGCAGGATCGTGAAGCTGGAATGGGTCAACCCCCACACCTGGATTCACCTGGAGATCGACAACGAAGACGGATCCACCGAGGTGTGGGCGGTCGAGGGGGGCACGCCGAACGTGCTGCTACGCCGCGGCCTGCGGCGGGACTGTTTGCAGCCCGGCACCGAGATCATCGTCGACGGATACCAGGCCAAGGATCACTCGCTGAACCGGGCCAACGGCCGCGACGTCACCTTCACCGACGGCAGCAAGATCTTCCTGGGCTCGTCCGGAACGGGCGCGCCGTACGAAGAGGAGTTGCTGAAGGCGCGCCGCGAACAGGGCAGGTGCTGACGCGCTGAGGGCGGGAGCCGGGCGAGGGGGACTTCCCGGATCTTCGGCGCGCCACCCTGCCGGGCGCGCGCGGGGCAGCTGAAACGCGACTGCCCGCGCTCCGCCTTCGTCCCGATTTCGACATGCAAAAGGCCTTGCGTAAGCCGTCCGATACCTGCATTTTGGCGCCTCGATGGTCTCGTTCGCCCTTCTTGGCAACGTGAATCGCCGAGAACAGGTGGATTAGGCTCCCAATCGGGGTTTCCTTGATCGATCTCGGAATGAGATGAAACGACGAAATCGGGAGTTGACGCTTTTCGGCATGGCGTCGCTTGACCTGTTCGCCTCGGCGCTCGGCGCGTTCATTCTGATCTCGATCATCATCTTTCCGCTCATCGCCGACGCTTCGCGCTCCGAACCCGCAGAGCCGATCCCGATGCTGGCAGCAGTTCCGTGCCCGGAACCGATCGTTTGCCCCGTGTTGCCGACCTACCCCGCGCTGCCAACACCGGTCGCGTGCCCCGCGGTCCCCACTCCCGTGCCGACCCCGACCCCGGCCCTGGTCGTCGCCGCCGTTCCCGAGACGCCGCCGGCCGACCCCGAGCCCGTGACGTGCCCCGTGTGCCCTGCCGTTCCCGCCCCGGTCCCGTGCCCCCAGCCCGACCCCGGCCCGGTGCCGCCCACCGCGACCTACCAGTTGCCCCACCTTGACCTGGTGATCGCG
This sequence comes from Gemmatimonadetes bacterium bin94, assembly GCA_002238865.1. GTDB lineage: Bacteria > Gemmatimonadota > Gemmatimonadetes > Longimicrobiales > Gaopeijiaceae > Bin94. Next base: position 92,780 of record MPNE01000006.1, on the reverse strand, counting down.
CTGGACGTCACCAGCAGCATGGGGCCGCAGGTCGCTGCGCTGAAGGCCGAAGTCGGACAGCTGAGCGTCCTGCTGAGCCGGATGGCGCCCAGCTTCGGGATCGGTCTGATCGCGTTCGGAGACCGCCAATGGGAGAGGCCCACGACGACGTTCTCCCTGCGGAGGGTGTCTGGCCCCACCCTGAACCGGGCCGCGTTCAGGGGATTCGTGAACAACCTTTCCGTGCGAATGGGCCTCGGCCGCGGCGGCAACAACGACCCGCCCGAGGCGTTCCTTGCAGCGCTGACCGAGGCGGCACGCATGCCGTGGCGGCCCGAGTCCGAGAGACGGGTCATCGTGCTCGTGACCGACCACCCCGCCTACCCGGAGGAGGTGAACCGGACCATCGCCACGGCTACCGCGATCGCGCGGCTGCCGGGACACCGGGTCTCGACCGTCTACATCAACTCCCAGGGGTTTGTCGATCCTCAGGTCGAGGGTTTCCTGCAATCCGTGGCCAACGCGGGCCGGGGCCAGTTCGTGCGCGACGTGGGGGGCTCGCTGACGGTCAATCTCCTGCTCTCCCTGTTGTGAGGCCGATCAATGGGGTGCCATGATGGTCTCGGACGCACGTTCACGCTCCAATCCCGCAACGGGGAGGTTCGCGCCGGTCATCGGCACGGACGACTTCGACGCGTTTGAACCCGCAAGGAGAAAAGACAGTGGCTGAACACTTCCCAGGCCAACCCATTGCGGTCGTGATGAAGGCCGTGGTCTTGATCCTGCTTGCCGTCGCCGCAATCGTACCGGCCGATGCCGGTGCGCAGCAGGTGCGGATCGTCGCCGACGGGACGGCGATCAGGCTGGATCCCAACGCAACGAGCCCGATCATTGTGGAAATGGCTTCGGGAACGCTGTTGGAGTACACCGGCGAATCGGGCGCCTGGTATGCCGTGTCGATCATCGGGGATCCCAGCCAGGAAGAGGTGATCGGCTACGTCCTGGCCAGCGAGGTGGAGCTGGTGGGCGCGGTGCCGGGCATCGCGCCACCCGTGGGGTCGATACCGGCAACGGGGCCTGGCCCCGTGATCGGCATCCCGAGCCTGCAGGAGCAGTACGAGGACGCGCGAGCACGTCGTTCATCGGGTGTGAGCAAGGTCATCTGGGGTCTTGTCTTCGTCGGGAGTTCGTACGCCGCACTCGAGTTTGTGCCTCCGCTACAGGTTCCGGTCGCCGAAGACTATGACGACGCCGAATCCTACCAGAGCGCCCTGGACCGGCGCAGCGCGGCCGAGACGGGCAGGAGCGTGGGCATGGCTTTGGGCGGGGCATTGGGGGCCTGGGGGGTGGCGCAGATCACCATGGGGTGGAGCAGCATGCGAAGCCTGGAGCTCGAGCTTCCGAGAACGGCGGGCCCGTCGCTGCAGGTGCAGTACGGCGACGCGTTCAGGATGCGTTCGTCCGGAAGGAAAAAGGTCTTTTGGGCCGTCTTTCTCCCGCTCGTCGCGTACGGTGCGGTCGAGTGGGTTCCGTACCTGGGAGTACCTGACGCGGCGGACTTCGACAATGCGGAAGACTTTCAGGCCGCACAGGACCGGAGGGACCGGGCCGAGACCGCCAGGTCGGGAGCCTACATATTGGGCATCGGGCTGGGGGCCTGGGGCACGACGCAGTGGGTGCTTGGAGCCAGAAGGATGTCCGGGATCGAGGCGACCGCCAGGATGTCGTCGCTCTCCGTGCCGGTCGGAAGCTTCGTTGCCGAGGCGCCCGTCGAACTGTTCGCGAACCGCCGGGGTCCGCGCACGCAGTTCGGGGTCAGCTGGAGCTGGTGAGGGCCTGGCGCGGCGTGCCAAAGCGGAAGGGGGCGAGAGGTGGGAGTGACCGCAACCGTTGTCAGAAGAAATCGTGGAGGTGTACGAAAATGAAGATGAACACTGGCAATGTCCTGCTTCATTCCATCATCTGGACATCATTCCTGGCCGCTGGCACTGCCGCGGCCCCGGCCGCGGCCCAACAGGTGGTCGTCGCCAACGAGACCGTCCTGCGGCTCGATCCCAACAGCACGAGCCCGGTCATCGCCACGCTGCCCTCCGGCGCGGTGCTGGAATGGGTCGGCGAGTCCGGCCCCTACTACGCCGTATCCGTGCCCGGCCCGCCGGGCCAGGAGAATCTGATCGGGTACGTCCTGGCCAGCGAAGTGGCCGTGGTGGGGATGCAGCAGTCGTCACCGGCAGCGCCCGGCGGCGGAATGGCCATTCCCGGCGTCGAGGAGCAACACGCGGCCGCGAAGGCGAATCGGTCGGCGGGACTCAACAGGGCGGTCCAGGGCGCGGGACTGGCGGCAACCGCACAGTTGTCCGTCTCGCTGTTCTTCGAGGTCGAGGATCGCGAGTCGTACGAGGATGACGCCGCATACCAGGCCGCCCAGGACAGGGAGGAGACCGCCGGGACCGTCAAGAAGGTGGCCCTCATCGGGGGCGCCGCGCTTGCCGCCTACGGAATCGGTCGGTACGTCCTTGGTTGGAGCAAGATGGCCGCGCTGGAGCGCGAATTCCCCGAGGCGACGACCCCGCCGCTCGACCGGCAGTATGCGGAAGCCACGCTGAGCCGCTCGCTCGGGAGACGCAAGCTCGTCTGGGGGGCCCTTCTGGCGGGAGGTGCGTTCGCAGCCGTCGAGTGGATACCGTACTTCGCGGTCCCGGACCCCGAAGACTTCGCCGACGCATTGGAATACAAGTCCGCCGTCAATCGGCGGGAGGATGCCGAGACCGGGAGGCAGTGGATCATGGGCGCCGGGGGCTTACTCGGTGTCTGGGGGTTGGCGCAATGGGTCATGGCGTCGCAGAAGATGGGTGAGGTCGAGGAACTGTCGCGGATGTCAGCACTCTCGATGCCGCTGCAATCATCGGGTTCCGAGCGGCCCGCGCGCCTCTTCGTCGGCCGCGCCGATTCCCGAACCCAGTTCGGAGTCGCCTGGAGCTGGTGATGAGCTACACGCCCTCCCCGGATGCCCTGCCAACGGGAAGCCGTCTTCTGGACGAATACCGCATCGAGCGCGAATTGGCGGGTGACGGCGTCTCGACCACGTATCTGGCCCTGGAACTTGCCATCGATCGCAGCGTCCTGATCACGGAGTACCTTCCGCGGGACTCGGGCTCGCGCCGTCCGGACGGAACAGTGGGGCCCAGGTCGGAGGAGTCGGCCGAGGCCTACGCCACCGGCCTGGAGCAGTTTCTGGCGGGAACGCGCATTCTGGCAAGGGTGGATCACCCCCAGTTCGCAAAAGTACACCGCGTCGCCAAAGCCAACGGGACCGCGTATCTGGTCACCGAGCACGTCCCGGGCCGCGACCTCGAGGAGGAGATCGCGGCGTCCGGTTGGCGGGCGATATTGTCCGGGGAAGCCGCAGGACGATCCGAGCCCGTCGCCGCGCGGACGCCGGCCGCCCCGGCTGTCCGGGTCGGCCGGCGGCGCATCTTCTACGCGGCGGGGATCGCGGTCGTCGCGCTCGGCGTAACCGTGTTGGTGTCGGTGTCACGCAACAGCGCCCTCACGCCGGAGCAGCTTGCCGCTGCGACGGAGGCCCGGCTGGAATTGAGTTCCGAGACGATCGAGGTGGTCGAGAAGGGTCTCGCGGCCGAAGGACACTACGCCGGGGAGACGGACGGCGTGCTGGAGCCGGATGCCCGGGCGGGACTGCGACGGTGGCAAGCCGCCCAGGGGATCGAAGAGACCGGCTATCTCGACCGCGAAAGCCTCGCGGCGCTCTTCGCCGTGGGCCGGGAAGCCGAGGAACAGGCGGAAGCGGAGCGTCTCGAAGCCGAGCGCCAGACCGAGGCCCAGCGGCTGGCCGATGAACGGCAGCGCGCACAGGAGCAGCAGTTTGCCGAAGCCCGCCAGCGCGCCGAGCAGCAGCGGCTCGACTTCGAACGCCAGCTCGAGGAGCAACGCCTGGAAGCGGAGCGGTTGGAAGAGGAACGTCTGGCCGAGGAAGCCCGACTGGCGGAAGAAGCGCGTCTGGCGGAAGAAGCCCGCCTGGAAGCCGAACGCCAAGCCGAGCGCCAGGCCGAGGAGGCCCGGTTGGAGGAGGAGGCGCGACTGGCGGAAGAAGCGCGTCTGGAGGCCGAGCGCCAGGCCGAAGAGGAGCGGTTGGAAGAGGAGGCGCGTCTCGCGGAAGAAGCTCGTCTGGAGGCCGAGCGTCAGTCCGAAGAGGAGCGCCTCGCCGAGGCCCGGCGCCGATTCCTGCAGGCGCAGGGAGACAGCGAAGTACTTCTGGCCGTGGCCGACGACCTTGCGGGATCGTTGGGCCTGCTGGACTGGAGCCGCAGTCGGAACTGGACATCGTGGACCGGCGTGCAGTTGGAGGGCGGCGCGGTAACGGGGATCGACCTGCCCGGCAAGGGTCTCGGCGGCGCGCTTCCCGAAACCCTCGGGCTCCTGCGCCGGATGCAGTACCTGAATCTGGCCGACAATCAGATACCGGGTGGGATTCCCGCAGAACTGGGGGCTCTGGGCGAGCTGGAGTTCCTCTATTTGCAGGGCAACCGTCTGTCGGGCGAGATACCGGCCGAGCTGGGTTCCCTGTCCCGGTTGGAGGATCTGTACCTGCAGGGCAACCCGCTCACCGGGAGCATTCCACGAGAACTGGGCAACCTGGACAACCTCCGCCGCCTGAACCTGTCCCGGACGCGCGTCGCCGGACGCATACCACCCGAACTGGGCAGGCTCCAACGGCTCGAGGTGTTGTCTCTGGAGCGCAACCAGCTCTCGGGGAGCATCCCGCCGGAACTGGGCAACCTTGGCAGCCTCCGGCGCCTGTCTCTGAACTACAACCGCCTTTCGGGGTGCATACCGGAGGCGCTGAGCCGTTTCGAGGCCAACATCAACCCCCAGCTGGACGGCGTGAGTCTGCCCAGGTGTCTGGGACAACAGCGGGGCGACGGTCGGTGAGCTGCCCATGGTGAAGGTCGAGCAGGACGTGTCCCGGCGACCGGCACGGGACGAGCAGATCCCCTTCCGCGCGGTCGCGCTCTTTGGTTCCCTCCTGATCGGCATCGCCCTTATTGGCGTGCTCTCCTGGGTATTCCCCGCCGGTGACGACAGCGTCGGTGCGGAGCTGCTCCTCGACAGGAACACCCGGATCTTCCCGTATCCGTTCACGATCCAGAACGTGATGTGGCTCGCATTCTGCATGGCCAGCGGCGAACTGCTCGTGCGGCACCTGGCGGGCCTTCGGGAACGGGAACAGATACACCTCGGGTTGTTGCCCGAGGACGACCGAACGGTCCTGCGCCAGCAGGACATGACGCCGATCTACGACCGCGTGGTCCAGTCCGATCCAGCCAGCCGCCACCTGTTGCAGCGTCTGCTGTCCGGCGCCCTCCTCCAGTTCCGCAACAGTGGATCGATCGGTCAGGTCACCTCGACGATCGAACTCTCGATCGACCTGTACCAGCACGAGATCGAGATGCGATACAACATGCTCAGATACGTGATCTGGCTGATCCCGACCCTGGGCTTCATTGGAACCGTGCTGGGGATCGCGTTCGCGATGCGGACGGCCGGCGTGCTGTTCGCCGGCGCCAGCTTCACCGAGGCGTCAATCGGTCCCGAAATGATGGAACAGGTGACCGGCGACCTCGGCGTGGCGTTCTACACCACGCTGCTCGCCCTGCTCCAGTCCGCCGTGCTGATGTTCGTGATGCACATCATGGAAGAACGTGAGGAAGGGGCGCTCAACGGGATCGGGCAGTACTGCCTGAGGAACTTTGTCAACCGGCTGCAGGAGGGGCGTTGAAGGAGGAGAAATCCATGTCGACCGCCCGCGAGCTCGCGATCAAGGCTGCCGCCGCGCTTGTGCCGGGGATGGCGCTCTCGATCCTCGCGTGCGGCGACGGATCCACGGAACCGCCCGCAACCGCGACGCCCGCACCCTCGGCGGTGTGGGTCACTCCGGCAACAATCGAGCTGACCGCGCTGGGGGACACGGCGCAGTTGTCCGCCGACGTGCGGGACCAGTCGGGACAGCCGGTGGCCGGAGCGGCGGTGACCTGGGCGAGCGAAGCCCCGGAGGTCGCGACGGTCGATGGCCAGGGACTGGTGACGGCGATTGCGAACGGGTCAGCCACGATCACCGCATCTTCCGGGTCGGCGTCGGGAAGCGCCAGGGCATGGGTGGCCCAGGAGGTTGAGCACATCACGCTCCCGGCCTCCGCCGCAGTGCCGTTGGGCGACACGCTACGTCTCGTGCCGGAGGCAAGGGACGCGAACGGCCATGTGGTGGCTGAGCCCGAACTGTCCTGGGCCTCCGACAACATCTCGGTGGCGATGGTGGACGCATCAGGTCTGGTCCGCGGCGTCGGCGAGGGCTCGGCCTCGATTACCGCAACCGCAGGAGTTGCGACCGGGACCGCAGACGTTGCGGTAACGAATCCAGACCGGTTCGCGCTGGTCGCGCTCCATAACGCCACGGACGGGCCGAACTGGGTCAACAACGACAACTGGCTGACCGACGCGCCGTTGGACGACTGGTACGGGGTGCGGACGGATGAGTCCGGCAGGGTTTTCTCAATCAACCTCGGCGGGAACGGCCTTTCGGGAACGATCCCGCTGGAACTGGGCGGCCTCGCCAATCTGGAACGGTTGGAGCTCCACCGGAACGACCTTTCGGGCGCGATCCCTCGGGCGCTGGGAGGCCTCTCCAACCTGATACATCTGAACTTGGCCGGAAACGGTCTTTCGGGCGAGATTCCTCCAGAGCTGGGCGGCCTCGCCAGGCTGGAAGCGCTGCGCCTGTCCTACAACGGCCTTTCGGGCGCGATCCCTCGGGCACTTGCGGGCCTCTCCAATCTGGGACTCCTGAGCCTGTCCGCAAACGGCCTTTCGGGCGGGATTCCTCCAGAACTGGGCCGCCTCTCCAACTTGCATTCGCTGCACCTGACCGGAAACGGTCTTTCGGGCGGGATCCCGGGGGAGCTGGGCGACCTCGCCAACCTGAAATGGCTGTACCTCGGCAGGAACAAGTTGACGGGCACGATTCCTCCGGAACTGGGCGGTCTCGTCAACTTGGTAGAGGTGGTCCTCAACGGGAACGACATTCGGGGCGTGGTCCCGCCGAGTATGATGAAGTTACCCGTCAAGATCTTCAATTGGGCGTGCGGGGCGACAAGAGTGTGCTTGCCCGGTACCTCCGAAGCCCTCGAGTGGCTGGATGGCATGGCACTTTGGAGCGGCCCGTTCTGCAACGCTTCTGACCAGGCCGTGCTGAGCAACCTGTTTGAGCTGACGAACGGGGACCGGTGGGCCGCGTCCGACGGCTGGCTCGGCGGCCCGGCATTGGAACAGTGGCACGGCGTGCGGACGGATCGGCTAGGCCGTGTCACGGCCCTTGACCTCAGCGACAATGGGCTCGCGGGCGGCCTGCCGGGGGACGTTGGCGGGCTCGAGCGGCTAGCGAAGCTCCGCGTTGACGGCAATGCGCTCGTCGGCCGCCTGCCGCTCTCGCTAACGGATCTCTACCTCGATGAGTTCCATTACGGCGGCACGGAGTTGTGCGCGCCGGCGGACGACGCCTTCCGAGCGTGGCTGGGCGGCATCGGTTCGCTCGATGGGACGGGAACCGAGTGCGCAACGTTGACGGACCGCGACATATTGACGGCGCTGTACGAGGCGACCGGCGGGTCCAACTGGATCAACAACGACAACTGGCTCAGCGGTGCGCAGCTCCGGCATTGGCACGGGGTGGAAGTGGACGGCCAGGACCGAGTAGTCGGATTGCATCTCGCATCCAATGGGCTGTCCGGCCTGATTCCGCAGGAACTGGGCGGCCTTTCCAGGCTGGAATGGCTGAACCTGTACGGGAACGACCTTTCGGGCGGTATCCCGCAGGAGCTGGACGGCCTCCCCAACCTGAGAATCCTCGTTCTGGCCGGGAACGAATTGTCCGGTTTGATCCCGCGGGAGCTGGGCGGCCTCTCCAACCTGGAACGGCTGGTGCTGTTTGGGAACGGCCTTTCGGGCGCGATTCCACGGGAGCTGGGCGGCCTCTCCAACCTGAATGTGCTGGAACTGGGCTGGAACGACCTTTCGGGCGCGATTCCGCGGGAGCTGGGCGGCCTCTCCAACCTGGAACAGCTGGGACTCCACCGGAACGGCCTTTCGGGAACGATCCCGCAGGAGCTGGGCGGCCTCTCCAACCTGAGAGTGCTGCACCTGGGCTGGAACGGCCTTTCGGGCGCGATTCCGCGGGAGCTGGGCGGCCTCTCCAACCTGGAACAGCTGGTGCTGTCCGGGAACGGCCTTTCGGGCGCGATTCCGTGGGAGCTCGGCGGCCTTTCCAACCTCCGGGACCTCGACTTGAGCGGGAACGAGTTGACGGGCGGGATCCCGCGCCGACTGGGCCGTCTTTCCAGGCTCCGAGCCCTCTACCTGAGCGGAAACGAGTTGACGGGCCCCGTGCCGCCGGAGTTCGGTGGGCTGGCGGCCCTGACGGCGTTGGAGTTGGCGCAAAACCGCGAACTGGCGGGAGCCATCCCGGCGGGGCTGAAGGACCTGCGCCTGGAGTCGCTTCAGGCCGCGGGCACGGATCTGTGCGTACCTGTGGAGCCTGGCTTCCAGACTTGGCTTGTGAACATCCTCGATCGACGGATCGCGCTTTGCGGCAACGGGCTGGCGGCGTACCTCGTCCAGGCCGTGCAATCGCGCGCGCACCCGGTCCCCCTGGTGGCGGGCGAGGATGCCTTGCTGCGCGTGTTCGTCACTGCGGCCCGAGAGACGTCCGAAGGGATGCCCGCCGTGCGGGCGCGGTTCTACCTGGGCGGGGTCGAGCGCCACGTGGTGGACGTCCCCGCGAACTCGAACCCCATCCCGACGGAGTTCGACGAGGGGGATCTTTCGAAATCCGCGAACACGGAAATACCCGGCCGGATCGTGCGCCCCGGCTTGGAGATGGTGATCGAGGTCGACCCCGACGGCACCCTGGATCCCGCGCTTGGCGTGCCCAAGCGGATCCCGGAGGCGGGCCGCATGACGGTGGCGGTGCGGGAGCTGCCCGTCCTGCAACTGACGGCGATCCCCTTTATCTGGAGCGCCGACCCCGACCGGGCGGTCGTGGAGGCGGCGGAAGGCATGGAGGCCGACCCGGAGGGCCACGACATGCTCGAGGACACCCGGACCCTCCTGCCGGTGGGCGTTATCGATGTGACGGCGCACGCGCCCGTGCAAAGCACGAGCAACAACGCTTACGACCTGCTGGCCCAGACCGAGGCGATCCGGGTCCTGGAGGGCGGCGCGGGGCATTACGCGGGCTTGATGTCGGGGACCGTGACCGGACCCGCGGGAGTGGCATACACCCGCGGCCGGTCGAGCTTCTCGCGACTGGATTCCCACATAATCGCGCACGAACTGGGTCACAACATGGGCCTGGGGCACGCGCCGTGCGGAACGTCTGGGGATCCGCTTTACCCGTATGATGATGGCTCGACCGGCTCCTGGGGATACGATTTCAGCAGCGGACGCCTGGTGCCGCCGTCGCTGCACAAGGATCTCATGAGCTACTGCGGCCCGGATTGGGTCAGCGACTATCACTTCACCAACGCGCTCCGTCACCGCTTGCGCGATGAGGGCAAGCCCTCGGCGGCCAAGGACGTGGCCGCGACAACATCGCTGCTCCTGTGGGGCGGCATCGACGCGGAGGGCAACCCGTTCCTCAACCCCGCTTTCGTGGCGAAGGCACCAGCCGCGCTGCCGGACTCCGGCGGGGACTATGCGGTGACCGGACGGGACGCGGGCGGCGGCGAGCTGTTCTCGGTACGCTTCGCCATGCCTCGGGCGCTGTCGGAGGAATCGGTTGGCTCGTCCTTCGCCTTCGCGCTGCCGGTGCGCCCCGGTTGGGAGAACCTTGCCGGCATTGCCCTGTCCGGCCCCGACGGTGAAGCCGCCCTCGACGGCGATTCCGACCTGCCCATGGCCATCCTGCGCGACATGCGCACTGGGCAGGTGCGGGCCATCCTGCCGGCGGCGTCCGCTATCGAGGTGGCCGCGGACGCTGGCGGGGGAGCGCGCACGCCGCCGGATCTCGAGGTGCTCTTCAGCCGCGGGATTCCGGGCACCTCTGGTTGGCGGCGATGAGGATGGCGGCACAACGACACCACGGCGGAGCTGCGGAACGCGTCGACGAGGACCCGTCCCGGATGTCCACATCCCCGTCCCCGTTGATGTCCGCGTAGTCCACCTGGACCATCCCGCCGGGACCCCGCCAGCCGAGCGCGTACCAGCAGGCCACGTCAATGTCGTTTTCTCCGCGGAATGCCCGGGCCCGGTGCGAGTATCTTCGGTATCCGCCCCCGACCAGCCTACGAGAAGCCGATCCAGCGGCCCGCGGCGGCCACGGTGAACCAGAGAGCCAGCGAGACAGCGCCGATGATCCGACAGCGCAAACCGGGCGCCAGACCCTCTCGCCGGGCGACGCGCTCTCGCACTGCGAAGGTGAAGCCCAGCGCGACCGGCAGGGTCGTCATCTTCACCCAGAACGAGGTGTTGTAGTACGCCTTGATCGCTTCCGATAGGAAGAGGGGGATGCCGGTCGCGGCCATGAGCACCAGGCTGGCGACAAGCCATGGCCTCGCGTAGCGGGCCAGCCGGGCGACGGGGTGGGCGGTGAGGCCGAGGCCGAGCATTCTCAGGTCGACGATGAGTAGGGCTCCTCCCAGGACGCAGAGGCCGAGCAGGTGAACCGCTTCCAGGATCGGAAACGCCCACACCGAGTCGCGCACCGCCGTGCCCAGGAACGTCGACTCGCACCAGCGAAAGAACGGCTCCAGCACGGCGGGGCCCTGCAGCGCGGGGATCTCGGCGGCGGGCCCGATGGCGGCGTCCTCGATCACGGGCTGCCCGATGGCGGCGTCCTCGATCACGGGCTGCCCGATGGCGGCGTCCTCGATCACGGGCTGCCAGGCGGCGGCGGGGAGCTCGGTCACCGGTCGCTACTCCGTCCCGGCCGCGCAGCCCGCTGCCCAGTTCACCCAGCCGGGCTGGGGCTGCAGGTCGCAGTCGAACCAGTTGTAGGCGATGAGGCGGCCAGTCACGACAACGATCGTCCACGCAGCCAGAGAAACGGCCCCGGCGATGCGCGCCGGCCGCGGAGGGCGCGCGTCCTCGCCCCACCGGGAGGCCCGCCGGTGGGCACCGCGATGAAAGACAAATGCGTTGGCGCCGGCAGCGATCAACAGGAGCACCTTGACACGGAAAAACACGTTGTGGTAGTAGCGGAGCGGCTGGGAATAGAAGAGGAGGAGGCCGGTGACCGTCATGATGATGAACCCCAGGTGGGTCCAGGGCAGCATGCGCCCCGTGAATGCCTGGATGGGCACTTTCCGAAAGGCGACACCGAGAAGACGAAGGTCCATCATCACCGTTGTGCCGACGAACAGGCCCAGGGTGAGAACGTGCGCCGACTCGACGAACGGCCACACGTACTGCGACTCCAGGAGCGCGATGCTCCACGGCGTCTCTCCCAACCAGCCGAGGAAGCGTTCGATCACGGGACGGGCGCGCGGGGGTCGGAGGCGCCGGTGCCGGGCGAGCCCGTTACGGCCGAGTCCGGCAGATCGCTCGGTCGCAACGTCCCGGTCGCGTATACCGTGTGGCACCCGGTGCAGACGAAGTACAGCTCGGCACCCATGTCGAACACGGCCTGGGGGTCTTCCGCCTCGGCGGCCTCGATCGCACGCTGCCCCACTTCGCTCATCGACCGGGACATGGCGATCCAGTGTCCCCTGCCCTGGGCGCGATCCTCCATCAACAGGAGATTGCCGGACTCGGCAAGCACGTAGGCGGCGTTCACGACGGCTTCCCACTCCTCCGGCGTCCGGGGCTCGATCTCGTGCGTGCCTTCCTCGTCCATGATTACCCCGACGGCATCCCAGTAGACCTCGGCCGCGGGTTCGATCACCGAGACCATGAGCTGCCGACCGTCCGCCACGGCCGCGAAGGGAGGGGGTTCGGGAGCGTCGGCAGTGCAACCCAGGAGAAAAAGGATCGCAACGCAGCTTCGGCCATTCGATTTCATGGCTTGCAAAGCTACCCACAACGGAACGGGGCCGCACCTGCGGGCGGGCGCCGGTGTCGCGGGAACGGCCAGCCGCATGCATCTTGTCGGTCAAACGCGAACCTTGCGGGTCCAACCCCAGCCGGAAACCAGAATGACGCCCCTTCGCAACACTCTACTCCGCGCTCCCTACGCTCTGTCCATCCTCGCACTTGCAGCCATTGCGACGCCCGCCGCAGCGTACCAGGCCGGCGCCACGTCCACGGAGTCCGGGTGGCTACACCACGGCCGCGATGCCGCCGAGACCCGGTACAGCCCCCTCGACCAGATCAACGCGGACAACGTCGACCGCCTCGGCCTCGCCTGGCGCTGGGAGATCCCCAAGACGGGCGCGCGGCTGGAGACCACCCCCCTGATCGTCGACGGGGTGCTCTACGGAACCGGTGCCCTCAGCTTCGTCTTCGCCCTGGATGCGGCCACCGGCGAAGAGATCTGGCGCTGGGATCCGGCAATCCCCGACGAGGAACACGGAGGGCCTCGCGCCTGCTGCGGCGATGTCAACCGGGGCGTCGCGGTTCACGGCGACCTGGTCTACGCGGGCCTCCTGGACGGTCGCCTGGTGGCCCTCGACCGGGCCGACGGATCGGTGCGATGGACCGCCCAGACAACCCCACCCGGCTCCGACTACACGGTGACCGGCGCGCCCCGGATCGCCGGCGACGCGGTCATCATCGGAAACGGGGGCGCCGAGTACGGCGTGCGCGGCTATGTGACCGCCTACGGCCTCGCAACCGGAGAGCAGATCTGGCGAACCCACACGGTGCCCGGGAACCCCGCCCTCGGCTTCGAGAGCGACGCGATGCGCAGAGCGGCGGAAACGTGGACCGGCGAGTGGTGGATCGCGGGCGGCGGCGGGACCGTTTGGGACGCGATGGCGTACGACGATGCCGCCGAACTGCTCTACATCGGCACCGGCAACGGGTCGCCCTGGAACCGCGACCATCGCAGCCCGGGAGGGGGCGACAACCTCTACCTGTCGTCCATTCTGGCGCTTGACCCCGGCGACGGTGCGATCGAATGGCACTACCAGACCACCCCCGGGGACGACTGGGACTACACGGCCACACAACCGCTCATGCTCCTCGACCTGGATATCGGCGGGCGGGAGCGGCAGGTCATCGTGCAGGCACCCAAGAACGGCTTCTTCTACGTCGTCGACAGGATCACCGGGGAGCTCATCTCGGCCGAACCCTTCGCCGACGACCTGACGTGGGCTTCGGAGGTCGACCCCGAGACCGGCCGCCCCGTCGAGACGCCTGAAGCGCGCTACGGCATGACCGGCAAGGGGGTGTACCTGGCACCCGGGCCCCGGGGGGCTCACAACTGGCACACGATGTCCTGGAATCCCGGTACGGGACTCCTGTACCTGCCGGCCACGAACAACAACTACTACTACGAGATGACAGGTTCCTACGACTACCAGGAGGGTCGCTGGAACACAGGGACGGTTCGGGGCACCCGTGGCCAGCGGCCCCAGCGCCCGCCACTGGAGGGGCCGGCCAACGTCCTTCTGGCGTGGGACCCGGCGGAGAACCGCGAAGTCTGGCGCGTGGAGGCAACCGGCGGCCACGGTGGCACGGTAACCAGCGCCGGCAACCTCGTCTTCTGGGGCACCGGGACCCGCCTGGCCGCTCTGGATGCCCGCACGGGCCAGGAGCTGTGGTCTGCCGAGGTGGGCCGTGGCGCCGGCTCGCCGGTGACGTACGCGGTGAACGGCCGGCAGTACGTGTCCGTCGCGGCCGGGCTCACCTCGGGCGGAGGCGCCCCCCGGGTCTCGACCTTCGCGCTGGACGCGGAGCCGGGGCGCGAAGCTCAAACCGCCACCCTCACGACGGCCACCCCCGAGGACGTCGGCCTCTCCAGCGAGGTCCTGGCGCGCATCGGGCCCACGATGCAACAGTTCCTCGATGCGGACCGGACGGCCGGCATCATGACGCTGGTGGCGCGCCGCGGCGAGATCGTGCACTGGGATGCGCACGGGTGGCGGGTACTCGGCGAGGACCCCCTCGAGCCGAACGACATCTTCCGCATCTACTCCATGACCAAGCCCGTCACGAGCGTCGCCGCGATGATGCTCGTCGAGGACGGGCTGCTGTCGCTCGATGACGAACTGTCGAGCGTAATCCCCGAATTCGCCGGCACCGAGGTCTACGAAGAGGGCGCCACGCGTCCACCCACGCGCCCGATCCTGGTACGGGACCTGCTGACCCATACGTCCGGGCTGACCTACGGCGTCTTCGGCAACAGCCCGGTCGATTCCATGTACAACCGCGCGCTCTACGGGCCGGGCATGCAGGGACGGGACCTGGAAGAGAGGGTCGACCTGATCGCGTCTCTGCCCCTCGTCGACGACCCGGGCGCGCGTTGGAACTACAGCATGTCCACCGACGTGCTCGGCCGAGTCGTCGAGGTCGTTTCCGGGCAGACCCTCGACCGTTTCTTCCGCGAGCGCATCTTTGATCCCCTGGGGATGGACGACACCGCCTTTCACGTGGCGACCGGCAAGCTGGACCGCTTCGCGGCCATGTACCGGATGAGCCGGGACGGCCTCGCCACCGCCGCTCCAGCATCGGGCGACCCCTTTGCGCGGCCCCCAGGCTGGCTTTCCGGCGGTGGGGGCCTGACGTCGTCCGCGGCCGACTACCTGCGCTTCTGCCGCATGCTCCTCGGCGAGGGGGAGACCGGCGGCGTGAGGCTTCTCCAGCCGGAGACGGTCCGCTTGATGACACGCAACCACTTGCCAGACGATCTCGTTCCTATTATGCGTGGCCTTGACGGCATGGGCTTCGGGCTGGGATTCGCGGTTCCGGCCGGAGAAGACGACGGCGTATACTGGTGGTCCGGGGTGGCAAACACCTATTTCTGGATCGATCCTGCCGAGGACATCATCGCCTTCGCCTGGACCCAGCTCCAGCCGTTTGGCGGGGCGCCCGTCGACAGGCTGCTCCGGCCCATCGTCCATGAGGCGATCGTGGACGGAAACTGACAGACTCCCGCGGGGAGGTAGCTCATGTGTCCATGGCGGAGACCGGCCCCGCCGACGAGGTCAGACGCCAAGAGCCCCGCCCTTTTGGCTGCGATCCTGGTTCTCGTCACTGCGCTGTGGGCGTGCGGCGGCGACCCCACACCACCCCCGGACCCTCCGGTTCCCGCGACGCTCACCATTCCCCCACATCGGTCACATTCACCGCGATCGGCGACTCCCAGCAGTTCACGGCCCAGGTGCGCGACCAGTACGGCAACGTGATGACGAGCGTGTCGGTCAACTGGGTGAGCCTGCGGCCAACGGTGGCGACGGTCGACCTCAGCACGGGATTGGTGACCGCGGCGGGTTCCGGGGTCGCGACCATCACGGCCCGCGCGTCCTCGGCGAGCGGGGAGGCGACCGTGACGGTGGCGCAGGAGATCGAGGCCATGGAGAAGACGGCCGGCGACGAGGAGGAGGGGTACTTCGGCGAACCACTTCCTGTCGCTCCCGCAGTGCGCCTGCTGGACGCGAACGGTCATCCGGCGGCAGACATCGCCGTGACCTTCGAGGTGACCTCCGGCGGGGGCACGGTGTCGCCCGACACGGTCGTTACCCGGGCCGACGGCCTGGCCGAAACGACCTGGACGCTGGGGAGAGAAGCAGTCCAGACCCTGACCGCGGCCGCCGCCGGACTGACCGCCGACTTTCGCGTGACCGCGTCTCGCCTTCCCCTGGCCATCGACACGGATTCGCTGCGCCAGGGACGCGTCACCGTGTCGTACAACGAGGGGCTGAAGGCGCGGGGGGGCAGCACGGAGGGCTACGTGTGGAGCCTGCCCGAGGACAGCCGGCTACCCGCGGGGCTCGAGCTTTCGCCCGACGGGATGATCCAGGGGACGCCGCTGGAAGCGGACTCGGCCGAGTTCAGGGGGAGGGTCGCCGATTCGGAAGGGGGGGAGGCCACAGCCACGCTCGGGATGCGGGTGTGCGACGGCCCCCTCGGGCTCGAACTCGGCGACGTTCACGCCACGACCTGGACCGATACCCGGACGTGCGGCCTCTTCGTGCGTGCTCCGGATGCTTCGGCGTACTACCGGGTCACGCTGGCCGGCAGCGACCCGTCGGAGGGACGGCTCATCAACGCCCTGCTTCGGGTCGAGGCGGTAGCGCCGGAGGAGACTCCGCTTCAGCGTCCGGTCGTGGCGGCCCGGAGAGAGACCAGGGAACCGGCACTGCGCCCTGGAGCGGAGGAAGACTGGGCCCGCCTGCTCGAGATCGAGGCCGCCAACGCCGCTCTGCACCGGCAAATCCGCCGACAGGAGGCCGACCTAATGGAGCAGCTGGCCGCCGAGGGACGGCTGACGGGCATGATCCAGCGGGGAATCGAGGCGCAAGCCGCGCGGCGCGGAACCGCGGCGGACAGCCCGATGCAACGGACCTTCCGCCTGTACAGCCGCGAAGACGGGGCCAGCCGGTGTGTCGTCGATCGGACGGTGGTCGCCGACATCATCGCCGAGAACGAACACATGGTCGTCTACGAGGAAGAGACCGCCCAGTCGCGGGTCCCGGTGGCCAACGCGAACCGCATCATCGACTTCTATTCGGCCCATGGCGCGGAAATCATCGAGCGCTACTTCGGTGGCGTGAGCGACGTAAACGGGGACGGAAAGATCGTCGTTCTGGTGGACCCGGCGCTGACCGGTGTGCGCGGGTACGCGTGGTCCGGCGACATGACCTTCACCGCACTCGACTGCCCCGCGTCCAACGAGATGGAGCTCGTGCACATGAGCGCCGGCGCATTCACCCAGCTGGACGACGACCGCTACTGGGCAATGTCCGGGCTGGTCCACGAAGTCAAGCACGTCAGCTCACTCTACAAACGGGTTCGGAGCGACGTACTGCGCGGCCGGCCGGATGGCGTTCGGACCTTTCACCCTACCTGGATCGAGGAGGGAACTGCCGACATCGCCAAGGAGATGAGTTCCCGCCTCGGCTGGGAGAGGGAGGGTGGGCCAACTGTGGGCGAGCGCGTCAACCGCGAAATGATCCGCGACGGTCTGAGCAACATGCGCCCCGAGGCCTACGGCACCTTCGGAGTCATGGCGCGCGTCGTGCGAGCGTTCTCGGTCGACCCCAATGCGGTCACCTTCGAGCCGCTCGGCGAGGGCACGGTCTACGGGAGCGGCTGGCACTTCCACCGCTTCCTGCGCGACCGGCTGGCGTTCGAGGAGGACTCGACGACCGACGACGAGGCCCTCGTGACGGCGCTGAACGACTCGCTGGCGCTGCCCGGCATCGACGGGCTCGTCGCCGTGACCGGCATGAACATCGGCGACCTCCTGATCGAACATGCGACCGCCCTGACCGTGGCCGGCGCCGAAGCCTGGCTTGGCGACGAGACCACTCCGCACTTCCGTTCCTACGACTTCCCCACGGCAACGGAAGTCTTCTCGAACCCGGACCCTCCTGGCCGCTACCCCTGGCCGGTAACGCTCACGGGCGAGGACGACGACACGTCCGTGCCTGCGGTACAGCTTGCCCGCCGTCACGATTTCAGCGGCCTGATCGGCGGCAGCGGAGTGCGGGTCCACGACTTCGAGGCCATGGCGGAGGGCGCGGGGGCGGTGTTCCGACCCACGTCGTCGGGAACGATGTGGGTGATCGTCGCGCGCATCCCCAAACCGGCGGGTTTCCAGCGCTAGCCGATCCCTCCCAACTGCTGGGGCAAGGTGGTCAGTTCGAGCACCTTGAACCGCCGTTCCCCAACGGGCAACCGGATGGTGACCTCGTCGCCCTGGCGCGATCCGAGCAGCCCGCGCGCGATCGGCGAGTCCAGCGAGATATGGCCGGCTTCGAGGTCCATGTAGTCACCGGTCACGATGGTGAAGGCGACCTCCTTGTCGAGCGCGAGATCGTGGACGAGGAGCTTCGACCCGAAGCCGGCTCGATCAATGGGGACGTCGTCGACGTTGATCTTGGAGACTTCGGCCATGCGTCCCGCGAGGTGCCCGATCCGCGCCTGAACGAACTGCTGCCGCTCGAGGGCCGACTTGTACTCGGAGTTCTCCCTGAGATCTCCCAGTTCAACGGCCTTCCGGATCCGGTCCGGAAGCTCGACGTTGAGCTCCCGGGTGAGGACCTCGACTTCTTCCGATATCTTCGCCTGAATCTCTTCGATCATGAACGGATGTCCGTGTGGGGAAACCTGAAAGCTAATCGCCCGGCGGCGGGTTGCCAGGGGTTGCCTGAGGAGGTGGGGACGGGATGCGCTGCCCGGACAGTCGCCACGCCCGGCGGGAGAGCACGGTGCCCCATCCCAGAACCAGAAAACACGACAGGCCCAGGATATCTCCGATGCGCGTGTAGAGGGTCGTCGACGTCCGGCCCCGGGCGGTGAGGACGGCGATCCCCTGCTCCCCGGGCGGGAGCGCGAACGGCGCCCCCTCGCCTCCCGGCGACACGGCGAAGGTGTATCCCGTGGCTGCCACCTGGATCAATCCAATCCGGTTCTCGATGGCGCGCAAGCGGCCGTGCGTCGCGTGCTGCCAGTAGGCCCAGGTCGCACGGAAGGGCAGATCGGGGTCCAGCCAGTCGTCGTTGGAAAGCACGGCCAGCCAACTCGCGCCCCCCTGCACCAGGGCCCGGGCCGTCTCCCCGTATGCGGAGTCGTAGCACACCATCACCCCGACCGACTCCTCGTCCAGCGGTAGCGGCAGCGGGTCGTGGCCCGGTGCGTACCCCTGGTTCGCACCGCCGAGCATGTCGACATGCCACCGGCCCGCCCCCTCCAGCCCGGGAACGAGGCGGCTCTTCCTGTACGCCCGCGACAGACCCTGCTGCGGCGCGTGGAGCAGGGCAGCGTTGTACCACAGGGTATCGGATGCGTCCGCACCTGCCAACTCTCCATCCATCGCGCCGATGAGAACCGCGATCCCCACGGCTCCGGCAAAGTCCCGGACCGCTCGGCCGGCCTCCGTGAGCCTGTTGCCCACGGAATCGTTCGCCGCCGTCCCGGGCGCAGCCGCATCACCCGCGCCGGTACGCGGCCCCACCCCGCCACCCACATGGCGCAGCGGTGCCGCCAGGAAACGCTCGGGGAACGCGACCAGGTCGAGGGACGCGCGCTCCGGGATCCGGCCCACCGGGTCGAGCCATCCGGACAACCCGGCATCCACCTCGCCTGCCAACCCGTGGCCGGCCTGCACGGCGGCCACCCGCGCCAAAGCCTCCCCCCCGTCCAGCGACCGCTGACGAAGCTCTCCCGCCACAAGAGGAAGTGCCACCACGCCGGCAATCGCCAGGACCCGGCGGGACCGCCACGGACGCGGGCCGGCGCGGGTCCGTACCGCCCTGTAACCGGCCAGCCCCGCCGCCGCCCCGCAGGCAACCGTCCAGAACGTCAGGAAACGCGCCCCCAGAAGCTCGGCGCCCGCCGCGGCGGCAGGATACCACGCCAGCGAGCCCCCGGAGTTGAGCCACGCGTACGAGATGCCCGGGACGTGCGCCGCGGTCCACTCGAAGCCGGTCCAGCACGCGGCCAGGGCAACGGGGAGCGGCCAGCGCAGGCGCCGGTGCAGCGACACGGCGGCCGCGCAAGCGATCCCCGCCACGATGCCGATCAGGACCAGCACCAGGATGTACACGGGGACGGCCAGCGCCGTCCTCCACGAGAGCGCCGGAACCATCCAGTAGAGGCCGATCCCGTGAGCGAGCACAGCCGCGACGAAGCCCGGCGCGAATGGCGCCGCGGGATCGAACCGGGCGCGCTTGTCTCCATCGCGAAGCTGCCGGCGCAGCGAGACCGCCAGCGGGGCGAAAGCCACGAAGGGGAGGACGGGGCCACCGTACGGGGAGAAGGTCGCGCCGATGGCGAGGCCCGAGGCCGCGGCGAGCAGCGCAGCACTGCTCACCGCGCGCGCCCGGACCGCGCCGCCCATCAGGATAGCGTGACTTCCCTGCCCTCCCGCGCCGACTCGTACGCGGCCTCGATCAGGCTCATCAGGATGTACTGCTCGGCCGGGGGTTCGGCCGAATCCCCTCCCGCGGCGACCCTTACGAAATGGTCCAGCAAGCGCCGATATCCGCTCGTGTAGAGGTCCTCGCCCCCCTGGGGGATCGGTTGGCGGGGGGTAACGTCCACCGTGCGCCCGCTCTCTTCCCTGAAAACGGTAAACGGCGACAGCCGTGCCGTGCCCTCCGCCCCGAAGATGTGGAATCGGTGACGGTCGGCAGCACCGTGGAAGCGCCAGCTCGCGGCGAGCGAGAGCGCAACGCCACCGCGCGTGACCGCATGGAGATGGGCCTCCTCCTCCACGTCGAACCCGTCGCCCGGCGTCACCGCCGAGACCCGCTCCACTTCCGGGTATCCCAGCACCCATAGCGCCAGATCCAGGGCAGGGACGCCGAGATCCATCAGAGCTCCGCCACCCGATTCGAGCGCGCGCCGGCGCCATCCCGTCCGCGGACGCCGCACGGCCTGGTTCAGCCATGTCATCCTGGCGGAACTCAGCTCGCCCAGGCCTCCGTCGGCGATCACCGTTCGCAGTGCACTCACGTCGGGTTGATACCGGTGCGCCATACCCAGGACGAGGCCCTTGTCCGCGGCTCGCGCGATCGACAGCAGCCAACGAACGCCACCCGCGGACAGCGCCAGCGGACGCTCCACGAGGACATGCTTGCCCGCCCTGAGGAAGGAAGCGGCGAGGCCCTCATGGAGGAAGCTGGGGGCGCAGATCACGACGCCGTCGATGTCGCCGTCCGCCATCAGCGTGTCGTCGTCGACCACATCCGGCACACCGAAGCGCTTCGCGACCGCCCGCGCCCTCAAGTCGTCCGGATCCGCAACCGCCGCCACCTGCACGTCGGAGCGCTCCGACAGGATCGGCAGGTGCATGAGCTGGCTGGTGGCTCCGGCGCCCACCACCCCGAGCCGCACGCGACGACGCTTCCCTTCACCCATTGAGCACTCTCCCGGTCAAGTCGTAGTCGTCCGCATCCACGATCTCCACCTCCACGATGTCACCCGCCCTCACCCCCTCCACCTCAGTAAGAAAGGTCCGGCCGTCCACCTCGACGGCCTGGCCACGCGTGCGCCCCAGCGCCCCCCACTCCCCCTCCCCCGGCGTCAGCTCGTCCACCAGCGCGGTCGTACGCCGCCCGATCCGCGCCATGTTCGAGTCGTACGAGATGCCGCGCTGATGCTCCATGACGGCTTCCAGCCGCTCGGCCTTCACCTCCTCGGGGACCTGGTCAGGCATCCGGGCCGCGGCCGTCCCCTCCTCGATGGAATACGCGAAGGCACCAACCCGGTCGAAGCGGATCTCGTCCAGGAAGTCGAGCATGATCCGCACATCGTCGTCGGTCTCCCCGGGGAAGCCAACGATGATGGTCGTCCGCAAGGTGAGGTCCTCGATGCTGTCCCGGAGCCAGCGAACCCGTTCGCGGATCGTCGCCTGCCGCTCGGGGCGGCGCATGCGCGCCAGAACCTCGTCGCTCCCGTGCTGCAGGGGCATGTCCAGGTATGGAAGCAGCCTGGGCTCGCGCGCCATCAGTGAAACGAGCCCGCGGGTGATGCCCGACGGATACATGTACAGCAGCCGGTACCAGTCCACCCCCGTGCCCTCCAGCAGGGCTTCGAGAAGGTCCTGGAGCAGCGGTGCCGAGCGATCACGCCTCCTGAGGTCCCGCCCGTACCAGGTTGTGTCCTGGGAAACGACGTTGAGCTCCCGAACTCCCTGTTCCCCCAGAGCTCGCGCCTCCGCGACAAGACCCTGCGGATCGGCTGAGCGATGAAGACCCCGCATGTGAGGGATCGCACAGAAGGCGCACGTGTGGTCACACCCCTCGCTGACCTTGAGGAAGGATACGTGCGGCGTCTCCGCGGCGAGGATGCGAAGGGGCCGCTCCATGTTGGGTACGAAGTCTTCCTCGATGAGTCCCCGCGCCCGCAGCTCCGGGATCAGCCGGGACATCTCGGCGATCCCGAGGAACAGATCGACCTCGGGGATCTCCCGGGCCAGCTCGTCCCGGTAGCGCTGCACCATGCACCCGACCGCGGCCACGGCCTTTACCTGGCCGCGCTCCTTGAGCGCGCAGGCGTTCAGAATCGTGTCGACGGACTGTTCCTTGGCCGCGTCGATGAAGCCGCAGGTGTTGACCACCACCACCTCCGCGCTTTCCACGTCGCTGGTCACCCGGGCCCCCGCCGAGACCAGCGCGGCCATCATGTGTTCCGAGTCGACCGTGTTCTTGTCGCACCCCAGGGTGACCAGACCCAGACGCGGTCCGGTCTCCGGCCCGATCTCGAAGGACCGTGGATCCACCGCGCGCACCCCGGGATCCACACCGGGTCGAACCGGTCCGGCCCCCACCGGAAAGACGGGCAGGTCTCTCGTCCGGAGTCTCACGAGTGCCCCTCGGAGCCGGAGGGAGGCGGGCCCATGACCCGCGCGCCCGCGGGCACCTCGAAGGTGAAGAGCCCCGGGTCCGGCGACGGTGAAAGATCCAGGTTGGCGAGGGTCAGTGTGCGGACCTTGTTCGCCTCGTGCAGTTCGAGACGGCGGATCACGTGCGTCCGGGAATCGATCCACAGCCGCGCCCGCCGGTACGTGGCCTCCTCCAGCGGGGTCAGTGTCACGACCTGGCACTCCCGGCCGCCAACGGTCTCCACCCCACCCGGTTCCGCCTCGTATTTCGCACCGGGATCTTCGAGGAATTCGCGGAAGAAGTCCTCCCGGCCCGGGGACTCGGCCACCGGGTAACGCATGACCTGCCCCTCGATCGCGCTTGGATAGTAGACCCAGAAGTACTGTCCGTCCGACACTACCATGTCGCCCCGGGGGTCGGTGAACCGCATGGAGAAGAGGTTGGGCCGCTGCTGGCACACCTGTCCCGCGCTCCGTATGGTCCTCCGAAACAGCCTGACTTCGACCACCTGCTCGAAGTCGGCACACATTGCGTTCACCTCGCGGTAACGCCGGGAAGCGTCGTCAAGGGGGTGGCCGGGCTCCTGGGCGCCGGCAGGCGCGGCCGGAGCGAGCAGCCAGAGCAGCGCAACGGTCAGCCGGGACATATTTCGTCCAGACTGGCCATGCTCACGAGGACCTCTCGGGGCTTCGAGCCGTCGGGTGGGCCAAGTACCCCGGCATCACAGAGCTGATCGACGACCCTGGCCGCTCGGCCGTACCCGATCCTGAGTCTGCGCTGCAGCAGCGAAGTGGAACCGGAGCCCTGTTGAAGGCAGGCTTCGGCTGCTTCGCGGAACAGCGGGTCCCAGTCACCGCGTATGGCCCCGTCGCCGCTCGCATCGTCGTCCCCCTCGAACACTCTGACGACTTCGAGAATGTCGTCCTCGTCGCTCTTCACCCGCGCCTTGAGCGCCTCGAGCGTGTCGGCCCGCTCACGGTACCACGTCATCAGCGCCTCGGTCTCGTCCGTCGAGATGAACGCGCCTTGCATGCGCACGGGTTCGCTCTTCCCCGGGGGCAGAAAGAGCATGTCCCCCGAGCCGAGCAGGGAGTCGGCGCCGTTCTGGTCCAGGATCGTCCTCGAGTCCGTCTTGGAGGCCACGCGGAACGCGATCCTGCACGGGAAGTTCGCCTTGATCAGCCCGGTGATGACGTTCACGCTGGGGCGCTGGGTCGCGACCAGCAGGTGGATGCCGATGGCGCGGGCCTTCTGTGCCAGCTGCGTGAGAGGCTTCTCGACCTCGGCCTGAGCGGTCATCATCAGGTCGGCCAGCTCGTCCACGACCACGACCACCCAGGGCAGCGGCCCGTCCGTGTAGGTCGAGCCGTCCTCGTCTTCCCCGGGATCGTCGGGCATGGCCCGTTTCATCTCGGTGCCCCGGTCGAGGCGCGCGTTGAACTCCGTGAGCGAGCGGACACCGTTCGCGCTCAGAAGGGAGTAACGCCGCTCCATCTCCAGCACCGCCCACTTCAGGACCCCGGCAGCGTCTCTCGGGTCGGTCACCACCGGGTGTCGCAGATGGGGAAGGTCGGCGTACGCGGACAATTCCACCATCTTCGGGTCGATGAGGAGAAGACGCATGCGGTCCGGGCCGTGCCGGTACACCAGGCTCGTGATGATGGTGTTCAGGCAAACCGACTTGCCGGAGCCGGTCGCCCCCGCGATCAGGGCGTGGGGCATCTTCGTCAGGTCCGCAACGAATGGATTGCCCGTCAGGTCCTTGCCCAGTGCCAGCGGGAGCAGTCCCCGCGAACGGGCAAAGGCCGGCGCCTCCAGGATCTCGCGCAACCGGACCATTTCGGGGCGCGGGTTCGGGATCTCGACGCCGATGGCGCCCTTCCCGGGGATCGGCGCCACGATGCGGACACTCCTCGCCTTCATCGCCAGCGCCAGGTCCGCGTCGAGGTTCGCGATCCGGTTGACCTTCACCCCGGCGGCGGGGACGACCTCGTACTGGGTGACCGCGGGGCCGGTGGTGCGGCCGGAGATCTCGCTCTCGATCTTGAAGGTGTGCAGCGTGTCGACCAGGACCTCGCCCAGGCGGTCCAGCTCCATCTCCATTCCGATGCGGTTCGTGCGTATCGGTGCCGTGAGAAGGTCGAGCCCGGGCAGCGGGTAGTTGGCCGCGGGCAATTCGGCCTCGGGGATCAGGTCCGGGGTGGCGGCGGGCGCCGTGGTCCGGGGAGCCGGTGGCGGAGCAACCACGGGATCCCGCGCGGCCGGGCTCAGCGCCTCGGCCTCATCGTCCAGTGGCCCGTCGACCGCACCGGAGCGCACCACGGCGGCTCCCTCCCCGGCCGCCCGTGCCGCACGCTTCGCTTCCCGCTTCGCCCGGCGCCGGTCCCGCCACCTCCCCGTGGCGGCGGCCGATGCGCGCAGGCCGCGCCCCGTACCCCGGTACGCCTTGCCCACGGCGGCCGCCGGAGGCGCAAGCGGGTTGAATCGGAACGCCGCCACCGACGCCGCCACCGCGACCGCGCCGACAAGCATCCACCCGCCCAGCCACCCCACCGCGTCGCGAAGCGGCCCCCCCAGAAAGGCCCCGACCGTGCCGGTTGCCGAATCCGCCCCCCCGGCCAGGAAGGCCGACACGGGAAGGAGGAGCAGCAGCGTCACCGTCACGATCCAGAGGCTCTTTCGCCGCTCTGGCGCCCACCAATGACCGACCGAAGCGGCAACGGCCAGGATGCCCAGGGGCACGACCGCGCGACCCACACCCAGGAACGCACGGAGTCTGTCGTTCAGCAGCTCTCCGGCGGTCCCCACCGGATTGCCCGCCGGGAAGAGCTCGACGACGCGCGGGCCCAGCAGCGTCAGGGGGAAGAAAGCGGCCGCCACCAGGAAGGCCAGCACGGCGATAACGGCAGCCATGGCTCGCCGCCGTTGCATTCGCGCTGCAGCGGTCTTCGGCCGCCGGACCGGCCGCTTCTTCCCCGCGGCCCGCTTCCGGGCTGCCGGGCGGCCTGCCGCCTTGCGCGCGCCACGGGGCCTCGCCACGAAACTCTACCCGCGCGGGGCCGTGATCACGCGATCGTACATCATGGGTACAATTTGGTGCCTGTCGGCCTCCGCGCACAGGGCCAGGTCCGAGCCGAGGCCCACGTCCACCAGGGCCTGGCCGGCGGCGGTGTCCGCGAGCATGTCCCCGGAAATCTCGTGAAGGGCAGCGAGATCGGCGGCGGCGGCAGCCTGATCGTTGAGCGTGACGCACCCTGATGAGCGATCCATGATTCCCCGTACGATGTACCCCGCGCAGATGGTGTCGTCCAGGGAGAACCGCCCTTCCTTGCCCGCGCAGACGATCGTCGTCTCGCCGCCGCGGGCGACCTCGTCGACGACTGCGGTCAGGTTGAAGAAGGAAGCCGCGAGGACGCGCTTCGCACCTGCGGCAGCCGCGAACGCCTTCGTCCCGTTGGTGGTCGTCATGACCAGCCGCATCCCGCCCACCGCAGCCGAGGTGAACTCGGCGGGAGAGTTGCCGAGGTCGAAGCCGTCGATGCGGACACCCTTTCGTTCACCGCACAGCAGCGCCGACCCACCGAGCAATGCCCGCGTCTCGAGCGCGTCATTCACCGATACCGCGGGGAAGATGGCGCTCGCCCCGTTTGCGATCGCCTCCACGATGCACGACGTCGCGCGGACCACGTCGATGACGACGGCGGTGGTCCCGGCGACCTCGTCGGCGATGACTTCCTCCGGCGTGAAAAAGACGCTGATCCGCATCAGGGAAGCTCAGGCCCCGTGTCCCGGCCGGTAAACCCCTCGACAAAGCTCGTGTCCGTCTTGCCGGCCTGAAACGCCTCGTCCCGGGTGATGCGGGAGAGGTAGCCGATCGTCGTGGATATCCCCTCGACGACGAACGATTCCAGTGCTTCCCTACCCCTCACAACGGCTTCCTCCCGGGTGTTTCCCGACACGATCAGCTTCGCGATCAACGAGTCGTAGAAGGGCGGGACGCGGTAGCCGGAGTACACGTGCGTATCGACCCGCACACCCGGCCCTCCGGGTTGATGGAAGGTGGTGATCGTCCCGGGCGACGGCGCGAACCCCCGTTCCGGGTCTTCGGCGTTGATCCGAAACTCGATGGCGTGGCCACGGTGGACCGCTTGCTCCCGGGGGAAGGACAGGGGCTCACCCGCCGCCACGCGGATCTGTTCCTTGACCAGGTCCAGGCCGGTGGTGACTTCGGTCACCGGATGCTCCACCTGGATGCGCGTGTTCATCTCGATGAAGTAGAAGTTGCCGGAGGCGTCCAGCAGGAATTCCACCGTGCCGGCACCGACGTAGCCGATCGCCCGGGCCGCCGCCACCGCCGCTTCCCCCATCCGGCGGCGGAGCTGCGGGGAAAGGGCCGGCGATGGGGCCTCCTCGACGAGCTTCTGATGGCGGCGCTGGATCGAGCAGTCCCGCTCCCCGAGGTGAACCACCCGGCCGTGCCTGTCGCCGAAGACCTGGAACTCGACGTGCCGGGGACGGACCACGCACCGCTCCAGGTAGACGTCGTCCTCGCCGAACGCGGCTGCCGCCTCGGCCCGCGCCGCGACGAAGTGTCGCCGGAAGGTCCCCTCATGGCTGGCGATTCGCATGCCCTTGCCGCCACCGCCGGCCGAGGCCTTGATCATGACCGGGTACCCGATCTCGCGGGCGAGGGCCAGGGCCTCGTCCTCGTCGTCGACGATGCCGTCCGAGCCGGGAACCACCGGCACGCCGGCCGCGCGCATGGCCTCGCGCGCCACCGCCTTGTCACCCATCGCACGGATCTGGTCCGGCGTCGGTCCCACGAACACCAGGTCCGATCGCTGGCAGATTTCCGCGAACTCGGCGTTCTCCGCCAGGAATCCGTACCCGGGGTGCACCGCCTCCGCCCCCGTAATCTCGGCCGCGGCGATGATCCGCGACACCTTCAGGTACGACTGCGCGGCCTGAGCCGGACCGATGCACACGGCTTCGTCCGCGAAGCGCACGTGCAGGGACTCCCGGTCCGCCTCCGAGTACACGGCCACCGTGGCGATATCCAGCTCCCGGCAGGCGCGCACGATGCGCAGCGCGATTTCGCCCCGATTCGCAATCAGAAGTTTGTCGAACATGAGCCGATGTGGCGCCTCAGGCGGGCGCGACCCGGAAGAGCACCTGTCCGTAGTCGACCGGCTCGGCGTTTTCGGCGCAGATCTCCACGATCCTGCCCGCGGTCTCGCACTCGAGCTCGTTCATGAGCTTCATGGCCTCGATCACGCACAGCACGTCGCCCGTCGCCACGTTGCCGCCCACCTCGACGTAGGGAGCCGCCTCCGGGGAGGGGGCGCGGTAGAAGGTCCCCACCATCGGCGAGGTGATGTCCACCAGCCCGGACGAGGAAGCTTCAGCGGCCGGGCCGCCGGCCTCGGGCGCGGGCGCCGCCGCAGGCGCCGCGGGCGCGGCGTGGTTCGGCGTCGCGGGAGCCCCCTGCGCTTCCACCGTCGCCGACCCGCCGGGAGACTTGGAAAGCCGGACCCGGGTACCGCCCCGCCTGATCTCGAGATTGTCGAGCGACGAATCGTCCAGCAAACGGACCAGGGACTCCAGAAATTCGATGTCGATCATCCGCTCACCCTGGTAAGGTACTTGTCCTCGCGCCGGTCGATCTTCAACACATCGCCGACTTCGACGAATAGCGGCACCTGCACGACCGCCCCCGTTTCCAGGGTGGCCGGCTTGGTGGCGCCCTGGGCGGTGTCGCCCCTGTGGCCGGGATCCGTGTCGGTGACCTCCAGCTCAACGAACGAAGGGAGCTCGACGCTGAGGACGTTGTCGTCGTGAACCAGGCCGTGGCACTCCATGTTTTCCTTCAGGTACTTGAGCTGGGTATCCCCGAGCATGTCCCCGCTGACGGGGATCATGTCGTAGGTCTCCTGGTCCATGAAATGATACAGGTCACCATCGGTGTACGAATAGGAGACGGGCCGGCGCTCCAGCCTCACGCTGTTGACCCGTTCTCCGGCCCGGTAGGTCCTGTCCACGATGGCGCCCGACAGCACGTTCTTCAGCTTCGTGCGCACGAACGCGCCGCCCTTGCCGGGCTTCACATGCTGGAAGTACGTGATCGTCCACAACACCCCGTCAATCTCCAGCACCATCCCGTTACGGAAGTCCGCGGTGGTTGCCATTGGTTGGTCTATGATCTCCTCGTCTGGCACCCCGGGGGCGCTAGGAGTCGGGGTTCCGGTGCCGACGCAGATGGTTGAACAGACAACGAAACCCGGAAAGATAGCTGTCCACCCCGAAACCGGCGACCACCCCGAGCGCAGCCGGCGTGATCATTGAATGTCTCCGAAAGGGCTCGCGGCTTGCCGGGTTGCTCAGGTGGACCTCCACGAAGGGCCTTGAGATCGCAAGAAGGCCGTCGAGAAGGGCCACGGACGTGTGACCCAATCCGGCGGGGTTGATCAGCACTCCATCCGCCCGATCGCGGACGTCGGCAAGGAAGTCGAGGATCCTGCCCTCGGAGTTGGATTGGAACGGCTCGGCCTCCACCCCCAGATCCGCGGCCAGCGCGGCCAGCGCCCGGTTGATGTCGTCGAGTGTCGATGTCCCGTACACCTCGGGCTCTCGCGTTCCGAGGAGATTCAGGTTGGGGCCGTGGACAACGGCGATCCTCACGGTCGGTCCTTTCCCTCTGCTGCCGAGGCGTTCGTTTCGGACCTCGCGTCCGCCAGTCCGGGCCAAAAGTTAGGTTTCGCGCGTTGAAAGTGTCAACGCGGCCGGCGGCGGGCGCATGAACACCGTGCTGCCCGCACCGGGCGATCCGTTCCTTGAAGCCCGCTGCGGCACTACATTAGCTGGACGTTCAAGGAGGTGGTACCCGCAATGATGCAGCAACTGCGCAAGAGCACGAAGTGGATCATGATTCTCGTGGCCCTGGCCTTCGGCGGACTCATGTTCTTCGAATGGGGCATGGACATCACGGGACAGACGTCCGGGTCCTTCGGTGAGATCGGCCGTGTCAACGGGACGCCCGTCGCGTACGAGGAGTACATGGCGACGTACCGCAACCTGTACGATCAGCTTCAGGGCTTTCAGGAGGACCCGGTCACCAATGCCCAGAATTCGGAGCTGGAGGACCAGGCCTGGGACGAGCTCGTCAACAGGATCCTGATCCAGCAGGAGCTGGAGCGGAGAGGAATCCGCGTCACCGACCAGGAGGTCGTCGACGCGGCCCGGTTCAGCCCCCCTCCCGATCTGGTGTCGAGCCCCGCATTCCAGACCGACGGCCAGTTCGACATGACGAAGTACCAGCAGTTCGTCGCGGTGGCCGAACCCGTGGTGCTGCTCCAGCTGGAAGCGTACTACCGCGACATCATCCCCAGGGGCAAACTTCTTCGCCAGGTCGCCTCCGGGATCTACGTCTCGGACAACGAGCTGTGGCATGCGTACAGGGACTCGAACGAGCGGGCGACCGTCCAGTACGTGTCCTTCGATCCCATTGTGCGCGTGTCGGACGATCAGATCGACATCACGTCGGACGAGATCTCGGACTACTACCGTGACAACCTCGAAGAGTTCTCGGTCCCGGCCAGTGCCGCCGTGATCTCGGTCTCCTTCACCAAGGCCCCCACGCTGGCCGACACGACCGCCGTCGAGGCCATGGCCAACGAACTTCGCCAGTCCATCCTGGACGGCGAAGACTTCGCGGAGATCGCCCGCGCCGAGTCCGACGATGAGATTTCGGCGGAGGAGGGCGGCGATCTTGGCGTCTTTGCCAAGGGGCGCATGACGCCGGTATTCGATTCGACGGTCTTCGCCGCGCCCCTGAACCGGATCACGGAGCCCGTCAAGAGTCCCTTCGGTCTGCACCTCATCGAGGTCACCGAGCGCTGGGGCCAGGACTCTGCCCAGGCCCGCCACATCCTCCTCCCCTTCGAACGCACCGACGAGTCGGAAATCGGTCTCCTGGCGATGGCCGACTCCCTGGAAGAGCTCGGCGAAGCCATGGCGCTCACCGATGCGGCGGCGATTCTCGGCCTCGAGACCGACACCCTGGACCTCATCGAGACGCTTGCGATCATCCCCGGAGCCGGCGACGTGGCCGAGGGCGGCGAATGGGTGTTCGATCCCGAGACCTCCCCCGGGGACGTGAGCCCGGTCTTCGAGAACAGCACGGCGTTCTACGCGATCGAGCTGGTGTCGGTCGACCCCGCACGCTACCTCTCGCAAGAAGAAGCGGAGCCCGCGATCCGGGGCAACATCGGGGTTGCGAAGAAGGTGGAGGCGGCGATGGAAGAGGCTGCGGCCATGGTGGCCGAGGTACGGCTCGGTCGCTCACTCCCGGACGCCGCGCGCGAGATCGGGCTGGAGGTACGCGATGCCGGCCCCTTTGCCCGGGACGCGTTCGTACCCGGTCTTGGCCGTTTCAACGCCGCGGTCGGGACAGCGTTCGGTCTCGATATCGGAGAGGTTTCGGATCCCGTGGAGGCGAATCAAAACGCCTTCGTGATCGAGCGGACCGGCTCGGAGGCGGCGGACAGCCTGGCGTGGACCGAGCAGATCGACGCGCAGCGGACGCAGTCGGTGAATGCAATCCGCCAGCAGCGTCTCAACCAGTGGATCGACGCCCTCCGGGAAGTTGCCAGTATCGTCGACCGGCGCGAGGAAGTGCTGACCCCGGTGGACGAGGAAGACCTGCCGCAGTTGCCGAGGGTCTTCTAGAACTTCGGACCCTCAGGCGATCAGTTGGTGGTGAGGCGGCGCGGCGCGCCCTCTTCCTGGCTGTCCGTGCTCTGAGAAGTCGTCGCGTCACTGCCGGGCGGCTTCAGTTCGCCCTCGACCCGGACACTGGATTCGATTTCCCGGACCGAGGACTTGAACTCCCTGATGCCCTTCCCCAGGGAGGTCCCGATCTCCGGAAGCCGCTTCGCTCCAAACAATAGCAGCACGACGAGGAAGATCATGATCGCTTCCCCCATGCCGAGACCGAAAGGCATATCCGTTACCTCCTTGTGCCCGAGACTGTCCGGACGGGAGTTCCCTGAACCGTGCGTCCCGGTTGGATGGGTAAGCTAACTGTTTCGGCCAGCGACGCGAAAGAACGGGGTGCGGACGGGCCTACATCCAGGATCGGACCACCAGGGCCACGATCGCGATCCCGACCACGGTCAGCACATTCAGGACGAAGGACACCGGCCCGATGGTGATCGCCACCGCAACCAGATCGATGGAAAACGGCCCGATCGACGATACCACGGCCGTCGTCAGGAACGAACGGGCGGCGCTCTCCGGAAGGAACGACTCCGCAAGCCGGGTCAGGAGGCCCCCAAGGAACAGCCCCAGGGCCAGCGTCCACAGCCCCCGAATGATGTTTCGTTTGTAATTGGGTGCGGTCATGGCCCCTTCCGGTCGGCGGCCTTCCACGGAAACCGCACCCGGTGACGCGCCGGCCGCGCGGCGCGGCTACCGAGAGCGGTCAACCACATAAAATACGGAGTCTCTCAAGGCGTCGAGGGCCGGGCCGGGAGCGAGACCCGCGATTGCCGCCTCCGCGGCATCCGCGTACTCGAACGCCTTGCGCCTGGCGTACTCCAGACCGCCGTTGCGACGGACCAATGCGATCGTATCCTCTACGTCCCGGTCGCTCGGCTCCACCAGAGTGAAGACGTGTCGCACCTGATCCACCTCGGTCGGCGACATCTCACGAAGCGCGCCGACCAGAGGCAGCGTCACCTTGCGGCCGCGCAGATCCAGCCCCGTCGGTTTCCCCGTGACATCCGCGCTGCCCTCGTAGTCGAGCATGTCGTCGGCGATCTGGAAGGCCATTCCCAGACAGTGGCCGAAGCGCTTGAGCGGTGCCCGGTTGGACGCGACACCGGCCAGGGCGCCCAT
Source organism: Gemmatimonadetes bacterium bin94 (assembly GCA_002238865.1). GTDB lineage: Bacteria > Gemmatimonadota > Gemmatimonadetes > Longimicrobiales > Gaopeijiaceae > Bin94. Next base: position 60,408 of record MPNE01000006.1, on the reverse strand, counting down.
CTCGCACGCCGCCGACATCAGCGAGGCCGTCTTGGCCGAGATCAGCTGGTAGTAGTCGGCCTCGGAGTAGCCGATGTCGTCGTACGACAGGAGCTGGCGCATCTCCCCGACGCTCATTTCGTTCGCGGCCGAAGCCAGAACACGTACCGCCTCGAGGTCGCCGATGCCCGCCAACTCGGTCACGGAACGGCTGTAGAGGTAGTCGCCCATGATGATGGCGATCTGGTGCGTCCACAGGGCGTTGACCGTCGGCATCCCGCGCCGCAGAACCGAGTGATCCACGGCGTCGTCGTGCACAAGCGTCGCCATGTGAACGAGTTCCACGACGGCCGCCAGCGTGACGGCGTCGTCGGAAGGCTCCCCGCCGACCTCGCTCGCAAGAAGAACCAGGGTCGGCCGCAACAGCTTGCCGGGGACGTTGAGGATGTAGGCGTTCACCTCTTCGATCATCGAGAAGTCCGACGCGGCGATGCCGCGCAACTCGTCGACGACCTGCTCCAGCCGATCTCGGACGGGAGCCCGAATCGTGTGAAGCCCTGTTGTCGTTCTCTGCAGAGCGGAAGGAGGATTCGTCATGTGCCAGGGTTTGGAGTCGGACTAATGCAAGATAAGGTAGCGGCTGACGCCCGAAAGGCCACACCTTGAGCCCGTGGTGAACCCGGGCTTCGGATTCCGACTGTGCGCTCCGTCGCCGGGTCGTGGCCTTGACGTCCCGCCATGGGGCGGTAACCGCGGCTTGTCACGCGGTCCGGCCGTAGCGCCTTCCCGCCAGATGGACGGCCAGACGGTCACTGAGCATGCGCTCCGGCGACCAGTCCACGATGGCCATCCTGCGCGCCACGGAGCGCGGGATCGCGTCCGGGAGCATGCCGATGACCTCGGTACCCGTGACCCGCCCCTTCAGCGCGCGCACGCGCCGCTCGATCTCCCCGAACACGTCCGTCGGGTTCGTCGCCGCAGGATTCTCGAGGTTCATGGAGATCTGCAGGCGCCCCTGTTCGGGCAGGTGGAACGCGAGCGCTCGCAAGCCGTTGAACCCCCCGCCCGCTTCCCGAATGGCGGCCGCGACCCCGCGGGCAGCCTCCGGGGAGACTCCCTCGACGTCCACGTTCCACGCGAGGAGGATTTCCCGGGCCCCCACGCACGCCGCCCCGGCCCGCGGATGGGCGAAGAGGCGCACCGACTCGCCCGTCGCGCCGTTTCCGGGCAGATCGGCAGCCGCGTCTGCGCCCACCCCGCCCCGCGCCAGCGCCTCGAAGCCGCCACGCCGGATGGTGGCGAGGCGCCGGCCGGACGGGACGGACGCCTGACCGTACCAGAAAACCGGGATTCCCAGCCGAGCAATACGCGCACCCGCCCGGCGCGCAACCCGCACCGCGTCCGCCATCTCCATTCCGTGCAGCGGCACGAAGGGGAGAACGTCCAGGGCGCCCACCCGGGGATGGACGCCGTGGTGACCACGCATGTCGATGCGCTCCAGCGCGAGCGCGGCAGCCGCGACCGCGCCCTCTTCCACCGCATCCGGCGACCCGATCGCGGTAATCACCGAGCGGTGGTGGTCGGGATCCAGGGTGGTGTGCAGCACGTCGCAGCCCGCACGTCCGAACGCCTCGGCCGCTGCGGCGACAAAGTCCGGGTCCCTGCCCTCGCTGAAATTCGGGACCGCTTCCAGGACAGGGATCATGTCACACCCCCCGGGCGCGGGGGGCGCCCGCTACCACCCGCCGGAACCGACCCCCCTGTCGAGGCTGGGGTTCCCCGCCTGGGTCTGGTAGGCCCAGTCGAAGACGATGAGTTCGTATCCTTCCTGATCCACCCCGGCCAGGCTGGCACGCACGGCGCCGAAGCGCGTGTCGCCATCGTCGCCCGGGACGCGGAGCATCAAGGTCAGGCCCGGGTCGAGCGGGGCGGGTTTCGACGAGTACCCCGACATTGGCGCCAGCTCCCACGACACGCAGTCCGGGTCCGCCCCGGCGCCGCACTTGAGTGCAGTCGTCCATCGCGTCTCGGGGTGGATGCGCGCGCCCGGACCCGGCACGAGCCACAGCCCGGCGTCGTCGGCTTCGAGCCGGAAGTGGCGGTCCTGGCTGTCGCCGGCAATCACCGCTTGCAGATCGTCGGATTCCTGGAAGCGAAAGCCCGCGCTGGCCGGCACGTCCTGGAATGTGTACAGGACCTCGCCCGTGTAGTCCGGTCTTGGGGTGCACGACACCACCTCGCTTCCATCGCTCTCGTGGCCCTGATCGTCGACCGACGTTACAAAGTAGGTCCAGGTTCGTCCATTGTCGGCCAGAAGGTCGATGAAACCCGGGGAATCGGTCTCACCCAGGAGATAGTCGCCCTCCGAATCCGACAGGTACACCCGATAGGCCGCGAAGTCCTCTTCCAGCGCCGGCTCGTTGCTCCAGTGAACGTATGAGGCATGGTCCAGCGCCACCGCGTCGACGCTCTCGGGCACCGGCGGCGGCACGGGCCTGGGCACAAAGACCTCGATCGAGTAGTCGCTGGCGGTCTCGAGCGCCAGATCGATGTCGACAGCCGCCACGTAGTACTCGTACGTGACCCCCGGGCTCACGTTGACGTCGCGGTAGACACAAACGCCATCGGTGCAGCTTGTGACCTCGGCGATGAAGAAGTACTCCGGATCGCTCTCGCGCTTGCTGTAGACGCGGAAAAACTCGCCGTTCCAGCGCGCGCCGAGCCGCCACGACAGATTCACCGCACCGTCGTAGTAGTACCCCTCGAGGTCTCGGGGCGCATCGGGCTCATCGGACACGACCAGCCAGTCGCCGTCGCATGCGGCAAGGGTAACGCTCACCACGGTCACACCCAACATCCAGCGTCGCATAAGCCATCTCTCTCTTCTATGAGGAAGTCGGAACCCGCTGCACTCGACCGGCGGTGCGTACCAGGAGGATCCCGCCATGGACCCACAAACAGATGCATCTGCCGTACCAAACCTTCATCCACTTTGTGGATAACGACTTACGCTCGGTACACGCGGGACTGTTGTCCTCTTCCGGGGACGACCGGGCGCCCCCGTCCGGTCAGCGGCGTTCGCCTCCGGTCCGCTGCTCGTAGTCGAAGTGGAGATCGCGGTTGTCCGACAGCGCCACCTCGAAGACGAAGCTCCAGTTTCCCGTGGCGGTCTGCTGGAATGAGAAGTCGGCCTCCCAGCGGTGCAGATCGCGCTGGAGGCTGATCACGTGGTCGTTGAAAACGCCCGCCGCCGCGTCGTAGGAGGTGCGCCAGCTGACCGACCACTTCTCGGTCGGCTGAAAGCTGAGGTTCCCCTGCAGCATCTTGTTGGCACTCACGTCCGCGCCCCGGCTCCGCGCCAGCGAATAGGACAAGGAGGCGTTCCATTCCCCTGTGTTGCCATCACGCGACCTTTGCCGTTCACGATCGCGGTCGCGCCCACTCCCCCCCGGCACGATCGTCGCTTCTCCCATATCGGCGGTCTCGAGGCCCGTCGGATCATTCACGGAACCCTCGTCGTCCTGGTTCGGCGGGGGCGCCGCGGGAGTATCCTCCTCACCGCCTGCGGTCAGGCGCCGCAACCAGCGGAAGGGCGCGGACTGATTGCTCAGCGAGAAGGACAGATTCAGGTTCGCCAGGAGCGGAGACAGCTTGCGCTGACCCCCCTCGCCCGAGAGGCCGGAGTCGTCGAACATGTCGTGCTCGACCGAGACCGAAAGGCCGCGCAGGAAGTCGGAACTGAACTGGTTGGATATCCGGAGATTGTCCGCGAAGCCCCGGTTCACGCTTCCCAGCTCGCTGGCCTGCTCGAAATCGAAGGTGACGGCGCTCGTTCGCCAGGCCAACACGGTGACCTTGCGGGACCGGGGGAGGCGGCGCGGCCCCGTCGAGGTGTCCGGTGCGGCGTCCATCGCCGTCGAGTCCGCCACCTCGGTGGAATCGGTCTGCTCGTCGACCCGCGCCTCGAAGGTCTGCGTCAGGCCGATGCGGATCTCGTTCTTGGGCTGAATCGCCCTGGTCCCGAACGTCGTTTGCTGAATCTGGGTGGGCTTGGTCTCGGGCGAGTACGCGTAGTCGAAGGTCGGCGAGAACTTGTGGCGAAAGGTGTCGCCCCGGTAGAAGCCGTAGGCGTCGAGCTTGAGTTGTGCGCCGAAGGACAACCGTCCCGGCGCGGAGATGAAGCCGCCACCACCCACCGAGGCCGTGTCGGAACGGATGGACCGCCCCGAAATCGAGAGCTGGGGAGTGATGGAAGTGGAGCCTACCAGGTTTTGCTGGTAGTTGATACCTGTCGACCAGGTACGCGCCTCGGCGTTGAAATCGATCCCTTCAGCCGCCTGGGGAAAGACGACCGACCTCTGCAGATCCGCCACGCTCCCGATCCCCGCCTGGGGTACCGGCGTTTGGGGATCGAAGAAGTTCACGGGGAGGTCCCGGGCGATATCCCGGGTCTGTTCGAAACTCTGCGCGATGGAGAAGGCCCCGGCGGAGAGCGTTGCCGACATGCCGCCGCGCCACGCTTCGCTGTCCGCCAGGCCGATGGTGAAATCGGTCTCCGTAAGATCCGGCGCCGGCAGGTCTCGCACGGATCGCGAAAAACGCCCCGACGCCGACAGCGTCATGTTGTTGTAGAAGCGCGCCCGGTTGAAGGGGGCCGACAGGAGGGTGATCGTCGAAAGCGACAGGTTTGCGGTCGGCATCGTCATTTCCACTCGGTCGTCCGAGAGGAACTGCCGCCGATTCGCGCTCACCGACAGGTTGCCCCAGTCGAAGCGCCGGTTGAAGCCACCGTCCGAATCGATCGACTGCGTCACCTCCCGGGGGTCGAACGAGTTGCGCCGGACGAAGGACGAGCTCGACGCGTAGCTGGCGGAAAGACGCACCTGGGATCGCTCCGAGATCTCCCAGCTGTTCTGGGTGTTGAAGGCGACCTCGGACCCTCCCTCGGCGCGCCAGAACTGGCGGAAGTCGGCCCGGCCCTGCAGGAACTGCCGCAGCCAGCTGTACTGGAACCTTCCGGTGGCCGCCACATAGTTGCCGCTCCACCAGTCGAACCCCATCTCGGCGTCGGTGTAGTCGCTCATCGCCCAGTAGAAGCCGAGGTTGGAGATGCGCCGGGCATAGCTGCCGGAGGTGCGCACGATGTCGTTCACCGAGAAGCGGACCGGCAGAAGGCCGGAACGGCGCCCGGTCTCGGTGCTCTGAGCGATGAAGGGGAGCCAGAACACCCCCACGTCACCGAAGTAGAGGAGCACGTTCCGGGCGACCAGGGTTCCGCCGGGGACAATCTTGATTTCGCGCGCGAGGAAATGGTAGTGGGGCTCGTCCTCCTCGCAGCTCGTGAACTGGATCTCGTGGCCGAAGTTCTCGTCCTGGCTGACCGAGGGGAAGTCCCCCCGCACGATCCAGTCCCCCATCCCGGCGTTCATTTGCGTTCGCGCGTCCAGGGCCGTACCCCGGTTCTCGTTGAGGTCGTAGATGATCCGCCGGGTGAGGACCTGGTCCCCGTCTTCAGGCGTGTAGGATGCTTCCTGGCCCATCGTGACCAGCCTGCCCGTCCTTTCGTCGAAAACCAGCGCCGAATCGGCCGACAGTTCGAGGCCCTCCCGGTTCATGACCGCGTTGCTTCCTTCAGAGCCCAGCAGCGTAAGAACCCTCGACTCCGTCTCGAAAATCGCCGATTGGCTGCGGTATTGGACCAGTTGGTACCCCGGCAGGGACAGCAGTTCCTTGAGCGTGGAGTCGTCCGCCATCTCGGCGATCGACCGCACCATCTCGGTGGTGTCGGGCAGCAGGTCGGTCGAGTCGCCCAGCCGCCGGGTGAGGCGCTCCAGGCGCTCGCGGACGACGTTCCGCAGGGAATCGTTCAGCTCCTGGGCTGACAGCGGGGCACTTGCCCCGGACGGCGCGAATGCCAGTGCCGCGAGGCCCAGGGCCAGCACCCCGGACCGTATCCGGGGGACGCGTGCCAACTCCGCGCCGCGCCGCTTGCGCTGCTCGTGCGGTTTCGTCCATGGGGTGTTGGAGCGGAAGACGGACAGAGCGCTACCCCTCCGTGTCCGGGGTGGGGCCGTCCTCATCGTCCGGCTCGGGCCCATCGTCCGGCTCGGGCCCATCATCCGGCTCGGGCCCATCATCCGGCTCGGGCCCATCGTCCGGCTCGGGCCCATCGTGCGGCTCCGGTTCATCGTGCGGCGGCCGGGCCGGGTCGCCGTGATCATATGGCGTCGGCTCGGGCCGATCGGGCTCGGCCTCGGTCGGCACGGATTGCGCCGCGGGCCCGGTCGGCCGTGGCGGCGCGGGCTCGGTCACCGCGACGCTGTCCACGGGAGCGGAGGCCGCTTCGATCTCACGTTCGCGTGCCTGCCTGCGGCGCCAAATGATCGCCGAGAGCACGATACTGAGCTCGTAGAGGAGGAACATGGGCACCATCATCAGCGCGGTCAGGGAAATGATGTCGCCAGGCGAAACCATGGCGGCGACGACGGTGATCCCAACGATCGCGTGGCGCCTCTTCGCCCTGAGGAAGGCAGGCGTCACCAGCCCCAGAGCGCTGAGCACCAGCACCACGATCGGCAACTCGAAGACGACCCCGAACGCCAGCAGTAGTCTGACGATGAATGCTATGTAAAAGGATGCCGTCCAGTCCGGGGTGAGGAAGTCGCTGAGCAGCCCGGTCAGGAAACGGAGCGTTACCGGCAGCGCGATGACGTAGGCCATCACCACCCCGGCGACGAAGAGGACCAGTCCCAGGTACAGCGCGGGGACAATCGCCCGCTTCTCGTGCTTCTCGAGCGCAGGGGCCAGAAAAGACCAGATGTGGTAGACGATGACCGGAAACGCGAGGAGGATTCCGATGGTCAGAGAGATCTTGATCAGGATGAAGAAGTTGTCCGCCGGAGCCAGGGTTTTCGCCTTCCAGTCTTCCCCGAAGAGCGCCCGCCCGGGCTCCATCAGGTACCCCACCACGTCCCCGTAGACGACGACGGCCAAGCCCGCCAGACACCCCACGATCACCGCCGCCAGCGTCCACAGGATCCGCCAGCGCAGTTCTTCCAGGTGATCCAGAAAGGGCATCTCGGCCTTCGGGTTTCCGCGTGCCCGGGCCAGGAGACCGTCGCGCAGCGTCCCCATCATTCGCCTCCACTCTCGGAATCGTGCAGCGGCAAGGACAACACGCCCTGAAAGCGGGATCGCCCCTCCCGACGCTCCTTGACGATCAACTCGTCAACGACTTCCTGAAACTCGTCAATGCGCTGGAAGTTCCGATAGACCGACGCAAACCGGACGTACGCCACCCGGTCCAGCGGCTTCAACCCCTCCATGACCTGCTCGCCGATGTCGCGGGACGGAATCTCGGCGCGCGCGGAGCTCGACACCATGTCCTCGATGCTGTCCACCAGCGCCTCGATGTCGGCCGGGGTCACGGGACGTTTTGCACAAGCGATGGAGATGCTGTCTCCAAGCTTGTCCCGCCGGAACTCCTCGGCGCTGCCGTCCTCCTTCAGGACCCGCAGGGGACGCCGCTCGACATGTTCATAGGTCGTGAAGCGACCCCGGCACTCCAGACATTCGCGGCGCCTGCGCACGGCGCGGCCACCCCGAGCCGTTCTGGTGTCAACGACCTTGATTGTCGCCGAGTCACAGGTTGGACAACGCATGGGCAGCCGTCAGCAATCCCGAAGCGCCGGCCGGGTGGGCCGATCCCGGCCTGTCAGGGAATATCCTCGAGCCGACTCCGCGCCAACTCCGCGTTCCGGTGCTCGGGATAGGTATTGACCACTCGCTCCAGGAACTGACGGGCACGGGTTTCGTCGTTCAGTTCGATGCAGAGCAGGCCGGCCCGGTAGAGCGCGTCCGGAACCTCCTCGGCGGTCGGAAACAGTTCGGGGACCTTGAGGTAGAGGTCGACCGCTTCCTCCAACGACTCGTCGTCCTGGCTCACCAACGCGCCCAAATGCAGGTATGCGGACGGCGCCAGATCGTGGTTCGGATACTCCTCGAGGAATCCCTCGAACGCCCTGCGGGCAGCCCCGTAGTTTGTTCGGTTGCTCTGCCGCACACCGGTGTCGTAGATCTCCTGTGCGAGGTCGGCGGCGTCGGTGGGCGACGCCTGCCCCGTCGCCGGGACGCCGCCTTCTTCGGAGTCCCCTTCCGTGACGCGAGCCGCCAACTGCTCTGCCAGCAGCTGCTGCTGGGAACTCCACTCGTCGCGCATGGCCTCCAGACTGCGCTGGCTCTGCCCCAGGATCTCGCCAACGATGAGCTGCTGCTCCTGAATCGCGGTAAGCCGATTGCTGACGTCGCCGCGCAGGACGAAAAGGGCGTCCGAAAGAGCCCCGATCGAGTCCATGGCGACGCTGTTGGTCTCGTGGACCGAGCGGGTCAGCGCCTGCAGCGCCGAATCCTGACGTTCGCCGAGTGCCCGCACTTCCATCTGGATGTACTCGAGGTCCCTCTTGGTGGCGCATGCCCCCAGGAAGAGCCCGGTTGCCAACACCCCGATCCGTCCAGCAAGTGTAGTCACGCGCGACACGTGTCCTCCGCTTCGTCCTGCCGCCCCCCCGCCCAACCCCCACCGGGCAGGCTGCCCCATTCGGCACAACCGGTGCACCCGGACGGCACCCCGGCCTGCTAGCGTCCTATGTCGTCACCGCCCGCGGTGACGACGAACTCGACCCTTCTGTTTTGCGCCCAGGCAGCCTCGGTGGACCCCTGTGCCGCCGGCCTTTCCTCGCCGTACGAAACCGACGAGAACCGGTTTGCGTCGAGTCCGAAGCCGGTAAAGAACTGCATCACCGATTCGGCGCGTTCGTTCCCGAGGGCGATGTTGTACTCCGAGGTGCCACGTTCATCCGCGTGACCCTCCAGGCGGAGCTGGACGCCGGGGTTGTTGCGCAGGATGTCCAGCTTGGCCCGGAGTCGCTGCTCCGTGTCGGATCGGATGGCGGACTCGTCGTAGTCGAAGTAGACCGTTTCCCGAAGGGACTGGCGAGCAGCTTCCGCAGCGCGCTCCATTCTCTGCCTGGCCAGCTCTTCCTGCCGATCCCGCTCGGCAGCCGCGGCTTCTTCGGCGCGGCGGATCGAGTCCTGCCTCATGCGCTCGAGTTCCTCCGCCGTCGGACCCGTCGGTGCCGGCGGCTCCGGCGGCGGCTCCGGTGCGCAGGCGCCAACGACGAGTACGGTTGCAAGCGCGGCGAGGACCAACCGTGAGTTAGACATCCCTTCTCCCGATAAAGTGGAGGTCAAGCCTTCGGTGGCGACCAGGTTACTGTGACCCTATCGTCGTTATATATAGGCCGTTTCGGATGATCCTGCAAGGGACGCGCACGCAATTATACGTGCGGGTCCGCGCACTCCCCGCGGACGCGAAACCCGAGGGTCACCGACGGCCCGCGGGAGCCCCTCTGCGGACCCCTCCGGCCACCCAGTCTCCGGCAAGCAACGGTGACCAGTCCGTGTCCTTCGCGTCCACGTTCGCCACCAGGGTCCGGGTGCGTCCCGTCGCCGTGTCGATGATGAAGATGCCGTGTCCCACGCTGCGTTCAGACTTGAACACGATGTGCCTCCCGTCGGGAGCCCAGCTTGGATCCTCGTTGTTGCCCTCGCTTGTCAACTGCACCAGGCGGCTGTCACCGGTCTCGGTGTCCGCGACGAAGATGTCGTACTCGTTGTAGACTCGCTTGTCCACGATCCCCCCGACAAACGCGATCTTGCTGGAGACGGGGGACCAGTCGGGATCGGCAAAATAGCCCCCCTGGCCGAACCGGTAGGGCGACACCAGATCGGCCTCTCCGCCGCTGGACGGCATCGTCAGGATCTGGGGCGTGGTGATTCCAAAGCGATTGGAGAGGAAGGCGATCTGCTCGCCGTCGTGGGAATAGGTCGGCGTGAAGTCCCTGTCGTGCGCGCCGGGCAACCGACTCCTGCAGCAATCGCGCTCGAGGTCGTAGCTGTAGATGCCGTCGGCCTCGGTCCCCATCACGGTGAAGGCGATCCGGTCACCGTCGGGGTGATAGGCGGGAAAGAAGTTCGTGCCGGCGCCGTCGGCGTCAACCACCCGTTCCTGGCCTGTTACCAGGTCGAGTTCGTAGATCTTCGGCAAGTCGGACTTGTAGGATGTGTAGGCGATGCGATCGCCGCCGGGAGACCAGGCAGGAGAAATCGCGAGGTCGTCGTCCCAGGTCAGGCGCTGCAGACCCTCTCCGTCGGAGTCGACGATGTAGAGTTCCTGGCTGTCCGGATTGCCGAACGGCTTCATCGCAAAGGTGATGCGACTCGCGGCCATGCCCGGATCGCCCGTCGCCCACTCCACCACGGCATCCGATACGCGGTGAACCGCCATGCGAAACCCCGGTTCTCCGGGCGGCGGGAGCGGGAAGCGGCCTCTTGCCTGCACACTTCCGAAAACGATGTCGTGCAGTTCGACGTCGAGGACTGCGCCCCCGGCCGAATTCTCGATGTTCCCCGTAAGAAGCCAATCAGCCCCGAATTCGTCCCACAGGAGGTACTGGACGCCTTCGCCCTGCAACCCGTCCGGCAGGGACTTCATGACGAAGAAGCGGTCGCTGTAGTCCAGGTCACGGGCCAGGATGCCCTGGACCTGCGGGGCCCATTCAGGGCCGGTGATCGGAGGGATCGCGATGGGTGGCACACGCTCGCTCTCGTAGACGAAGCCGAGAGGGACGCCGGGGATGGCGGTCTCTTCTTCCTGGGCGGAGATGCCGGTCGCAACCGTCGACAACAGCAGCGACGCCGGCGCGGCAACCCACCGGGGGCGGTAAGTCAACATGCGTCCTCCAGTCCTTGTTGCGTATCGTCCATCGATTCTCCCTTTGGGCTGATTGTGAAGTCGATCGGGAGCACCTCCCATCGGTACTCGGCGGGAAGGCGTCCCAATCGGCCGGGCCTGCCGGCGCATTCGACGGCGCCCATGGCCTCGTTGTCGAACGAGAAGCTCCCCGACGTCTCATCGACATCGATGTCGGTGATGCTGCCGTCGCGATGGATCTGAAACCGCACCACGACGGGCCGCCGGCCGGCTCTTGCCGGAGGCCGGAAGCAGCGCCTGATCTGGTTCGTGATGTTCTCGTAGTACTCCGGGAAATCTCGCCGGAAGCCCTCGATGCGCACGGTCACCTCGTCGTCCCCGTCCCCGGGATCTTCCGTGTCCGACACGGAGGCGGCGGGCGCGGGCGCGGGCTCTTCCTCGGCGGGAGGAGGGGAGTCCAGCGAGTCGGGCTCCGGCTCCTCCTCGATGACGGAAGGCTCGGCTTCCGCCGGCACGGGCTCGGGCTCATCGGGGGTCTCGACGACCAGTTGCTCCTCCGCCGCCGGCGCCGCGGCCACCATGTTCATCTCCACGGCACGGAAAAACACCGGCTCGGGCCGCATCGCCGGGACCGCCCAGAAGACCACCGCGAGCACGATCACGTGTGCTCCGGCCGACACCCCCAGCGACCCCCTTCCCAGGGGCCTGCGCCTCGCGCCGGCAGCCTGATCCCCGGTCGGAGAGTGCCCCGTCATCGCCCGATCTCCTCCAGTATGAGCGAGAGGCGCACCCCTTCGTGGGCCGCCACCTCGCTGATGACGCGTGCCACGTTTCCGTAACTCGCCACCGAGTCGCCCTTCACATACACCATGTCCGCGTTGCGCGTGCGAATCACCTGCTCGAGCGCAAGGCGCAGATCATCCAGTGCCACCGGCGCCTCCCCGATGAAAATCGCCTCGTCCGCCGTGATGGTCACGATGACGAGGTCGTCCGTCGCCTCGACCACCTGCACCGGTCCCTGGGGAACGCTTACCTCGACGCCGCCCTGCAGCACCGGCGCGGTGATGATGAAGATGATGAGGAGGGTGAAGGCCACGTCGACCAGGCTGGTGACGTTGATCTCCGCGCTGACAGGCATGCGCCCGCGCTCGCTGCCCCGCCTCTTCATACGTGCCTTTCCTTCGCGAGGGTCCCTATGAACTCACTGACGAAGCCCTCGAACTCGCCGTGGACGAGGTTGAGCCGGGACGCGAAGTGGTTGTACGCAATCACGGACGGGATGGCGACGGCCAGCCCGGCGACCGTGGTGATCAGCGCCTCGGCCACCCCCGGCGCGACGGCGCTGATGGCGGTGGAGCTCGACGTCGTGATCCCCAGGAAGGTGTTCATGATGCCGATGACCGTGCCCATCAACCCCAGCAGCGGCGAGACCGATCCTATGATGGCGAGCCAGTTCAGGCCGTGCCGAAGTTCGTCGATCTCCTCCCCCTCCACCTTGTCCATGACCAGGCGGAGCGCCTCCAGCTGTGTCAGCGACAGCCCGGGGAGATCCCGCACACTGCTCAACGCCCCCGGACTGAGCTCGGCGAAGAAGTTGAGGCCCCCGCGAAAGAGGCGGGTGTACGGAGACTCGGGCAGGGAGAGCACGGCTTCGGACGCGTCGGCGAGACTCTTGGACGTCTCCATGCGGGCCAGGAACTCGTCGCCGTCGCGGCCCACCGCGCGAAAATGGCGGACTTTCGCGATGATCACCCAGAGGGACAGGACCGAGAAGACCCCCAACACCGCGAGGACCACCTGCGTGGGAGGGCTTGCCCCCAGGATCATGTCCGCGATGTTCTGCGGCGGAGCGGTTTGCAGCATGAGAGCGATCATCCGACCGCCAACGCCCCGTTCGTGGCCGCGATGTGCCGAAAGGTCGCGGCGAGGCCGTCGCGCAGGCTCAGCGCGGGTGCCCATCCCCGTCCGCGGATGCGCCCCACCGCGAGGGTGCTGCGGCGGACATCGCCCGGGCGGCCTGCCCGATGTTCCCGGCCAGTCCGCATTCCGGCCGCGTCTTCCAGCGTGTCCGCCAGCTCGTTGACGCTCGTCGCCGCCCCGGTTGCCACGTTGTAGGCCCGTGCGTCGATCCCCGGCGCATCCGGAAGGGTCATCTCCGCTGCCAGCAGGTTGGCGCGCGCCACGTCCCCGACGTAGACGTAGTCCCGGGTCTGGTGCCCGTCGCCGTAGACCACCAGCGGCTCGCCCCGCAGGAGGCGGTTCGAGAAGATGGCCACGACCCCTGCTTCGCCGTGCGGATCCTGGCGGGGGCCGTAGACGTTGCCGTAGCGAAGCGCGACCTGGTCCATGCCGTGAATTTCCCTGTAGTAGTTCAGGTACAACTCGCCCGCCAGTTTGGAGACCCCGTACGGAGACATGGGCACCTTCGGCGCAACCTCGGGGGTGGGAAACACCTCGGGTTCGCCGTAGACGACGCCTCCGCTTGACACGAAGACGAACCGCGATACGCAGCTGCGGCGCGCCGCTTCCAGGACGTTGATCAGTCCCGCGATGTTAACCTGTGCATCCAGGCCGGGATCCTCGACGGAGACCCGCACGTCGATCTGGGCCGCATGGTGGTTGACCAGGTCGAAGCCGACATCCCGAATCAGGTCGGCCACCCGTGCGTCCGCGATGTCCAAATGGTGGAACTCGGCGCCGCGCGGGACGTTCTCGAGTCGTCCGGAAGAGAGGTCGTCCACGATCCAGACACGATCGCCCCGCTTGAGGTGGGCCTCGGCGACATGACTCCCGATGAAGCCGGCACCACCGGTCACCAGAACCTTTCGGGTCTCGTCGGGCATCTTCTCCATTTGGCGCCGTCGGCAGGACGGGGAGGTCCCCAGCGGTCCACCCTGTTGAAAAGTAGCCGCTCATCGGAAAACGAGAAGCCCCGGACCCTCCCGCCCACGCTCGGTCGGGGTCCGGGTCCCTTGCTTCCGGTACCGCGCGACCGCCGGGTTGGTCACGTTGGCCGACCGAGTCGCCCCGGCATACATTCCGGGCGCGTACTCCCGCCGTGGAGCACGCGACACTGCCGCTGCGGAGTCCCACGTGATCGTCACGAACCGTCGTCAAATGGCCCGGCTGTTCCATGATCGGATGAACGGCAACTACCGGGATGACCCGAACGAGCGGCAACCCGGGCGTCGTCCGGAGGTGGTCAAGAGCTACCTGGTCGATGCATACGGGACGTGGAGTCCCGGGGAGGCCGACGAATCGCCGTTCGTGTCCCGGCTTGCCGAGATCGTGGACGGGAGTGGGCTCGGATCGCGGTTCACCTGTGAGGTTCATCCTGCGGAGACAGGCGATCTTGCCACGATTTGCGCCCGAATGGGGGATCGGACAAGCACGTATCTCCATGTTGACGCAGAGGATCCTCGCTTCTGGATCGTGCATGCCACGGCAACCGGCCAGGCCGCCGACCGGATCGTCGCCCTGCTCGTCGAGGGCAGCACCCGGATCAACCGGGTCCTCATCCCTGTGCAACTGCTCGACAGGGTCCGCATGCTGGGAACCTGCGTGGGACTGGGTCTCGACTTCGACCGGAGGTTGTTTTCGACCCACGCCGACGGCAACGATGGTTCGCGCATGGGTTCGCTGAAGATGCAGCAGTGGGGCCACGAGGCAGGGCGTCTCCTGGAATACATGCGCCACGAGCCGTCCTTTGCCGACAGAACGACGCTCTCGCGATTGCAGATCCGGTGCCAACCCGATGGCGGCGACGGGACCGCCTTCTCGGTGGAGGAAATCCGGATCGACGGCAAACTCACCGCGAAGGGAACGTGGTTCGAGGGACACGCGAACATGGTCCGGACGCTGAAGGGGGCGTTCTCCGGCGTGGTAGGCCAACTGGAGTCCAACCACGCGATCCAGGTCGGATCCACGGGGGACGTCGTCACCGGGAAAGCGCTGGCAATCGACACCGGCCGGAGGATTGAGGACCTCGATGCCTTCACGCGGAAGGTGTTTTCGGGAGCCAGGCCATTTCAGCTCTGGGGCGTCCCCCGGGGGGGCGACGGCCTGGTTCGGGTTCGTGCCACCGATCTGGGACTCGGCGGTCGTCTGGACTTCGAGATCACACCCGCCTTCATCCGGATCTACCTCCCGTCGACGACCTCCGGAAGCACGGTGCTGCGCTTCTATGCCAACCTGCAGCGCCACCACGACGCCTGCGTGCGACTGGTCAACGAGGAGGAGATGGATGTACTCGAATCCTGACCTCCTGGCCACCAACCTTCTCATCGGGATGTGCCGGGGTTCGCTCGGGGTCCCGCGGGTAATCCGTGACCTCGGCTACCGCGACCGTTGGGTGAGGCGATGCTTCCCCGGCCATGGTCCCGATTCCGTTCCACCCGTCCTTGCGATGGCTTCCCGCGAGGCGCGTCACACGGTGTTCGTGGAGTTCAGCCGCGGAGCCAAGGTCGACGCGCGACAGCTCGCGCGCTACGCCACGGTGACGGCGGCGTACCTCCGCGGCGCGACCAACCTGTCCCGTGAGGAGACGGAGACCTACGACATTGCCGTGCTCGGCCCTGCCCGGCACCGGGAGAGCCTGGTGAAGGGCCTCGAAGAATCCCGTCTCCGATTCCCGCTGCTCCTGCTCACCCGGGCCGGCATCGTGCTGGGCGCCAACTCGTTCAGCAAGGCCGCGCTCAGCAAGGTCTTCTTCCCGCGCCTCGAGGTGGCCTGGGAGACGATTCCCCGCAGCTGGATCCGCTTCAACGGCAACTCCGGTGTCCTGGAGGTGGCGGACGCGGTGATTCCCGAGGTGGTCGCCCGGGCAATGAAGGGAGATACCCGGATCGCGGCGACGGATCTGTGCAGGAGCCACCCCCTCTGGGACATCCTGGGCAAGCCCGGTCGAGATCACATGAATGGACAGGTGTGCGAAGCGCTGGCCGCGGCCACCGAGAACGAGTTTCGCAGCCACTTCGACCTCGACGGCGAGGTCCTGGTGTTGCAACGCGACCTTGCCGCCGATACCCCCATGCAAAGGGCCGGCTGGCTGAAAAGGCTCCAGCAGCTGCACGCCGCGTTCCTCGACAGGCTGGCGGACGACCGCTCCGCCCGGGCGGAGCGTGAATTTTTCGAGGAGGACGACGCTGCCGGTCAGTGACCGGTGCGCGGGGGCACTTCCAGCCCGAGGATGCGGGCGTCTTCCGCCGGCTCCCGATAGTAGGAGCCGTGGCGGCCGATTTCGCGGAAGCCGAAGTGCTCGTACAGTCGGGCCGCGCCCTCGTTGGAGGCCCGAACCGCGAGATAGACCCATCGCACCGAGCGGCGGCGCAGGATGTCCAGCGACTCGCGGAGCAGCGCCTGAGCGATGCCCGCCCGGCGTCGGGCCGGGTCGACCGCCAGGTTGGCAAGTTCGGCCTCGCCCACCCCGATGGTGAGCACCAGGTATCCGACCAGATCCGGCCCGTCGGTCGCGACCAGAACGTCGGTGTCGACGCGGTCGAGCATCTCCTCGAAGGTTTCCGGCCACCAGGCCTGCGAGAAGACCGCGTTCTCGATTGCCATGATCGCAGGGAGGTCGTCGCCAGTCGCGGGGCGAAGGGAAAGGGATGCAGTCATCCGGGCCGCCAGGCCCTCAGGTAGTCAGGCTCCCAGTGCGCGGCGTCCACGGCTGCCCACGAACAGCACAGCAGAGCAGCATCCGCGACGGGCACCCCGGCCGGATACGGGCACACCGTGTACCCCGCGGCCCGGATGAGCGCGGAGTGGGCCACCGCTCCGTCGCCTACGAAGACCGTGTCACGGGGCGGGCGCCGGTTGAGCACCTGCAGGATCGTGCCGCCGTGGGGTTGCACGACCTCGACCGGCCCGTCGGCGCGCACATCGTAGCAGGCGCCGTACACGCGGCCCTGCCGCGCGTCGAGCACCACGTAGCGGACTTCCCGCTCCTCACCGCGTAGCGGCGGCGGGGACGCTTCCGTGTCGGGGCCCGTGCCCGCGAACGGAGCCGGCAGTGCGGCCTCCGCCCCGAGCGATTCCACCGTGAACGACGCGGCCCGCAGGCTCGACGTAGCGTAGAGGGGAACACGCAGACTCGCCGCCAGTCCCTTCGCGGCCGCGGCACCGATCCGCACACCCGTGAAGGACCCCGGTCCGGCTCCAACCACGACTCCGGCCAGATCCCCCACCCCGGCCTTCACCTCGTCGAGCACCTCGCGAAGTGCCGGGATCAGCCCCGCCGCGTGTGCGGACGGCTTCGTGAGAAAGCGCCGCGCCACCACCGACCCGTCGATCGCGAGCGCCAGCGAACCAAGCCGCCACGACGTTTCGATCCCGACAACGCACCCCTCCGGCGGTCCTTGCTGCTCGGTTCCCCGGGTCATTCGACCGCCGCGCGAACCCCGGGAAGAGGGAGCGGATCCCCGAAGCGCTCGATGCCGACGGTCCGCCGTCCGGCCTCGTTGGGGACGAAACCCAGCTCGATCTCCCAGCGGTCCGGAGGCACCTCGTCGCCCGCCCGGGACGACCACTCCACCAGCACGATCGCCTCCTCGTCCCAGAGAAGATCGTCCCAGCCGATCCCCGCCAGCTCCGCTTCCGACTCGATGCGAAAGAGGTCGGCGTGGATCACCGACCACGCCACGGATGCGGGCGGCTCCTGCGACATCCCTTCCCGTCCTGCCACCGGATACCGAAAGACGATATTGAACGTCGGCGACGGCATGGCCTGGTCGATCCCGGCGCCACGGGCCACCGCCCGCGCGAAAACCGACTTTCCCGCCCCCAGCGGCCCCTTCAAGCCGATGAACACGGGGGGCCGGGCGGCACTCCCGATCCGGCGGCCCCACGCCGTGAGTTCGCTCTCCGTCAGCTTCATTTCGCTTCCGCCGGAGATCGCCGCTCCCCGCGCGCAACAAGGCCCCTCGGTTGCGGGGTCCGGCCAGGCTTCATCACACCGCCGCCCTGAGGTCGAACAACTGGTCCCGCAGCGCCGCCGCGCGCTCGAAATCCAGGGCCTCGGCCGCCTTCGCCATCTCTTCCTCGATGATCTTGATGTACGCCTCCGAGTCGACCTCGTCGGCGTAGCCCCGCTCCGGTTCAGCCACCTTGACCACCGGCCTGTCCCGGGCGTCGGCGACGCGTGTCGACAGCTCGATCTGTTCCACGCTCTTGCGGATTGTCTTCGGGGTGATCCCGTGGCGCTCGTTGTGCGCGATCTGCACCCGCCGCCGGCGCCTGGTCTCGTCGAGGCACACGCGCATGGAGCCCGTGATCCGATCCGCGTACAGGATCGCCTTCCCGTTGGCGTTGCGGGCCGCGCGCCCCACCGTCTGGATCAGGGAGCGGGCGTTGCGCAGGAAGCCCTCCTTGTCCGCGTCGAGGATCGCGACGAGCGACACCTCGGGAAGGTCGAGGCCCTCGCGCAGGAGGTTGATCCCCACGAGCACGTCGATGCGCCCGAGACGCAGCATCCGCAGGATCTCCATGCGCTCGATCGTGTCGATGTCGGCGTGCATGTACCGCACCCGCACCCCCACCGACTGGAAAAACTCCGAGAGGTCTTCGGCCATGCGCTTGGTCAGCGTGGTCACCAGCACCCTCTCGTCGCGCTCGGCGCGTTCGCGGATCTCGGCGAGAAGGTCGTCCACCTGTCCGCGCACCGGACGCACATCGATCGGCGGGTCCACGAGCCCGGTTGGGCGAATGATCTGCTCCGTCACGACACCACCACACAGCTCCAGCTCGTAGTCGCCCGGTGTGGCCGACACGAAGACGACCTGTTTCAGCAGCGACCGCCACTCCTCGAAGCGGAGCGGCCGGTTGTCGATCGCCGACGGGAGCCGGAAGCCGTGGTCCACCAGGGTGAGCTTGCGCGACCGGTCACCCTTGTACATCCCGTGGAGCTGGGGAATGGTCACATGGGACTCATCCACGATCAGCAGAAAATCCTCCGGGAAGTAGTCGATCAGGCACGCGGGCCGCTCCCCTTCGCGGCGGCCGCTCGTATAGCGGCTGTAGTTCTCGATCCCGGGACAGGTTCCCATTTCCAGCATCATCTCGAGGTCGAAGTTCGTGCGCGTCTCGATCCGCTGCGCCTCCAGGAGCCTCCCCTCCTCCCGGAACTTCGCCACCTGGACCTCCATCTCCTCGCGGATAAGGGGCGCCATCTCCTCGATCGTGCGGCGCCGGGTGACGTAGTGCGAGGTCGGGTAGATCGCGGTGCGCCTCAGCGCGGCGATCGTCTCGCCGGTAAGGGGATCGAAGCGCGTGATCCGCTCGATCTCGTCGCCCCAAAGTTCGATCCGGATCGCCTGCTCCTCGTACGCCGGAAACACCTCCACCGTGTCCCCGCGCACGCGGAAGGTGCCGCGCTCGAAGGCGATGTCGTTGCGCTTGTACAGGATGTCCACCAACCCGCGCAGGATCTGCTGTCGCGGAACCTGCTCGCCGACTTCGAGGTGGAGCATCAGGCCCCGGTAGTCGACGGGATTCCCCAGTCCGTAGATGCATGACACGGACGCCACCACAATCACGTCTCGACGCTCGATCAGGGAGGACGTGGCCCGCAGCCGCAACCGCTCGATGTCCTCGTTGATCGAGGCATCCTTCTCGATGTAGGTGTCCGTGGCGGGGACGTAGGCCTCAGGCTGGTAGTAGTCGTAGTACGAGACGAAATATTCCACGGCGTTGGCGGGAAGCAGCGACTTGAGTTCTCCGTACAGTTGCGCCGCCAGCGTCTTGTTGTGCGACATGACCAGCGCCGGCCGCTTCGAATCGGCAATGACGTGGGCCATGGTGAGCGTCTTGCCCGTCCCCGTGGCCCCCAGCAGCGTCTGGAACGGGACGCCGGCCTCGAGCCCCGCGGTCAACTCGGCGATCGCGGGAGGCTGGTCGCCGTGAGGCTCGAAGGGCGCCCTGATTTCGAAGTCAGGCATCGAAGAGGTCGCTCTCGTTGAAACTCTCCCGGCGAACCACGGAGACCACGCCCTTGACGCTCTGCACCGCCTGCATGACGCGCTTGAGGTGGGTGAGGTTCTGGACCTCGACGACGAAGGCGGCCGACATGCCCCCGTCGGTCGCGCGCATGTCCGCGTGCTGGATGTCGGTGGCGGTCGCACTGATCGTTCGCGCCACGTCTCCCAGCAGCCCCCGCCGGTCCGTGCCCTCCATGTGCAGATGCACGAAGAAGCGGTCGCCCCGTTCGGCCTTCCATTCGATCTCGACCCGGCGCCCCGGGTCCTCTTCCAGGTGGAGGATGTTGGGGCAGTCGGTCCGGTGAATCGATATTCCCCTGCCCCGCGTAATGTACCCGATGACCTTGTCCCCGGGGACGGGCTGGCAGCACTGGGAGTAGCGGATCATCAGGTTGTCCATCCCCTGGATGGTCACGCCGCGGTTCGACCTGCGGATCTTGTCGGCGATCCTCTCCAGCGCCGACGCCGACCGCTTCACGACCTTGGACGGGTCCTCGTCCGGGTAGAAACTGCGTATCACCGCCGACGGACCGATGTCCCCCCTGGCCAGCGCGGCGAGCGTCTCGTCGAAGCCCTTGAAGCCGAGCTCGCGGGCCACGCGCCGGGTCTCGTCGTCGCCGGGCTTGGCGAGGCGGGCCTTGCGCAGCTCGCGCTGGAAGAGTTCCTGGCCGAGCCGCAGGGCGCGGTCGAACTCCTCGCGGCGAATCCACTGGCGGATGCGCTGGCGCGCCCGCGATGTCTTCACGAAGCCGAGCCAGTCGCGATTGGGCCACTGCCGCGGGTTGGTGATGATCTCGACCGAGTCGCCGTTGTTCAGCTTCCGCGACAGTGGCGCGATCCGTCCGTTGACCTTCGCCCCGGCGCAGTGAAGCCCGACCTCGGTGTGCACGGAAAAGGCGAAGTCGATCGGCGTGGAGTCCACGGGCAGCTGCTTGACTTCGCCCTTGGGGGTGAAGACGAAGATCTCGCCCTGGAAGAGGTCCATGCGGAGGAACTCCATGAACTCTTCCGGTTCGCTGGCGTCCTTCTGCCACTCCAGCACCTGGCGGAACCAGGTCAGGGCGTCGTCGACCCCGCTTTCCTTCCCCTCCGTCTTGTACCGCCAGTGCGCGGCGATCCCGAACTCGGCGGTGCGGTGCATCTCCGCGGTGCGGATCTGGACCTCGTACCGGCGCCCGCCCGGCCCGTACACGGTCGTGTGGATCGACTGGTACATGTTCGACTTCGGCGTGGCTACGTAGTCGTGGAAGCGTTCCTGGATCGGCGTCCACTGTCCGTGAATGATCCCCAGCGCCGCGTAGCAGTGCTGCACCGAATCGGTGATGACCCGCAGCGCCATCAGGTCGTAGATGTCGTCGTAGCTGCGGTCCTGAGTACTCATCTTGCGGTGGATCGACCACAGGTGCTTCGGGCGCCCCGTCACCTCCGCCGGGACGTTGGCAGCCGCCAGGGCGTCCTCGAGTGGCCGTTGCATCTCCAGGATGTGGCGCTCGCGGGCCCGGCGGCGCTGGCGCACCAGCTTGCGCAAACCGGCGTAGACCTCGGGATCCAGGAACTTGAAGGCCAGATCCTCCAGCTCCCACTTGATCGCCGCCATCCCGAGACGGTGCGCGATCGGCGCATAGATCTCGCGGGTCTCGCGGGCGATCGGCCGCTGCTTGCTCGGAGGCAGGTATTCCAGCGTTCGCATGTTGTGGAGCCGGTCGGCCAGCTTCACCAGGATGACCCTCGCGTCCTGCGCCATCGAAAGGAGCAGCTTGCGGTAGTTCTCGACCTGCCGCTCCGTGCTGGACCGGAAGCGAACCCGGCCGATCTTGGTGACACCGTCGACGATCGCGCCCACCTCGTCGCCAAAGAGTTCGCGGATCCCCTGGATGGAGACGACCGTGTCCTCCGGCACATCGTGGACGAGAGCCGACGCCACCGACGCGGTGTCGAGGCGCAGCTCGGCGACCAGGGTCGCGACTTCCACCGCGTGGGTGATGAAGGGCTCGCCCGATGCGCGCCGCTGCCCGGAGTGGGCTTCCTCGGCGAGTTCGTACGCCAGCCTGATCATGTCGATATCCAGTCGGCTGGCGTACCCCTCCATGGCCCGGGCCAGGGGCCGCGGGAAGCCACGGATTGTCGGAACGCGTTCGGCCGCCGCCGTCGTTGCCATCTCTTAATCTACCGTGAAGGAACCAACGGCCTATATGGTTGATGGGCCACCGGTCAAGATAATGTTCCGGGAAGACCCGCGCTCCTTGCGCAGGCATGCGATTTGACCCCGTGGCGCGTATCTTGGGCCGGTGACCAGGAACCCCCGACCCACCGCCGCCGACCCGATGCCCGGGTCACCCCGCGACCGCATCGACGCCCTGGCCCGGTGTGACAAGTGGTATCTGGGCGGCCTCGACGGCGTCGTATGGGCACCCCCGTTTCCGAGGTGGCTGCACCGCCCCGGATTCTGGGATCCCGTCCACCTGTTTCAGCACGAGGTGGGGCCCGGGTTTTCGGTCGCGCTTCTCAATCGCAGGGGTGACCGGATCCGGCTGCGGGGTGGGCCGAAGAACGTGAGCGGGCCGGAAGGGTCGGCCGACAACTGGACATGGCGCCCCGGACGGCTCACGGCCCGATGGTCTGCCGAGGGTCTCGAGCGTGGCGCGGCGCACAGGCGCCGAAGCCCGTCCCGCCAGCGTGAAGGACGCGGACTCGCCATCGCGGCAGAGTTGATCGCCGCCTCGACGGAGACTCGACGGATCCTGCCAGGCGGGGTTCTCGATTCGTCCTGGCGCATTAACCCCGAGTCGGGTGCGCACCATCTCGTGGCATACACCGCCCAGCCCGCCGATGCCGTCTCCGGCCTCCAAACCACCGAACGGGGCCTTGGCTGGCTACGATCCGTGTCGGATCGGAGCGGGCGCGAAATCACGGTGCGGATGGAGCTGACGGGACCGACCGTGCCTTCGTGGCGCCGCGTCATTCCTTCCGAGGGGCGGGCCGCGCCCGAATGGAGCAATTCGCCCTTCTGCGAGCAGCCGGCCGGAAACGACTCCCCCGGGGAGCCGACTCCCGAGACGATGCCCGCGGACACCGACCGCTTCGGCTGGATCTGGTTGGCGGTGGCATTCCGCGCCGACACGGCGAGGGCCGTCCCTGTCCAGCTGCGACTCTCGCCAACGTTCCCCTCCGCGCCGGCGGCCCGGTCGCCGCAACGGCCCGATGATCCAGCCTGGGAGTCCTTCTTCGCCGGCTTCCCCGCCTTTTCCTCCGGCGACCCGTACTTCGACCGCTACTTCGACTACCGCGTCTACGGCCTCGGCCTGAACCGCATGGAGGGCCGCTGGGGCAACGTGCGGCGACCCGCCATCGCGGAAGGTCCGGAGTATTTTCACGTCCCCATCACCTACAGCGCACAGTGCCACATGATGGAGATGCGCTGGCGCGCGGGCGGACACGAGGCATGGGGTTCGCTCCTCAACTTCATCGACAACCAGAAGCCGGACGGATCATTCCACGGACGCCTCTACCCCGACCACCTGGAGCGCACCGACTTCTATCACGCGAACTGGGGGGACGCGCTGCTCGCGGCTGACGAGCTGCACCCCAATCCCCGCAGGCTGGTTCGGTGCTACGAAGGTCTCTCGGCATACGCGCGCTGGCTGACCGAGGCCCGCGACGCCGAGCAGTCCGGGATGTTCACCGTGTTGAACCACTTCGAGACCGGGCAGGAGTACATGTCCCGCTACATGGTCGTTGACGACGAGGCGGACGTCGCGGGATGGCGTCCCCGGCTGAACCTCAAGGGCATCGACGCAACCGTGTACGCCCACCAGCTGTTCCGCGCGCTCGCCACCATCGCGCGACGCCTTGGCCGGATGGAGGACGCGACCGGGTGGCATGCGCTTCAGACCCGATGCGGGAGCGCCATCACCGAGCGGATGTGGTGTCCGGAAGCCCGACTCTACACCGACGTGGACGGCCGCACCTTCGAGCGCACCGGGGTCAAGGCCGCTGTCGGGTTCTATCCCATGCTCACGGGGCTGGTCGACGGTGCCCGGCTCGATTCCATGCTGGACCACCTGGAAGACCCTTCCACCTTCGGCACCCCGTTCCCGCTGCCCTCGTCCAGCGTGGACGACCCCCGCTTCTCCGCGGAGGGAATCTGGCGAGGGAAGCGACGGAACTGCCCCTGGAACGGTCGCGCGTGGCCGATGACCACCAGCCACGTGATCGAAGCCCTGCTCCGGTGCTGGCGCCGCGGACACGGCCGGTCGGGCGCGCTGGCCGCCGACCTGCTCTCCCGTTTCGTCCGCATGATGTTCACCGACGGGGATCCTGGACGCCCCAACTGCTTCGAGCACTACAACCCGTACACCGGCCGTGCCTGCCACTTCCGGGGGATCGACGACTATCAGCACTCCTGGGTGCTCGACCTGCTGGCTCGCGGGATCGCCGGCCTGCACGCGGATGGAGAGGGCGTGGAGGTGTTGCCGTTGCCCCACCGGCTCGAGCATGTCTCGATGGGACCCGTTGCCGTGCGTGGGCGGGCGGTGACCGTCGAGCTGGACGAGGATCGCGCGTCCGTCACGGTGGACGGCGAGCGCTGGAGCGGGCCACGAGGAGTGCCGCTGCGCGTGGCCTGGGAGAAGACGGGACCGATGGGGCCCCGGGGCGGGCGCGCGGGGACCAATCCCACCGCGGGCGGCCGACCATGAGTCCCGCACCGCAAGGCGTTTCCCTGCGGGGCGTCGAGAAACGCTTCGGTAACGTCACCGCGGTGGCCGCCGTCGATCTCGACGTCCGGCCCGGCGAGCTCATGGTGCTGGTGGGGCCGTCGGGGTGCGGGAAGAGCACGCTGCTGCGCCTCATCGCCGGGCTGGAGGAGGCGAGCGCGGGGGAGGTGTGGATCGGGGGGCGGCACGTCGACGATGTCGCGCCGGGTGACCGCGACGTTGCGATGGTCTTCCAGAGCTACGCGCTCTACCCGCACATGACCGTCGCGCGGAATCTGGGTTTCGGCCTGCGGGTGCGGGGTGCCGGCCGTGACGAGATCACAGCCCGGGTGGGCGAGGTGGCCACGGTCCTGGGACTCACCGAGTTGCTGTCGCGGCGTCCCGGCCAGCTCTCCGGGGGGCAACGGCAGCGGGTCGCGCTGGGACGGGCGATGGTGCGTGATCCGGGTGTCTTCCTCTTCGACGAACCCCTCTCGAACCTCGACGCGGGGTTGCGCCTGCGGACGCGGGACGAAATCGCCGCGCTCCACCAGCGTCTCGGGACGACCATGGTCTTCGTTACGCATGACCAGGTCGAGGCGCTGTCGCTGGGGCAGCGCGTCGCCGTGATGGACAGGGGACGGCTGCAGCAGGTGGGGACGCCTCACGAGATCTACCGCATCCCCGCCAACCTGTTCGTCGCGGGATTCGTGGGATCGCCCCCGATCAATCGACTCCGGCTGGCGCGCGACCGCGACGAGCGCGGCGGCCGTCTGCGCGCAGCCCGCGACGCGGGTGCTTCCGGGCACGGCGGGCAGGGGCGCCTGGCGGGGGGGCCGTTCCGGTTCGCGGGGAAGTGGCCGTTCGACGAGGCCACCCTCGGGGTGCGGCCGGAGGACCTTGCGGTGGCGGTGCCCGGCGCGTCTCGAGCCGACTTCGAGGCAACCATCGTTCGCGTCGAGGCGCTGGGGAGCGAGCAGCGCCTTCACCTGGACGGACCCGCGGACGCGGCCTGGGTGGCGCGGGCGCCCCCGGCCATGCGCGTGACATCCGGCGACGCCGTGGGCGTCTCGGTCGCCTGGGAGAGAACCCACCTGTTCGGTCCGGATGGAGGCCGATTGGGTGCGGCACCGAGTCCCATTCGGCCATTGCGCGCATCGTGATACACTACTATATGTTGCCATTTTCGTCGGCACGGCCCCGCCCTGCGCGCAGAGCACGCTCGTCGCTACCGCACCGTTCCCTGCTGGCGGGACTCCTGGTGAGCGCAGTCGCGTGCTCCCCCACGCCACCCGATCCTGACGCACTGCGCGTCGCGCTGTGGGCCGGCGGACACGAACTCGAAATCGAACAACAGGTGGTGGAGCGCTACGAGGCGCTCCGCCCCGGAACGCGTGTTCTTCTCGAATCGGCCCCGAACGGGTACGAGGAACGGCTTCTCACCTCCATCGCCGCGGGCCGGCCGCCCGATGTGTATCTCCTCGATTCACCCGACATCCCCACCTTCGTGGACAGGGGGCTGGCGGTGGACCTTGCGCCGTTTCGCGACGCCCTGGGCTTTCGGGCGGACAGCCTGTTTCCGCAGGTGCTGGACGCCTTTCGGCGCGGCGAATCGCTCTTCGCGCTCCCCAAGGACTTCACGCCGATGGTCCTGTACGCGAACCGGGGGACGCTGGCGGCCGCGGGCTTCGACCTGCTCGCCGACGCACGCTCCAATACCGGGACACCGAATGGCTGGACGTGGAATGACTTCCGCCGTGCCGCGCGGGCGGTCACCCGGGACACCGACGGTGACGGCCAACCGGACGTCTACGGGTTCGACTTCCCGCGCAACCTCTACCAGTGGGTGCCCTTCGTGTGGTCGGCGGGTGGCGACATTCTGGCGCCGGACGGCGGCACGGCGACGGGATTCATGGATGGCCAGCCGGCGGTGGCCGCGTATGCCTTCCTGACGGGTTTGGCCGAGGACGGCCTGACGCCCGGCGCCCAGTTCGTGCAACAGGGAGACCCGGCGCGGGAGGCGCGTTTCGCGTCCGGCGGTCAGGCATTCCTGCTGTCGGGTCACTGGACGCTGCCTGTCTTTCGCGATCTGGTGGACGCGGGCGGGCTCGATCTGGCGATCCTGCCGATCCCGCATCACCCGTCGCAACCGGCAGCGACGAGCGTGCTCTACGCGTCGGGGTGGGCCGTGCCGCCGAACGCGGCCAACCTTCGCCGCGCGATCGATCTGGCGGGGTTCCTCGCGTCGCCGGAGGCGCAGCGGATCCGGGCTCGCTCGGGGCTGGCCATTCCGTCCCGGATCGACGTGGCAGCCGAGATGGCCGCTGCCGACCCCACGGGCGTGGAGGCAGCGTTCATCGCGCTCGTGGAGGGGTCGAGGGTGACGTGGGGCGCCTACGTGCGGGACTTTTCCCGCGTCGAGGCGCTGGCGGTGGAGATCATGGACCGGCGGCTCCTGAACGGGGAGGACCTCGCGCTGAGCGCCGGAGACGTGGCTCGCCGGGTGGACGAGGTGGTGGGCCGGTGAAGGAAGGAGGGCGGCGGCGCTCCCTCGCCGCGTGGCTCCCCGGCATCGCCGCCGTGATGTTCGTCGCCGGGGTCGCGGTGATCCTTGCCGTGGCCGTGGGCACCGTGGGCGGCGCGCGGGAAGCCGCAACAATGGACGATGCGCGCGTGGCGGCGTCCCTGTGGGAGCTTACGGGCGGCAGCGCCGACGTGGTTGCGCGACTCCGCCCCGGGGGCATCACGGTCGAAGCCGTGGAGGATGGAGGAGCCGGGCCGGGAGCATACGCGTACGAGACCGGTGCGCTCGAGCCCGGGGTCTGGATCGGGGTGGCGCCTCGGCAGGGCGCGGGTTGGCCCGCCTCCGCCACCGCCCTGGCACTGCTGGGCGCACTGTTCATGGCTGCGTGGGCGGCCACGCGGCTCCGATCCCCGCCACCGCGCCGCTACCCGGCGGCGATCGCGCTCGTGGCGACCGGTCTCCTCGTCATGGTCGCCGCCGCTGCGCAGCGGTGGGCCGAGCGCGAGCTGACCGACCTCAGCGCGGCCCGCGTCGCCCAGGGGATCGGCGCGGTCGAGATCGCCATCAGGGCAGGCGCCGCTCCCGATCGCGCCGCCCGGGTCGCCGGTCTCCCCTGGGCCACGTCGGCAGCACTGGAACGTCCCGACCAGCTCTGGACGATGCCCCGCGAGGTCGGCGAAGCGATCGTCTCCTCGCCGCAGTCCGGGGACACCGCCCCGTACACCGTCGAAGCCAGGGGCGCCACCTACCACGGCGCGCGCCTGATCCCGTCCCCACCCGCACAGGACGCCCTCCACCTGGTCTTTCTCGGCTACGAGGAAACCGCTTCGCCCGACGTGGCCCTGGCAGCCTCTGCGGCCGGCTCCACGTTGCTCGTCGCCTTGGTCCTCTTCCTCCTCCCCCTCTCGGCACGTCCCCGCACCCTGCGCAGGACCCTCTCGGCGTGGGGCTTCCTCGCTCCCGCCGCGACCCTGCTCCTCGTCTTCACCTTCGGGCCCCTGCTCTTCTCCCTCTGGATCTCACTGCACGAATGGCATCTCGTCGATCCCGCCCACCCCTTTACCGGACTTGACAACTACCGATCACTTCTTGTAGATGGTGACTGGTGGTCGGCCATACGCAACACCGCGATCTTCACCCTGCACGTCCCCCTTGCCATGGCCGTCGCACTCGCATTGGCGCTCCTCACACGGGGATCGCGACGAGCCGCGCGCTGGGCCCGGCTCGCGCTTTTCCTCCCCGGCATCACCAGCGTGGTCGCCATCGCGGTGGTGTGGAAGTGGTTGCTCAACGACGGCTACGGCCTCGTGAACCGGTTGCTGGAAGGGGCGGGGCTCGGGTCGGTGCCGTGGCTGACCTCCCCGGATACCGCGCTCGGCAGCCTGATGTTGATCAGCGTGTGGATGGTCGTCGGCTACCAGATGGTCGTCTTCCAGGCCGGGCTTGCAGCGATCCCGCGCGACTGGTACGACGCGGCGCGGGTGGACGGCGCGGGTCCGCTTCAGCGCCTTCGCCACATCACCCTGCCGGGACTCCGGCACACGCTCTTCTTCGTTCTCGTCACTTCGGTGATCGGCTCATTCCAGGTCTTCGGCCTCGTCTACGTCATGACCGAGGGCGGGCCGCTCGGCGCCACCGATGTCGCCGTCTACCACATCTACCGCGAAGCCTGGGAGTTCCTGCGTTTCGGCAGTGCAGCCGCGATGAGCTGGATGCTGTTCGCCATCGTGTTCGTGGCGACATGGCTCCACTTCCGGTTCCTCGAGGGACGGCGGGAGGGGCGGGTCCATGCTTGACCGCGCCGGCCGTGCCGCCCTCCTCACCCTGGCCTGCGCCGCCATGGCCGCCCCCTTCCTCTGGATGGCGGCCACCAGTCTCATGGGACAGCTCGAGGTCTTCTCGTCCGGCCGCGTCCTCCCGGCAGTCCCGCTCTGGTCGAACTACCCCGAAGCGCTGACCGCGCAGCCCTTCGCGCGCTACTTCCTCAACTCGCTCGTGTTCGCCACCGCGGTGGTTACCGGCCAGGTCGCCACCGCCACCGCCGCCGGGTACGCCTTCGCGCGCATCGACTTCCCCGGGCGCGACCGGGTCTTCATGCTTTTCCTGTCCACCATGATGGTGCCGGTCGTCATCGTCCTCATCCCCCGCTTCCTCATGATCGACGCCATCGGCTGGATCGACAGCTATCAGGGCCTCGTCTCCACCGAACTCGTCTCGGTCTGGGGCATCTTTCTCATGCGCCAGTACTTCCGCACCGTGCCCCGCGATCTGGAAGACGCCGCCCGGGTCGACGGCGCCGGCCCCTTCCGCGTCTTCTGGAGCGTCGCGCTGCCCCTCGCGAAGCCCGCCGTGGCCACCCTCGCGCTCTTCGCCTTCATCGATGCGTGGAAGAATCTCCTCTGGCCGCTGCTGGTCACGCGATCCATGGAGATGCGCGTCGTCGAGGTGGGAATCGCCGCCTTCCACTCCACCTACGAGATCAACTGGCCGTACCAGATGGCCGCGGGCGTGGTGGCGGTGCTGCCCATCGCGCTCCTCTTCCTTTTCACCCAGCGCTACTTCGTGCGGGGAATTCAGCTGGAGGGGATTCGCTAGCAGCCCCTACCGCAGAAACACGTTCTTCGGGATGAAGCCCGACACCACCTGCGTCAGGTCCACGACCTCGCTGATCCGGAAGTCCACCGCGATGCTCGCCAGGGACAGCGACTTTGCCGGCGTGAGTCCCTTCTCCTCCACCAGGAAGTGCACCACCTCCCAGGTGGCGTGCCGGACCGCCCGGTCCAGATCGAGGTCGATGCCCATCAGGATGTAGTGCTCGTCGTTCTCGGCCCTCGGTCCGTCGATGGACCGATCCTTGTGCACGACGAGGCGGAAGGTGCCCGTCAGCGACTGCTCGATGGCCGTTCCGCTCACCTCCCCGTCCCCCTGAGCCCCGTGCGGGTCGCCCACATAGAAGAGGGCACCCGGGTGGAACACGGGCAGGTAGAGCGTCGCGCCGGCCTTCAGGTCCTTCACGTCCAGATTGCCCCCGAAGGCTCCGGGCGGCCTCGACCCCTGTACGCCGGGCACGGTCACACCGGGCTGACCCACGACCGGGTCGGGCGCCACGGCGAGGATGCCCATGAACGGAGCGAGCGGCACCTGGATGTCGTCCGCCAGGAAAGCGACTTCCCGGCCGTCGACCTCGCCCGTGCGTATCATGTGGCGGCTGCCCGTTCCGATTTCCATGGCGGGGTCACCGTCCGCATAGCCGGGATACGTCGTCGAGAAAACTCCGCCGCGGGGACTCGTGTTGTTGATGCCCCAGGGGACCCGCGTCTCCACGGACAGGATCTGGATCTCGAGCACGTCCCCCGGCTCCGCGCCTTCGACGTGGATGGGGCCGGTGATGACGTGGCCGCTCCTCCCCTCGCGTGGCCGGTCTCCCCTCGTCGCCCAGAAATCCAGCACGTCCTGGGGGATCTCCGGACGACGGATGCCGAGCGCCCTCAGGTAGCCCACAGGCTCGTCACGCTGGGTGGCGCCCGCGTGTGTCAGCGTGTTCACGCGCACGGTCTGGCCCGACTGCATCCGTAGCACGGGCTCCTTGTCGATGGGGTACCAGCCCCAGCTCACGTTCTCGGGCGTCGAGGGGACGAAGTGATCGGCCTCGATCGTCTGTCCGGCGTCCCCCGCGTGCCCGGAGGCCTCGCCGTCGCCATCGGACCGGTCCGCGGGGCCGGCGCAAGCGGCCGCAAGCAGGAATCCGAGAAGGGCGACGCAGCTCCCGGCGCGGGCTGTATCATTCCCCTGGTCTGGTTGATCCCGCAGGCACTCTTCGATCTGACGCATGGACAGCTCTCCCCTGGTTGTTTCTCCTATACTATGGTGCCGCCGCGCGCGACCCAAACGCCTACACAGTGATTCCCGCTGAATCATTGACACACTAGTCAGACTGGTTAGATTGGTTCGAAGATGAACATCCTGTATTCCACTTATGAAGCTAAAGCGAGGTTCTCGGAAGTCATGCGGCTGGTTCGGGAGGGGGGGACGGTGACCGTCACGTACCGGGGCGACCCGGTAGCGGAAATCCGCCCGATCAAACGCGAAGCCAATAGCGTTGAAGAGCACTTCGCGGGGCTTGAGAAACGGGGGATTGTGGTGCCAGCCAAGGATCCGCACAGTCCGCTGAGGGCGGGCTTGCCGAAACCCGGAAGCCTCGCCCGCTTCCTTGCGGAGCGCGGCGAATGAGCGTCGCGTACGTCGACACGTCCGCCCTGGTTGCAATCGCGTTCGGTGAAGCCGGCGCTGACGAGCTCGCCCGGCGCCTGAGCAGCTTCTCCCGCCTGGTCTCGTCCAACCTGCTCGAAGCGGAGCTGTGCGCCGCGTGTGCCCGCGAGGGGCGGCCCGTCCCCAGGGAAATGCTCTCGCGCATCGCATGGATCCTGACGGACCGGCCGCTGAGCGCCGAGATCCGGGCCATACTCAAGGCCGGCTACCTCCGGGGCTCCGATCTCTGGCACGTCGCCACCGCACTGTACGCCGCGCCGACGCCGGGCGCGATCGCGTTCATCACTCTCAACGAGAAACAGGCGGAGGTTGCGGCGGCCTTGAACTTCAAGAGCTGAAGCAGGGGATGAGCGGATGCCGGCGAGATACGGCAGGATCTTCGCCCTCGACCATCGGGCCGTCGAGGGGGTTGCTTGCAAGAGCGGGCACCGTCGAGGAGAAGGTGGGCGGGTCACAGGTCAGTTGGGGCCTCCTCGGCGGTGACC
Organism: Gemmatimonadetes bacterium bin94; assembly: GCA_002238865.1. Classification (GTDB taxonomy): domain Bacteria; phylum Gemmatimonadota; class Gemmatimonadetes; order Longimicrobiales; family Gaopeijiaceae; genus Bin94. The sequence goes on along the minus strand of MPNE01000006.1, from coordinate 28,714 downwards.
CGCCCCGTGTGCCGGGGCTGTAACGACTTCCGACCCCCGGCACCATCCCGCACGCTCGTCACCGAAGTGGCGGGCCCACCCCCACCCGCGATATGTTTGCCCGGATAGTGGATAGGGATGGGGTGGATGGGACATCCGGCGTCCGGCACACAGGGTAGCGGGCGCCTTTTCCTCGGCAACACATGGAGGAAGCCATGAAGTACCTGCGTCAGCTCTCTCTCTCCCTCCTGGCCCTGGCGCTGGCCGCCGCGCCGGCGCTCGCCCAGACGGGTACGGTGACCGGCACGGTGCAGAACGCCGCGGGCGAGCCCCTGCCGGGTGCCCAGGTCGCCATCGAGGGGACAACGATCGGCGGTCTGTCCACCGAGGCCGGCCGCTACCTGCTCAACAACGTTCCGGCCGGTGATCAGGTCATCACCGTGGTCCTCCTGGGCTACGCCACCACGACCCAGTCCGTGACGGTCGAAGCCGGCGGTACCGCGGTTCGGGACTTCGTCCTCCAGCTCACCGCGCTGTCGATGGACGAGATCGTGGTCACCGCCACCGGCGAGCAGCGGCGCCGCGAGATCGGCAACGTGGTCACCAAGATCGAGACATCGGTGCTGACGGAGGTGGCTCCGGTCACCTCGTTTCAGGAACTCCTGCAGGGCCGGGCTTCCGGCGTGTGGGTGATTCCGTCGGACGGAACCGTCGGCACCGGGGCCCGCATCCGCATCCGCGGGATCTCCAGCGCGACCCTTTCGGCCGACCCGCTCGTCTACGTGGACGGGATCAGGGTCAACTCCGGCTCCCCCGCCCTTGGCGGCGACCAGTACATCGGGGGCGGCGAACCATCGTTCTTCAACGACCTGAACCCGGAAGAGATCGAGAGCGTCGAGGTCGTGAAGGGCCCTTCCGCGTCAACCCTCTACGGGACGCAGGCGGCCAACGGCGTGATCTGGATCACCACGAAGCGCGGCAACGCCGGGCCGGCCCGCTGGAGCGTCTGGGCCGAACAGGGGATCAGCCAGGATCCGGCCGAGTACCCCGGGATCTACTATTCGCAGGGGCGCGCGCCCGACGGAACCGTCCGGCGCTGCCTGCCGCTCCAGCAGGCCGCCGGCCAGTGCACGATCGATCAGTTGTTCACCCGCAACCTGCTCACCGAGCCCGAGTACTCGCCGATCAAGGACGGGCACCGGCAGCAGTATGGCGTCCAGGTCAGCGGCGGGAACACCGTGCGGTACTTCGTGTCGGCCGAATTCGAGAACGAGACGGGCACCGTCGAGATGCCGATGATCAGCCGCGAGTTCCTGTACGAAGAACGCGGCACCACGAACATCCCGGACGACCAGATCAACCCGAACGAACTGAGCAAGGTGAATCTCCGGTCCAACCTGACCGCGGACCTTCGCGACAACATGGATCTGAACATCTCGATCGGCTTCGTGAAGAGCAGAGTCCGTCTCCCCCAGACCGGGGACAACCTGGAGGGCATCTACGGCACGGCGATCTTCGGCACCGCCAATCCCGACGCGCCGAACCCCTTCGGCTTCGCTCCGCCGGACCAGAACTTCGCGCACCTCGTGTGGCGGGAGACCGACCGCTTCATCAACAGCGGACGGCTCAACTGGAGGCCCAAGGACTACATCACGACGCACGCCACCGTGGGGCTCGACTACACGGGCTACAGCGACGAGTCGTTCAACGCGCCCGGCCAGGGCTGCGCGATCTGCGGTCAGCAGCGTCAGGGACTGCGGGCGATCGACTCCTTCAGGCAGTACAAGTACTCCGTGGACCTCGGCGGCAGCGCGAACTTCGACATCACCGACCGGATCGGATCACGGACATCGGCCGGCGCCCAGTACAACGAAGACCTGCTCGAGGGCACGCTCAACTCCGCCTTCGTCTTCCCTCCGGGCGGCCAGTCCATCGACGCGGGGGCGACGAAGAACTCGGGCGAGCTCACGATCGAGACCAAGACCGTGGGCACCTACCTCGAGCAGCAGCTGAGCTGGGACGACCGGATCTACGTGACCGGCGCCATGCGCGTCGACCAGAACAGTGCGTTCGGCCAGGGCTTCGAGGCGGCGTGGTATCCCAAGGCGTCCGTTTCGTTCATCGCGATGGATGATCCGGGCGCAACCTGGGTCAACTCGCTTCGGCTGCGGGGCGCCTTCGGCCAGTCCGGGCTTCAGCCCGACGCCAACGCCGCCCTGCGCTTCCTGCTCCCGGTCACGAGTTCGATCCTGCAGAACGACCAGGGCGTCTCGGTGCCGTCGGTGACCATCGGCGGTCTCGGGAACGTCGAACTGAAGCCCGAACGCTCCAGCGAGTTCGAGGGGGGCTTCGACGCGACCGTCCTGGGCAACCGGCTCGACATCGAGGCCACCGCCTACTACAAGAGCACCATCGACGCTCTGGTGAACCGGGAACTCCCCGGCTCGCTGGGCGCGACGCAGACCCGGGTCGAGAATCTGGGCGAGGTGACGAACCAGGGCATTGAAGTCAACCTGAGCGCCCGCGTGATCGAGCGCGAAGACCTGAGCCTGACCGTCAGCCTGACCGGTTCCAGGAACTGGAACGAGCTGGTGGCGCTGGGCGAGGGCGTCACGCCCATCCAGGGTTTCGGCTTCAAACAGGCCGAAGGCTTCCCGCTATACGGCCTCTGGTGGCCGAGGCTCGAGTCGTGGAGCGACGCGAACGGCGACGGGGTCATCGACGGGACCGAGGTCGTCGTCTCGGACACCGCCGTGTTCAACGGCAGTACGATCCCCACAAAGAGCCTGCAGCTGAACACCAACCTGACGGTCTGGAACAACCGCCTCGAGATCGGCGGACTCCTCGACTACCAGGGGGGCTTCGTCTCCCACAACGTGAACACCCTGTTCCAGTGCGCCTTCGTACAGAACTGCCGCGACATCAATGATCCCACGGTGTCGCTCGAGGCGCAGGCGAGGGCGGTCGCCGGCGCGAGGGCATTCGGCGCGTACGCCGAGGACGCCTCGTTCATGAAGGTGCGTGAGGCGCACATCCGGCTCAACGCCCCGGCAGAGTGGGCCCGGATGGTCGGTGCCCGGACGGCAGCCTTCATTTTCAGCGGCCGCAACCTCTACACCCTGACCAACTTCACCAGCTGGGACCCGGAGGTGAACACATCCGGCGCCAGCACGGACGGACCCAACTACAACTTCGTTCAGGCGGGCCAGCTGCGAACGTTCCTCTTCCGAGTCAACCTCGGTTATTGACCCATGCCAAACACGACATCGACGAGGGGAATCGACATGAGCGCGAATAGACCAACACGGGGTGGCTGGAGCCGAGTCGGACGGATCGTCCCGGCGCTGGCCCTGATCACGACCCTTCCGGCCTGCGACACGATTCTGGACGTGCAGGATCCGGACATCATCGAACCCGACCAGCTTCAGACCCTCCAGGGTGCGTCGGCGCTGTACAACGGAGCCATCGGCGAGTTCGCCCTCGCCAAGGACGGGGCCTCCGGCGGTCCCGGGTCCGCCCTCGGCCTGGTGCAGGCCGTGGGATGGTTCAGCGACGAGTTCAAGTTCGGGGGCACGCCGCCCCTGATCCGGGCCATGGACCTGCGTGAGATGGATCCGCAGAACGCCTCGTGGGACCAGATGTACCAGAACCTGCACGTGGCCCGGGTCTCCGCGGAGAACGCCGCCGCGCTCTTCCAGGAGGTGGTCGCCAATTCCGGTGCCGAACCCCGGATCGGCGAGCTGTACGCCGTCTCGGCCGCCGTGCACATCCTGATGGGCGAGGCGTACTGCGCGGGATTGCCGTTCAGCACGACGGAGCCCGAGATCGAGTACGGTCAGCCTCTGAGCACCGACCAGATCATGGACCGGGCGATCGAGCGCCTGGGCATGGCCGACCAGTTCACCGGGGGGAGTTCGTCCATCGCCAACTTCTCGAAGGTGCTGAGGGGCCGGGCCCTGCTGAACCAGGGGAACTACTCGGCCGCGGCCGCGGCGGTCGCCGGCGTGCCGACGGACTTCCTGTACCAGACCGTCCACTCCACCAACTCCGCGCGCGAAGAGAATTTCATGTACGTGGACAACTGGGAGCTGGACCGGTACTCGGTGTCGAGCATGGAGGGCGGCAACGGCCTGGACTTCGCCACGGCGGGCGATCCCCGGGTGCCGACGGAGTTCGTCGGCGTGTCAAGGTTCGATTCGGAGACGCCGATGTACCGGTATCTCAAGCTCACCAGCCGCGCGGCGCCGGTGGAGACGGCGAGCGGGAACGAGGCGCGGATGATCGAGGCCGAGGCGCAGTTGAACGCGGGCGATGTCGCGGGGTGGCTCGTTACGCTCAACAGCACCCGCGCCACCGTCGGAATGGGTCCGCTGGATGATCCGGGGACCGCCGATGCGCGCGTGGACCTGATGTTCCGGGAGCGGGCGTTCTGGCTGTTCAACACGGGTCACCGCCTGGGCGACATGAGGCGCCTGGTGCGGCAATACGGGCGCGCGGCGAACACGGTCTACCCGTGGGGCGAGTACCACAAGGACAATCTGACGCGGGGCACGGACCTGTCGCTGGTGATTCCGGGGAACGAGGCGAACAACCCGAACTACGATCTGACCAACTGCAACGATGGGGCGGCCTAGGCAGCCGGGGCCTTATTCCACGGGCTGCTGAGCAGTGAGGCGGTCCTGCCTGCGTGGCAGGTCACTCCCCGAGCGTTCCTGGAACGCCCTCAGGCCGAATTGGGGCAGGATCGCGAAGAGGTGGTTGAAGATCTCCGACTGGAAGGCCTCGTAACTCAACCAATCCGTGTCGTTCGAGAAGCAGTAGACCTCGATCGGGGCGCCGTGGGGACCGGGGGCGAGCTGGCGCACCATCAAGATCATCTCCTGGTGGGTCTTCGGATGCCCGCGCAGGTATCCCTCCACATAGGACCGGAACACCTCCAGGTTGGTAAGCTCTCGAGGCCGGCCAGCGGCCGTCCCTTCGCCGCCGGCTTCGGGATCTTCCTGGCCAGTCGGTTCATCGAGCGTGTTGGCCAGGCGGTCGCTCAGTTCTTCCCGCCGGGAAAGCTCCTCGACCTCTTCCTCCGCCAGGAATCGCACCGAATTCACATCGATCAGAATCGCCCGCTTGATCCGCCGCCCTCCCGATTCCGACATGCCTCGCCAGTTCTTGAAGGAGTCGCCGACAAACTTGTGGGTCGGAATCGTCGAGATCGTCTTGTCCCAGTTCTGCACCCTCACCATGTGCAGATCGATGTCGATCACCGTCCCGTCCGCGTTGGCGTGCGGCAACTCCACCCAGTCGCCGATCCGGATGATGTCGTTGGAGGTGATCTGGATGCTCGCGGCGAGCGAAAGCAGCGTGTTGCGGAAGACCAGCATCAAGACCGCGGCCAATGCGCCGACCCCCGACAGGAAGCCGACGGGCGAGCGGCCCAGCAGAATGGCAACAATGACGACACCGGCAATCGAATAGATCACCAGGGTGACAACCTGCACGTAGCTCTTGATCGGCTTGGCCATCGACGCCGGAGAGGTCCGGTGATAGACGGAGCTGAAGACATCGAACAACGACGCAATGGTCCGTGCGATGGTCAGGACGATGTACGCTGCGGCCAGACGGCGGACCGCCGTCGAAGCGAGCATCAGGAGCTGTGCCTCCGCTACCGCCTCGATTCCCGTCCGCATGAGGCCCAGGGCGGGAACAATCCCGTAGTACACCACAAGCGCGGGCACGATGGGGGCGAGCCGCCGCAGCACCGTCGTGTCGAAGGGGCTCTCGTCCAGCGAGATTCGCGCTTCGGAGGCCACCTTGCCGAAGGTCTTGGCGATGACCCGGGACTTCAGCCAGTCCGCAAGGACCGCCAGGACCACCAGGGCTCCAAGTCCGATGCCCAGGTGCCACCAGTTATAGGGGATGGCTTCTTCCATGGGGACAGTGCCTCAGACGGCTCGGGGGGAGGCCGGGTGGTGTCGGTCCTCCGGCTCCGGTGCCCGGCCCCCTTTCCGGCGAAGGATGCGTCGCGCGACCTCGATGTCGGCCTGTGATCCACGCTCTCGGAAGAAGTCCTCGGTTTTCATGGCTGAGAGCTTCTCGGCGACGGCGGTGGTCACGAACTGGTTGATGCTGGTTCCGTCCTTGCGACTAACCTCCCGGACCGCCGCCTTCAAGGATGACGGCAGACGCAGGGGATAGGTGCTGGTCTGCTTCTTTCTCTTCATGATTTGGTCAGCCTCCTCAGTGCTTGTTGGGGCGACAGCATCTCGATTCCGAAGGTCTCGGGAATGTCGCCGAAGTCCCCGCTGTTGAATGTGATCAGAGCGTCGGCCCTTCCGTTGGCTGCCGCTTCGAGGACCATCTCGTCCGCCGGGTCTCGCAGTTGCGGTCGCCAGAGGAACCACACCTGAACCGGCTTGCCGACCGCGCACAGCGCAGAAACGACCGTGCGGACCTCGGACTCGCTGAGTCCGGAGGCGATTCGCTGGGTCGGATGCCTACAGGTTCCTTCGTATTCGAGCACGAGTGGCACAGTGAGCAGCAGGGTGAATCGGCGGTCCAACGCCTGCTCGACCAACGCGGCCGAGGCCCCGGACGGGCTTCTCAAGGCCGCGACGACAACGTTGGTGTCGAGAACAAGACGCATCGTATATGATGTGATATCTCATATGATGTCGCAAGCGATGGTTGGGAAGCGGGCCCCGGCCAACGGTGCCTGAGCGACCGTGGACCCGTGGAGCGATCGTGCATAAGCTCAAGCCTGAGTGCTCGGATAGCATCCCCGGTCGCCAACCTCAACCAGCCGGCCCACGCGCCGAACACCCAATGCACACACTGCTGAAACGATTCGCAGGTCGCCTCGCCTTCACGGTTTCGCTTGTCGTGCTGGAGGCCGCGGGGTGGGTACTGTTTCCCCTGGTCATCGGGCGCGCCATCGACAGCGTCCTCGCGGCTTCGACCCGCGGCCTCTACGAGTTCGCCGTGCTCGGCATCGTCACGATGGGGATCGCCGTCGCGCGCAGGCTGCTGGACAGCCGGGCATATGGGCGGATCTACGTCACCCTTGGCCAGGAGATGGCGGCATCGGCCGCCGGGAGCAGCACGTCGACCCGCACCGCGCGGCTAGGGATGCTCAAGGAGATCGTCGAGTTCTTCGAGAACTCCCTTCCCCAACTCATCAACAGCGTGATCGGCCTCGGCGGCACGGTGCTGATCCTGGCGGCGCTGAACCTGCCGGTCTTCCTCGGGTGTCTTGTGGTCGCCGTCGGCACAGTGGTGCTCTACGCCCTGACCGGAGGGCTTACGATGCGCTACAACCAGGGGCTCAACGACGAGCACGAACGGCAGGTCGACGCCGTCGACAGCGGCGATCCCGCCCGCCTCGGCAACCACCTTCGCGCCATGATGCGCTGGAACATCCGGCTCTCGGACCTCGAAGCCGCGAACTTCGGGATCAACTGGGTCTTCATGATCGCCCTGCTGGTCTTCGCGGTAAGCGCGGCCACGACGGAGACGGCGGAGTACGGCACGGTCTTCGCCGTAGTCATGTACGTCTTCCAGTTCGTCGAATCGATGCTGATGCTGCCGTTCTTCTACCAGGAATGGTTGCGTCTGCGCGAGATCTCGGGGAGGCTGGCTGCGGCTGAGGGGGAGGGCTAGCCGTTTGCGTAACGGCCGCGCGCAGGCGCCCGTGCGGTCCTTCGCGCCCACGTCGCGCGAATCGCCCTTCCGTTGTAGACTCGGTAGCCGCCCCCGGTCGGAAAGAGTCCGCGTGGTGAGTGCCGCGCCCTCGGAGCACGCGGCCACCTTGCACGGTGGCTAAACAAGACTTGTCCGATCTGCGTATGGGCTGGCAATTCCCGAGAGGACACAATGGATCCAACCCCGACCGCCTCATCCCTGGTTGAGCGATTCAGGCTCAAGGAACGCGGCCGCGAGCGCGGCCAGGACGGCCAGCCCCACACCAGCCAGCCTACGCTCGACAACGTGGAAATGGAGGTTGTGGGCCACTGCGACGACCGGTACGCGAAGCGGCGCAACGAATACCATCGGCACCGATCCGCGCTCGAGGAGCGCATGCAGCCGTCCCCGAGCGACGGCGGCGCCGATCCCCTGGTGCAGAACACCTGCAAGGAGATGAGGGACGCGGTCGCGGAGGAGCGTCCGGATCTGGCGGGGCTGGCGCGGGAAGCGCAGCACGCGATCGGCGAAGTCAATCGTTTCAAGCGTGACGAGGGGCGGAGTGCCGACGCCGACTATCCGGAGAGCCGCGGCTGGCACTGGGGTATTCTGGTTGCTCTGGTGCTCGGGGAGACCCTCGTCAACGGCCTCTTCTTCGGTACCAACGTCGAGGGCGGACTGCTGGCCGGCACGACGTACGCGGTCCTGATCAGCGTCGTCAACGTGGGTGTGCTCGGCTGGGTGCTTGCGGCAATGGTGCGCCAGCTCCACCACCGCGATCCCCGCCGGAAGGTCGGCGGGCTGGCTGTGCTCGCCTCGGTCGCAGTAGTCGCGGTGTTCTGGAATCTCTTCGTGGCCCACTACCGGGAGGCACTGCCGCCGGACTATCCCCTGCCCCCCGACACGACGCAGGTGGCGCAGTTGGCGGACGCGCAGACGCCTGCAATGCAGTCTGCGGTGGGCCAGACGCCGGTGGGCCAGTCTCCGGACGCCCAATCCCCGCAAGCGGACTCCGTACCCCCGACCTGCTGGCGCGGCCCCGACGAGTCTCACGCGGACCAGGAGGCCCTCTGTCTCTTCCGCGCCAGCCCCTTCGGATTGAACGGTTTCTACTCCTACATGCTGCTCCTTATCGGGCTTGCCATGTGCGCCGCGGCCGCCATGGACTGGTTCAAGTTCGACGACCCCTATCCCGGATACGGGAAGCGGGAGCGGCACCGACGGAGGACCGAGGGAACACTCCTGGCCGATCGCCGTGAAGTGCTGGCGCACCTCAACGAGCTCCACGACGAGGCGGCGCGCAAGTTGCGCACCGATTTCCGCGATCCGGTCGAGGCACGGCAGCTCGCGCTGGCCGCCTACGGCAAGCTTCATGCGCGGCACACCGATCTTTGCGGCTACGCGCGCGACCTGGAGAAGAGCTGCATCGGCGCACTCGACATGTACAGGAACGCAAACAGGGAAGCGCGTTCCACCGATCCGCCGCACATCTGGCAGACACCCTGGGCGGCCGACTGGGATCTGCCGGAAGCGCCGGACAGGTCGGGTCTGATCAGCGAAGCCGAGGCGGAGCAGCGCAGCCGTCACATGCACGCGGCGCTCGAGCAGCGCGAGCAGAAGCTGAGGGACTGCCACGACGAGTGCCGCGAGATTGTGAACGAAATCACAAGGCTTGACCCGCACGACAAGGCCCTGCCGACATGAGGCGCCACGCGCGCAGGCAAACGAGGGAGCAGCGGAGGCGGGCGGCGAGGCGCAAGAACCTGGGCGGAGTCGTCATCGGGGCGCTGGCGGCGGCAATCCTGGTCGCGCTGTTCGTCCGTGGCCAGCGCCAGGGGCGCGTCTTCGACGCCGTGAACTGCCCGGAAGACGAAGAATACGCCGGACAGATCGCGATCCTGGTGGATCCCTCGGACACGTTGACCGCCGTGCAGGAGGGGTCGGGCGCGCCGCGCGTCCTGCAGGGCATCGAAGACGCGCCCGCGACGACCGAGATCCGCGTCTACACGGTCGGGCAGGCGGGCAGAGGCAACACGGCCGCCGTATTGAGGTTGTGCAAGCCCGCCCACCCGGACGGCGTATCGTCGCTTACAGGCAACCCCCAGCTTGCGGAGCGGCGTTACCGGGACGAGTTCCTGGCGCCGCTGCAGCAGACGCTTGCCGCACTGCTCAATGTCGAAGGCGACTCGATCTCGCCGATCGTGGAAGGAGTACAGGTTGCCGCGGTGAGCGCGTTCCAGCCCCGCGCGGCCGATATCCCGCGCCAGTTGCTTGTCGTGTCCGACATGATCCAGAACTCCAGGAACCTCTCCTTCTACCGTGAGCCCGTGGACTTCGGCCCGCTCTCTCGCAACCCGGACTACGGGACGCTGCGGGTGGACCTCTCCGGCGTCGAGGTGTCGGTGTTTCTGCTGGCGCGGCGAGGCGGGGCCGGGGTCATCCAGGGCGGAACGCTGCGCAGCTTCTGGGAAGACTATTTCCTCGATCAGGGAGCATCCCCGCTCGCGCGGCCCAGGTGGATCATGGTGGAAGGATGACGCTCGTTTCCGGACAGCGACCCGCCCTACAATCCGAAACGGCACGCAAGCAGCACCGCGACGCCTGGCTGATCGTGCTGGGAATCGGCTGTCTTGTCATCCTGTTCGGGAACCTCCTCGGCACGGGGCCGTGGTTGGTCGCTTTCGTCGTGGCCGCGGTCATGATCGGCTATGCGCTCTACATCGAGCGCCACGTCGACGACATCGAAGTCCCCGGCGACACCAAGGGCGACTCGATCTACTACCTGGGCCTTCTCTTCACCTTTGTGGCCCTTGTCGCCGCGTTGATCACCTTCGACTGGGGAGCGCCCGGCGGTGACGCGAGCGGCACAACGGGGTCCATCCGGAACTTCGGGATCGCGCTGCTGACGACCATCGTCGGGCTCGCGGGGCGCGTCTGGTTCACCATGTCGCACGAGTCGCCCGGGGACATCGTGGATACCACCCGGTCCGAGCTCGAAGAGACGGTGTCGCGCATGAAGGAAAGCCTCGACCGGGCGCGCGACGACCTCGATATCATGGCGCACAAGTTCCGCGACTCGGCCGCCGGTCTGGGAGCGATGGCCGAGACCATTGCGGAGGGGGCCGGAAAGACGGCCGCAACCTACGAATCGCTGGACGCATATGCGGGTTACGTCGCCAACGCCACCGCGTCGCTGACCGGTGCGATGGATCGGCTTCGCGGCGAGTGCGGCGCATGCTCCGGGGCCCTGACCACGCTGCAGGGTCATGCGGAGGGGCTCGGGGTGCGCTTCGACGATGTACAGGCCAGGCTCGACGACCAGCTCGGCGGGGTGCGGGCCCGGCTCGACACGGCGGGAGCCGCCTTCGACAGGGTCAACGAGGTTGCGGGAAGCGCGGCGGAACGGGTCGACGTCACCTTGCGTGGAGTGGAGAATACCGACGCGGCGGTGGCCGCGCTGGGCCAGACTCTATCCGGCGTACGGGAAAGCGCCAAGCGGGCCGAGGGAGCGCTCGCAGGCATCGCCGATGCCGTGGACGAACATCGGGTCCTGCCCCTCTGGAAGGAGGCCGTGGACCAGCTGCATGCGGGGACTCGTGGCATTCGAGGGATCGGAAGGCACGCCGCCGCCATGAATGCCGAGTTTGAAGGACTGAGGGAATCACTGAGGGATGCCCGGGACGGGCTTGCCGGTGTCCCCGGCACGGCTCGCGATATCAGGGATCAACTGGCCGAAGCCGGGAGGAGGCAGGCCCGGGAGTTGACCGAGGGCATGGAAGAGATCGCGGCCGTGGACGTGCCGGTCGGGCCGGCTGCGGCGCTGGCCGGCGGAATCCGACGTGCGGCGGCCGGCGTGCGGCGCGGGATGGCGCGGCTGGCACGATTCCGGCGCCGATCCTGAGCGGAGGACCGGCCGCATGCTCCCCGCCGAGAAGAAGCACTACCGCAAGGGACTGGCGCTGGGCCTCACCCTGGCCGAGACCTTCAGCATCGTCGTGTTCATTCTGCTGCTCGCCTGCGCGGTGCTGATCCGCTTCGAGCAGCACCAGCGCGACACGGCCCAGGCGGAACTCGACACAGCCAGGGTCGACCTGAGAATGACGCAGGAGATGATGAACACGGAGACCGTGTCCTGGAGCAACGCGGATGCGTGGTACGAGTACGCACGGCAGCTTCGCGACACGGTGGAGGCGCTCCAGGCCCGGGCCCAGGATGCCGAGAGGGAGCGTGACCGGGCGAGAGTGCGCGCCGCGGAAGCGGACTCGATGCTGGCCGGCAGCGGTGTGGAAGGCGGCGTGGTCGATCGAGCGGTCCGCCTCGCGGCCGAGCGCGATTCGCTAAGGCAGGCGGCGGCCGACGGCGAACGACTTCTTCAAGACGCAACGGCCTTGCAGGACTCGCTCGCGAAGCGCCTTGCGGAGGCCGAGCAGGTGGCCGAGCAGTTGCGCGACGGTATTGCCGGCAGTGACGGCCTGACTGCGGACGAGGCCGAGGAGATTGTCGAGCAGGCGGCGCAGGCGGTCGGGCTGCGCGATTCGCTGGAAACTGCCAGGAGCGCGATCGGGACCCTGGACCGGGAACTCACGGCTGCCAGGCGGCAGATGCTCGCGAACCGCGACTCCTTGCTCGACTCGCTTGCCACCGACCTCAGCGCGAGCCGCTTCCGGGAAGACACGCTGCGGAGCCGCATCTGGGACGCCCAGCGTCAGCGGGACGATGCGGTTGGACGGGCCGAGTACCGGGAAACGCAGCTGCAGCAACTCCGCCGTGGCAGCGGAATCGATCCCCCACCGTGCTGGATGGATGCCGAGGGCAATCCCGAGTACATCTTTCGGATCGAGCTGACCGACCAGGGCATGCGACTGTTCAAGACCGCGCCCCCGCACAGGATCGGCAGCGACCCCGAGGCGACGAGGTCCGCGGCGGCGATCGAGGAAGGGCGGGTGTACGGCCCGGCGGAATTCCTGCGCGTTACCCAGCCCTTCCATGCGGAGGGCGTGTCGAGGACTGAGGCCTTCGGGCCGATGGGGTGCCGCTTCTGGATCCGGCCGGTTGACCGGACGGGGGACCGGAAAGTGGTGTTCCAGGAGCGGCAGGACCAGCTGTGGCGGAGGTTCTGGTTCCGGTGGTAGGCGGGGGAAGGTCGACCCACTACCCCGCCCTCTCCCCGTCGCTCGCCTCCCTCAGCGCGTCCGCCATGATCCCGCACGCCGCCCCGATGACACCGATTCCGGCGAACATCGCCACGGTGGCCAGGATCCTCCCGCCGGCCGTCACGGGCTGGATGTCTCCGTACCCCACCGTCGTCAGCGTGACCACCGCCCACCATAGTCCATCGTAAACAGAGGCGAAGATCTCCGGTTGCACCCCGTGTTCGAGGTGGTACATGCCGAACCCGGCCGTGATCACAAGGATGCATGTGCCGGCGAACAGCGCACCGGCCTCGTCCATGGCGAACCGGAACGCCCTTGCGAGCTTGGCTACCGCGCTGGTGCGGGTGGCAAGCTTCGCCGTCGTGACAAACAGGCGGAAGAGGCGAAAGGCCCGAAGTGCCTTCAGATCGAATCCCGTGAACGCCCACAGCGGCAGGATGGCCAGCAAGTCCACGATCCCGATGAAGCTGAACGCGTATTTCTTCCAGTCCTCCGCCTGGCGGATGCGGATGCACCACTCGACCGTGTAGAGCAACCAGACGCCCACACCAGCCCAATAAAAGAGCGACGCCGCCCCGGACATGGCGTCCACGGTCTCGGTGGTCTGGAGCACCAGATCCAGGCAGATGACGGCAATCACCCCGCGTTCGATTCGTTCCGAGAATGGAGAGTTCTGCCTCATTGTGTCCTTCCTGGGTTGCGGGTCGGGCTGCGGGGTCGCGGGTTCGGGATGGAGCTTGCCGGTGGGCTGGCGTCGGGCACAAGAACCCCGACGAGCAAGGAGCGTCGTCGTGACCCGCGAGCCGCGGCCCATGCAGCCATGTGCCTGCCCCTCGATCCAGCCCAGCTTACTGTCGCTCTTCTCTCCAGAGGACACGTCCGCTCCCCAGGCCGGAATCCCGTTGTACGACGCCGCGCTGAAGAAGATTTTCTCCCATCGCCTCATGATCGAGCTGCTGGTCCGTCGCCATATCCCCGAATTCGCCGACCGGATCGATTTCACGTCGCTGGAAACGCTCAACACCGAACTCATCGGAAAGGGCTTTGTGAAGCGCTACGCCGACATGCTGTTGCGGGCCGACTTGAGCGACGAAGATGGGGCTCTCGTGCTATCGATCGAGTTTCAGGATCGGCCGGAGCGGAACATGGCGTTCCGGACGACGATGTATAACCTGCTCGTGGCCCAGACTCTCCTCGACGACGACAGGAAGCACGGTCGCGCCAGACGCAAGCTGGCCATACGATCGCTGGTGCTTCACCATGGAGGCGGCCCCTGGAACGCGCCGACTCGCCTGGCCGACTTGTTCGTGGAGTCGGCCCCGGACACCTACAAGGTGGTCTCGCGCAAATCCGCCGCCGGGTCGCCGCCGGTGCCGCTCGACCTGCCGGAGATGGTGCTGCGCCTGGGGCACAACTGGACGCCGGAGGTGCTGAGCTTGGAGCTTCCGAGACTGTGGCGCGTGATCGAAGAACTGGGGGACGAGCACTTCGACCAATTCATGGCCGAGACCTTGAAGGAAGTGTTAATTTCGGAGGGCTATTCAAGCCGGCAATTGGAGGAGGCGATGACGATGGGAACGGTCAAGACGGCATTCCAACGCGGCCTGGAGGACATTGACCAGCAGGGATTCCGCCGTGGGCGAAGAGAAGGGCGAGAGGAAGGGCGGGCACGGCTCTTGCATCGACAAGTCACCCGCCGATTCGGCCCCGAAACCGCCGGGGAGCTGGCCCGGTTGCTGACCCACCGTACGGACCCGGATCTCGTGGCCCGCGCTGCGGACGCGATCCTCGACTGCGCCTCCGCCGAGGAGTTCCTCGCAAGCGTGCGACAAGGCGGTGGTCTTCCACCTGGAGTCCCGGAGGCGCAACCCTAACGTGTAGGCTCTTCGTAGGGCGAATTGACGATCAAGCGGTCGATGGTCTCGCTGGGCACTATCCGGTCTCCGGCGGAACCAGCGGCTCCAATCGGGCGATGAGATCTGGCAGGTCGTGGCGAACCGTATCCCAGACGAGCGGAAGGTCGATGTCGAAGTAGACATGCACGAGCCGATTGCGCATGCCGACGATCTCCCGCCACGGGATGTCCGGGCTCGCCCGCCTCGCGTCTTCGCTCACCTGCGCGGCGGCCTCGCCGACGATCTCCACCGCCTTGAGAACCGACAGCTGCGTCCGCCGATCCCGCACGAAGTCGTCGAACGACGTGTCTTCGGTAAAGGACAACGCATCGCGCGCGGCGAGCAGCATGTCGAGCAGATACGCGGAGTCGTCACGGGGCATAGACCACCCGCGCGGATTCCAGGATCGCCTTCCTGCGAATGTAGTTCCGGCTCCCCTCGATGGCGGCCCGGCTCACCAGATCGACCCTGCGGGCGAACAGATCGGCCAGTTCCCGCTGCATCCCGGCCATGCCGAACAGGCCGGGCGACCGTTCCGACCTGAACTGGATCAACACGTCGATGTCGCTGTCCGGCCCGAAGTCGTCGCGAAGCACGGAACCGAACAGCGCCAGTTCCCCCACCTGCCAACGGTCGCAGAAAGCCTCGATGGCGTTCATGGACACGCCGATCCGGGCCGCCAGCCGCTCGCGGTCCTGGGCGGCTCCGGTCGCCGCCCGCACGGAGGCTTCCATCACGCCAATTCCACGATCTTGAGGCTCTCGACGCCCCGGTCGTCCACGATCTTGACGGCCGCGCGCCCGTGCTTGCCCGGCTCGAAGGGGAGCGACACGGTCCCCCGGTAGGCCGCCATCCGGGTCGTGTCGATCTCCGCCCTGAGGGTCTTCGCCAGCTTGGTCCAGCCGTCCTTGGCACCCGCCATCGGGAAGAACACCTGGCGCGGGAACAGGCTGCGCCCGTCGTAGTCGGGATCCAGCATCCAGACCGCGATCCGGTCGGCGTTGCCGGACTCGACGTTGCCGGTCTTGGTGTTGTAGTAGTCGAAGCCTTGCACCGAGACGCGGAACTTGCCTTCGTCCTCCCCCTCGGACAGGCGTTCGACCGCCACGTCCGGCTGGCCGACGAGCCAGAAGCTCTCGTTGCTCGCCCGCTTCTTCTTAAGGTCGCCGGTCAGCAGGTCCGCGTTCATCTGCGCCTTGAGCAACGTCACGCCGGGCCAGCTCGTCTCGTCGATGTCCTTCGACGCCTCGGGGTCGAACTGGAAGGCCGCGAAGACGACAACTTCGGGTCGCGGCACCAAACGCCATGCTTCTTCGATGGCCTGCTCTACTTGCCGCTGCTCCATCGGCGCGTGATCCGGGCCGAACGACACCACTGCACGAACCCCCAGCGCCGTGTCTTGCGTTCCCGGCGACGATCCCTCGTCGGGTCTCGTCTCGCCCTCGGCGTGAAGGTGCCTCTGGCCGGGCAGCGGCTCCAGCCGCACGAACCCAATGTGCTGGCCACCCTTGCCCCGAATGCCGGTCTTCAGAAGCTCGTCGCGCCAGTCTCCCTGCCGAATCGTCGGCCCTGTGCGCGCCACCGAGGCATCGGCCGGTAGCGCATCCCGCTCGGCTACGTCGTCGAGCGGAGTCACGGATGGGGCCGGGACTGCTTCGACCGTGAAGGGACCGGTGACGCGGGCCTTTGAGCGGTCGACAAGAGGCTGGTCGTAAAGGATCTCGACGGCGGACGGCTGGTCGTTTGCGATATCGGTCGATGTGATATGCGGGGCCGTCTCGTAACAGAAGCCACCTCCCACCCCTTCGTCGGACTGCGCGAGTTGGAAGTACTCGAAGATGGCGCTCATGATGCGCCGCTTGGCGAGGGTCAGAGAGACACGAGATGAATCACAGGTGATCCAGCGGCGGCCCCTCTCCTCGGCGACATAAGCCGTCGTCCCGCCGCCGCACGTGGGGTCAAGAACCAGATCTCCGGGCTGGGTGGTCATGAGAATGCAGCGCTTGACGACTTCGGTGTTGGTCTGAACAACGTAGATCCGGTTGGCCGCTCCGCCTACGTCACCCCACCAGTTACTAAGCGCCCTATACCCGAAGTCGTCGAGATAACGCTTGAACCGGAGTTGACCACGACCGACGTAGAGGCGGTTCGCGGCAGCCAGCCGATCCATTCCGGATGGCGAACCTTCCTCTGCAATGGCGGTGTGTTTCCAACAGTTTCCTCTTGAGACGCCGGGATCGAAAGTCTCTCCTCGGTATGTAAAGGGGACGCTCTGGTTCTTCCGAAAGCCACCGGCGGTGAGGTCGCCGGACGTAAAGACCCGAGCACCTGGGTGTTCGGAGAGTACCCGATCAGGGTGGTCACGATAATACCTGTCAGGCCGATTCTCACTCTTCTCGAGCTTGGCGAGCGTCGTAACGTCGCCATCCGGCAGTTCGACATACCGGAACGTCTCGACGAGATCGGTATCGAGAGACATCGGCTCGAAGAGCTGGTTGTACGCCTCCCGTACACGGGCTTTGTCCTTGGCGAACCAGATCAGGAAGTCGTTTACGGGATCGAGGAGACCCCCTTTCTGGTTGCCTTTCTTCTTGAAGGGTATGTGTACGACGAAGTTGTCGGCGCCGAAGACCTCCGACATGATCAGGTGGACGAGCGACAGATTCTCGTCGTTGATCTGCATGAAGATGGAGCCCGTGTCCGCGAGAAGCTCGCGGCACAGCAGCAGCCGGTCCCGCAGATACGACAGATAGGAGTGAATGCCGAGTTCCCACGTGTCCCGGAAGGCCCGAATCTGCTCGGGTTCCTGGGTCAGATCCTCGTCCCGCCCGTCCCTGACACGGCGGTGATTCACGAATGGCTGGAAGTTGCTCTTGTATTCGATGCCATAGGGCGGGTCGAGGTAGACCATCTGGACTTGCCCGCCGAGACCCTCCTTCTCGATCAGGCTGTTCATGACGAGAAGGCTGTCGCCCGCGATCAGACGGTTGGTCCAGTTGTGCCGGTGCCGGTAGAACTCGATGGCTTGTCGCAGGGGCGGGTTTTCCTCCGGTGTGGCAAACAGCGATCCCTGCTCTGCAGTGTCTCTCGGCTTCCGTACAGTGTCGATGATCGTGTGTGGGTCGATCCGCTCGTGGACATGCAGCGACACCGTAGGCACCTCGAACGACGTGTGCTCTGCCTTACCCGCCCAGGAGAGGTGAGGATCGAGATGCGGATCATGAGCGTACGACTTGTCGCCCGCATCCCTGTCAGTCTCGGGCGTGACCAATCCCACGGGCGGGTTGTTCACCCGCTCCTTGTCTGGATGCTCGTACGTGGCGATGGTCCGCCCCGCCTTGCCTTTTCGACGCGCCATGATCCCCTTTCGGGTGCAGGGCACCGACTTGGATGGCCGATGCTTCGCAGGAAGCCTTGAAGAACCATACCAAGTTTCGGTGGTTCAGGGCGAGCCATCAAGGACCGCAGCCAGGCTCGCCGGCAGATTCACGAAGGCTGAGAGCGAAGGCTTGGTCTGATGCCCGCCGCCGTCAACGCACAGTGGGAACACCCACCAGACCGGCGACGCCGGTGGGATCCGATCCGTAACCCGCGGTGATCGTGAAGCGCTTGGGAGAGGAGAAAATGGGGCACCACCCGGCGATCTTCCTCCCAAGGGAGCGGCGGTTCGCCGAAGCTGTCGGCGCTGGTCACGTCTTTGGGGCGCCCACTCGGTCCCGTGCGGGCTGCCGACGATCGGGCGCCTAACCCTAACTCCTAACGGACGGACGGCCCGGACGCCGCGCCGCGGGGGTTGGGGGGCATTTCGTCTCTGTGGGTCTGGCGGACACCTGAACCGACAGGTCCAAATGAGGAAAGGGATTCCCGCAGTTTGAGGCGATTTGCCCGCTGTTTCTGGACGACGGAAGCAGATGCGATTCAAGGGCAGAAAGCGCAGATCGTGCAGCCCTGTAAGTAGTTAGACGATTCCCTGCCTGGATTCGCACCATTCTCAACCTGTCGGCCCGGAAGACCGCGGACAAGGGTTGCTGACCGGTCGGGGGTGGGCGGGATCGCCCGTGATGGCGTGCCGGACACGGAACCGACGGAGGATGAGCGGTACCGGAGCGCTCGCTGGAGTACCGGAAGTTCTTCCCGAGGGGAGTTCAGCCCCGGGCAGGAGGGAGTTACTTGGGGCTGGTGGACTGGATACGCAATCGAGTCGCGACCACGTCCTGTCGCATTGCTAGGATTTCCCGCTTGAGCTCGTGGAGATCAGGACCCGAGCATGCGAAACGCGGGGAGGGCAAGCCGTCCAAGCGGTGTGGGCGATGGTGGGAGGATGGGTGTGGGTTAGGTTGGTTGAGACGGCTTTGCCGACTCCACTTGTTCCCAAGATGGGATCGCCAAATGAACTCCAATCCGGTCGACTTTCTGAATCTGCTGAACGGGCAGGTCCAATACGTCGTACCGCGTTGGCAGCGCCGGTACTGCTGGGGCCTCGAAGACATCGAACGGTTGGTGGAGGATCTCTTGGCTGTTGCGGCCGCGGGCGAGGGCGCAACCCACTACGGCGGCACGCTGCTCACCTTCCCGGAACCCGGCCCTGCCGGAATGCCGGTTCAGGTGTTCCGCGTCGTGGACGGCCAGCAGAGACTGACCACGGTGAGCATCTTGCTGGCCAGCATCGCCGCCAAGCTGGGACCCGATGGCGTGTGCGGGGCTTGGACCGGACAGAGCATTTTCGACCTTCGGATCACGAACCCGGGTGCGGTGCCGAGCCAGCGACGTAAACTCAGGCTCCAAGACGGGGACGAGCGCGAGTACGGCGACGGCCTGACAGGGAAGTCCGGAGGGGCTGGAGCGGTATCCCAAGCGTGGAGGATTGCGCGTCGGCTGGTTGCGAAGCACGACACGGCCACCCTGCTCGACGGCCTGGGACGGTTGCGGGTGGTCAGCATCGGGCTCGATCACACCGACGATCCGCAGCAGATCTTCCAGAGCCTCAACGCGACCGGCCGACCTCTCACCGAGAGCGAGAAGGTCAAGAACTGGCTGCTCATGGGGCTACCGGACGCCGAGCAGCAGGAGCTCCACAACAAGCATTGGCTCGAGATGGAGAGCGCGCTCGATGCCCGGCATTCAAGCGAACTGATCGACATCTTCCTTCGAGACGTTCTGCGGTGGTGGACAGGCGACACACCAGGCATTAGCCAAGTCTACGAAGGACTGCGGCGGTGGGCCGTCCGGAACGGCAAGGACGACAGGCGGGCGCTATGCCGCGAGCTTAGCCGACTCGCGAAGCTCTACGGGATCCTCACGGGCACTGCGGGCGCCCACGACGCCAGCACGGAGCGCGAGCTGTGCCATCTGCGTGCGTTGGGATTCCATGTCCATCGCCCGTTCTCCCTGCGACTGTTGAACGACGCGACGCAGGACAATTGCAACAGTGCTGGCTCGGCGGCCCTTGTAGCGACGCTCGCGGCTGTCTCCTCGTGGCTGACCCGCATGTGGCTCGCGGATCGCCAGCTGGGCGGACTCAACAAGGCTTTCGCGGAGCTTGCACACGAACGCGGACCAGATTCCCACGAGGGCTATGTGGATCACTGGGTCGACAGGATCAACCGCCGGTGGAACACGCGCGTCGGCGTCCCCGGAGACGAGGCCGTAAGGGAGGGGATCCGCACCCGCAAGGCCTACGGCGGCAGCGCCACGCGATCCACCCGCGCGGTGCTGTGCGAGCTGATGAGACACGAGCATGGCAAAGAGACGATCATGCCTGATGAACTCACCGTCGAGCATGTGATGCCGCGCAGGCGGATCGCCTGATGCCAGAATCACGGCAGGGAATCGTCTAACTACATACAGGGCTGCACGATCTGCGTTTCCTGCCGTCTTGCTGGACCTTGCTGGACCGTGCCGCGAAAGCGGGAAAACCTGAGTTGAATGGCGGGACTCCCGCGCCCGCCTCAACTGCGAAGCGCTGTTCCGGGCAGCCCCTTGGTCTGTCGCGAGATCCCGCAGTTCTCGCGCTCTTCCAGAACACTGCATTTGGCATCATCTGCTCCGTTACCAACGCCGAATCGGCAATTGCAACGGTCCGCGGGAATACCCACAAAGTGCGCGAGCCTGTGCGGATTAGCTCGGAGATAGGACATACGGTCGAGGTGCTTCTGCAATCGCGTTCGCTTCCCGTCCCACCGTGCCCCGCCGTTCCGTCCTCTACGCCGCCCATGCCGGCATACTCAAGCTTCACCGGGCTATTTCGGCCCCTCCCTTCCGGTCGCCATCCTGACAAGTATAGAATCCGTCAGGCATCGTACATCAGCCTCGGCCTAGAAACTCACCATCCGGTAGACTTCCGCGCCATTCGTGACATACCCCTAACCGCTCTCCTGGTGGTCGGGGTCTTGTGCAGTGCCCCCTGCACGCTGACCAACGCCGCCGACGCAACCGCCGTCCGCCCGATCCATTTTCTCATGTTCCTCCTCATGGAATTGGCCCTCACGACAGGAACGCTTATTCGCACGTAGGCTGGTGAGGAGAGAGGTATTCGCGCAAGAGCCTCTGAGGTCCCTAGCCCCACCGGGGGCGCGTCTCGGTGCACGAGTGGACCGAGTTTCTCCGGACGGCTCCGCGTCCAACTTGATTTGCTGGTGAGGCTAATGGGCACCTACCTTTGCGGGCATGACTGACCAACAACCGGCGTGAAAAGGGTCCACCATGAAGAGGATGAACGCCACGACAACTGTCATTCTGGCGGCGCTAACGGCGTGGATTGGGGGCTGTTCGGAGGAGCCGGAGGCTGAATGGTGGCAGGAAGCAAGGGCCGAAGCAGTGAAGTTCCCGTATATCGCGGGTCAGCTTGCTGCCTTGGAAAGGGCGGAACAGTCCGGCGACACGTCCCTTGCTCGCACATTCAAGAGTTCCGTGGACCTCGCCATGCAGTTGCCGGATACGGTCAACGCCATCTTCGAGCAGCTTGATGTCGCTCGTCGCCGCGAAGGAGACTTGATTCTCGAGGCAGCCGGCTGGGATGAGATACTTGGCCGATGGGAGGAGGGAAGCGTGGGGCGTCAGTTCGTCAAAGCCAAGATCGACTCCCTTGATGTCCTGATCAGTGAGGTAGGACGTTCGGTTGACGCCGTGATTGCCGAGTTGATTGAGAATCATGGCGCGTCGGAGAATCTGAGATCGCTTGAACCGCTTAGGAAGCGTGGGGGAACCGTGTACGCAAGGGACGAGGCGCACGAGGAGCGCAATCGGTTCATGGCGGGGCTGTTCAACGACGCGATCGCGTCGTTGCACGAAAAGGCGGCGGTGTATGGGGCAGTGCAAAGAGAGGCCGATTCCCTGCTTGCCCTTGCAATGATGCTCCGTGGATCCGAGCGGGCGCTTTCGGATTTTGCAGAGCCCCGACAACAGCTTCTTTCGGCTGTGAATGATCTGGCGGGCGAAGCGCGCCTGCTAGCCGATTCGGTGAGACACTATGCGGGAGAGCCCTTGGCCTTCTCGGTGTGGGAGACCGTTGGCACGATGAGCGGCGGGGTGTTGGAGGATGTTCTTTCCACGCCAGCCATCTTCATTGAGGAAAAGAGTGTCCGGCACCGTTCGGGCAGGTACTGGCAGGTTGATGGCACAGTCCGCAACTTCTCCTATCAACCCATTTCGTATGGAAGGGTTACGATCCGCTTCTACGATGCCAACGGTGTCTATCTCGGGATGGACTGGTCGTATCTTGACGACGCCGATCTAGCTCCGGGAGAACGGACGACGTTCGAGGTCCTGGAGGATGTGCAAGGAGCGGTGAAGCATACCCTATCGTTTACGGACGGCGACGGCGGGACGATCTCGGTAGTCGAGAAAGGCTGAGTCAGCGCCGTCCGTGAGGCTGGCGGGCCGAGAGGCCGAGGAGCTCGGGCACGACGGCCCCCAAGCGGACACCGCTCCGAGCGGATCGCAGAGAGGCGTGACGGAGGCCGTCCGTATGCTCTGGCTCCCTACGGTGAGAGAGCCAGCACACGCGATGTTGAACATTCGCGGTCTGGCAAGGGGGCTCTCTTGGCCCCCTTAGACCCCCAGCCTTGGCGCGCTTGGCGCGCCAACACTACAGAACACAACCGACGACCATTATCTTCGTCATTACATCCTCGGAACGTGGTCGTGGTAGCCACGGTGCACCTCACGAGGTTCAGGGCCTCGCTGGATCCATGTCAGGCCGTCCTGATTTGAACGCGGTTTCTCACGGAGGCAACGGCGGCTCGACGGGAGCGTCCGCCGGAAGGAGGCACATTGAGACAGGGGTCTGCCCGACCGACATCACCGCGACACACCTCTGAGGCGGCAGCACCGGACTCAGTATCCCGACTGCTGCACCATCTGGACGAGGTTCGGCAGGCCCGAGTTGAGGATTGCGTTCGCCTCCTGGACGATGTGGATGGCTGGCGATGGCCTCGTCAGCGCGAGTGCGTTCGTCTCCTTCAGGAGTTGACGCCGCACCTGCAGGCGGCCCGTTTAGTCGAGCGCGAACTGGACCGCCATCTCGCACGCCGCTTCAACACCTTCCGCTACCTCCGCAGCGACGAACTCGGCCTCTCGGAGATCATCGCCGACCTTCTCGATCCAGACGGTGAACACTGTCAGGGCACGACCTTTCTGGAATCGATGCTGGAACTGTTGGAGGTTGCCCCGGAGGCACCTGATTCAGGCCGGACCCGCCACTCGGCTTCTGGCCGAGGAAGCAGGCCGGCGACTCTTGAGCGGCTTGCGGGTCGGCTTCGGTCCACCGCCCCCGACAAGATCCGCGTCGTGCTGGAGCGCGGACTCCCTGGGCGCCGACGCATCGACATCACGGTGGACATTGCGACCG
Organism: Gemmatimonadetes bacterium bin94; assembly: GCA_002238865.1. Lineage (GTDB taxonomy): Bacteria > Gemmatimonadota > Gemmatimonadetes > Longimicrobiales > Gaopeijiaceae > Bin94. Next base: position 5,165 of record MPNE01000006.1, on the reverse strand, counting down.
ACGACGGACGCTTCTGCCTCGCGTTCGAGAACAAACCCTACGCCGACGACCAGCCCAGGCAATGCAGGGACTATCTGAAGTTTCTCGACCAGGAGTATCGAGGACGCTTCCTCCTGGTCTACCTGCCGCCCCGCTACCGAATGCCCGACAAATCAAGCCTTCCGGATCTCGAACCCTGGAAGAATCATTTCCGCGTGCTTCCCTATGTTGCGGACGATGCGCCGCTAGTCCTGGACGATTCTTCCGGCGGGGAAGGCGCCGCGCTGGGGCAGGCTGCCTCTGCTGAGGATGTTGGGTTTGCGGAGGACGCCGCCACGGATCACAACGCCACGGCTGGCCACGCTGATGCGGCAGTCGGTGACGGTGCCTCGCTCGCGGACTGGTTCGGGACCTGCTGCAAGCTCAGCGATGCCGAGCGGCTACGCTGGTTCCTGCGAGAGGCGCAACTCTTCTGTCAACACCATTTCGGAGATTCGACCATGACCGACACCGAGGCCCGCTACATCCGCGAATACCTTGAAGAGAACCCGCGACATCTGCACGCCGCGTTTGCAGTGCGCCGTGCGTGGCCTGCCGTCAAGCACGATGTGTGCCGACGGTTCCTTGAGCACCTGAGGGACCGGGTCGAGGAGCGGGCTCGGAACGAGTTCCCGAAGATAGTCGACGATCTGAACATCGGGTGCCACTATGGCGGGGACAAGAACTGGTCAAACTACCTCCGCGTTTACCGATACGGGTGGGTGCAGGACGAGGGCGTAAGGGATCCCAGATCGGACGGGCGAACCGCCGTGATGCTGGAATGTGGCAAGGGAGGTCCGACGAGTTGGGGCTGGGGTGTGCGTGCCGCAAAGAGCCAGCGAAACATGACCGATGCCGAGAAGAAACACCGGCAGGAAGTCGAGGCCGGGCTGAATCGGAACGGTCTATCTCGCCCGGACGCCCATCATTGGCCCCACCACGAGAGGCCACGTTACCAGAACTGGAGCGTCATCGTCCCTCAACTTGCCCAGGAACTCGCCGATGGCGGCGGCAAGATCACCGACCACTACGTCAACGGCCTACTGAGAATCGCCGAGAAGGCAATCCCCGCCATTGACGAAGTTGAGCTGGAGAACAAAGGGTCCTTCAGTTCGAAGGACTCGTGAGCAGGCGGCTGACCCCGCCACCGACCCGATTCGCGCTCTCGGTCCCGGTTCCTTGCGCGCTGCGTCGGATCGCGGGCTTACCCCAGTGACGGTGCCCGGCCTACCGCGTCGTCGGTCTCCAGGGATTGCTCGGCCGGGCTACGTGCCCGCAGGCGCCTCCGCAACGCTGCTCCGGGCACAGCCCGGAACAGCCTCGACCGGGTCGTCGCGGGCAAGCTCCTCGGCCTCTCGGTCGCCAGCCTCGCGGACGACGAGGGCGACGGGCGACCCGTCCATGTCCCTTTATTGCGCGATGGCCACGCTCGCTGCCGCGTGGCCCGGTCCCTGCCCCACCTGTAACCCCTCGGAGACCCGAGATCTTCGATCCTAAGCGACCCGACGACCGTAGAATACCCGAAACGCTTCGAGAGAGCCCCAAGAAAATGGCCTCCGAGCCCATCCGGGGAGTGCTGCGGCACGTCATGCCGGGTTCGGTGCCTGCTCACCGGCCGACGAGATCTCGACCACTCCGTTCGTTCACCTTCACGACCAGAACGGCCTTGGGGTCGCGGGTTGCCGGTCCTGGTTCACTCCTCCCGTTCGGCTCTCAGTCGTGCGAGGGCGACTTCGTTCCGTGACAGGGCCGCTTCGAGGTCCGCCCGGTCGCCCTCCTCCCGCGCTTCGATGGACTCCCGTAGTAGCTGGCGCACGCGTTCGAGTCGCTGGACTTCGAGCGACGGTTGCGGAGGGGTCGGGTTTGCGCCGGGGGGGATCGTCGAGGTCAGGTTCCCCAGCTTCTCTTGGTACTTGGTGTAGGCGATCCAGCCGACGACGAGGAGAAACGGGACGCCCAGCCATGGGACAGCAACGACGAAGCTGACGACGAAAAGGGCGCACAGGAGGAACAAGGGCACGCCGAATAGTACGCCGCACCCTTTTCTTATCAGCCCGGTTGCTGTTTCGTCGAGGGCTTGGGTGGCGGCTTCCAGTCTGTCGGTCATGGCCCGGTCCTTCCGTTCGCGGGGGAGGTGCGGCCTCACCTATTGCGCGCTGCCCCCTGCGGCGTCAAGGGAGGCCACAACGGCAGCGGCCCCGAGGCCCGCAACAATGGACCCCGAGGCCGCCGGAGAGGGGGGCGGCAGCCGCCGAGGAACGCCGCCCAGTCCGCGAGGATGAGAAACATAACCCGCTGTCATGCAACGGGTTACGACATGTGACCGTACCCGGTGGTCACCCCTGCACTCACCCTTTCCGCGCCGGGTAGCGGAATCCATGGACCGCCGCCGGTCCCCCGTTCCCCGACCAGTGTCCGGTGGGATTCACTCTCGTCCCAATTCGTCTCCGGATGGTGCGGGCTCAGCCAAAGGCAGAGGGCGACTAGACGGCCAGAGGTCGGCCCCACGGGTTATCATACACGGAGCGGAGGAACTCGGCCACACTTCCGGCCTGGAGAAGAGAATGACCAAGGCGGACCTCGTTGAGAAGGTCGCCGAGGCGGTTGGACCCGGAGTCACCAAGAAGGAATGCGGGCTGATGGTTGATGCGTTCCTCGACGCCGTGAAGGACGCGCTCGCGCAGGGCGACCGCATCGAGCTCCGGGGATTCGGCGTCTTCAAGGTACGCCACCGCAAGGCCCTGACGGCACGCAATCCCAGAACCGGCGAGCCGGTCGAGGTGCCGTCCCGCGATGTGCCGGTCTTCCAGCCTTCGAGGCACCTCCGCAGCCGGGTGGACCGCGGCTTGGGGGTTCTTGGCCAAAACTGACGAGGGACTCCGCCCCTTCGAACCCTGGAAGCCCCGCGCTGCAGTGGATTGCGCGGGCGGGGGCGTCGCTCCCGTCCCCCCGTGGCGGCCCATCCCGATCGGGTAGCCACCCGCACGACCATGGTTGCCGTCCGCTTGACGGGAACCGGGTTCTCCACCGGTCGCGTGCCGCACCCCGACGCTCGATTTGCCGGGCGCTGTCGGCGTCGCGCCTTAGACCTTTTCACAATGCCTTCGATACCCCTAGCGGACATTCTGCGGCAATCGCCTGACGGTGATGACCGGAACTTCGAACTCGTCCGTCTCGAGGAAGGCAGCCAGACCATCGGGACCGAAGGCGTCTGGCATTGCGAGCCGTCCGGCGGGGAAGGTCCCGATGTAGCGACCGTCCAGTGCGAGGACGTCGATAGGACCGGGCTCACTTGCGCCCGGCTCCGTGCTTCGCTCGATCCACAGGCTTCCTTCCCACGTGACGCGCACGGCGGAGATCACCGGGACGTAGGGGTGGAATTGCATGTTTTCGATCGCCCCCCGTCGAGCCTCCATGTAACGGTTGATCATCGACGCGATCTGTGGGGGCGGATCGCCCTCGAGCGCCGTGACCTGCTGGTTGCTCAACTCTTCGAGGCGGCGCTCGCGCTCCTCGCGCTTTATCCGCTCCGTCACGGGCAGCGGTCGCATGGGTCGACGAAGGATGCGCGAAATAGCTCCGGACGGATCCGTGACCTTGATGGCGTAGGCCGAAGAATCCGAGAACGCGACTCCACCGGCCGGCAACGCGTCGAACAAGACCTCCGATTTGAACCCCCACTCATCACCAACCGTTTCGAGAACATCCTCGAAGTCTGCACCGGGAGGGAGCACCCACGGCTGCTCTCCCGGAGTCCATACAAGGATCCGTTCCTCTACCTCCTCCGAGGACATATCAACGCGAAGTATGGAGCGATCCTCCCGGACCAATGCCGTTTGAGATCCCGTCCGCTCCGGTCGAAAACCCACACGGGTCACGACTCCGAATTCACCTCTCGGCCGAACCATGCGTTCGAATTCCCCACCGGGGCCGAAGACGTGGTATCCCGTGATATCCGCTACCACACTGCGTCCGTCCTCCCACACGATCAGTTCCGTTCCCCTCCGGAATTCGCCGGGCCCCTCGCCGGGGCGACCGAAGTTCCGCACATGGCGGCCGGAACCGTCCACGACGACGACTCGCCTTGCGGCCTGTTGCCCACCCGGCCCGTCCAGCAGGTACAACCTCCCGGAGGCGTCGAAGCCGAGGCCCAGAATGCTGGAGAATTGCTCCCATTCGGCCGACGCCTCGATCGACCCGATGCCGTACACCAACTCGAAGTCCGCTGGCAGCCGAAGGTCCTCGGCAGGCAAACTGACAACCTCTTGGGCACCGACGTCGGTGCCTCCCAAGCACCCAGCAAACGCGGTGGCGACCCGTATTCCAACAATGGCCCGTATTCGCGCTTTCGGTTGCATCGCAGTTCACACCTCCGGTTGGCTCAGGTCCCGGCACGACGGAATCCACCTATCATCGCTGAGGAAGATGAGCGTACGCAAGACGACGCTCTAGCGGTCGCGATGCCTTCCTCTGCTCCTGCCTCCCGGGCCTTTGATTGCCTGCGGCGATACCGGGGACGGATCGGCCATGGGCGCAGGAGCCGGAACCCTGGACGGCCCGGACGTGACTTGTCCAGGGCTCATCGCTCGAACCCTCCCCCGCCACGTTCGGGGCCTCTGGGCGGGCGAGGCCGGGGAACGGGGATGACGATGCTCGGGCCGCTCTCCCGCTCCCTCGTCTCTTGGCGCTCCCTCATCGTCTCCCGCACTGCCCATGCGCGCCGCTCCCCTTCCACCAGCCTACTTCGATAGAACTTGTGCCAACCGCGCTCGATCTCCCGGGCTCTCTCGCCGTGTGCCTTGCCCAACTCGGCCCGCTCGTCCCTGTGATTCCGGGTGAGATCCTCGCGCCAGCCCTCGACCAGATCCTCCCGGCCCCGGACCGCACCGACCAGTTCCCGCAACGAGCGCTCGGTCCGCCAGATCCGGAGCCGCCCGAGCACGGTGCGGCTCTCCCGGTCGAGCTTCTGCCGCATTTCTTCTTGCCGCCTGTGCAGCTCGGCCCATTCCTTCCTCGCCCGGGTCTCCAGGTGCCGGAAGCCCGACTCGCGCCCGTCCGCGACCGTCTCCCAAGCCTCCGCCTCGGCATGCCGCCAAGCCTCCATGTGGACTTGATCCTCGCGGCGCGGCTTCCTCGCCCGCCGCGCC
>MPNE01000026.1 GCA_002238865.1 Gemmatimonadetes bacterium bin94 | reverse complement strand
CGGCTGTTGTCCAACGCCTTTTGCCGGGCGTCCGCGAGGGTCACTTCGGGATACGGGCCAAGTCCGATCGAGGTGAGCCGCCCGTCGATCCTGACGCGCTGACGCCATGTCTTGGTGATCCGCCCGTTGGCCGTCCGGTACACCCGGAGGCTCAGCCCCCGGCCGCCTCGTCCGTCGCCGTACACGCCGGGTCGGCCGACCGTGCGGACGAACGCGGCGGTGAGCGTCCTCGGTCGCTTCGTCATGCGATCCTTCCTTGATTGTGTATCACATTCCAAATCACTACACAGGGAAGAATACACGGGATGCTGATGGACTGCAAGGGACGATACGAGTCGGAGATACCCTTGGAAATGGTTGTCCAGTATTGTGTTACAACCGCACTGGCATACCCTAATGGACTACACGGGACAACAGGTATCTAGTTCGGGCGGAATCGTGCCGATCAGGTTGTTTTCCTGGAGACGCAGGTCACTCACCTTGCCCTGGCGGGTGCCCACGCCATGCCACTCCCCGAGATCCCTTTCCGTCAGCCAGTTCGAGTTGTCAGCCCAGCCATCGCCCCCCGTGGCCTCGTAGAAGATCTCGAGGATCTCCCGGTCGGTGAGCGGCAGCGCGACCTCGACGGTGGCCTCGGCGGTGGCGGAATTGTAGGTAGCCGTCACCTTCGTCGTCCCGAAGCCGGACGCCGTGACCCGCCCCACCGCGCCCCCAGCCGCGTTGACCGTGGCGATCGCCGCATCGGCGCTGGCCCACGTCACCTGCGGAGCGGCCACCGCGTTCCCGGCGGCATCGGTCACTCTGGCCGTGAGGATGCCGGTCGCCCCGATCGTGTCGAGGGTCAGCCAGTGGGACTCGATGACGACCTGCGTGCCGTCCTCGGCCGCTCCCATGGCAGTCTGGGCTGACGCGTCCTGGTCCGCGGGCAAGGTCGGGGTGTCATCCACGCAGGCTTCCAGGAAAACCATGGTGAGAACGGCCCCCAAGACGCCGATCCATCGAAATCCGAACGACGAGAGGGTGGCCGGCCCTCGCCGGTCGTGGCAACTGGACGCCGGGCGGCGCTGCGGATGCTCCATCTGGCCCATCCGTCTCTTCCGAATCGTGAACGCGATCAGAAAACTACATCATCATGCATATTAACGATTATTGCATGATACTTTAGTGATCTCATATGATTTTATCACGATACGCGAGGATGGAGCAAGAGAGATCGCGGCGAGAGCCTACTTGCCGTACTGCCTTTTTGCCGCCAAGCTTCCCGGTGGACCCGACGCGGACAAATTGGAGGCAACAGTGTCGCATTACCTGAAGACGGTCGCCCGGCCTGCGATTGCTGCCCTGCTGCTGTCAGTGCCAGCCGCTGCAGCGGCGACTGCCCAGCAAACGGGAACCATCCGAGGCACGGTCGCCGACGTGTCCGGCAACCCTTTGTCCGGTGTCTCGGTGACTGCGACCGGTTCCGGAGTGAGCGAGCAGGCAGTCACGGACACCGCCGGTGCCTACGAATTCACGGGTCTGGCCGCCGGCGACCATGTCGTGGCCTTCACCCTGTTCGGCTATGGATCACGGGAGATCCCGGTCACCGTCCGCGCAGGCGCTGTCGAAACCGTCCAGATCGTCCTGCAGCCCGTTTTCCAGCTCAACCCGCTCAGCGTGGTGGCGGAAGAGCCCACGGTCTTCGCGCGCAATTTCGTGGCGGAGCCGATGATGAGGCAGCAGTCGAGCATCACGGCCGTCACGTCGGTGATCGACAACCTTCCCGGCGTCTCGGTCCAGGAGGGGGACGGGTACGCCTTTGACGACTGGTCGAGCAACGTGGTCATGCGCGGGTTCCAGTCGACGATCAACGATGTGCAGATCGGCACCACGATCGACGGATTTCCCAACGGCACGTCGGACTACTGGAGCGGCGCGAAGGCGAGCCGGTTCGTCGACCCGATGAACCTCGGAGGGGTCGAGGTGTCGCAGGGGACCGCCGACATCGCGTCGCGGTCGGTCGAGGCGCTGGGCGGAACGCTCAACTTCCTGACGGCCGACCCGGCAGAGGAGGCAAGCCGGACGGCCTCGGTCACAATCGGCGAGAACGAGGGCCAGCGGTTCGCCGCGCGGGTCGAGACCGGATCGCTGTTCGGCGGCACGGCGCGGGCCCGGGGCGCCGCGGGCCGGCCGGAGGCGTGGCCCGCGGCGATCCGGCAGGAGGCGACCGACTGGATGGAGGGCTCGGCGAGGAACGAGCGGGAGCACCTCGCCGCCAAGATCGTGTCCACGCACGGCAACCTCGACCTTACCGGCTACGTCTCCCACGACGACATCCACGAGGATGTCTACCAGCGGCTTTACAGCGACGCCGACTTCCGGGCCGACCCGCGCTGGGACCGGCTGATCGGCCACTGGCCCGGCGTGCCCTATCTGAACCAGTTTTACCGCCCCGGCTGGCAGACCCGGCGCAAGAACACGCTTGCCTACCTCAAGGCCGACTGGTCGTTCAGCGAATTGATCTCCGTGAGCGCAGGCGCATACAACCATCGCAACTCGGGGCGCGGCGACTGGTTGCCCCCCTATATCGTGGACGTGGTGGACGACGGGGGCGGTCCGGAGTCGGAGCTGGCGGGCCTCGCGCCAGTGCAGGGCGGGAGCCAACTCGGAGTGATCCGGTTCGTGGACAGCAACGGCGTGGCCGTCGGTCCGACGCCCGGATGCGAGTCGTCCTACATCTTCAACTACTACGGCTCGGGCGGACCGGACGTCGACCCGGCATGCCACCCGGGGGCGAGCGCGGTGCAGTCGTACCGCCACAGCCACTACGGCAAGAATCGCGTCGGCGTGACCATCGACGGGGAGTGGTCCGTGCTGTTCGGAGGAGGAGGAGGAGGCAGCACGCTGCGCACGGGCCTCTGGTACGAGGACTCGCGGCGCGACCTCGGCCGCGACTGGCACCGTATTCTGGACCCTGCCATCAACTTCAAGTGGGACTATGAGGCCTACTGGCACCAGTACGAGTGGCAGTTTCCGCAGAACGTCTTCAAGTGGTACGCCGAGGAGACGCTGTACTTCGGCTCGTTTGAGTTGGCCGTCGGCGTCAAGCAGTACCTCGTCTCCGTGTCGCGCGAAGACCAGTTCGGGGTCGACCGGACCCTTGATGTCGAGTCAGACTCGAAGCTGCTCCTCTCGGGCGGAGTCACCTACGAGACGCCCGTCGATGGCCTCGACCTGTTTGCGGGCTACGCCGAGAACTTCCGCGCGATCGGCAGTATCCTGCTCGAGGTGCCGGGACGCAGCCTGGACCAGCTGGAGCCCGAGACGGCCTCGAACATCGATGTAGGCGCTCAGTACTCCGGCGAGCGGCTCGCGTTGAGCGCCACCCTGTACTCCATCGCTTTCGACAACAGGATCTTCTACCTCGGCCCTGCAACGTCCACGGGACCCAACTACCTCATCCCCGGAGGAGGGGCCTACTTCAACGCGGGCGGCATCGAAACGAGTGGCGTCGAGTTGGCCGCCACGGTGGCGTTGTCGGACCGGTCATCGCTCTACACCGCCCTCACGCTCAACGACTCGAAGTACGTCGGGACGGACGATCCGCTCGTCGACGCCAGTCAGGGCATCGTTCCCGGCACCGACGTGACGGGCGTGCCGCCGCGGTTGTGGGTCGTCTCCCTCGACCGCACGGGACCCCTGGCCGGCGGACTGTCCGCGAAATACACGGCATCGCGCCGCGTCAGCCTGACGGCGGACTGGCAGACCGACGCCTACTGGTCGGTGGACGCATACGTCAGCCTCAGCGGCGAAGAGGTGAGCAATCTGTTCCGGTCGACGGAGTTCTCGATCGTCGCGAACAACCTGCTCGACACACCCTACCTGTCCGCGATCACCGAGAACGCGGCCTGGCTGGGCGCGCCCCGCACCATATCCATGACCACGACCGTCTCCTTCTGACGAACCCCCAGGACCCCACTCCAGTCCGGCGCCTCACCGCTCTCGGTTGCTCGCGCCGGTCTTGCCCCGGACCGCCGACCTACGCCGGCCCGGGCGCCAGATGCTCCATGAGATACCGCACCATCAGCATCCGAAGGTGGACGGCCGTACCCTCCCCTTCCGACAGGCCGTGGTTCCGGTTGGGGTAGGTCATGTAGTCGAAGGTCTTCCCAAGCTCCACCAGACGGTCCACCAATCCCTCGACGATCTCCAGGTGCGTGTTGGTCTCCCCGGTTCCGTGAATGATGAGCAGGTCCCCTTCCAGCCCCTCGGCGTAGTTGATGGGAGCGGAGACGCGGTAACCCTCCGGGTTCGTCTCCAGGGTCTCCATGTAGATCTCCTGGAACCACGCATTGTAGAGGTGCGGCTGGGGTTTCGGGACCACGGCGATCCCCACGTGGTAGACATCGGGCTTTCGGAACAGGGAGTTCAGGGTGTTCGATCCGCCGCCACTCCACCCCCAGATCCCCACCCTGGACAGATCGACGTAGGGGAGGATCCTGCCGAGCTCCCGGACTCCCGCCGCATGCTCCTCCGTCGACTGCACGCCGATTGTCGGAAAGGGCGCCCTCCGCCACGCCGCTCCCTTCGGCGCCGGTGTGCCCCGATTCTCGATGGAGGCGACCAGGTACCCGAGGTCCGCGATGGCGCGATGGTAGTTGTTGCGGGTCGACCACCGGTCGAGGACGGTCTGGCCGTGCGGTTCACCGTAGACGTAGATGAACACCGGGTAGCGGTGGGAAGGATCGAAGTCCCGCGGCTTGATCATCCACGCGTCCATCACCACGCCGTCCCCGATGTCCAGCTGCAGGAACTCCGCGGGGTGGGAGATCGTGGCCTCGGCCCGGCGCCGGACCTCCTCGTTGTCCTGCAGGACCCGGACGACACGGTGATCCGGGAGGCTGATCAGCTCGGTTACCGGTGGGGTGTCGAAGGTGGAGTACGTGTGAAAAGCCCACCGAAGGTCGGGAGAGAAGTCGTAGAAGTGGGTTCCCGGCTGGTCTTCAGGGGTGACTCGCTCCGGCTCTTCGGCACCGTCCACCCGGACCCTGTAGAGGTAGCGCTGGGTGGCGTTGCCGGGCGAGGCGAAATGATAGAACCAACCCTCCTCCTCATCGACCGGCCCCCGCTCCATGACGTCGCCGGGTCCCGGGGTCAGCAGGCGTTCCTCGTGCCCCTCGCGCGAATAGACGTAGGAGTGACGCCACCCGTCCTTTTCGGTCAGGAAGAGAAACGAGTCGCCCCCCTGGATCCATTCCAGGCCGGCGTTCAGGCGATAGCTGGCGATCACCCAGGCCGGGTCCGACTCGTGGTAGATCCGGTCTACCGCACCCGTGGTCACGTTGGCGATGAAGAAGGCGCGTTCGTCCCGAAACCGGCTGAACTGCTCCACCAGCAACTCCTCCGAGTTCCCGGCCCAACTCACCTGCCCGAGATAGAAGCCCTCGTTCGGGGACGGGATGGAAACCCAGCGGACTTCCCTGCCCTGGGCGTCCACCACTCCGACGCGGAGCTTGGCGATGGTCTCACCCACCCTCGCGAATCGAACCTGCCGGAGATCGGGGTACGAGGGATCGGTGGGGACGAGCATGGACCTCATCCGCACTCCGGAGGCATCGGACTGGACGAAGGCAATGCGGGTTCCGTCGGGGCTCCATACCGCCCGGCCATTGGAAATCTGTTCGGCCGTAGTCCAGGTCAACCGGGTGGTTTCGTCGGCCTCCAGGTCATACGCGTGCAGGTCCCCGTCGCGGCTGAAGAGGATCCGGCGCCCATCCGGAGAGATCGCGTTGCCGCCTCCCCCGTCCACCTTCTTCAGCGTGGACGCGGCCGCGTCGAACATCCAGAATCCGTCCCCCCCGGTGCCGAGAAGCACCCAACCGCCGTCCGGGGCGAACTGATAGCCGGAGATGCTCAAGGGCTCGGAAGCGCCCGAAGGGGTGAGGTCGGAGAGGGAGGCGAGGACCGTCCGGTCGCCGCTCGCGGCATCGTAGCGGACCAGCTCGCGTTGCGAAGCGCCTGAGGGGGCCTCCAGTGTTGTGTAGGCGGATCCGTCGGGCAGCCACGTCGCCTGGAAGGAACGGGCGTCGAAGTCTCGGGCCTCAAAGATCGACCGGAGCCGGGCTTCCGTCTCCGCGGGGACCTGGGGGGAGGCCGGGGTTGGGGAAAGGGCGGGCGCGGCGAGGACGCCGAGCAGCCAATAGTTCCGTGCGATCCGTTTCATGGTCATTTCACCGTCCCTCGGTCCAGGCGGAGATACTGTCCGACTGATGTTTTCGGGAGGATACTCGCACGTCAGTTGGGCCGCAACGGTGCTTCAGTGCAGAAACGCTAAACTACTTTGTTTAGTGTTCACGGCTGTGACGAGTGATGACCGCCGGTGGCCTCGAATTGCCGGACGCCCTAATTCACACGAACCGCGTCGGTCGTCTCGCCGGCCTGATCGATCACAAGGCCGGTCACGTTCCCGGATTCGTCGGTGTGGAAGGTCAGGTACACCGGCACGACCGCCACCTTGAACCGCTCCATCGATGTCGCGTACAGCTCGTAGGTGCTGCCTTCGAGCTCCACGGCGAGCTCCTCGCCCGCAAGGACGAATCGAAGCCTTTCATCCGGATCGTCGGGCACGACATACGTGCCCACGTACGACTCCAACACGCTGACCGGCACGTCCACGGTCTCGGGGAATTCGGAGAGGTCGACACCGTATTCCGTCAGCTTCTCGCGGGCCGGACCGTTCCTCGGGTCGACCCGAAGGGCGTGCCGATAGTGTTCGATCGCCAGGTCCCGGTGGCCCATCAGGGCGTGCGCTTCAGCCAGTCCGTTGTGCGCCGGCGCCAGGTTGGGGTCCATCTCGACCACGCGCGAGAAGATCGCTTCGGCGTCGGCAGCGTCCCCGTCTTCAAGCGCCCTGCCCCCGATCCGGCCGAGGACGCCCGTCGACGGTGTTCTTTCGTATCCGAACCTCGCCGATGCTCGTGCGAAGTGCCGGTCGACGGCCTCCAGGCCGCCCGCCACGTAGAGGCCGACCGGATCGTGCAGATTCCAGCCTTCGAAGATCTTCTCGAGCCCGTAGTAGGTCGACCTGTGCGGCACGGAACCGTGGCTTTCCTCGTCCATGTGCTTGAATTCCCAGCGGAAGTCCTCGGGGGCCTTCGCTTCGAGAATACCCGCAAACTTGAGAGCGCCACCGAGCATCGGACCGCCCTCGTTCCCCATGGTCATGTAGAAATCGCCGACCAGGTCACCGACGTCGTCGAATGCGGAATCGGCCTGCGCAACCAGACGCTGTTCGTCCCACCAAAGACTCGGACTGATCGAGATGTACGCGTTGAAGACATCCGGTCGATGCACCAGAGCGTGATTCGCAAACAGCCCCCCGAGCGAGTGCCCGATGAGAATGGCGTACGGCCGTGTCCTGTAGTTCTCGTCGATGTACGGCTTCAGCTCGGCGCTGATGAACTCCAGGAAGTTGTCCGCTCCACCTGCACTCGAACGCGCGGGACCCGCGTCGGAGTAGACGGGCGGCGACAGGTCGCGCGTCCGGTCCGTATTGGGAATGGCCACGACGATGACGTCCGGCACGCGCCCGTTTCTCGCCAGGAATCGGGCCGTTCCCGTCGTGTGGTGGAAGTGGGACGGGCCGTCCAGGAGGTAGACCACGGGATACGTCTCGTCGCCGCTCTCGTATCCGGCCGGCAGGCCCACGATGATCTCACGCTGCTCGCCGAGCACGTTGGATTGGAGTTGGCGCGTCTCCCCGAGGGACAGGAACGGTTCTCCGTCCTGCGCGAGGCCCGTCCGCGGCGCAAGAGCGATGAGGCACGGCAGGAGAAACGCGGCGAGCAGGACCGGCATCGTGTTTTCGCGACGGGTAGGCCAGGTCATGGGGCACCTTCCTTGGTGGGTTACGCAGGATAGCCCGAACCAGGGGACGATAACAGATATCGGATGACGGCCGTTGTCGGCGGGCCCGCCCCCCAAGCCCGTCGTTCCCACCATCAGTCCCATCCAGTCATTCCTCCGCCCCCGGCCCCTCGCAACCGTTGCCCCCCTGACCACCGAAGCACCGGCGGGCCCGACCCCCAACTCCGACTCCCGCTGTTCTTCCCACCGGGGAACGCCCGCTATGCCGGGACAGCAGAAACGGCCAGACAACCCCAGACACGACGCCTCGTACAAGAACTTCTTCGCCCACCCTCGCACCGTCGCCGACACCCTGCGTGCAGCCGCGGGTGACATCGCCCGCCACCTCGACTTCGCCACCCTGGAACGCATGCCGGCCAGTTTCGTCACCGAGCACCTGGGCCAGCGCCATACCGACATGCTCTGGCGAATCGGGACCACCGGCGGCGGCTTGGTCCACATCCTGATCCTGCTGGAGTTCCAGTCCACCGTCGATCGCCGGATGGCCCTGCGAATGATGGACTACACCGTCACCATCTGGAGGCAGCTCGGCAAGGAAGACCTCGGACCTGGCGGCGAGTACCCCTTCGTGCTGCCCGTCGTCATTTACAACGGAGAGCGGCGCTGGACCGCGGCGAGGGATATAGCCGACATGCTCGGACCGGTGCCCGGCGAACCGCTTGGATACGAGCCCCGCCTCCGGTATCTTCTCATCGAGATCCGGGCTCAGGATCCGGCCTCGCTTCCGCGCGACAACGTGCTGGCGATGATCGCGAGGTTCGAGCAGGCTCCCTCGGCGAGAGTGCTGGAAAGGTTGGTCGGCTCGCTGGCAGACTGGCTCATGGCGATCGGGGAGCCGGAACTCGCCCCGGCCTTCCTGGCCTGGATCACCCAGGTGCTGGCACAGCGGTTCGGCCGGACGGGCCGAGAGTTGCAACGCAAATTGAGGACTGAGGAGGACGGAGCCATGACGACCTTGATCGAGCGGGCCCGGAAGTGGGGCGAAGAGCGGGACGAGCTGTGGCTGCAGAAAGGCATCGAAGAGGGCATCGAGAAAGGCTTTGAGAAGGGGATCCAGGAGGGCCTTCAGCGGGACCGCCAACTGATGCTCCGGCAGGCCAGCCGCAGGTTCGGTCCCGGCACCGCCAAAAAGCTCCTGCCGGTGCTGGAGAGGATCTCTGACCCGGAAGGCATCGCGCGCGTCGCCGATGCGGTGATCGAATGCGAGACCGCCGAGGAGTTCCTCAGGCGGGTGCGGAAGGTTTGACTCCGATGGCGGCCTGGGGCCTCACCGCATGCCCACCAGCCCCTTCACCGCATCGGTGAGCTTCTTCGCGTCGAAGCCCAGGCCGTCCTTGAAGACGAGCCGCACGTTGCGGATGTCCGACGCGCTGCGGCCGATGTCGCCCTCGATCACGAGCAGGTCCGCGATCTTGCCGGCGGTCACCGTGCCCACCTCGTCGTCGATCCCAATCACCCTCGCGCCATTGGCGGTCACGATCTGCACGGCCGTGGCCGCGTCGAAGCCCGCCTGCACGAGGAGTTCGAAGTTGCGCTGGTCGCCGTAGCCGGGGAGCGCGCCCCAGGCAGGGTCGACGCCCGCCGCGAGCAGCCCGCCCGCCTCCACGAAGCGGCGCTCGAAGGCGAACATGTTGTTCAGGAGGTCGATCATCCATTCCGTGGTCCCCGACCGAATCACCTGTCGGCGCTCCATCTCCGTCCGGACCACATGCTCGGGGAGCGCCTCAAGGTCCCGTGCCGTGAGATCGGGGACGGCCGGAGTCGCCTGCTCCGCGACGGCCAGCGTCGAGGTGATGGCTACGCCCGCCTCGATGATCTCACTGATCGTTGCGTCCACGTCGGGACTGTTGACGTCGAGCCCGGCCAGCGAAAAAGCCAGATTCGGACTGCACTTGTCCGGCTCGCGCGTTGCATCGTAGTCCGAGTTGGCCCAAAGACTGTGCTCCAGGTTGTCGATGCCGAGCGCAGTGGCCTCGCGAAAACTCACGGAGCACAGGTGGCCCATGACCTTCATGCCCTGCTTGTGGGCCTCGTCGATGATGGTGCCCAGCGCCTCCCGCGAGATCTGCGTGTACACCTTGACCCACTCCGCGCCTTCCGCGGCCCAGTAGCGGACGTACCGGCGCGCCGACTCCTCGTCGCGAATAACGTACATGCCGAGGTCCCTGAGCCGCTCGTCCGGCCCCGGGCTGATCACGTACGGCGCCGTAATCACGATGCGGGGACCGGGGGTCTCACCCCGTTCGATCGCGCCCTTGAGCGAGATGTCCTGATAGGGTGACATGCTGCCCGTCGTCCGGACGGTCGTAACACCGGCTCCCAGGTAAAGGCGCGGCCCCGAGTACTGCATCTGCGCGACCCTCGGCGTGTTCTGGTAGTAGTACAGGTGGTTGTGGAGGCCGACCATTCCGGGCATCACCGAGTGGCCCGCGAGATTCAGTCGCTCTGCATCGGCCGGAATGTCGACGGAGCCCGACGCACCCACGGCTTCGATGCGGTTCCCGCGGATGACGATGGTTTGTCCGGCCTGCGCGGGCCCGCCCGTGCCGTCGAAGAGGAGTATGTTTTCGAGCACCACGACCGGCGCCGAGACGCTCAGATAGGACTGCACCTCGTCCGAAAGCGCGCTCCGGTCCTGGGCGGGCGCCTGACCGGGTTGGAGCGCGACCGCTGTCGTAGCCGCCAACACCCACATGTCATTCCGCATTTGCCGCTCCTTGCCTGGGGTCTCTTTCCCCTTGCAGGGTAGAGGGGTGCATTCAGTCCGTAAAGAGCATTGGAGCAAGCCATGATCCGTTCCTCGCGTCCCCTGATCCATGCCCTGCTGCTGTTGGCGGGCGCTGTTCCGCCGGCCTCTACGCAGGTTGCCCCGGAACGGGAGGCCGCCTACCAGCGCTACCTCGACTTCGGCTCGCTGATCGAAGGTGGCCGCGTCACCCCCAACTGGATGCCCGACGGCAACAGCTTCTGGTATGCGGAGGGCGGGCCGCAGAACACGGTCATTCACCGGGTCGATCCCACCACGGGTGTCGTCGAGGAACTGTTCGACACGCCCCGTTTGCGCGCGGCGCTGACCGAGGCGCTGGGGCACGAGCCCGCGGGCCTGGGCGTGCCGTTCCGCCAGCTGGCCTTTGCCGGCCCGTCTTCCGTGCAGTTCACCGTGGAGGGGCAGACGTTCGAGCTGGATCTGGACACGTACGCTGTTGAGAGGCAACGCACGCCTTCGTCGCTGGGGCTCGTGTCATACCTGGTAAGCGAGGCGGAACGCGCGACCCCCGGGACGTTCGTGCGCGAAGTGTTCCAGGGTCTTGGGCCGAGGCCGTATCCAGAACGGCTGTCGCCCGACGGGAAGTGGTTCGTCGGGCTGGACAATCACAACCTGACGCTGCGCGCCACGGTCGATGGCCGGGTCGTGCCCCTCACTGACGACGGGGACGAATTCGAGCAGTGGGACGTGGAAACGTCGCTGTGGAATCCGTGGTCGCCGGACTCGCAGCGTCTGGTGGTGGCCAGGATCAACTCGCACGGCATGCCCCGGATCCCGACCATCAAATGGCTGAAGCCGCTCGAGGAGGCCGAGTTCATTCCGACGATGCTCGCCGGCGGCGAACTCTACGACACTCGACTCCATATCCTCGACCTGCACACGCGCACACCGATGCCGGTGGCACAGGATACTACCGCGGACTACTACTACCGCGTGCTGACCTGGCTGCCCGATGGCTCCGAGGTCGTGTTCGCGCGTTACAGCCGCTTGATGGACCGTGTCGACGTCCAGGCCGCCGACGCCTTGACCGGTGCGGTGCGCACCCTTGCCACCGAGGCCTCCAAGACCTTCGTGACCCACCACCACGATTCGGTTTGGGGCTCGCGGACGGGCTTCTGGCTGCTGCCCGACGCGTCCGGGTTCATTCTGATCTCCGAACGGGACGGGTGGCGGCACCTGTATCTGTACGACCTGGACGGCAATCCGGTTCGCCAACTCACTCAAGGCGAGTTTCCCGTCGAGGAAGTGGTCGGCATCGACCAGGAGAACGGGTGGGTGTACTTCACGGCGCAGACCGATCCGGCGCGCCCGTACGACCTTCATCTGAACCGGGTGACCCTCGACGGCGCGGACCGGACGCAGCTCACCGAGGGCAAGGGCCGTCACACCGTGGCCATGGCGCCCTCGTACGGGTACTTCGTAGACACCTATTCGTCGGTGGACACCCCGCCCCGCTCCGTGCTGCGCCGCGCCGACGGCGTGGGGGTGCTCACGCTGTCGGAAGCGGACATCGGCCGGCTGGAGCAGGTGGGATGGACACCGCCGCGCGAAGTCGTGATTGAAGCGGCGGACGGGGAAACCGACCTGTGGGTGACGATGTATCTCCCCTACGACTTCGATCCTTCGCGGCGCTATCCGGTGGTCGAATACATCTACGGCGGCCCTCAGACCACCATGCGGCCCATGGACTTCGGGGGTGAGCAGTTCCCCGGCCTCGGGAGCGACCTCGCCCGGATCGGCAACTTCAACCGCGCCCTGGCCAACGTGGGGTTCGTGGTCGTGGTTCTCGACGCCCGGGGGACGCCCGGACGTTCGAAGGCATTCCATGACGTGATCGTCGGGAACTGGGGCAAGCCCGTGATCGCAGACCACGCAGCCGCGATCCGGCAGCTGATCGACCGCCATGACTTCCTCGACGGCGACCGCGTGGCGATCATGGGGGGGTCGTGGGGCGGGTATTACTCGACCCGTGCCATCCTCCAGGAGCCCGATCTCTACAAGGTCTGCATCAGCGAGGTCCCCGGGTACGACATGTACGCCTTCCACCTCTACGAGCCGTATCTCGGCATGCCCCAGGAGAACCACGAGCGCTACGAGGCCGCGAATGTCTTCCGAATGGCGCCCGGTCTGAAGGGGAAGCTGCTGCTGACCGGCGGGATCAACGACACCGGCACACAGGCCGACCTCTTCCAGATGTCTGAGACGCTCGTCCGGGCCGGGATCCAGCACGACATGATGGTCTACGCCAACACGGGCCACGGGGTGTTCGGCCAGACCGGCGAGTACAACATGGAGTTGAAGAAGAACTACCTGGTGAGACACCTGTTGAACGCTCCCGTCCCGGGAGTCAACCGCTGAGGGCATGATGCAAAGGATCTTGAGGATGACTCTCCTGGTCGCTGCGGGGGTGCCCGGCTGTACTGACGCCGACCCGCTCCCCTACCGTCCACTGGTCGAAATCGCCGGTGACACAAGCCTTGTGCACGCGCTGATCCTGCAGGACAGCCGGACATTGACCTGGGCCGAATACGGAGATCCGGACGGCGTGCCGCTCATTGAATTGCACGGCGGCGGCGCGTCGCATCTGTCGGGACTGGTGTATCATCGCGAGGCGCTCGAGGCCGGGGTTCGCATTATCGCCGTCGACCGTCCGGGCGCCGGCGGGTCGACCCCGGATCCTGACTACTCCGTTGCCGGCTTTCACAAGGACGTGGAACAGCTCGCCGACCACCTGCAACTCGACGGGTTCGTCGTGATGGGCAATTCGAACGGCGGAATGTTTGCCATCGCAATCGCGCACGCGATGCCGGACCGCGTTGCGGGAGCGATTCCCCTGAATCCGGCCACGCCGGTCTTCGACGATTCCATTGCGTGGGAGCTCACGCCGATCTACCACGCATTGGCAGGGCAGGACGCGTCTACGATCGTCGAGGGGATGGACGCTACGATGCGCCAATTCGTCGAGGATCCAGCGGCGGCCCGGGCAAACGACCCCTTTCAGCAGTTTCCCGAAGACACCGAGCCGGAAATCGTTGCGATCTACTTCAAGGCCATCGAGCTCACGCCACCCGAGGTGCTCGAACACGAGGTGCGATTGATCCTGGACGAAGCCGGGTGGGGCTTCGACATCTTCGAGGTTGAGCCACGCGTCGAGTTCTTCACCGGCGTGACCGAGGTCGGCACGCCCTACAACAGGGTGTGGGCGGAGAGGCTTCCCAACGCGGGACTCTACGAGACCAGCGGTGGGCATATGGGACAGACCGGTCCGGCCACGCGGGAGCGTCTCATGCGCTGTGTGCGAACGCTTATGGAAGGGCTGCCCTGCTGACAGCCCGTGGACAAAATCCCCCCGGCATTCGACCGGCGATGCATCCGGGCCGGGCGCTCGGCTTCACCTCTTCACGCTGTAAAGCAAAATTTACATGATGTCATGTTTACTATACATCTTATCTTGTCGGGGCCGTGCCACGAGGATCGGGTCGACATGACGGTCTGGCGGCGCCCGGCAGATCGAGCGGGAGGTCAGGGAGGCCTACCGAATGGGGCTGCGGGACGCGGAGCGGCGCGGACCGCCGACCGACATGGAGCGGGCGGCGCGGGAGATGAAGGAGCGCGAGCGGAGCATAACCCGTATTCCCCCCTTGCCGCCCCAGCCCCGAGGCCCCGAGCGTGGCGCCGGAGGGTTCGAGCGGTGACCCTTTGTTTCGCCAGTGGACCGGGCGAACGGAGTCCGAAGCGGAAGTTATCTTGTCGGAAGGTGCAGTGCATCTGAAGCGCTCTCACGCCCGGGGAAGGATTACACAGCCAAGATGAAGTCTGTCGCGTATATCGAGACATCGGTCGTCAGCTATTTGACGGCTCGCCCGTCACGCGATGTCGTGATCGTGGCCCGTCAGCAGGTGACTCGCGAGTGGTGGCGTACCGCCCGGGACAGATTTCACCTCGCCGCTTCGGAGCTCGTGATTCGCGAAGCCAAGCAGGGACATCCGAATGCCGCTAGTGCCCGGCTGATGAGGCTCGATGGCGTGACGCTTCTCGATGCGACCGAAGAGGCGGAGCAACTGGCGCGCGAACTCATTGCCTCGCGCGCGGTTCCTCCCAGCGCCGCGGTGGACGCCGCCCACATCGCCATCGCCGTTACGAATCGTGTCCACTATCTTGTGACTTGGAACTTCCGCCACATCGCCAATGCGACCATGCGGTCCCGGATCGAGCGGGTGTGCCGGAGCGACGGGTACGAGCCCCCTGTCATCTGCACTCCCAACGAACTGATGGAGGTCAGCCATGGAGACCAATAGGGACGACCGGGTCGTCGCCGCGGTGCGGGCCTTAGGGGACGACCGGGTGATTGCGGCGGTCCGGGCAGCGAAAGACGCATACGCTGCAATGCACGGCCATGACATCGCAGCCATTTTCGAGGACGTTCGCGCCTTGCAAGAGACTTCGGGCCGCACGTACGTCCGCGATTTCGAACGCCTGGCCCTAGCGGCAACACCGATCGCAACGCAGGTCTCGGCAGCAGTTCGGCAAATGGAGGGTTCGCTGGGTCCCGCCCTGGAGAGACTGAATGAGTGGTCCGCCGCCGCCGCGCCCTTTCTGGAGGAATTCGAACGAACCGCTGAGGCGGCCGCCGAAGCCATGGAGCGGATTCAGCCTGCTCTGAAGAAGTTCCACGAGCGGAAACAAGTCCACGACGCTTTGAACAAAGTGGGCTGGCTTCCCCACTATTCCGTACCCAACCGGCTTGTAGAAGGATGCAGAGACGACCGTGCTCTGCTGGATAGTCGCGTCGCCGACCACTACCGCACCCGCTGGACTAAGATTCGTGACCACATGGAGTTAGATCTCGCGACGTATCACATTGACGATGAAGCGAGGGCAACGTTCCGGGAGGCCCTCATAGCCCACGAATCTGGACTGTACCGGTGCATCTGCCGCTTGTTGTTCCCCGAAATCGAGCGGACCATCGGTGCTGGACACCGTTCAGGACCGATGATCGAGAAACTGGTTGCATCGGGAGAGGCGACCGAGATTGACTTCAGAGAATTGTTCGACTGGGTCATGCTCGAACGCATTCGAAAGCACACCTACGAGCAGGTATGGACCGAGGGCGAGCGGGAGAGATTCGAGCGGGATCCGGTCCCCAATCGTCACGCCGCCATGCATGGCCGGGTGGCCTATTCGACCCACAAGCACAGCATGAACATGCTGATCTTGACGGACTACGTCTTTCGGATTCTTCCTCCGCTCGAGGATCATAGAGCATGATGAACAGGTGCTCGGCGCGCTCGCGTTCAGAGGCGAAGCCCCGGCTGGCGTAGAGCCGGTCCACCGCGCGGTCGAGAGCCCGATGGGCACGCCGCTGGCTGGGCGCATCAGGTCGGGGGCGTAGAGATCCGCCAGCGTTGCGTCATGATAGGCCGCGCGGGCGTCGAGGACCGCCTGCGCCAAGGACTCAAGCTTATCGTTGTTGGCCCAGCGGGTGGGCGTCGGAAACGTGTTGTAGACGAGGCCGATGGAGTACCGGTAGTCTTGAGCCGTCCTCCAATGTGGCGTAGCCACGCCATGTGCGTCGCCGAGGTCAGGAGCGCGAAGTGTGTGAGCGTGGCGTTCTCCAGAATGCGAACGAGATTGCTCGGAATCGTCGGGGGCTCTAGGAGTCTGCGCCGCAGAAAACCGCAGCGGCTGTCATTAGAATTTGAACTAAACATGTTTGTTTAGTATCCCGCCGCCTGGCCTCAGCCGTCTCCGGGCGGCGCGCGGAGTTGCATGACCACGGCCCGGGGCACGTCGAACTCGTCCAGCCGACGCAGCAACACCACGTCGTCGCGCGCGTCGAGCAGTTCGTCCTCTCCACCGATTCGCGCCGTCAAGAGCAGCTGTCCCCGGCCGATGTCCCACACTCGCCAGGTCACGCTGTCCTGATCGGGAAGTCGATAGTCCCTGACCCATAGCCGCTCGTCGAAGTCTGTCAGAAGGGCGTCAATTGCCGGGGCCACTTCGCTGATGGGCCAATCCTCCAGATCCGGCTCGGACGCTCCGCGTCAAGTACGCTCTGCGAGCGCAGAAACTCGCCGTCGTGAGAGATCACCGACACGCGACGGCGTGAGACGTCCGAGACCAGTATACCACCCGGAACGCGTTTCGCACGCCCGATATGGCGGAATTCCCGCGATCCTTCGCCCTCCCTGCCGACCACGCGAGTCACAGGAATCAATGACCCGGTTGCGGCCCGTGGGGACCGCAGCCGGACGCGAGAAACGCAGTCGCGTTGTGTGCCGATATTAAACATTTATGTTAACTATCGACTCTCCCCCCGCGCCGGCGGAAACAACACCGCGCTGGAGCCGGGAAAGCGCGCCCCCAGCTCCCTCAGAATCACCTCCGCCTCCTCGACCGTCACCCGGCTGGCCGCGGAAGCCCAGAAGCCGTTGACCTCCTCATACCCGAACCCCGCTTCACGGATGTCGCTCACCCCCTCCCGGAACCCGTCCGGATCCCAGTCCTCCCTCCCCCCCGGCCGGACCCGCGTCGACGCGATCGCATCCTCCAGCCCGTCCGCCGGGATTTCGCCCTCCACCCCGACGTACATCCTGAACATCGCGGCGTACACGACGCCCCGGACGTAGGACACCTTCCACGCCCACTCCCCGGTTGCCGGCGTCAGATCCACATCGGGCGGCTCGCCCATCAGCCATTCCTCGACAAACCCGGTAATCATCCCGCCCTCGGGCGACGGATCCGGCAGGCTCCACTGGTTGTGCGCCGCCATGAGCGTCACGCCGAGCTCGGGCCACCCGTATCCCTCGGTCCGCCAGCCGAACATGTGACCCCCCGCGTGCGCGAACGACATGCTCCGGGCGCCATGGTTCCGCAGCCGCCACACCAGGCCGACGGTGATCCCCGGGCCGATCTCCTCGTCGAACTGCGGCGTCAGCATCTCGTCGACGGTCTCGGCCTCGAGCACCCGGTAGCCGTTGTACTCGCCGCCGTCCATCATGGCCGTCAGCAGCCGGCCCAGCGGGTCCATGATGTGGCGCTGCACGTAATCCGAGAACGACAGCCCGTCCGGATTCGCCGTCTGCACGATCAGCCCCAGCGTCGCGATGCCGGGGTTGGAGTAGTTGAACTGAGCGACGACCTTGCCGATCCAGAAACGGTGTTGCGGCTCGCATCCAGCGAGGCCCGCAAGGATCACGGCCAGTGCCGGGAAACGCACGGCGGGGGACGTCGAGGAGCGGATTCGGGGGGTCATCTTCACCTCCGGCATGGTGGGGTTCATGCGATCGCCCGTTGCAGCACATCGCGGACCTGCGGGGTCGCGTCGCCCAGGAGTCGTCGCTTGTACGCGTCGCCACCCGGATCCTCCGGGTAGTGCAGGCTGGACCCGGCCGCGAGCAGCATCCCGGCCAGCTCCACATAGGCGTCCTGACGGTCCGCGGCCCCGCCGGAAAACCGGGAGCCGTGAACGGCCCAGTGGAGAGGCGAGGACTCGTGGGCATCGTCGAAGAGGTCGAGGGGCGCCCCGGCATCGATCAGCAGGCGGGCATTGCCGGGCTGGCCGAACCAGGCCGCCTGGTGCAGCGGCGTGCCGGCGTCGAGACCCCGTGCGGTGAGATCGGCGCCGGCCTCGATGAGGAACGCGACAGGCTCCCTCTCGTTGCGGCCGGCGACATCCGCCAGCAGGCGGTCCTCCTCGGGATTGCCGGTACGGGCCACGCCGGGGTGCGCCTCAACGATCGCCCGCGCCTCGTCGAGGCGTCCACTCACGATCGCGACTGCGAATCGGTCGGCCTGGTTCAGCGCGGTGTCCGCTCCGCGCTGCGCGAGGAGGGCGGCGACCTCGTCGAACCCGCGCCGGGCGGCGTGCGCGTATGCGGTCTTGCCGCCCGCCGTCCGGGCATCGATGTCGGCGCCGTGAGCAAGAAGAATGTCCACGGCCGACGCCCGCCGCCGCCGCGTGGC
Organism: Gemmatimonadetes bacterium bin94; assembly: GCA_002238865.1. Lineage (GTDB taxonomy): Bacteria > Gemmatimonadota > Gemmatimonadetes > Longimicrobiales > Gaopeijiaceae > Bin94. The sequence goes on along the minus strand of MPNE01000026.1, from coordinate 40,486 downwards.
GACGTGAAGCGGAGTCTCCGCGCGCTCCCCACGCGACCGGTTCGGGTCGGCGCCCCCGTCGAGCATGCGACGAAGGGCATCATCCCCGTCCGCCCCGTAGTGACAGTCCAGGAACTCGTGAAGCGTCATTGAGGCCCTCCACCGGGAATGCGGGCGCTTGATCGCAGCCATCCGGCCCGCCAGCTTGACGACCAGCCTCGCGCATCGCCACACAGTCCCGCAAGGAGTGACCCTCATGCGCATCCTGCCCGCATTGGCCGCCGTCGGCCTCCTGGTCGGCCCCGGCCACCCGGCTCACGCCCAGCAGGACCGCTCGGGAACGATGGCGGGCCGCTCCACCGTCTACGCGCCCAACGGCGTCGTCGCCAGCAGCCAGCCCCTCGCCACCGGCGCCGGATTGGCCGTGCTGCAAGGAGGCGGCAACGCGATCGATGCCGCAGTCACCACCGCGGCCATGCTGAACGTGGTCGAGCCCATGATGACGGGCATCGGCGGCGACATGTTCGCGATCATCTGGCTGGCCGACGAGCAGCGCCTGGTAGGGCTCAACGCCAGCGGCCGCGCCGGCACGCTCATGACCCGCGCGGAGCTGGTCGGCCGCGGTCACGAGCAGATGCCGCGCTCCGGCGCCGAGACGATCACCGTGCCCGGCGCCCTGGCTGGCTGGCAGGCGCTGCTCGACAACTACGGCACCATCTCGCTCGCCGACGCGCTCCAACCGGCAATCCGGATGGCGGAGCACGGATTCCCCGCGAGTCCGGTGATCGTCGACTTCTGGGAGGGGGCGGAGGAGATGCTCCGCCGGGACGATGGGGCCCGCGTCACGTTCCTCATCGACGGCAAGCGTGCCCCGCGCCCGGGCGAGTGGTTCAGCAACCCCGACTTCGCGCGCACGCTTCGGCTGATCTCGGAAGGCGGGCCGGACGTGCTGTATCGCGGTGAGCTGGGGGAAGCGATCGTCCAGCGCGTCGCCGAGCTGGGCGGATTCCTCACCATGGACGACCTCCGGGCCCACAAAGTGGACGGGGTGGAGCCTATCTCCGTGCCGTATCGAGGCTACCGCCTCCATGAACTGCCGCCCAACGGGCAGGGGATCGCCGCCCTCGAAATGCTGAGCCTCCTGGAGCCGTTCGATCTGAAGGTCATGGGACACAACTCGGTGGCGTATCTGCACCACCTCATCGAGGCCAAGAAGCTCGCGTACGCCGATCTGGAGCACTTCGTCGGCGATCCCGGCACCATGAGGGTCTCGCCGGACGACCTGCTGAGCGACGAGTTCATCGATTCACGGCGCGCGCTGCTCGATCCCGAGCGCGCGATCGAGCGGGCCGACCCCGGCACCGCGATCACCGCGAGCGAGACCACGTACTTCACCGTCGCGGACCGCCACGGCAACATGGTGTCGTTCATCAACAGCATCGCGAGCGCGTTCGGGTCGGGCGTGGTCGTGCCGGGGACCGGGTTTGCGCTTCAGAACCGTGGCGTCGGGTTCTCGCTCGATCCCGATCGGGCAAACGCGGTGGCGCCGGGGCGGCGGCCGTTTCATACGATCATCCCGGCTTTCGTCACGAAGACGGCGGCCGATGGCCGTGAGGTGCCGTGGCTGAGCTACGGGGTGATGGGGGGCGCCATGCAGCCCCAGGGGCACGTGCAGGTGCTGATCAACCTCGTCGACTTCGGCATGGACCTGCAGGGGGCCCTCGATGCCGCGCGCTTCAACCACCTGTCCGGGAACCGCGTGGCGATCGAGCCCGTCGTGCCGCTCGCGGTGCGGCAGCAACTGGAGGCGATGGGGCACGTGCTGGCAGATCCCACCGGCGTGTTTTTCGGCGGCGGGCAGGCGATCATGAGGCTGGAGCGGGGCTGGGCCGCTGCTTCGGAGCCGCGGATGGACGGGATGGCGGCCGGGCACTGAGGTGCGGCAGTGCCTTCAGGGTGTCCACCCCGCGTGCTTTCGGAACACTAAACAATAATGTTAAGTATTCTTGCCGCCTGCCATCACCACTCCCGTTCCGCCGCCTCCCGCATCAGCGCCACGGCATCTCGCTCCAGCAGATACCCGCCGGCCACCAGCTCACGGCACACGCGCTCGACCTCGGCCACGTACGCGTCGTCGGTGGGGTATCGGTCCTGCACCGACCTGCGCGGGTCCCCCAGGCTCGACCGCTCCACCCCGGTTTGAGGGAACGCCAGGTACGACCCCATCCACCGGGTGAGCATTCCGCTCGCGCCCCAGGAGGGATCCCGAAGGTTCCACCCGGTGTAGGTCGCAAGCGGCACCGCCACGTGCGGCAACCGGATCCCCGCCAACTCGTTGCCATCCGCGTCGACCACGGGCACCAGCGTCCGGAACGCCGGCCCGACTCTCGGCGGCACGTGGTCGGCAATCCCCTCGCCAGCCCAGCGGGGGCCGGGATCGAGCCTCAACGGCCGATACAGGTCCTCGGGCGCCAAAGCCCCGGGGATCGCGGGCCAGGCGGCACGAAACGCCACCAGATCAACCAGCGTGCCGTCGTCGATCCGGGGATAGCGGCTCTCCGGGGGCTCGATCCCCTCGGCGACCCACCGGTCCAGCGCCACGAGCAGCGCCCTCATCACAGGCCGCGTCGCAGCCCGGTTCACTGGACTCTGATAGACGCCCCCGGTCATCGAGTTATGCGCCGTGCCCGCAATCATGTAGATGCGCACCGACGGATCGAGCTCGGCGTCGACCGCGCCCTCGACATCGGTGTGCAGCAACGACGCCGCCCGCGACCAGTACTCGGTCGAAGTCTGCGTGAAGAAGACCCTGGGCACGTGGCCGCTCGCGCGCGCCCGGTCGAGCATCGAGCCGCTGGCTCCAGTGACCGGATCCACTTGCCGGACGGAGTTGAAGGGGAAGAAGTCCGACGGATACAGCCCTTCCTCGTGGTGGCTTCCGTGGCGTGTGGTCTGGCCGAACCGATGGTTGAAGATCCCCTTCCCCGCGCCCGCGACATGGGGCAGGATGGCGTCGAAGACGAACCGTCCCTCCAGGTCCGCGTTGAACCCCTCGTAGACGAAGTGGTGCAGGAAGCGGCCGGACTGCGATCCCCCGTAGCCGTAGGCGAACTCCACCGCCCCGGCGAGCGGATTGGCCCGCGGCCCGTCCTCATCCGACCCGTAGCGGAAGAACGAGATCACGTCCCGCGTGGCCGCGAGTCCCAGCCCGGTGACCCTGGGGTCCTTCCCCTCGTAGACGAGGTCGTAGAGCCACCCCGGCTCGAACCCCTCCTCCATGTATACCCAGGTCGGATCGGGCACGACCGCGCTATTCTCCAGACGCCCGAAGCTCCACTCTTCCCGTGGAATCTCCACCCCCTTCGCGTCGCGGCGTGGCCGCTTCACCAGGGTCGCGCTGCCGTTGTCCGTCGTAGCCGACGGATAGGGCCGCGAACTTCCCCAGTCGAAGGGAAGGCTGTAGTACCTGCGCATCGCGGCATCGCTCCCGGGCTCCAGCACATTCGCGATGTACAGGCCGTAGACGGTCGACTCCAGCTCTGCGTAGATGCGTCCGACGATCGAGCTTCCGTCCGGGTTGCGCGCAATCGGCACCCCGATCTGCACGCGGCCGTTGCCGGCCTCCACGTCCCCGCTCCACCCGCTCCACAGGACCGAGTAGCCCTCTTCCATGAGGAACCCGTCGCCGGCGTCCCCCAGCGCGGTCGGGTCGTTCCCGCCCCCGCCGCTAAAGGTTCCCAGCGCGACCTTGTTGCCTCGGTTGGCCACGTCATAGAGCAGGCGCCCGTTGCCGCGCGCAAGGTCCACGGGCTTGAGCAGGAAGAAGTCGGTCCAAACCTCCACGCGTCCGCGTTCGTTCGTCGGGGCCAGCGCGAGGTCGCTCACCCGGGCGTTGGCCGGGTCGTCCGGGTCGACCTCGATGTACAGTCGCCCGACGATTCTCTCGTACGGACCCGTGTCGGCGAACGGGTGTCCGCCCGCGAACGGGGTCCGCGCGTCGATCTCCGCGCGGACGACCTGCGCGTCCAGGGGTGCGGGGGCGGCAGCGACGTGCGCAAGGGCAACGGCGACATGGGCGGTGACTGCCAAACGGACTGATCGCATGGTGCCTCCGGTTACCGGCGGTGAATCCGGTGCACGTGCACCGACTCGACCCCAAGCTCGTCGCGACGGATCCCGACGACGCTCGTGCGGCTGATCTGCGTCAATTCGAGACCTTCCGGCACCTCGATCGATCCAGCGGGACGCCCGTCGAGAGTAACGATCGACCAGGCGCCACCGTTTCCGACGCCTCCGACGTATCCCGCTCCCAGCGCGAACGCGTGGGCCAGGGGTTCATAGGGCTGGATCCAGAGGAACCCGTCCGGATCGACCAGGAAATCCCAGAAGACGGAGAGCTCGTCCGGAACGGGGGCCGCCTCGTATCTGGCGCGCGTGGCCGACGCCTGATCCGCCGGCGCCCTGGATGCCGCGAGATCGATCACCTCGTCGAGGGCATCGCGCACCGACAGTGACTCCGGCGGCTCCCATGCGATCTCGCCGGCCGCCATACCGGGCGCGGAGGTGCGGCGAATCACGGGTTCAAGCGTGTCGCCGAAGTAGAGATGACTCCCATCCGACACGGCCACCGACCGGGGGGACATTGGCTCGGGGCCGCCGCCCAAATTCCCGGCAGAATACCTCACGATGCCACCGACCGAAGTCAGTTCGCCGAGGTGACCGCCGTCCCGGTCGAAGTGGTGCACCGCGATACGGTCACGTTGTCCGTATCCGGCGGTCGCGACACCACCCAACACCCAACCTCGCCCCAGCGGACCTGCACCCAGCCCGAGACTGGCGTATTCCCCGCTTGAAATCGGGAAAACTTCCGTTGAGCCGTTCGGCAGGAATCTGGTCACCCGCCGCAATTCGCTGTCGAACGCCTCGATCGTGTCCCCCCTCGGCCAGGCTGCCGAAAGTCTCATGAACTCACCGGGACCCTCACCTCGACCACCCAGGCCCTCCAGGAATTCCCCTTGCGAAGCGAACAAGCGGATGTCGTAGGTCCCGGAACTCGGAGCCACCAGCCGCCCGTCGGGCAGGACGAACGGCCTGACCAACCCGTCGAACTCCTGGTGCGGATCGCCCCCGAGGACGCCCACGCTCAACTCGGGCACCGCCTCAATCTCCAGCGGCGCCCCCGGCACCGACCCGCCAACCGGCGCTGCGTCCCGCTCGGCCGCACACCCTCCCAGCACGATCGTGCCCCCGAGGGAGATCAGCGACCGGAGCGCGCAACCCCGGCGAGCCCTGCAATGCAGCATTCCGTACACGGGCAGCCCTCCTCCCTCTGCGTGGACTCGACCGGCTACAAATCCCCTGGAACGTACGCGCCGTCAACCTGGGCGGCGAGCTGGATCTCCACCGACACCGCCTCTCCGACCGGCTCCAGATTGCCGCTGTCGTCCACCGCGCGGACCATGATCGAGACCTCGTTCGTTCCCGGATCAGGCTGCCACGAGTAGTACCACGTCTCCCGACCGCGTGCCGGGTGCCAACTCGCCCCGCCGTCCACCGACACTTCGACTGCTGCGACCACTCCGCCACCCCCGTCCGAAGCCGTCCCGGTAACCGTGACCACGCCATCCGCGTCCGCCGCGGACCGCCCGTCGATCGACGACACCGGTGCGACCTCGTCCGTCGACGCCGTGGCAGCCACCAATCCCGCTTCCAGCGTCGTCGGCTGCACTCCCATGTCCGCAAACAGGTTCACCGTCGCCTGCTGCAGCACCCGGTCCGGTCCGTGCGGGTCCACCCCCACGCGTGTATCAAAGGTGTTCTGGCGCTCGGGCGGCACCCCCGTCTCGGTGTCGTGGTGCGGGTCGAGTCCCCAGGACCACTGCAGCGTCCCCGCGCCGAACACCAGCGCCCCGCTCTCGTGCCGGTAGAGCACAGCGTGGTGCGTGGCCGTGCCCGGCTCGCAACCCCGACCCGGATGCACGCAGTACAGCGTGTTGTCGAAGGTGCTCGCCGCCACCCGGAAGAGCCCCGGCGGCCGAAAGCCGTTGTCGATGTCCGAATCCCATTCGTGCCCCAGGATCCCCTTGATCGACACGTAGCGCTCACCCGGCAGCAACTGCGCCACCTCGGTGTGGCGCCAGAAGCGCAGGCCGGCGAACTCGGCGTCGACGATGATCGGGTCGTTGCGCCAGGCGTTCACCGTGAACAGCGTCCCGGTCAGCGCATTCTCTGGCCACGGGCCCTCCGCGTTGATCGCGCGGTGGTCGCGGAACTCTCCAGTCCACTCGACCGGGTCCAGCCGCCTGTGATCCTGTGAGTCCTTGTACACGACGAGGGTCCGGTAGGGCCGGCCCGAACCGTCGACGCTCACCTCCCAGCGCACCTTCCAGTAGACCTCGTTCGAGCTGAAGAAGGCGAGGTGCACCCCGGCCGCCCGCGCCGCCTCGACGTTGCGCCGCTGCCTGCCGCTCCAGTACTCGTCGTGTCCAACCGAGAGAAAGACCTTGTGCTCGAACAGCTCGCCGCCCCGCCGGTCGGTGTCGACTCCCGACGAATAGCTGACGTCGTAGCCGTTCCGCTCAAGCCAGCGCACCATCGGGTATTCGGAGTTGAAGGGCATGTTCACCGCGCGGTAGTGCCGCGTCTCGAAGGGCCGGTTGTAGCTGACCTTCGGCGCGCGCGGTTCTCCGGCGTGAAGCCGAAGGCCCTCCGGGTGGAGCCGTCCGTACACGCTGTGTCCGCCGTACCGGTTGTACGCCTGCCAGGTCAGGTCCGACGTCTGGAAGATCAGGTCGGACTCGCCGTCGTCGTCCCGAACGACAAAATAGACGTGGCTGGCGCGAGGCTCGCGGAGCGCGTTGACCATCACCGCCCTGAAACCCTCCGCCTCCCACAGGGAGTCCCGTCCCGTCGGCGGAAGCGGTGTCGGGTCGAACATGTCGTTCTTCATCCACCCCTCTACCGGATCCTCGCGTACCAGCCGGGCGAAGTAGATGCCCGAGGTGGCGTCCGCCGGCGCCCGCCACGACGCCGATACCGCCCAGTTGCCGCAGTCCACAAGCGGCGCGGGCCAGGTATCGAGCCCTCCTCCCTCGGCCAGCACCGGGATCGGTGCGCGCAAGCAATCCGGCTGCGACTGAGGCAGCGCGGCGGAAGGCTCGAACGAATCCACACGGCGCGCCCCCATCCCCCCGTAGTAGCCCATGCGGTAGATGTCGATCCTGTAGTCGTCGGAGTCCGTGTCGACCTTGAAGTCGATGGACTCCCCCTGCGCGATCGCGATGTCGGTACCGAAGCCCTGGATGCCGGGGTCGCCGTATCCGTTGATGTCCCACTCCGTGGCCGGATGCCCCGCGAGGCAGTTCTCGGCAACGATCTCGTTCGCGGGATTCCTGCACGGGTCGCCGAGGGCCGAATCCCGCAGCGCACACGCCGTCAGGAGGGCCGGGATCGGGGCGAAGACGGCGAGTGAGGTCAGGCCGCGTCGCGCGCGTGGCTGGATCAAGGTCGGGACTCCGGAACCGGGTGATCGGGGGTGGCCAGGACGTGATTTGTGCGCGCGCCGGTACGGTAAGGTCGCTCCAATGCACAATGTTGCGGGCAGTTGCACTCGGACCAGTGTTGGACCGGTGACGGGATTCTGTCAATGGTAAACATTATTGTTTAGTATCATTCGATTCCGAATCGATAATTGTTTGACAGCATATGCCTCGCGAAGTAGGGTCACCGCGGCGGAAACGCCGGCCCTGACCGGCTCGGCAAGCACTGCGAGGAGCACCATCAACGGCGGTAGCCCTCACCTTCGACCTCACCACCCCACAAGACGCACGCCATGAACCCGCAAACCGTAGCAGCGAACGCCGCCAAAGCGGTCAAGGTCGCCACCTGGAGCGAACTCGAAGACCGCCGCCCCGCCTACGCTCTTGTGGCCAACGTCGACCTTGTCGTCATCCGCTACGACGACCGGGTGTCGGTGCTCTACGGTCGCTGCCTCCACCGGGGCGCCCTCCTCGCCGACGGGCACATCCGGGGCGACGACCTGATCTGTGGCGTCCACAACTGGGACTACCGCTTCGACACCGGCGTCAGCTCCTACAACCCCGAGGAAGCGCTGCACAAGTTCGGCGCGTGGATCGACGCCGGGGCGGACGCGGTCCTCGTGGACGAAGCCGAGGTGGCGGCTTGGCACGACAGGTTCCCGCAGGCATACCAGCGCGACGAGTACCTGGGCCTGTACGCCGACGTCCACGGCACCCCCGAGGAGCCCCACAATCACTATATCCAGGAGCTCGCCAGGAACGGGCTGGAGAAGCTCGGCCATCACGGTGCGGTCTCCGCGATGGGCGTGCCGCTCACGGAACTTCCCGCCTGGGCCGACATTCAGATTCTGACCGGCCAGCTCGCCACCCGCCCTCTGGCCGACGACGACCCGGTGGGCACGGAGCTCGTTGTCGGCCCGAAAGCCAGGCGGCCGCTCCGCCTGAAGATCCCCCTCTTCGTGAGCGACATGAGCTTCGGCGCCCTCAGCGAAGAAGCCAAGGTGGCGCTGTCCATGGGCGCCGAGATGGCGGGGACCGGCATCTGCTCGGGCGAGGGCGGCATGTTGCCGGAGGAGCAGGAGAACAACTCCCGCTACTTCTACGAGCTGGCGTCGGCCAGGTTCGGGTGGTCCATGGACAAGGCGTGCCGGTCGCAGGCGTTCCACTTCAAGGGGGGACAGGGAGCCAAGACCGGCACCGGCGGGCACCTTCCCGGCACCAAGGTTGTGGCCAGGATCGCCCAGGTGCGCGGCCTCGAGCCCGGCACGTCGGCGATCAGCCCGTCAAGGTTCCCGGACCTGGTCACCCCGGACGACTTTCGCGGCGTGGCCGACGAGGTTCGCGAACGCACCGGCGGCATCCCCATCGGCTTCAAGATGTCGGCCCAGCACATCGAAGACGACATCGACTTCGCCCTGGACATCGGGGTGGACTACATCATCCTGGACGGGCGCGGCGGCGCCACCGGCGCAGCCCCCGAAATCTTCAAGAACAACATCTCCGTCCCGACCATCCCCGCCCTGGCCCGCGCGCGCCGCCACCTGGACCAGCGCGGCGCGAGCGGCGAGATCACGCTCATCATCACCGGAGGTCTCCGCACCGAGTCCGACTTCGTCAAGGCCATGGCGCTCGGCGCGGACGGCGTGGCCATCGCGAATTCGGCGATCCAGGCGATCGGCTGCCTGGGCATGCGCGCCTGCCACACGGACAACTGCCCCGTGGGGATCGCCACACAGAAGCCGGGACTGCGTGCCCGGCTGGTGATCGACCAGTCCGCCCGGCAGCTCGCCAACTACCTCGGCGCCACCGTCGAGCTGATGAAGATCCTCGCGCGCGCCTGCGGCCACGACCACCTCAACCGGTTCAACGTCGACGACCTCACCACGTGGAAGCGCGACATGGCACAGTTGGCGGGGGTGCGGTACGCGGGGGTGGGGCCGCTGGTCGGCTGGAGCTGACGCCCACGGCGCCGCCACGCGCCCCTCAGCAGCTCACGCACCGATGATTGTTCTTCGCGCCCAGCCGCTCGAGCAACGCCACCGTCTCCACGAAGGGCTGGATCCGCTGCACGGGTCCGTTGGCCATGTCCACCGTGGTCTGGCCCCTCCGCGAGACGGCCGTGACATCCGCGCCCATCTCCACCAGGTACAGGATCATCTCGTTGTCGCCGCGGGCCGCCGCGTGATGCACGGCATTGTACCCGTTGAGGTCGCGCGCGTTCACGTCGGCGCCGAGTTCTTCCACCAGGAATCGCATGGTGGGCATCCAGCCCTCCGGCGCGTGCCTGTGCGAGTTGCCCGCGAAGCCCTGGCCGTAGCCGACGCCGGCGGCCGCGTGGACGGGGTAGACGGCGGGACCGCCAACGGGGACGGGCGGCAAGCCCGAGTGGTCGGTGTTGTCGCGGCGCCCGAAGCTGCGTCGCGGAACCTTGATCGTGGGCAGGTTCGGGTCCGCGCCGTACTCCAGAAGGAGCTTCATGGCGGGGACGTCGGTCGCGTGGGCCGCGCGCCAGAACGTGGTGGCGCCGGTCCGGTCCACGCCGAGCAGGTCCCGGTTGTAGGTAGTGAACCAGAGCGTGCGGCTCAGGCGCGCATTCACGTCCGCGCCGGCGTCGAGCAGCGCGCGCATCAGCTCCAGGTAGCCGGTCTCCTGCTGCTGGTATTCGAGCGGCTGAGGATGCCGCGCCTTGGGCGCCCAGTGCATGTTCAGGACCGCGTAGAGGGGCGTGGCCCCGGCGGCGCTGGCCAGGTTCGGGTCGGCCCCGAGTGCGAGCAGCTCCGCCACGAGGTCGAAGTAGCCGTTGATCGCAGCCATCAGCATGGGCGTGGTGTTGTCCGCCGCGCTGGGGAAGTCGATGTCCACGCCCCCGTCGAGGAGGGCCATGACGGTCGCGGCCTGCCCTTCCCGGGCCGCGAGGTGGATCGCCGACAGGCCACCGTGCTGGCCGATCAGGCCCGCGTAGTTGAGGGGGATCGGCTCCCCGGTGCGGCGCTGTGCCTCGATCGCCTCCTGGGCCGCGTCCCTGGCCTGGGTTTCCCGGGACGGACTCGCGGCCGCGGCGTTGCGGTCCACCACCCCCGCCACCCCCGACTCCACCGGGTACGTCTGCGCATCCGTGCCCCCGCGCAACGCCGCGATCTCGGCCCGGCGCTTGCGCTCCGACTCGCGGTCCGCGATGTCGCGCTCCACGAGGTCCATCACCCGCGCGGTGATGGTCGCGTCGGCTCCCGCTTCGAGCAGCGCCGCCACAGCCTCGGTGCGGCCCTGCGCCGCCGCGAACATCAGCGGGGTCTGCCCCCACTCGGGCTCTCGCACGTCCACCGGGGCACCGTGTTCGAGCAGGGAGGTCACCGCGCGCACGTCACCCGCCCACGCGGCGAAGTGAAGCGGCGCGGCCCCCGTTTCGGTGAGCGCCGCCGTATTTGCGCCCGCGCCCGCGAGGATCTCCACGACCTCGCCGTGACCGGCGCGGGCGGCCACGTGCAGCGGCGTGTGCGCACCCAGGCGCGTCCCTGCTTCCAGCGCGGTCCCCGCCCCGATGAGCAGCCACGCGATCTCGGCGTTTCCGTTCAGGGCCGCCCAGTGCAGGCCGGTCATCCCGTCGCCGTGCGCCGCGTTCACGTCGGCGCCGTCGGCCAGCAACGTCCGCACGGCTTCCGCGTCGCCCCGCATCGCGGCGTCCGCGACGGGAGCGTCGGGTCCCGGCGCAAAAGCGGCGCCGGCGACCACTGCCGCCAACAGCAGGGGAAGGGTCACGGGCTTCATGGTGCCAGCGCGAACGCGCCCCGGCTGTTGCCGAAGCTCTCGACATCGTCCATCCCAAGCTTGTGCATCAGGCTGAGCATCACGTCCGCCATCGGAGTTCCAGGCGCGGCCCGCAGGTGCATGTCGCCGTCCAGGCGCCCGTTCGCGCCACCGACCACGAACAGCGGACAGCGCTTGTGGTTGTGCACGTTGGAGTCGCCCATCGGCGAGCCGTAGATCACCATCGTCTTGTCGAGGAGGGTGCCGTCACCCTCCTGGATGCTGGCCAGCTTGTCCAGGAAATAGGGCAGCATGCCGACGTGGTACCGGTTGATCTCGGCGAACTCCAGCACATTCGCGGGCTGGCCGCCGTGGTGGGACGCGGGGTGGAATCCCTTGTCGACCCCGCTCTCCGGGTACACCCGACCCGAAGCGTCCCGGCCCATCTTGAAGGAGAAGATCCCGGTCACGTCCGCCTCGAACGCAAGCGCCTGCAGGTCGAACATGAGCTTGACGTGCTCGTCGAAGGAATCGGGCACACCCGAGGGCGCGCCGGGAAGCTCCCGCTGCTCCCCGCTCTCGTTGCGCGCCACCACCCGTCCGATCCGCCGTTCGATTTCGCGCACATCGGTCAGATACCGGTCAAGGCGGCGGGTGTCCTCGGAGTCCAGCTCGCGCTGGAGCGCCTTCACCTCGCCCACGATGAAGTCCAGGACGCTGCCGCTGGCCCGCCGCCGGGCCGCGCGCGCCTCTGGAGTTCCCCCGGCCCCGAAGAGCTGGTCGAAGGCGACCCTGGGGTCACGCACCATCGGCAGTGGCTGATCCGGCGCCGCCCACGAAATCGTGTCGGTGTAGACGCACGCATACCCGTAGGCGCACCCGCCCGCCTGGTCCACGTTCTCGATGCACAGCTGCATCGACGGAATGGGCGTGTCCTGGCCGAAGCGCTGCGCGTACAGCTGGTCGAGCGACGTGCCGACGTGCACGTCCGAACTCTCGGTCTGCTTGGGGTGCGACTGGGTCAGGAAGGTGGCGCTCGAACGGAAGTGGTCGCCGCCGATCTCCTTGGGCTTGGTGGCCTCGGCGCCCTCCACGTCGGTATCGCTGATGATCGTGAGGTAGTCGCGGTAGGACTCCAGCTGACCGAGCACGCTGGGGCCGAAGTCGAAGCCGCGCCCCGTCTCGGGGGGCGACCACAGGTGCTGGCTCGCGCCCCACGGGTTGCTCCCCGCAGCGCCGTGCACCATCTCGATGGCGACGAGGCGGGTGCGGTCCAGGGCGGTGCGCGACCTGGTGACGGCCCACAGTTCCCGAGCCGGGATCATGGCGTCCAGGAATGGAAGCGCGACCGTCGCGCCCAGTCCCCGCAGGAACGTTCTGCGGGGCAGGTGTCTGCCGGTAATCAGGTTCACTGGCCTCCTCCGTGTCGGTCCTGCGCCTCGTCCACGACCGTGCGGGCACCGGCCCGCATCCGGAAGGCGTCGCTGCGCGCCACGCCCAGAACGAACGCCGACAAGCGGTAGTCCTGCGCCCGGGCGTCGCGCGCGATGCGCCTCACGGCCGGCATGTCATAGTACTCCAGTCTTCGCCCCAGCGCATATGCCATCAGGTTTTCGGTGAAGGTGCGCACCAGCGGTTCGGGCCGCTTCAGGAGCGCGCCGCGCAACTCCGACGGGGTCGAAATGGGGGTCCCGTCGTAGAAGTCGCTGGCCGCGTCGATGGGCATCCCCTGGTCCTTGATCCGCCACGCGCCCGAAACGTCGAAATTCTCCAGCGCGAGACCGATGGGATCGATCATGCGGTGGCAGGAATTGCAGGCGGGGCTCGCACGGTGCATTTCCAGCTGCTCGCGAACCGTGAGGAAGCGGCCGTCTTCCACCGCCTCCTCGTCCAGTTCCGGCACGTCGGGGGGGGGCGGCGGCGGCGGCGTACCGAGCATGACCTCCATCACCCATTTGCCCCTGAGTACGGGTGAGGTTCTCCCCGCGTGGGACGTCAGGGTGAGGATGCTCCCGTGGCCCAGAAGACCGCGCCGCTCGGGGTTCACGTAGCTCACCCGCCTGAAGTGGTCGCCCGCAACCCCGGGAATCCCGTAGTGCCGGGCGAGGCGCTCGTTGACGAAGGTGTAGTCGGAGGTGAAAAGCTCCATGACTGATCGGTCTTCGCGGATCAGGTTGTCGAAGAAGGCCTCGGTCTCCTCCACCATGGCCCGCTTGAGGGGCTCGTCGAAGTCGGGTGCGACGCGCACGTCCGGCTGGATCTTGTCCAGGTCCTGGATCCGCAGCCACTGCGCGGCGAACCGCGTCGAGAGGGCGGTGGCGCGTTCGTCCCGGAGCATCCGATACACCTGCGCCTCGATACCGCCCGGCTCCGACAGGCGCCCTTCGCGCGCCGCTTCCGAAAGCTCATCGTCCGGCAACGTCCCCCACAGGAAGAAGGACAGCCGCGCGGCCAGGTCCGTGTCGGCGAGCCGGTAGGCGCCGTCCCCTTCCCCGCTCCCCGACGGCTCCTCGAAGCGGAAGACGAAGTGCGGACTGGCCAGGATCCCCTCCAGGGCCATGCGCACGCCGCCCTCGAATCCCTCATCCGCGGCACCCGCTTCGTAGAGGCCCATGAGGCCGATCATATTGTCGTCGGTGAGCGGACGGCGGTACGCCTGCGTGCCGATGCGCTCTATGATGTCGCGGGCACAGCGGCGAGCGTCGGCGTCCGATCCTCCATCGTCCGGACGGCACGAGAAGATGCGCGCGCGGCTTGGCGTCTCGGACACGCCGGAGGCGTCGTAAGGGCCTCCCACCGCCAGATCCCTCAGGTGGGGCAAAACGGTGAAGCCGTACGATCCCGCGATGCTGGTGCTGGCGAGCGACCAGTCGTGCGGCGAGATGAGGTCCTGCAGCGGCCCCTCGGAGCGGCGGATGAATGCCGCCGAGACCCGGCGCGGCCCGGCGCGCACGAACACGCGCTCGGAGCGGATGTTCACCCCGTCGGGATCGGACGTGTGCATCCAGCGGTTGACTTCGAGCAGCGCCACCCGCTCCCCGTCGACCGAGATCTCCACCAGCTCGGGTTCTCCGTCCCGGGTGTGGAGCGCATTGCGGCCGTTCCCGACCAGGGCGCCCGTCGTCTCGTGGTGGAAGGAGACCCGGAACGCATAGTCGCCGTCGGCGGGAAAGTTGTGCAGGACCGACACGCCGCCCCGGGTGCCGTAGGGCGCGCCTTCGACGCGTTCGCTCTGCGAGTCCCAGCGCGACACCCGGTAGGTGGACTCGCTGGGCGTGACGTGAGGGTCGCCGATGGCGAGCCGGCTGATCTCGGCCGCCGCCCGCAGGTACCCGTCGGTGAGCGTGGCCGAGAGGAGCTGCGCGTCGGCGATGTTGTCGAAGTTGGCGCTCCTGGTGTCGAGGGGCAGGTAGACGCCCGCGTCGATCTCGAGGTCCAGCAGATCGCGGATGGATGCCTGGTACTCGGCCCGGTTCAGCCGCTGGAAGGTGCGGCGGCCCGGATTGGGGTTCGCCGCGGCGGCCGCGTCCAGCTGCTCCTCGAGCGAAACCGCGAGCCCGATGAGCGTCTCTTCGCCCGGCCGGCGGTTGCCGGCGGGCGGCATCAGCCCCGCGCGCAGCTTGCGGATCATGCGCTCGGCCTGCTCGGCGTTGGCTGGCGCGTCGGCCGCGTCGAACCGCTCCAGCGACATGTTGCCCAGGAGGCGGCGGTCGTTGTGGCAGCGGACACAGTACTCCGCGATGATCTCGTTGTCGGTGGTCGACGCCGCCAGGTCGTACCGGCCCGGATGATCCGCGCCGGGCACGGGGCCCGTGGCAGCCGCCACTCCCAGGCCGGCCACCACCGCGCCGGAGGCCAGGAGAGGGGCCGCGAGTTTCAACATGGCCCCGTCAACGTCGCGCGTGCCATCAGCACGACACGCAGTTGTGGTTGTTCACGGCCCCCAGGCTCTCCAGCAGGGCGACGGTCTCGGGGAAGGGCTGAATGCGCTGAACCGGTCCGTTCGCCATGTCCACCGTCGTCTGGCCGCGACGGCTCACAAGCGTGACATCCGCGCCCTGTTCGACCAGGTAGAGGATGAGTTGGTTGTCGCCCCGGGCGGCCGCGTGATGCATGGGGCTGAATCCGTCGTGGTCGCGGGCGTTCACGTCGGCACCCAGCTCCTCGACCAGGTAGCGTACGGCCGGGATCCACGCGTCCGGGACATGACGGTGCGCATTCCCCGCGAAGCCCTGGCCGTACCCGACTCCGGACGCCGCGTGGATGGGGTGCACCGCCGCGCCGCCCACGGGCACGGGCGGGAGTCCCGACGGATCGACCTGCTCGTCACCACCGCGCCCAAAGCGCCGCGCGGGCACCTTCTCGGTGGAGATCGTCGGGTCGGCGCCGTACGAAACCAGCAACTTCATGGCGTCCACGTCGAGCGCGTAGGCCGCACGCCAGAACGGGGTCGCCCCCTTCGCGTCGATCTGCAGGAGGTCGAAGTTGAAGGACATGAACCAGAGGTGCCTCGTCAGGCGCAGGTTGGGGTCGGCACCCGCGTCGAGCAGCTTCCTCATGACCTCCATGTAGGTGTGGTCCTGCTGCATGTAGATGTGCTGTTGCGGGTACCGGGACTTGGGCGCCCAGTGCGTGTTGATGGCGGCGAAGAGGGGCGTGGCGCCCGCATGGCTCACGAGATTGGGGTCGGCGCCCAGCTCCAGGAAGCGCATGGCCAGGTCGTAGTGGCCGTTGATGACGGCCATCAGCATGGGGCTGGTGCCGTCGCCGGCCGAAGTCCGGTTGATGTCCGCGCCCGCTTCGAGCAGCGCGAGGGCCGTCTCGGCGTGGCCCTCACGGGCGGCGTGCAGGAGCGCGGTGAGGCCGCCGTGCCCGCCCACCAGCTCACCGTACGATAGCGGCTCGGGCTCCTCGATCATGCGGGTCTCGGACTCCTGCCGCGAAACGGCCTCGGCACGCGCCTGGCGAGACTCCTCTTCCTGCTCGCGCCGCACGGCCGCGGCCACCTCCGGCCCCCACGGCTCCCCGGCCTGGATCCGCTGGTTGCGCTCGGAACGCTCGATCCGGTCCAGGACGGCACGCGCGGCCACGTCGACCACCCTGGTGTGCACGGAAGGATCCGCGCCGGCTGCCAGCAGGGCCCGAACGGCCTCGGTCCGCCCCTTCGACGCGGCGAAGACCAGGGGCGTCTGCCCCCACGCCTCCTCGGTGGCGTTCACGTCGGCCCCCGCGGCCACCAGCGCGTCCACCGCGCGGGCACTCCCCGCCGCGGCAGCGAAGTGAAGCGGCGTGGGATTCCCGGCTCCGACGACGCGCGCCACCGGGTCCGCCCCCGCCCCGAGCAACACCTCGACCACCTCGCCCGACCCGGCCTCGCTCGCCAGGTGGAGCGGCGTGTAGTGCCCGATCCGGGTTCCCGCCGCGACATCGGCTCCCGCTTCCCGCAGCGTCTGCGTCAGGGCCGCATCGCGGTTGCGGGCGGCCCAGTGCAGTGCGGTCATGCCGTCTCCCTGAGCCTCGTTGACGTCGGCGCCGTCGGCGAGCAGCGCGCGGACGGTCGCCGCGTCCCCCTGCATGGCCGCGTCGGCGACGGGGGAATCGGTCCCGTGCGGGCCCGGCAGCGCCAGCGCCAGCAAGAGAATCGGCAGCCAGGCGACGCCGTACAGAGGCCGTCCAACCGTACGCGACGGCCTGCACCTCGCCGGTTCAGCCGTTTTCATGCGCGCCACCCGTCTACACCGTCAGAGAGAAGTCGGCCGTGCTGTTTCCGAAGCGCTCCATGTCGTCCATACCGAGATTGTGGGCCAGGCTCAGCATGACGTTCGCCATCGGCGTGCCCGGGTTCGCCCGCAGGTGGAGATTGCCGTCCATCCGGCCGTTGGAGCCCCCGGCAACGAAGAGCGGGCAGCGCTTGTGATTGTGGATGTTGGGGTCTCCCATCGGCGACCCATAGATGATCATGGTGCGATCAAGCAGGTGCGCGTCCCCTTCCATCGTGCTCTCGAGACGCTCGAGGAAGTAGGGCAGCATGCCGACATGGTAGCGGTTGATCGCGGCGAAGTCGGTGATGTTGCCCTCGTTGCCGCCGTGGTGCGACGCGGGGTGGAAGGGCTTGTCGACGCCGCTCCCGGGGAAGACGCGCGCGGACGAGTCACGGCCCATCTTGAAGGAAAACACCCGGGTCACATCCGACGCGAAGGCCAGCGCCTGCAGGTCGAACATCAGCTTCACGTGCTCTTCGAATCCGTCCGGCACCCCGGCCGGCGCCTCGGGCAGTTCACGGCCCTCGCCGCTCGTGTTCTGGGCCTCGACCCGCTGAATGCGGCGCTCCAGCTCCCGCACATGCTCGAGGTAGCGATCGAGGCGGACAAGGTCGGCGGGTCCCAGTTGACGCTTGAGGTGGGACACCCGGCCGGTGATGAAGTCGAGAATGCTCTTGTTTGTGCGCCGCCGCGCCGCGCGCTCCTCGGGGCTCCCTCCCGCGCCGAAGAGCTGATCGAAGGCGACGCGCGGGTCACGCACCATGGGCAGCGGATCCGTGGGTGAAGCCCAGCTGATCGTGTCGGTGTAGACGCAGGCGTAGCCATAGGCGCAGCCGCCGGACTGGTCGACGTTCTCGATGCAGAGCTGCATCGACGGGATCGGCGTGTCCTGCCCGAAGCGCCGGGCAAACATCTGGTCGAGCGACGTGCCGACGTGGATGTCCGACCCCTCGGTCTGCCGCGGGTGCGACTGGGTGAGGAAGGTGGCGCTCGATCGAAAGTGGTCCCCGCCGATCTCCTTCGGCTTGGTGGCTTCCGCCGGCTCGATGTCGGTGTCGCTGATGATCGTGAGGTACTTGCGATAGGGCTCCAGGGGGCTCAGGGCGCTCGGCGACAGATCAAAGTCCCTTCCCACCCCCTCGGGCGACCAGTAGTTCTGCGTCCTGCCCCACTCGTTGCTGCCCGCGGCCCCGTGCACCATCTCGATGGCGACAAGCCTTGTGGGCCCGTCCGCGGCGGCACCCAACGCCCTCCCCGCGGGTACCATGGCGTCCAGGAAGGGCAGCGAGATTGTCGCCCCGAGACCGCGAAGGAAGGTCCGGCGGGGGATCGTCGCTCCGGTGATGTATTCCATACTGTGCGTTCTCCTCAGTTGCGGCCGTCGTCGCCCATCGGTTCCTCCACGACAATGGCGGCCTTCGCCATGCGGAAGGGTTCGCTGCGCGTGACCTCCTTGATGAAGGCCGACAGACGGTAGTCTTCCTGGCCAGCGGCCCTGGCCACCCGGCGCACCGCAGGCATGTCGTAGTACTCGATTCTGCGGCCCAGCGCGTAGGCCATCAGGTTTTCCGTGAATGTGCGGACAAGGGACTCCGGCCGGCGAAGCAACGCCGCGCGAAGGTCGTCGGGGCCGTGGATGGCGGATCCGTCGTACAGCTCGCCGAGCGTCTCCACGGGTGTTCCGCTGTCCCGTATCCGCCAGGTCCCCGTGACGTCGAAGTTCTCCAGCGCCAGGCCGATGGGATCGATGAAGCGATGGCACGAATTGCACGACGGGTTCGCCCGGTGCTGTTCGAGCCGCTCGCGCACCGTGAGGAAGCGGCCCTCGCTCGCCTCGGCGATGGCGTCCAGTTCGGGCACGTCCGGAGGCGGGGGCGGGGGCGGGGTCCCCAGCAGCACTTCCATCACCCACTTGCCCCTGAGCACGGGAGAGGTGCGGTTGGCGTGCGAGGTCAGAGTGAGGACGCTGCCGTGTCCCAGGATGCCGCGCCGCTCCGGGTTCGCGTAGTCGACGCGGCGGGAGTGGTGGGTGGGGGGGGGGGGGTGAGGGGGAGGCGGCGGCCGTGTCCCAGGATGCCGCGCCGCTCGGGGTTCGCGTAGTCGCCGGGGGGGAAGTGGTCTCCCGCCACTCCCTGGATCCCGTAGTGCCGGGCCAGCCGCTGGTTCATGTACGAGAAGTCGGCGGTCAGGAAGTCCTGGAGCGATCCGCCCTCCCGCACGAGGACGTTGAAGAAGGTCTCGGTCTCGCGGCGCATGTCCTGCGCGAGCTGCTGATAGAAGTCCGGGTAGCGAAGCGCGTCGGGGTGCACCTTGTCCAGATCCTGCAGACGCAGCCACTGCGAGGCAAAGCGCGTGCCCAGCGCCTCGGACCGGGGATCGGCCAACATCCGCTCCACCTGGCGGTCGAAGGTCCCGGGATCCGAAAGCGCACCCGCGGCCGAGACCTCGATCAGCTCCTCGTCCGGCAGGCGTCCCCACAGGAAGAACGAAAGGCGGGACGCGAGAGCGGCGTCGCTCAGGAGGGAGAGTCCTCCGGTGACCGCCGACCCCGCGGCCGGCACCTCGAAGCGGAAGACGAAGTCCGGGCTAGCCAGGATACCCTGCAGCGCGGTCCGAACCCCGATGTCGAATCCCCCCTCCCTCGCGCCTTCCTCGAAGAGGCCCATCAGGCCATCCACTTCAGAGTCGGTCACGGGGCGGCGGAAGGCCCGCGTACCCAGCCGGTCGATGATCTGGCGGGCGCACGCCGGCTCTTCGGCCGGGGTGGCTGGCCGGCAGTTCATCACGCGCTCCCAGGCCGCGGTCCGTGTCACGCCCGTGATGTCGTAGGGACCCCCGATGGTCAAATCGCGCAGGTGCGGCACCCCGGTGATCCCGTACGAATACCCGATCTTCTTGTCGGCGAGCGACCACTCATGCGGCGATGTCAGGTCCTCGACCGGTCCCTCGGTGACCTTGAGGAACGCCGCGGACACCCGGTGCGTCCCCGCGGTGACCGCAATGGGGTCGGTGACAACTTCGACGCCGCCGGGATCCTGCCGGTGCATCCACCGGTCGAGGGGGATCAGCGCGATGCGGGCTCCGTCGATCGACACCTCGATCTCCTCGTCGAAAGGCGCCGTCTGGCCAAAGAAGTTGCCGGTCGACTCGTGCTGAAATGCGAGCCGGAAGTAGTACTCGCCGTCGGCGACGAAGTTGTGGATGACCGAAATCCCGCCCCGTGTGCCGAAGGGAGTCCCGGGCACATGCTCGCGCTGCTCCGCGTAGCGCGACACCTCGTACGTGGCTTCGGCGGGCGTCGCGCTGGCGTCGCCGAGGGCCAGGCGGCTGACTTCGCTGGCCGCGGTCAGATAGGCCTCGAGGAGGGTGGGAGACAGGTTCTGCACGTCGGCGATGTTGTCGAAGCCCGCGCTCACGGTCTCGTTCGGCAGGTAGGCCGACGCATCGATCTTGAGGCCCAGAAGGTCATCGATCGCGCGCTCGTATTCTGCGCGGTTGAGGCGCTGGAAGGTGCGGGCGCCGGGGTTCGGGTTCTCGGCGGCCGCCGCGTCGATGGTCTCCTCCATCGCGGCTACGAAGGCGGTGACCTCCTCTTCAGGCGGACGACTGACCCCCGGCGGCGGCATCATCCCCGCCCTGAGCTTGCGGATCATCTTCTCGGCGACGGGCGCGTTCGCGGTCGGGTTCGCCGGGTCGAATTCCTCCAGAGTGAGGTTGCCAAGGAACCGCCGCTCGTTGTGGCAGCGCACGCAGTATTGCTGCACGAGATCGTCGGCGGAGTCGCCTGATCCGGGCATGACGGAACCGTGGACGGCCCCGAGGGAGCGGTCCGAGTCCGATGGCGACTGAATCCCGGCGGCGACGGCCACTTCCAGGACCAGCGCGAGTGCGAGTACCGGGGCGATTCTGGTCATGCTTGCGAGCGCATCCTCCTTGCGGTGTACACTGATGGATACTGCCGCAGAGCGGGCGGTTTCGCAAGGGGCCCCTACGGGGCGCCGGGAATACCCCGCGCTTCAGCCCCCCGCCGCCAGCACCACCGAAAACACGAGCCGCTCCCCGTCCCGCAGGACCACGATCTCGACCTCGTCTCCCGGCTCGAATTCCCCCAGCGCGTACATGTAGCCGTACACGTCTTCCACGTCGTGGGGGCCGAACTTGACGATGATGTCGCCGCCCCTGATCCCCGCCCTGGACGCGGGGCTGCCGTCCCGCACGCCGGTGATCCCCATCCCGCCGGATTCGCGCGAGTAGTCCGGGATCGTTCCCAGCCGGACGCTGAACCCGCTCCGTACCGTGCTGCCGTCCGCGGGCCCCTCGACTCCGTGGGGGTTTCCGGCGCCCTCCACCGGCGTCAGGGAGGCCAGGCCGGACCCCGGAACCACCTCGCGGACCACAGCCGTCACAAGCTCGGTCACGCGCGACATCCCGTCGGCGTCGATCAGCTCCCAGTCGTCCTCGACACGGTGATACTCGGGGTGCGTGTTGGAGAAGAAGTGGAGGACCGGGACGCCCCGCGCGTAGAATGAACTGTGGTCGGAAGCACCGAAGCCGTCGCTGTTGAGGCGGAGGTCCAGGGGCGACCCGATGCGGGCGTTGGCGCGCTCGAGAATCCCTGTCCATTCCTCCGCGGTCCCCGTTCCGAAGACGGTGAGCAGGTCGTTTCGGACACGGCCGACCATGTCCAGGTTGAGCATCGCGACGGTGCCGTCGAGGGGCAGGAGGGGCGATTCCACGTAGCGGGCCGATCCCCACAGGCCCCGCTCTTCGCCCGTGAAGGCGATGAACAGAACATCCTGTGCCAGGGACGGACCCGTGGTGAGCTCGCGCGCCGCCTCGAGGAGCACCGCCGTGCCCGATGCGTTGTCGTCGGCGCCGTTGTGCACCTCGCCGGCCGCGTTGGGCGAGAGCGAACCGTCGCCGCCGAATCCCAGGTGGTCGTAGTGGGCGCCGATGACAATGGCCTGGCCGCGCTCCGGATCGGAGCCGGGCAGGATCGCGGCCACGTTGCGTGCTTCACGGCGGACCGGGGTCACCGCAGTGGTCAGCGTGGACCGGGCGCCGGTCTTCGCAGCCGCGCGCACGACGTTGGCCGCCGCGCCCCCAACCGCGATGACGGGTACGGCGAGGGCTGCGCGACGCTCGTCGGCGAGGCGGGGTAGCTCGTCGGATTCCCCCAGCAGCACGATCAGCGCAGCCGCACCCATGCCCGCCGCGCCCGCGGCAACCCGGTGCGCATCCGCGGGAAGTGCGTGGGGGTGGGGGGCCGCTCCCTCGATGACCACCGCCTTGCCGGCCAAGGCCCCGTGCGCGTTCGCGTCCAGCTGTCCGTCGGTCAACGCCGGGACCGCCACCAGGGGAGCGGCGACCTCGGTGGACGCCGAGAAACCGTACGGCGTCCAATCCGCGCCGAGCGCGAACTCGGCCGCTGCCGTGCCGTTCACCCGGAAGCTGTTGCCGTCGCCGGCCTCGCTTCCGGTCCGCACCGTCCAGGCCTGGAAAAAGCCCCCGCCGTCGCCCACGGGCTCAAGGCCCAGCGCACGGAACCGAGCCGCGATGTAGTCGCCCGCGCAACGTTCACCGCGGGTGGCAACCGCGCGGCCTTCGAGAAGGTCGTCGGCGAGGTAGCGGACGTGCGCGAGGGTGCCTTCCAGCTCCCCGATCAGCGAAGCCGCATCGGGACAGCGCCAGGGGGCTTGCTGGGCGACGAGGGGCCGGTGGGCGGTGGACAGCACCGCGAGGGCCGCGATTGTCACGGCGATCCGCGCGCGCCTCGCGCCGGGACGGGTCATGCCGGCACGCTCCCTACAGGACGATGGCCAGCGGCAGCAGCACGACGTACCCGAGCACCAGGAGCACCGGCGCCGCCGTGATCGAGCCCTGGCTCAACATATAGTAACCCGCCGCAATGGTGGCAAGTCCCGCGAGGGCGAACCAGAGGTTGACCCTCGAGAATCTCAGCGACTGGACCCGGGCGGCCTGCTTCCTTCTTCGTGCCATGGTCGGACGCTACCGAGACCCGGCCCCGGGGTCAACCGACGACCCCGGCCGCGAGCCACGGCCCTGCTCTTCCGCGCTGCCGGAAGAGGCCCAGAATGCGGGTGCATCGGGCGGCTCGCCGGCCCGCAGCCGCGCCATCTGTTCGCGGCGGTACCGCCGCCGAACCAGAAACATCGCCGCCAGGGCGGCCGCCAGCACGGCCCAGAACACCGCCGAGTCGGCGATCACCATGATCCAGCCGTAGCGTCGCTTCACCCACTTCCGCCAGTCGGCCTCGAGCTGGGCGACGGTGGCGCCGTACACGCCGCGCAGCGCCGCCTCGAAGGAGCGCCGCCGCTTCCACTCGGCAAGGAAAGCCTCCAGGCCCCTGGTTCCGCTTGCCTCATGGAGGTACTGGATCACCGATGCGGACAGGAGGTAGGCCACCTCCGCCGGGACGCGGTCGCGCGGCCATCCGAGCACGATCGAGTCCAGGGCCGGGCCATCGCCGAACGCCAGCGTCAGGCCGAGCTTGCGCCCGCCGCCGTCAAGCCATCCGCCCGCCGCCCACTCCGCATAGCCTTCGTTGAACCAGCGCGGAATGCGCAGCCTGCCCATCTCGTGGGCGAGCGCCAGGTGCGCCCACTCGTGGCGAAGGATGCGCACCTCGTCCAGGAGGGATGCGGGCCAGAAGCGACCGCCGGGGATGATCATCTCCATGCGGTCGGGGATCGCCACGGCGCCGGCCCATTCGGGCAACCGCGACCCGACCAGCGAGTCCATGGCAGCCCGCGTCGGGGCGACGGTCAGGGTCGGGTGCATGCCCGGTTCGCGCAGACCGGGAAGCATCCCCACCGACTCCAGTGTCGCCAGGGCGCGGGACGCCCGCAGCGAATCCGTTCCCTGGTAGCGCACTGTGAGAGACGACCCCTGCAGAATGCGCCAACCGGCGGAATCGTCCCGGGTCTGAGAACCGGCCGGTGCGACAAAAACCGTTGCGTATGCGACAAAAGCCGCTACAACCGCGACAAGCGCGAAGATGGTCGTGGAGGCCGGCCGGACCGACCGCCGCGCGATCCCGAGGCGGCTGCCTGGCCCGGCACCGCCGCCATCACGCGAATCCACCGGCCCGGACCTCATCCCGAAGGGTGGGAAGCGCCGTCCAGTGCCCATCGTCGGACGTCTTCCAGTTCGCTCGGCAAGGGCGCCGTGAAGGACATGGCCTCGCC
Source organism: Gemmatimonadetes bacterium bin94 (assembly GCA_002238865.1). GTDB lineage: Bacteria > Gemmatimonadota > Gemmatimonadetes > Longimicrobiales > Gaopeijiaceae > Bin94. Next base: position 16,255 of record MPNE01000026.1, on the reverse strand, counting down.
GGAAGCCGGATGTTCGAACTCGAGCCGGTGCGCGTGCAGAAACTGTCTGCCGGTCCGGCGGGCGAGGTCCCTGGCCCATCGCCGGCCTGCCCCGCTGAAGCCACGCTCGGCATTGGCGCCGTAAAGCCTGTCTCCCACAACCGGATGTCCGATCGCCGCGGCGTGTACGCGGATCTGGTGTGTGCGGCCCGTGTCCAGCGCGGCCTCGCAGAAGCAGGCGGCCAGCCAACTCTCGATCTGCCGGAAGCGCGTCCTCGCCGGGCGCCCCCCCTCGACAACCGCCATCCGCATCCGGTCCCCGCGATGGCGTCCCACAGGCCGGTCCACCACCACGGTCGATTCGCGCAGCCTTCCCCACATCGAGACGAGGTAGGTGCGCTTCACGACGCGCTCCTTGAGTCCGGCGGCCAGACCCTGGTGCGCACGGTCGGTCTTGGCCACGACCATGAGTCCGGAGGTATCGCGGTCGAGCCGGTGCACGATCCCCGGCCTGAGCTTGCCGCCGATTCCGGAGAGGTCGCCGACATGGTACAACAGAGCGTTGACCAGCGTGCCGTCGGGGTGACCCGGCGCGGGGTGTACCACGAGCCCGGCCTGCTTGTCGACCACGACCAGGTCCCGATCCTGGAACACGATGTCGAGCGGGATGTCCTGCGCCTCGGCAGAAAGAGCCACCGGCGGCGGCACCACAACGTCGACTACCTGTCCCGGGGCCACGATGCCGGATTTCTTCGTGGTCTGCCCGTCCACGAGCACTCGTCCGGCTTCCAGGAGCGCCACCACCCGGTTCCTCGACAACCCGAGCTGCGCGGCGACGTAGCTGTCCAGGCGTCCCCCCGCACCCTCCCCCGCGGTCCAGCGATGCCGAGCGCCTCCGTCCGGCGAGGTGCCGGAACCAGACCGGGAAGTCACGAGTGCGGGTCGAGCCCGAGGACCGCTTCCTCCCCGTCCAGCACCGCTTTCCTGTGGAAGGCGATGTCGTCACCCGGCTCCCCGCCCACCGTCACCGCGACGGCCAGCGTCTCGCGCGCGATCACGGCCTCGTGCTCCCGCGTCGCACCGCACACGGCCTCGCTCCCCGCGATGGTCAGCCGTATGCGATCCGTGATGTCGAGCCCGGACTCCCGTCTCAGGCGCTGGATGCGGTTCACCAGCTCCCGCGCGAGTCCTTCCCGCCGAAGCGGCCCGTCGAGCGTCGGATCGAGCGCCACCGTATACCGCCCCTCGGCCCGCACCACCCAGTCTCCTCGTGCCTCCTCCACCACCTCCATCTCGTCGCTCCCGACATCGTACCACTCCCCATCCACCAGCACACGCGCGGTCGCGCCGCCACGAACCGCCGCCAGGTCGTCCGCCCCCAGCTCCCGTATCCGGGACGCCGCCTCCTGGGTCAGCTTCCCGAACCGCCGCCCCAGGACGCGGAACGCGGGCCGCGCCGCCAACCTGACCAGCCCCTCGGACGAGGCCTGGAACTCCACGGCCCTGACGTTGATCTCGTCCTTCAGCAGCGCCACCACGTCGTCGGTGGGCGGTTCACCCGGCACGACCGCAAGGAGGCGTCCGAGCGGCTGCCGGACCCTGATCCGCACCTCTTCCCGCGCGGCCCGAGCCAACGTGCTCAGACTGCGCACATGCGTCATGTCCCGATCGAGTTCGTCGTCGACGAGGCGCGAATCGGCTTCCGGGAAGGGCTCGGTGTGGCTGGAGCGACCGGTCAGCGCCCGGTGCAGCCAGTCCGAGATGAACGGCGTGACGGGCGCGATCATCAGCGCGATCACCCGCAGCGCCTCGTGCAGCGTGGCAAAGGCCGCGGCCGAGTCTTCCGGGTCCGTGTTCCCCCAGAAGCGGGGACGGGCGCGGCGCACGTACCAGTTGGAGAGCTCGCCGTCCACGAACGCTGCCACTGCCCGGTAGGCGCGGGTCGGATTGTAGCCGTCCAGCTCTTCCCGCACCGTCCCGACGAGCCGGTTCAGCCGCGACAGCAGCCAGCGGTCCAGAGGCGGCCGCGACCGCTCGCCGCCGTGATTGCCCGGGGCCCAGTCCTCGACGTTGCCGTAGAGCGCAAAGAAGCGGTAGGTGTTCAGGAGGGTGTCGAAGAAGCGCGACGCGGATTCGCGAACGCCCTCCGGATCGAAGCGGGTGGGGAGCCACGGATTGCTGACGGTAACCATGTACCACCGCACGCCGTCGGCGCCGTGATCGGCGACCGCGTCCCAGGGGTCGACCACGTTCCCCTTCGACTTGGACATCTTCCGGCCGGCGGCGTCGAGAATGAGGTCGTTGACGATGACGTTGCGAAAGGCCGGGCCCAGGCCCAGCATCGTCGAGATCGCGTGCAGCGAATAGAACCAGCCGCGCGTCTGATCGACGGCCTCGCAGATGAAGTCCGCCGGGAAGTGGCGGTCGTACTGCTCCCGGTTCTCGAAGGGGTAGTGCCACTGGGCCCAGGGCATGGCGCCCGAGTCGAACCAGACGTCGATCACCTCCGGGACGCGGCGCATCGTGGCCCCGGTCTCCGGGCAGCGCCAGGTCACCTCGTCGATGAACGGCCGGTGCGGATCGAAGTCCGGCGAAAGCTCCCCCGCCCTCTCGGCCAACTCCGAGAAGCTCCCGATCCACTCCACGTGCTCCGGGTCGTCCTCCGAGACCCACACCGGGAGCGGCGTTCCCCAGTACCGATCGCGCGACAGCGCCCAGTCCACATTGCCCTTGAGCCATTCGCCGAAGCGCCCCTCGCCCACTTCCGGCGGGTGCCACGAGACGCGCGCGTTGTTCTCCAGCAGATCGTCACGGAGCGACGACGTACGCGCGAACCAGCTGTGCCGGGCCATATAGATGAGGGGGGTGTCGCAACGCCAGCAGTGCGGGTAGGAGTGGGCCTCGCGGGTGCAGGCGAAGACGAGGCCCCGCGACTCGAGGTCGCGGACCAGGAGTTCGTCGGCGTCCTTGAAAAAGACTCCGCCCACCAGCGGCAGATGCTCCGCGAAGGTGCCGTCGGTCCGGACCGGCTCCAGAACGGCAAGTCCGAAGTCCTTCCCGGCCTGGTAGTCGTCGGCCCCGTACGCAGGGGCCATGTGAACGATCCCCGAGCCCTCCTCGTCGGACACGAAGTCGCCCGGCACAATCTCCCACGCCCTTCCCCGCACCGAGTCGGCGGGGATCAGTTCGAAGGGGCGGCGGTACTTCGCGTCCAGCAACTCCGCAACGTCCACCGGGCGGCCGAGCCTCTCCTCCCCGAAGAGCGCTTCAGCGCGGCTCCGGGCCACGATGAGGCGCCGGCCCTCGTGGTTGACCTCCACGTACCGGATGGACGGATTCACGGCGAGCGCCACGTTCGACACCAGCGTCCACGGGGTTGTCGTCCAGACGAGAAGGTGACGGCCCGAACCGTCCAGCAGCTCCAGCGTGACCCAGAGCGAGGGGTCCTCCACATCCTTGTACCCCAGCGACAATTCGTGGGAGGAAAGGACCGTCTGATCGGCAGGGCACCACGGCACCACCTTGTGGCCGCGGTAGAGCAGATTCCTCTCGGACATCCGTTTCAGGATCCACCACACCGACTCCACGTACTCGGTGTGGAAGGTGACGTATGGCCTGGAGTAGTCCAGCCAGTATCCGATGCGCTCGGAGAAGCGCTCCCATTCATCCTTGTAGGTGAACACCGACTCTCGGCAACGCTCGTTGAACCAGGCGATGCCACGTTCCTCGATCTCTCGCTTGTCCTCGATCCCGAGCCGTTTCTGGGCCTCGATTTCGACGGGCAGTCCGTGCGTGTCCCACCCCGCGATCCGGGTGACGTGCTTGCCGAGCATGGTCTGGTAGCGGCAGACGAGGTCCTTGATCGCGCGGCTGATGATGTGGTGCAGTCCCGGGCGGCCGTTCGCGGTCGGGGGGCCTTCGAAGAAGACGAACTGCTCCCCGTCACGGGTCGCCTCGAGGGTGCGGCGGAAGGTGTCCTCGTCTCGCCACAGCTGCAGCACGGACTCCTCCAGCGCGACACGCGAAGGGGGAACGGGGAGGTAGCGCACGTGCGGCTCCTTCGCGGCTAGGCGGGATTCGCGCCGGAGGCCGACGCGCCCCCCGACCCGACGAGGTCCATGTCCGCTCGCGGCGCCGCGCCCCCGGCGCCGCGGCCGCCGCCCAACCCGCGCACGACCCCGGCCACAAGGCGCGCGAGATTCGGCTCGGCCGCGCGCGCGGTCGCGATGATCGTCGCCACGTCGGCTTCCTCCAGCGCGTCGGGCAGGCACTGGTCCGTGATGACCGCCACGCCCAGCACCCGCATCCCCATGTGCCGCGCCGCGATGACCTCCGAGACGATGGACATACCGACCACGTCCGCACCCATGGCCCGAAGCATCCGGTATTCGGCGCGGGTCTCGAGCTGGGGGCCCACCACCCCGACGTAGACGCCGCGCCGCAGCGGGATCTGCTCCGCCAGCGCCACGGACGCGGCCGCCGACTGCAGCCCGGGATCGTACGGTAGGGACATGTCGGGGAAGCGGGGGCCGAGCTCGTCCAGGTTGGGTCCGGTGAGCGGGCTTTCCCCCGTGAAGTTGATGTGATCGTCGAGGAGGACGAGGTCGCCGGGTCCCCACAGCGGGTTCATGCCCCCGCACGCCGCCGAAACGACCAGGGTGTCGGCGCCAAGAAGCTTCATCACGCGAATGGGAAAGACGATCTCCCGGGCCGAATAGCCCTCGTAGCGGTGAAAGCGTCCCTGCATCGCCACGAGCGGAACCCCGTGGAGCGTGCCCAGAATGAGCTTGCCGTGATGGCTCTCGACGGTGGAGACCGGGAAGTGGGGCAGATCCTCGTACGCGACGGAAACATCCACGTCGATCGCCTCGGCGAGTCCCCCCAACCCCGTGCCCAGCACGATCCCGACGCGGGGAGCTCCCCCACCCCGTTCTCGCACGGCCTGGACGGCTTCCCGCAGGCGCTTCATTTCAACCCGGCTCATCCGGGGCGCTCCCCGAACAGGGCGGTGCCGAGGCGGACCATGGTGCTCCCCTCTTCGATGGCAATCGCGTAGTCGTTGGACATCCCCATCGAGAGTTCTCGCCCCTCGACACCGGGAATGGCGCCGGCAGCTTCCATCAGCGCGCGGGTGCGGCGGAATGTGGACCTCAGCGCGGCCTCGTCGGCGGTGAATGGAGCCATCGTCATGAGGCCCAGGACGCGAAGTCCCGCCAGGGCCGCCACTGTCCCGATCCCGTCCAGGGCCTCCGCGGCCGGGAAGCCCCCCTTGGCGGCTTCCCCGGACGCGTTGACCTGGACGAGCACGGGAACGCGCCGCCCGTCCGCTTCGCCGATACGCGACAGCTTCTCGGCGAGGCGGACGGAGTCCACGCTGTGAACGAGAGCCGCAAGGCGGGCCGCGCGGCCCGCCTTGCGGCTCTGCACGTGCCCGATCATGTGCCAGCGGACATCTCCGCCCGGGAAGGCAGGGTGCTTCCGGGCCAGCTCTTCGACACGATTCTCACCGATGTCGGACAGCCCGGCTGCAACGGCGGCAGCGATCGCGTCCTGCGGATGCCCCTTGGTGACAGCGACGATCCGCACCGAATCCCGACCGCGGCCGGCGCGCCCGGCCGCAGCGGCAATCCGGTCCAGGACCCCGGGAAGCCGCTCCCGGATCACGCGACAGTAAACATCTTTGTTTACCATTTCCCTCCCGCCTCCACGTGCTACCATGACAAGGGAACGCCCCGCCGGCCGCGCGGCCGGCGGGGCGTTCCCGCTTCCCGATGTGCCGCGGCGCTACCTGGTAGTGAAGGTAATGGGCAGCGACACCCAAACGGGCACCGCTTTGTCCCGGTTCAGCGCCGGCGTGAACTTGAACACCGGCGCGACACGGAGTGCCGCGTCGTCGAGTGCGGTGTGTCCCGAACTCTCGTTCACCTGCCGGTTCTGGACAACCCCTTGCTCATCGATGAAGAACCACACCAACACCGTGCCGCCGATGCCCGCATCGCGCAGCAGGGGCGGGTACTCGCGCTCAAGCGCCCGGCGTACTTCGGCGGCGTTGGTGTAGTCGGGCGCCACGGTGTATGGCGTGAATACCGGCGCGGACGAAATGTCGGTTTCCACATCCTCCGGCGGCGGCGGGAGGTTCTCCACGGGGTTCGCATCGAAGGTGACTTCGGCGATCGTGATGTCCTCGTTGATCTCGGCAGTGGCGATCACCGGCGTCGCGGGACGCTGAATGGCTGCCGGCGGTGGCGGGATCTCAACCTCGGGCGGCAGTTCGATGGCCTCCAGTTCGCTGGAAACCACGCTGACGTCGTCGGCAGCCATCTCCGGCCAGAAGGCGAAAACCACGAAATGCAGCACGGTCGCCGTGATCATGGAGCCCCAGAACCAGGACGAGAACGACTTCTTGAACTGCTCGTTGGCGGTGCCGGCCGCCTCTGCAACCGGCTGTGGGTTTGCTTGGTCGCTCATCGTCTCTCCCTTGTGATGGCCTGTTCAAGCTCGGTCGCGAAAACGACTCGGAGAACTCCTGCAGCGCTCAGCTCCTGCTGGACCGCGTCGATGTAGCGGTACGGTACGGTACGGTCGGAGCGGATCGAAATCACCAACTCCCGGTTGGTGCGGTACATGGGAGCAACGAGCGCGCTGACGTCGTTCATCGCCTGAAACACGTCGTTGATATACACATCGCCGTTGGGTTCGACCCACACGTTGAGGATGTTCTTCTGTTTCTGGTCGATCTTCTCGGTCGCCTCGGCCTGCGCCCAGTCGATGTCGCGGTTCCTGTCCTTCTGGAAGACCGTGGAGACCATGAAGAAGATCAGCAAGAGGAACGCGATGTCGGCCATCGAAGAAGAAGGAATCTCCTGCGATGCCTTGGACTTCCGTTCCAACCCTCCGGATTTGAGACCCATGGCGCTCTACTCCAGGATTTGCAGCGAAATGCGCTCGGCACCTGCGCTCTGCAGGGCATCGAGAACGTCGACCATGAACCGGTAGGGTGCGTTCGGATCGGTCTTGACCGCGGCGATGAGGTTTTCGTTCTGCGCCACATCCTGCCGCCAGATCGCCTCGACATCGTCGGGACGAACGCTTTGCTCCTGCTGGCTCTCCCCGCGCCGGATCGTCACGGTGCCGGCCTCGGACACGATGATGTGGAGGATGTTCTTCTGGCTGACCTCCTGCGTCTCACCGCTCTCGGGGAGCACGATGGCCAGCCCCTTGTCCTTCGGGAACGTGGTCGTAACCAGGAAGAAGATGAGGAGGAGGAACGCGATGTCCGCCATCGACGAGGATGGAATCTCGTCGGAGACCTTGGACTTCTTGTTACCGAGGACCGCCATGGATGATCTCCCGTCCGTTTATCCGACTGCTTGTAGGGTTTCTAACCGTAAAAGGGTCACAGGGTTCCCGCCACCCGGGTTCCCCCTGGCACCGCCTCTTCATCAGGTAAGGATTCTCAGCTTCCCGTCGCGCTCCAGATCCCATGCAATGTTCAGGATCTTCTGCGTGCTCTCCTCCATGTCGATAATGAGCTTGTCGATGCGCGACACGAAGAAATTGTAGCCGATGTTGACCGGGATCGCGATGGTCAGCCCGGCAGCCGTGGTGAGGAGGGCGACCTTGATCCCGCCCGCCACCGTCGCCGGATCCACGTCCCCCGCGGATGCGATCGAATCGAAAGCCAGGATCATCCCGGCCACCGTGCCCAGGAAGCCCATGAGAGGGGCCACGTTCGCCACCGTCGCGAGGATCACGAGGCCCCGTTCCAGAAAGCTGAGTTCGATGGTCCCGGTGGTGGAGATGACCTGCTCCAGCTCTCCCTTGTTGAGCTTGCGGCTCCTGATCCGGCGAAGCCCCGCGAGGAGGATGGCCGCGGCCGGGCCGGGAGTCGAGGCGGCGATCTCCGCCGCTTCGTCCAGACCGCCCCCCATCGCGGCTTCCTCGACACCCTCGATCACCGTAGAAGCGTTCTTGTGGGCGATCCTGAGGGTCCAGAACTTCGCGATGATGACCCCGAGACCGATGAGCGAGCAGATGACGAGCGGATACATCATCAGGCCGCCGTCGGCGAAGAGGGTGAGGAGTTGGTAGCTGTTGTCCAACGGTTGACTCCGGAAGTGTGCAGGTGGGCCGTGATCGGGATGGACGCGCTTTCCGGCGGAATCTAGGCTGCGGTGATCCCGTCGTCAACGAAAATGATATCGCGGTCTTCCGGGGCCGCCGATCGGGATGCCATTCGGCCGACACCTTCCGACTCGTATTATCCTTCACTGGCCATGAACGGATTTCTTCAGCAGCTCCAGTTTCTGCGGCCGGGCCTGAACGACCTGGTCGAGATCGTCATCGTCTTCCTGCTCGTCTACCGGATCCTCCTCCTCATTCGGCAGACACGGGCGATGCAGATGCTGCTGGGCGTCCTCCTTCTGGCAGGACTCTACCTGTTGGCGGTCATCCTCGACTTTTCGCTGATCCGCCGCATCCTCGAGGCTTTGTTGCAGTACGGCGCGATCGCGGCCCTGGTGGTGTTTCAGCCCGAGATGCGCGCCGCACTCGCCCGCCTCGGGCAGAGCCGCCTGGTGAACGTGATCGGATCCAACCGACAGGAGCGGATCGTTGACCGGCTGGTGGAGGGTGCCGAGCAGCTGGCGCGAGCCGGGGTGGGCGCGATTCTGGCGGTCCAGCGCGAGACGGGGCTGCGCGAGTATGCTCGAACGGGCAAGAGCGTCGAGGCCGTCCTTTCGCCCGAGTTGCTCGGGACGATCTTCGCGCACAATTCCCCGCTGCACGACGGGGCTGTGGTCATTGTGGGCGATACCATCCAGGCCGCGGGAGCCATCCTTCCCCTCACCCAGCACACGGTCAGCGACCGCTCGCTGGGAACGCGGCACCGGGCGGCACTCGGCCTCAGCGAGGAGACCGACGCCATCGTGGTCGTCGTGAGCGAGGAGACCTCCCGGATATCGGTCGCCTACCGCGGCACGCTGGAGACCGGCGTAAGCGGGGACCGGCTGCGCGAGAGGCTCGAACTGCTGCTGCCCGGCGCCGGAGGATTGGGCCCGCCAACTCCGATTGACCCGGTCTGAACACAGGCCGCACCGGGTGGCGGGAAGACGCCGGGCCGGAAAGGCGCCCGGCAGGCCATGGGCTACTCAGCCGGGCGTCGGCAGCGGCTCCGGACCTCCCAGCCCGGGCGCGGGCTTTGCGACCGCCTTCGGCTCGGCCCCCGGCAGAGGCAGCGCCGCCTGATCCTGCTCGAATTCATCGGCCAGCGGGGGAAGTTCCTTCCCCTCCAGGAGCAGTTGAATCTCGTTCCCATCGAGCGTCTCCCGCTCCAGGAGGGCTTCTGCGAGCTTCTCGAGAAGACTCCTGTTTGCATCCAGAATCTCGCGGGCCCTGGCGTGCGCCGCGTCGAGCAGCTGCTTCACCTCTTCGTCCACCTTGCGGGCCGTGTAGTCCGACACCTCCCGGCGCTGCACCAACTCGCGGCCGAGGAACACCTCCTGGTCTGCGTCGCCCACGGACATCAGGCCGATCCGGTCCGACATTCCGAAGCGCATGACCATGCGCCGAGCCATCGCCGTGGCTCGCTCGATGTCGTTGCCGGCCCCCGTGGTGACCTTGTCGGCCCCGAAGACCAGCTCCTCCGCGACACGGCCCCCGAAGAGCATGGCGAGCTGGCCGTTCATCCAGTCGCGGGTGTAGGAGTGCCGGTCCACCTCCGGGAGCGAGGCGGTCAGCCCCAGTGCACGCCCGCGGGGCACGATGGTGACCTTGTGGACAGGATCGAGGCCGGGAACCTTGACGCCGATAACGACGTGCCCGGCTTCGTGGTACGCCGTCAGCTTTCTTTCGGCGTCGGTGAGCACCATGCTGCGCCTCTCGGTGCCCAGCATGACCTTGTCCTTGGCCTGCTCGAAGTCTTCCATCGCAACCCTGTCCACCCCGCGGCGGGCCGCGAACAGGGCCGCCTCGTTGCAGATGTTGGACAGATCCGCCCCGCTCAACCCCGGTGTCCCCCGCGCGATCAGCGACAGCTCCACATCTTCCTCAAGCGGGAGCTTCCTGGCGTGCACGCGGAGGATCCCTTCCCTCCCTTTCACGTCCGGAAGATCCACCACCACCTGCCGGTCAAAACGGCCGGGACGCAGCAGCGCCGGATCCAGGACGTCGGGACGGTTGGTCGCGGCCAGAAGGATGACGCCCTCGTTGGCCTCGAAGCCGTCCATCTCGACGAGCAGGGCGTTCAGGGTCTGTTCACGCTCGTCGTGACCACCCCCCAGCCCGGCTCCGCGGTGCCTCCCTACCGCGTCGATCTCGTCAACGAAGATGATGCACGGCGCGTGCGCCTTCCCCTGCTCGAAGAGGTCGCGAACGCGTGATGCGCCCACACCCACGAACATCTCCACGAAGTCGGAGCCCGACATCTGGAAGAAGGGGCGGCCCGCCTCGCCCGCGACGGCTCGGGCGAGCAAGGTCTTGCCCGTCCCCGGGGGCCCCACGAGGACCCCCCCCTTCGGGAGGCGTCCGCCAAGCCGCGAGAACCTGGGCGGATCCTTCAGGAACTCGATGATCTCTTCCAGCTCCTCCTTGGCCTCGTCCGCGCCGGCCACGTCCGCGAAGGTCACCTGCGGAGTGTCGGGGCTGATGAGCCGCGCCTTCGACCGGCCGAACTGGAACGCGCGGTTACCCCCGCTCTGCATCGCCCGCATGATCCAGATCCAGAAGACGATGATGAGGATCCATGGCAGGAAGGTCCCGATCACGGGGAGCCATCCGGTGCGCTGCACCCGGGCGTCCATCTCCACCCCGCGCTCCCGAAGTCTCTCGATCAGGTTCTCGGCACCGCCGGGGACGACATTGGTGACGAACTCGTTGACGTCCGTGTCCGCGACCTCGACCGTGCTCTTGAATTCGCCCCGGATCTCCGACTCGCCGAAGAACGTGACTTCGAGCACGTTGTCGTTTGCGATCTGCCGGTCGAGCTCGGAGGGGCTGATCCGCCCCATCGTGCGGTCCCCGCCCTGCATGAACTGGAACGCCAGCACGGACATGAGAGCGAAGAGGACCCACAGAGATGCGGTGCGTGACAAACGCGTCAGCTTCCTGGGTGGCTCCTTGGGTGGGGGTTTCTGCTCGGACATTCGCTGCGTTTTGCGTCCCTTTCGCGCCTGGCTCCCGCTCGATCAGATCGAGCCGATATACGGAAGGTGCCGAAAATCCTCCGCAAAATCCAACCCGTAGCCCACCAGGAACTCCTCGGGTGCCTCGAATCCGACCCAGCGGGCATCCCTTTCGAGCCGTGCCAGGCGCTTGTGGAGGAGGGTGCAGAGCTCGAGGCTGGCCGGTTTCAGGTCCAGCAGGAGGGGCAGTACGCGCTTGAGCGTGTTGCCGCTGTCGACGATGTCCTCCACCAGGATGACGTGGCGGTCTTCAATCGACGCCGTGGGGTTGTACCAGAGCCTCACCTCGCCGCTGCTCACCTGCTTCTTGCCGTAGCTGGACGTCAGCAGGAAGTCGACCTGGATGGGCATGGGAATCGCGCGAACCAGGTCAGCGACGAAAATGAACGACCCCTTCAGCATTCCCAACACCAGGACATTGTCACCGGGGCCGTATGCGGCACCGATGTCGCGACCCAACTGCACGACGCGCCGGCGAATCTCGTCTTCACTGTACACGACCCGGGTGAGTTGCTGCGGGCCCAGCCTGTCGCGGTCGATGTCGTTCAATCGGGGTCTCCTTGTCGCAGTTGGCCGCGATGGGGTTCGGGGCCGAGCCGGATCTCGACATGGCACGGCTTCGGGCCTGACGCCTCCCGGGTTGGAGCGTGCGGCCCCGCCACGCCCGGGATCCAGACGACAGCTCCGTCCGCGTCGGCAAGCACGGGGAAGCCGGGACGCCGATCCGCCGGGATACGCGCCTCGAGGAGGATCTTCTTCACCTTCTTTTTCCCGTACGGCATCTCGATCCGGTCTCCCTGGGCCCATGGGCGCATCAAAAGCGGGAACGGTACCACGCCGGGCAGGAAGCGCGCCACCAGGGGGAAGCCGCCGCGGGGTGCGGGACCCCAGGCCACGTCGGCCCGCCAGTGCCCGCTGGCAAAAGCCGCCTCGCCGGGCTCGGCGTGGATGCGCAGGACCGGAGACCCTTGACCCACGGGCTCGGGGCCGTCGTCTTCCCCGCGCCGGATGCGGAGTTCGCCAAGACGATGTTCGACGATGACGCCTCCGGCCATCGCGATCCGGCGGCCGCTCGGGGACCTCCGCACGAAGCGCAGCAGATCGTCGGTGGCGGCTTGTCCGGCGCGGCCGCCAAGCCGTGAGACGGCGCGGCGGGGGGGGGGGGGGAGGACGGGGGCGGGGGGAGCGGGCAAGGGCCCCCCCGCGAGGGGGGGAGGGCGGGGGGGGAGGCGGCGGCAGGGGCCTCCCGGTCGAGGTGGAGGGGAGACGGGTCGGCGGGGGGAGCCGGATGCTCAGGCGCGCAGGGACGCGCGGCCACGGTCAGCCGGTCAATGCCCTGGTCGAGGAGCTCATCGAGCGCGTCGGATTCCAGGCGGCTCGTACCGGCCAGGGAGACCAGCGCCGCGGCCGCCCCCGGGACCGCTTCTTCCAGCGCGGGGAGGATATGGTGCCGCAGGCGGTTGCGGGTCCAGCGCTGGTCCCGGTTCGAGGGGTCCTCACGGCTGGGGATCCCGCGGTCGGCCGCAAACGCCTCCAGCTCGCGGCGCCAGAACGGGAGCAGCGGCCGAATCAGGGAGGGCGGGCGCCGGGGGTGCACCCCCCGCAGACCGCGCGGTCCGCTCCCCCGCGCGATCCGGAAGAGAACTGTCTCCGCCTGATCGTCGGCGGTGTGGCCGGTCATGGTGACAGCTCCAGCCCCCGCGCCGAGCCTGACCTCCTCGAAGAAGGCGTAGCGCAACTCCCTCCCTTCCGCCTCGGAGCCGACCGGTTCGGCCGCAGTGCGAAGGTGGAACGCCACACCCCACTCGTCGCAGATGCGCTGCACCCAGGCGGCATCGTCACCGCTGTGCGCGCGCATGCGGTGATCCAGGTGGGCGGCCCGGACAGAGACGCCCGACACGTCCCCGGCACTGCGCATCAGGTAGAGCAGCGTCATGGAATCCAGGCCGCCGGACACGCCGACGACCGCGGTCTTCGCACCTCGCAGCCAGCCGGCGGCGTCCAGGTGCGCGTGGAACCGGTCGTCCAGCCCGGGGCCGCTCACTGCCCCCGGCTCCTGCGGCGAGCGGGCGCGGGTGGCCGTCCGGCGACGTCCGTCAGGACATCGGCCAGCAGGTCGGGTCGGTCCGTCTGTATGCCGTCGACACCCCAGTCCAGAAGGCGGCGCATGTCGTCCGGATCGTCGACCGTCCACACGTGCACGGCGATGTTCGCCGCGTGGGCGGCGCGGACAAGCGCGGGGGTCACGACCCGCAGACGGCCCGAGAATTCGGGGACCTGGAACGCATCGGCCCGGGGAACGTACCAGCGTCCGGCCACCGGAATCCGGTGCAGGATCCAGAATCGGCGCACCTGCGTTCGGGACGCGCCCCAGGGGCCGGTGTGCCCGCGTGCCCCCGTGCGCGTGGCCTCGAACTCCGCGCCGATGAGGACCCTGTGCTCGGCTTCGCGGTGGCGGATGGCCTCCACCAGGGGACGGGCCGCCTCCGCGGCCTTCGGTTCGACGATGATGCGGGTGTGAGGGAAGGTGTTCAGGACTTCGTCGAAGAGCGGGATTCTTGCGTCCCGGCCCCTGAACGTCGCGTCGCCGTTCAGGTCGCGGAAGCGGAAGCCCGCATCCAGACGACGGACTTCCTCCCACGTCATTCGACGGATCGAACCGGTCCCGTCGGTCGTCCTGTCCACCGTTTCGTCGTGGATGACCACGAGCCTCTCGTCGGCCGTAAGCCGCACGTCCATCTCGAGAACATCGGCGTCCCAGTCAACGAGCGCCTGCCGGAAAGCGGCCATGGTGTTCTCGGGGGCCAGCCGCGACCCTCCGCGATGGGCCATGAGCAACGGGGCGCCGCCAAGAAATGCGTGCCCCGGCCGTTCAGCCACCAAGGTGGGGCCTCACGGGAGACGGCCCGTGGTGAGCTCCTGCACGATTCCGCCCGCACCATAGATGTCAGCCAGCGCTTCGAGGATGCCCCGCGCGTCCACCGCCACCGACCGGTTCAGCTCCGGCATGTAGATGTAGTCACCCGGCAAACTCTGGATATTGCCGTCAAAGACGAGCCCCACGATCTCCAGATCGCGGTTCACCACCGGCGACCCCGAGTTCCCCCCGATGATGTCGGCCGTGCTCACGAAGTTGAGAGGGGTGGACATGTCGAAACCCGCGCCGGGATCCATCCACCGCTCGGGAAGCGCCCATTCGTCGGCGCCCGGGTTGGAGTAGTGCCGGTCGTAAAGGCCGTAGAAGGTCGTGTGTGCGGGGGCACGCGTCCCGTTGTACGGGTAGCCCGTGACGACGCCGTCGGCGAGCCGGAGCGAGAAGGTGGCATCGGGCGGAACCCGGGTGCCGTCTACCTCGAAGCGGGCCCTGCCGAGGCCCGCGGCGGCCTGCTCTTCCTCTGGAATCACCTGGGACATGAGCCCCTGAAACGGCCCGAACCGCCCGAACATCCCCTGGATGAGAGCGAAGGAAGGCTCCGTCGCCGAGCTCAGCATGCCCCCAAGCAACATGTCGACGGCCCGGGCGGAGTCCGCCATCGCCGAACCCGCAATCAGGGCCGCGGCAGCCCCCTCCGGGCTCCGTCCCTGGAGCACGGCCTGAACCGACGGGTCGTCCACTCCGAAAGCCGAGACCATGTCGTCATAGCGGGCGCGCAGCAGCGCCTCGTCGAGTTCGGCCGGCCGGTTCGGGACTTCGCCCAGCTGCTCGAGAAAACCCTCGAGCTCCTCCTGTGACGCACCCTGCTGCTGCCCGAAGAGGTATTGGAAGGCCGCCAGCGTCCGCAGGATCACCGATGCCTCGTAGTCAGGGCTCCCAAAGGCGGCAAAGGCGCTGAATTCGGCTTCCATGGCGGCCTTGCTGGCCTGCAGTTCCGCCATGTCGTCGAACAGCGGCAGGTAGTGCTCCGCGAGGACCGGATCGGCATCGAGTGCCTGCCGAAAGACGGACTCCGCAGCGGCTCGGCGGGCGATGACGTAGGGATCCTGAAGCCCTTCCAGCATCCCATTGTACGCCTTCTGCGAGTTCAGGAGGCCGAAAACGGCGTTGCGCACTTCGTCGATCCCTGGTTCCTCTTCGCGTCCTTCGATGTAGCCCTCGATCGCCTCGATCCGCGAGTCCAGGAAGGACAGCAGCGCGGGCATCTCCACGTCGCGGCGGAACTCCAGCTCGGCGACGGTCTGGAGCCGCGAGGTGCTCCCCGGGTTTCCGATGATGAAGATGAGGTCGCCTTCCGATGCCCCCGTTTCGCTCCAGCGAAAGTGGTCGTCGGTGCTGAGCGGGAGTCCATCGTCGCCGTAGAGCCTGAAGAAGGAGAAGTCCAGCGCGTAGCGGGGGTAGGTGAAGTTGTCGGGATCGCCGCCGAAGTAGCCGAGCTGGAGTTCGGGGGCCATGACCAGCTTTGCGTTGGTGTAGCGGCGGAAGACGTACGCCGAGTACAACCCCCCGTTGTAGAGCGAGATCACCTCGACCTCGATGCCCGCCGCCTCCCCGCCCCGCTCGTCCCGCAGCCGCGCGGCGATGGTCTCTGCAAGGCTGTCCCGCAACTCGCCCTGTGCCTGTGCATCCGTCATGGCGTCGACCGCGGGACGGATCTCGGCGGTTACGTCCACGATGTCGATGAGCTGGTCGGCCTCGAACTCCTCGACCGGCCTCTCGTCGGCCAGCGAAGCCGCGTAGAAGCCGTCGTCGAGGAGGTTCTCGCCGTCGTCGGCCACCTGCGTGACGAAGTCGCGCGCGCAGTGGTGGTTGGTCATGACGAGGCCGCTCTGCGACACCAGGGAGGCCGAGCAATTCGGGATCCTGAGTGCGCCGAGACGCGCGCGCTCGTACCAGTCGTCACCGGGAGAGAAGCCGTAGGTAGCCTGCAGGTACTCGGTCGGCGGCGCGTCGAAGGTCCACATCTTGCCGTTGTCGAAGGCGCCGGCCTGCACGGTGTCCAGGAAGGGCGCGGCTGCGAGGGCCCCCACCGCGCCGTGGGCGAAGGCCCCGGCCTGCGCGGTGCCGAGGAGGGGCGCGGCGGCGGGGTCGCCGGCCGGGGCGGGCTCGGCCGGCGGTCGGGCCGCCTCGGCCAGCGGGGCCGCCTCCGCGCCCGGAAGAG
>MPNE01000005.1 GCA_002238865.1 Gemmatimonadetes bacterium bin94 | reverse complement strand
ACATGCGCGACCAGAGCCGTGTCCGGCCGAACGGCGATTTCGTGTCCGGCGACCCCCAAAGTGAGCCGGACACGCAGGACTTGCCACCAACACCCGCATTCGGCGCTCAAAACGGGTCCCCCGACAGACGGCCCGAACGCGGGGGAGGACGTTGGAGGTAGAGACGCCATCGTGGTCCGCCTTCGCCTCGGCGACAACCCTGTGGCGGACTCGGCCGCCGATATGCGGGCGGTGACGACGGGCGGTGCGGCACTCAGGCATCACGCCGCACCGACACGGGGGAAGGGGGCGGCGCCCCAATGCGCGACCTCCAAGGGAGCGCGATTCTCGGGGGGATCGAAGGGGGGCAGGGCCACCCCTCGCCGGCCCCTGGGTTATACCCGGGGTATACTGGCTCCCGGCCATTAGCAGGGCGGGAGCCAGCTCCCCGAAGACCTTGCCGCCACTTCAGGCCGTAGCGCACACGCGGATGTGGACCGCCCCGTTGGCTCGGGCTTGGAGAGGAGATCAGGCCGCATTTTCCTCCGCCGGGCGTGGAGGCCGGTATCAGGTCTGGGTTCGTAGCATGGCGCAGGCGACCGCGAGCAGGCGGTCGGCGACGGAACGCAGGGCGCGGGCATGGCCGTGGCCCCGCCCGCGAAGGGCCGCGTGCTTGGCCTTGCTGACGGGATCGCGCTGGACCGCGACCCGTGCCCAGTGGTAGACTGCGTCGCGAAGGCGGGCGTGGGCGGCCATGCGGCGCACGACAAGCTTGTACTTGCCGGATCGGCGTGTGACAGGCGCGACGGCGATGGCCGGGGCGCGGAGGATCTCCACGAGTTGGTCGGCCGTGATCCGCCGGATCCTGTCGCGCTTGAGCAGGCTCTCGAGGGTCCGGCGCTGGATCCTCCAGACCTGGCGGCGATCCAATTGACCTCACGCGCCCTGGGGATCTCCCGGCTTGGGCTTCCTTCGCATCTCGGCTTCGGCGCGAGGCCAAGGAGGACGCTTGGAGAGCGGAGAGACAAGCACGAGAGCCGTGTGCGGGCCATCAAATGCTCTTGAAGGACTCTGCACTCTCGGTCCGCTCATTAGCCGTACCCGGTGCCGGAACATCGTCTACCGCTTCTTGGACGGCTTTCATCAACTGCGGATGTTTGCCACTCACCGCGTCTCGGACTTGACCACCGTCGGACCACAATGCCACGACCTCGCCCCTATCAACAACGAAGAGGAATGCGGGTGGGCACTACCGAACAATTTCGAGAACCTTCCCGGTTTCAGGTAGAGCTGACTCGCATCAAGCCGTTCCACTCGCAGAAGACTCCGCACAAGGCCATCATCTGGCCCCAAGCACGATTACCAGGAAATCGACTCCAGTGGACTTTCTCTGAATCCGGCGTAGGACTTTCGTCACATCCTGACACGTAAGACAGTCCTCAGGCCGTACAGCCCATGCGACCAGTGCTTCCGTACCCGTTCCCAGATTCAAATCGGACACGGACGCACCGATTTCTATCGTCGTGTCAGCCGGGCCGCAGCCAACCAAGACGCCCACGACGCCTACCGCGCCCGCTATTCTCGCAACCGTGTGATGGCCCATCGGTTCGGTGTGAGCGACTGGGGATCTACGAAGAACAGCCGATCGCCGTCTACGGCGAGCAGTTCTGGAGTGTTACGGAGATCGAAGACGCGGTCACCTGCCACGGTTGTTCGCAGCAGGTTCCACTCGTTGTCCGCTCCCCGCGGCCTTTGGTATTGCACTAGGAAAGAGCCATCGCTGAGCCAATGAACGTCCACGAGCAGGTGGAGTTCTCCAAGCCACTCGTCCAACTCGACGGGGCTGCCCCTTGGGTTGTAAGACCGGATCCGCCGGAAATCTCGGATCGGAAGGGGCACCCGACCCAACTCTTGACCCGCCGGATCGAAAAGGAACAGTGTATCGGTAAATGCGGAGATGGCCGCAATGCTGTCACCACGGCGCGCGAAGTCCGCCCAACCGAAGTTTCTTGCCGCAAGTCGCGTCAGTGAATCGCCGGGCGTTGGGAAGAAGCTCTGGAGAAAGGACTCGGTCTCGCGGTCCCA
This sequence comes from Gemmatimonadetes bacterium bin94, assembly GCA_002238865.1. Taxonomy (GTDB): domain Bacteria; phylum Gemmatimonadota; class Gemmatimonadetes; order Longimicrobiales; family Gaopeijiaceae; genus Bin94. Next base: position 183,634 of record MPNE01000005.1, on the reverse strand, counting down.
GACATGAAGAAGCGGCCGCGGATCCTTCGACCCGCGCAGGAGTCCCGCCACTAGCGTGAAGTCTACGCTCAGAGGATCGGCTGTGTACAACATCTGTACCGGAATGGCACTTCCCCTCAAGTAGCGGTGGCCGGATGAATCGAACTCCATGAACCCTCGAGACATGTCCACGACCATTAGGCCGCCGTCAGGCTGGCGCCATACCCTGGTCGGCGTGCCGAACTCTCCTGGACCCTCGCCTTCCATGCCGAATTGGGTCACAAGGCTACCTCGGGGTCGGTAGATGCGGACGCGGCTTTCGCGGCCGTCCGCGATGAGAAAGGAGCCGTCGTCGTCAACATCGACCGTGGGACTGACATTGATGACCTCTTCGTTCTCCTCAAGATCGATCGTTCCGATCCGATGAAACAGGGTTTCCGGGAGCATGGGCGTCTCCACACTCGAGATCCGGGAATCGGCGCCACCACATCCTGCGAAGCACGTCACGAGCAGGACGGGGACGGACACGCCGCGGAATGGCGGTCGCGGCGTGTCCGTCCCCCCAAGAAGCCTGCGGTTCATGGGTCTTCTAGCCATCGTCGCCACCCGGCGGGGGCAAGGGACAGCACGGCCCAACACCGTCGCAGGCATTCGCGCACCACGGCCCTCTCTTGGGCGTGCGGTAGTAGTTGAGCTTGAGGGGCGGCGGCCCCTGCGACGTGACGTTCGAGACCGTGGGCAACGGCACCACGGAACCAACGGCAGGCATCAGCGCCGTGCAAGCCAATGCCACGAGCAACCCTCCGATCATGCGCTTCATCATTCCCTCCTCCTTGAGGCGGCCAATGCGCGGGCGTCGATCCCCCGCCCGGTAATCAGCAGCTACTCCAATATGGGCAACGGCTGTCAGCACTGCGAGAGGGAAAACCCCCTAACTCGAGAGGGAAAACCACCGCACCGTGCGGGGAAATCCCCGCCACGGGGAGTCTGCGCCGCGGGAAACCGCGACTTGCCCTTCACGGGCGAAGGCATTTTGAAAGGGTTTGCGAGTGCGCCGAGGCGGGTCAGTGGGAACGATGTTCCGACCGCACGCCGGACCAGACAACGCCGCGTGTGCAGCCCCAGGCCCGCGCGATGTAGCCCTCGACGGTCTTGGCGCTGAGAAGCGGCTCCCTCCTGTTGGGCGAGGCTCGCCTCCAGGACCTCCGGCGGCGATGAGGACGCGGGTGGGGGTCCCGCCATTCAAGTCCGTTTTTCCCGCTTTCGCCGCACGGTCCAGCAAGGTCCAGTCCAACGGCAGGAAACGCAGATCGTGCAGCCCCGTAAGACTTTATACGATTCCCTGCCGTCATTTAGGCCCTTGGCAATCCGCCGACTCCGTGTTGAACACGGAGGGCTGGCAGGGGGGCGCTCCGCCCCCTTGGACCCCCAACCACAAGTACTCCGCGCCGGGAGCGGCGGTGGTGCGCCGCGCCATCGCGGTGAAACGCGACGACTTCGCTTCGTGGCGAGTTGCGCACCTCCGGCGGCGCGGGTCATGGCCGCATACGCCCGCGAAAACGACATGGGGTGCGGTTGCGCACCCCGGCGCTCCAGGCGTGCGCACCGACCGGTCGGCTGAAGCCGCTGAGCGCAAAGGTCTTGCGCCTTGTTGTCCGGACGGCTGGGGCCGCAGGGAACGCGAAGGCGGGGCTGGGAGCGACCCGGCAGTCCGAGGGACTGCTGCGGGTTCGGGGCCGTGCGCGTTTGCGCACCCCGGGCCCCGACCCCTCGGGTCGCTCCCAGACCAGCGATCCCTGCACGGGAAGGCGGTTCGAGCGCCGCTTCGAGGCGGCGGACCACCCGTTCGCCGACCGGCTGGCCGTGGGGCTGTTCGGCATCAGCGCGCAAGACCGGGACGAGCCCGTCCCGGATCGCCGTTTGGCCTTCCCGCACGGGATTGCTGGAACCGGGAGCGACCCCAGGCGAGGGTTGGGTGGCCGTGCACATCCCAACCATCGCCGTGCCGTATGAGGCATGCCGAATACGGGGGTCGCTCCCGGCAACGGCCGCAAGCGCCCGCGCGTCACGGCCCCGCCCCGGCATATGCGGTGCAAGCGCAAGAACGCCAGCAAGTTGCGGCATCGGCGGCGTGTCCCGTCCGAGCGCGGTTCTCGTGCACATCGACCCTGATGTATGCCGGACACCTCTGGATCGGCAACGGGAGCATCGAAAACCGCCTACGAATCATGGCCTCCCGCTCGAAGGTCGGCAAGCCCCAGAACGGCGGACGAACGCATCGCCACGGAGGCGATTTCCGGCAGGATCTCACCGCCCCGAGGCTCACATCTGGCGGACAAGGCTTCTCTCCACGATCTTTCCGGTGCGCAGATCGTGCAGTCCATCGAATCGAGAGGAATCGAACGATGGCACGCACGAAACGAAGCCGGCGCTCCTACGGCGCCGGAGAATGGGGCCGGAACCGGGTCAGGATCTTTCCCGACCCGAAGACTGGCATCTTCCAGATCGAGTGGCGAGAGAACGGGCACAGACTCACCCGCTCCCTCAAGCATCGTGACTGGGCGCGCGCGAAGAGGCAAGCGGATCAGTTCGCCGCCGGGTTCATCGACGCACCCAACGGCAAGGCGGAGGCCGAGCCCGAGCCGCTCACTCTGGAGGCGCTTTTTGAAATCTACGGTGAGGAGGTGACGCCCACCAAGGCGAGGCGGACGCAGGAGCGCGACAGGGTCGCGATGCGGATGTTCCTCGATTTCCTCGGCCCGCACCGAAGGCCCGAAACTCTTTCCCAGCGCGATTGGGACCGGTTCATCCGGGAGCGCAGGGCGGGCAGGGTGGGTCCGAGCGGGAAGCCCGTGTCGAACCGAATGATCGAATGCGACCTGAGGTTCCTGGTCGCGATCCTGAATTGGGCCTCCCGATCGAGGGATGAGCAGGGCCGCCTGCTCCTGGGATCGAATCCGCTGAGGGGCCTGAAGACGCCCGTCGAGAAAAACCCGCTCCGGGTCGTTCTGTCCGACGAGGAGTACCGGGCGCTGCTGAAGGTGTCCCGCCGGGTGGACTGGCGGTTCCATGTCGCCCTCGTGCTCGCGCACGAAACGGGACACCGCATCGGCGCGATCCGCAAGCTCCAGTGGACCGATATCGACATCGATGGCAGGTCCATCCGGTGGCGCGCGGAACACGAGAAGACCGGCTACGAACACCGGACGCCGCTGACCGCCGAGGCGCTCGCCGCCTTGGAAGAGGCGCAACGCAGGAATCCCGGAACCAGAGACGCTCCGGTGCTGCCCTCCACGCAGGATCCCTCGATATGCGTGAGGCCTTGGATGATCGGCGACCGGTGGCAGCAGGCCGAAAGGCTCGCCGGTCTCGATCCGAAGCCCGGCCGGGGCTGGCACTCGCTGAGGCGCAAGTTCGCTTCGGACCTCATGGGCCTTCCCCTCAAGGTCTTGTGCCAGCTGGGCGGCTGGAAGAACGCGCAGACGGTCCTCCGGTGCTATCAGCAGGCCGACGAAGTACAACTTAGGACGGCTTTGGAAAGCCGCCGGAGGGTTCAGGCCTGAGAATCCCTGTTTAGCGGGAATCGAACAGCGGGAATCCGGCGGGGCGAACTTCTAAAGTCAACGGTCACAACAACATCTGAGCCTGATGGCATCCGCTGGGACACCGCGAATGGGTGAGGGCGAAAAAGCAGGCAGACGAGTTCGCCGCCGGTTTCGCCGGCCCGGACCTGAACGGCAAGGCGGAAGCCGAGCCCGAGCCGCTCACGCTGGGAGGGCTTTTTGACATTTACGGCGAGGAGGTGACGCCCAACAAGGGCGCGCATACGCGGGGGCACGACCGGGCCGCCATGCGGATGTTCCTCCGGTTCTTCGGACGGAACCGCGACCCGGCCACTCTGTCCCAGAGGGATTGGGACCGTTTCATCCGCGAGCGCCGCGCGGGCAGGATCGGACCGAGCGGAAGGCCCGTGTCCAACCGGACGGTCGAATACGACCTCAAGTTCCTGATCGCGGTTCTGAACTGGGCCGCGAGGTCGAGGGACGAGCAGGGCCGCCTGCTCCTCGACAGGAACCCGCTCAAGGGCTTCAGGAAGCCCTCGGAGAAGAACCCGACCCGGGTGGTGCTCGGCGAGGACGAGCACCGGGCGCTTCTGAAGGTGGCGTCCGGGGTGGACTGGCGGTTCCACCTCGCGCTCGTGCTCGCGCACGAGACCGGCCACCGCATCGGAGCCATACGCCAGCTTCGGTGGTTCGACATCGACTTCGAGGGCGGGACGATCCTCTGGCGCGCCGAGCACGACAAGTCGGGCCACGAACACGTCACGCCCGTCACCGCCGAAGCGCTCTCCGCACTGAAGGAGGCGCGCAGGCGCCACCCCGGAACCGGGGAGGCGCCGGTGCTGCCCGCACCCAGCAATCCGTTGGCGTGCACGGGTGCCGCACGGTTGCACGCTTGGTGGAGCAAAGCCCAGATTCTTGCGGGGCTGGATCCGATGCCCGGCAGGGGCTGGCACTCGCTGAGGCGGAAGTTCGCGAGCGACCTGATGGATCAGCCGCTCAAGGTGCTTTGCGCATTGGGAGGCTGGAAGACCGCCAAGACGGTGCTCGAATGCTACCAGCGACCGGATGCAGGACAGCTTCGGAAGGCACTGGAAGCTCGGCGGCGGTCTCGCGGCTGAGGCCGCCAATCGGCGGGAGTCAAATGGCGGGAATCGGGCCTGTCAGACTCCCAAGTTCAATACCCGCAACGGATTGTGAGCATGCGACCACCTGCCGGGCTGGCAAGGCGCTTCGATGAGGTGAATAGCAGCGCTATTCGCCCGAGAAGCAACGCAGAGCGAAGCGATCCAGCCCGGATGCATCGCCGGTCGAATGCAGCGGGGTTTCTTCCACGGGCTGCTAGCAGTTCGCAGCCGGAGTTTCTTCCGCGGCGTGACCCGCCAGTCCGAGGGCTGCCCGCATGCTACCCCGGACGCCTGAGGAGCGCCGCCGCGTCGAACACCCTGCCTCCCCGGATGACGGTGCGCACGCCTCGGAGGGCCCGGATGTCGCGCGTGGGGTCGCCCCCGATGACGATGAGGTCGGCGAGCGCACCCGGCGCCACGGCACCCAGCCGGCCCTCGTACCCCAGCGCCCGGGCCGATTCGGATGTCACGGCCCGCAGCACGTCCACGGTCCGCATCCCTCCGTACCGGACCATCGCTTCGATCTCGGCGAGAAGGCTGAGCCCCGGTGGGTTGATGGGGGCATCCGTTCCCGCCACCACCGTTCCGCCGGCCTCGACCACGCGCCGTGGCAGGGACGCCATGTCCTCCACCGTGCGCCGCGCCACGTCGATGTTCGCCGGTCGCCGCACCGCTTCCAGGGCCCACGGGAAGAAGGCCTCGACGCGGGGGTCGTCGAAGAGCGCCGGATCGTCGGCGGCGAGGAGAGCGTAGGCACCGTAGATCCCGATGGTCGGTGTGATGGTCATCCCCGAGGCCGCCAGAAGTCCCACCACGTCGCCGTAGCTTCGCGAAAGCTCCGACACCTTCGTGGAGTAGCCCCGGCGACTCGTGCCGCGCACATGTTCCACGCCGTCGGCGCCGTACGCCACGGCCGGGTAGAGCTCGTGCGAGGTGACCGGCAGCCCCATCGCGTGGGCCTCCTCGATGACGCGCTTCTGGACGGGATCCGAGAGGCGGACATAGGTCTTGACGAGATCGTAGCCGAGGGTGGCGGCCCGTCCGAGTTCCAGGTCGACCTGGGCGGTGGACCCAAGCGCCGGCGCGCCGGGATAGTAGATCCGGCTGCCGTCGATCGTCCCGCCGGTGCCGAACCAGCGCGGCGACAGCCGCCTTCCCGCCTCGCCCGCCTCCCTGGCTTCGGTGATCTCGTGGGGGTCGCACGCGGGACACCGCACCGAGGTCACGCCGAAGGACAGCCACACGCGGCCGAGCTGCTCGCCGGAGGAAAGGCCCCCGTGGGCGTGCATCTCGATCAGGCCGGGCATGACGACGCCGTCCGTTGCATCGACCACCTTCGCGGCGGTCCGCGCAGGATCGCGGTCGGCGACCTCGACGATCCGGCCGCCCTCGACGACGATGTCGACCTCGGGGCGCAGCTCCTCCGTGCGGCCGTCCCAGAGCGCCCCCGCCCGGATGAGCAACCGTTCGGGCGGTTCCGACCGTCGCCAGTTCAGCGTCAACGGAATGTCCTCCACCGCGCCGTCGTGGATGCCGATCCAGCGTAGCCCGTCGTCGGCGAGGTAGGCGATCGAGCGGGAATCGCCCGTCCACGTGGGGTCGCTGGCGGCCTCGTCTGTCAAGCGGCGCGGCGCCGAACCGGCCGGGTCTCCGCTCGCGTCGGTGGGAACCGCCCACAGGACCCCGTCGGAGACGTAGGCCAGCCAGGCGCCGTCCGGAGACCGGACGGGACCATCGGTGCCGCGGCTGCCGACCGACCCGTGGAGCGGCAGGTCGAGGAAGCGTTCCTGCTGCTGGAGGACCGCGCCCCACCCGGAAGCCGCCGGGAGGAGGGGCGCCGCCGGGATCACCATGGCGCGGTTAACGCCTTCCCTGAACCGGTCCGAATAGCGCCAGTGCACCGACGCGACGACCGATTTCCCGTCGTGCGACCAGCTGGGCCGACCCGCTCCGTTCAGCCCGCCGCGCAGTTCGCGCACGGCGCCGGTGCCCGGATCCAGGACGCTCACCGCGGTCTGGTAGCCCGATCCGACGAAGGCGATGCGGGTGCCGTCCGGAGACCACGCGGGCATGGTCGCGCCCGCGCCCTCGGTAGCCCGCTCGATCCCGCCGCCCGACGCGTCCCATATGTAAAGGTCGAGCTCTCCGTCCCGGTCCGAGGAGAATGCGAGGCGATCCCCGCCGGGCGACCATGCGGGGTCGGTCTCGATCCAGGGGTCGTCGGTCAGCGCCTGGGTGTTGCCGCCGATGGTGTGCAACCACAGGTCGCCCAGGGCCGAAAAGGCGATCCGGCGGCCATCGGGGGACACCGCGGGCGACACGATGCCCCGCACCGGGAACGGCCCCGGGTCAGTGAGGTCGCGGGGGCGCCGGGTGTAGGGACTGCGGTCCAGGGCGACGGTAGCCGTGAAGGGAACGTCCCGCGGGGAAGCCCCGTTCACCGCGCGGTGACGGATGCGCCCGTCGCCGGTGTAGAAGAACCCGCCAGGCGTGGCTGCGACCCGGAAGGGGAACACGTCCTCGTCGTCACCGCTCAGGATCCGGGCGACCCCACCCCCGTCCGCGTCCACGCCACGCAGGAGCGACCGGCCGCCCCCGATGGCATTGTACAGCAGCGTCGATCCGTCCGCGCTCCAGCCCGGGGCGTTGATCTGCGCTCCTTCGGCGGCAGCGGCCCGGCGCGGCTCCAGCCCCGCCACCACCCCGTCGAGCACCCATATCCCGGCTGCGTCGTCGGCGCCCGCCGCCGCGAAGGCCAACCGCCGCCCGTCCGGTGCGAAAGCCGGCGCGTACTCGCTGCCGGGCGCGTCCGTCATTCGTTTCACGGCCCCGTCCTCGACCGTGAGCATCCATATGTCGTAGCTGCCCGCCCGGTCCGAACTGAACGCGATCCCGGCGCCGTCCGGCGACCAGTGCGGCTCCCGGTGATCGAAGGGACCGCGCGTGTGCTGACGGAGGCCCGTCCCGTCCCGCGCCACGCTCCACACATGGTAGTTGCCGTCCCAATACGCCTGGAACGCGATCCGGCTGCCGTCCGGCGACCACGCGGGCTGGCGCGCGTCGCCCAGCGGGTCGGTCAGCGGCTCGGCCACCCCCCCGGCGGCGGGCATCACCCAGATGCGGCCCACCAGGTCGAAGGCGAGGGTTTCGCCATCGGGCGACAACGCGACGGCGATGTTGGTGCCCTCGTCGAGGGTGACCCGGATCGGGCCGGACGTCTGCGCGACGGCCGGGGCGGCAGCCCACGCGACCACCGCGCACGCCAGCGCCGCCCACCGTCGCATTACGAAATTCCTCGGCACTTTGCCCCTATCTCCCCTCGATCCACCCCACCAGCGCGTCCTGCGACACGATCAGCACATGGCCCTGGCCCGGTAGAATCTCGTGTGTGACCTCGGCGCCTGCCTCCTCCAGCCGCTCGGCCGTGGCCTGCGACCTGGACACCCAGTTCGCGTCGTTCTCCCCCACCATCATCCACACGGGGAGTCCGGTCAGCTCGGACAGTGTGGCGGCGCCCGTGTAGCGCCCGGGCATGGCGATGATGCCCGCAACGCGGTCCGGCACCGCCAGCGCGGCGTGGAAGACCCCCACCCCTCCCGCCGAAGCACCCGTCATGACGATGTTGCGCGAGGCCCCGGCCAGGTTTTCGTCGATCCAATCGAGCACGGCCGCCATCACCGCTCCGGCGTTCGCTTCCATTCCCGGACCGTATACCTCGACGCCCACGACCGCGTACCCCGCGGCTGGTGCCGCCTGGTCCCAGTAGGAGTCCATCAGGCCCAGGAGCAGGTTCGCATCGCCCCCGCCCCACGGAAACGCGAGCACCACGCCGCTGGCCGCGGCATCAGGGCGCAGAACGGCGATGTTAAGCCCTTCGCCCGACTCGAGCGTCAGCCCCACCCACTCCACCGTCCGGGGCGCCGCCGGTCCGGTTGCGTCCCCGGCCCCGCAGGCGATGGCGAGCACCACGAGAGACGCGGCGACGAGCGGAGTTCGACGCAGCTGCGCCACGCCCCCCCTCACGGAATCAGGTTCCTCCTCGCGGTGTTTCTCACGATGAACAGGCCATCGCCCGTGCTCGTCATAACCACCACGCCGCTCTCGAAGTACGGGTAGTTGCTCCACGACGCGCCGCCGTACGGGGAGTTGTCGAAGAAGGCGATCTCGACGGGGTCGGTGGGGTTGGTTATGTCCAGGATCCTGAGTCCCGCGCCATAGTTCGACTGGTACATCAGGTTGCCGCGGATGTAGAGGTTGTGGTCGGTGTCGGGTGTGCTGGCGATGTACTCCTTGACCAGGATCGGTTCGTCGAGGTCGACCACGTCCCACACCAGGGTCCGGGTGCCCTCGACCAGCCCCTGGGGCTCGTCACCTTCGTCGTTCATGTAGAAGTAGCGGTGATCCTCCGTGAGCCACCCCTGGTGCGCGTAGGCAACCGCGGGGTAGGACGGCATCGAGATCACGACGGGGTTTGCCTTGTCGGTCACGTCGGAAATGCTGAGCGCGGTCTCGTTGGAGCCCAGGCAGATCTCCCGGCCTGTGTAGTCCTCGTCGGGGCCGTGGTAGATCACGCACTGGGCGTCGTGCGAGTACCCCGTGCCGCGCCGCCCCGTCTGGCCGTCGAAGAAGCACCCCGCGAACTCGGGCATTCCCGGTTCGCTCAGGTCGAGCATGTGCAGCCCGCCGCCGCAGGTCTCGCCCCCGCCGCTGCTTCCGACCGCATAGCCGAAGCCGGTGTCCTCGTTGACCACGATGTTGTGCGCGCTGTGGATGCCGGGATAGGTGTAGTCCGGCTCGAAGGTGACGGGCTCGCCGCGCACCTCGCGCAGGCGCCGCAGGTCGAACACCTGGACGCCGTGCTCCCCCGCTCCGTCGGCGACGATGTAGGCGTGGTCCCGGTAGACCTTCATGTCGCGCCAGACGCTGCTCCGGGAACCGGGCGTCTTGGGCAGGTCGCCGAGCACGACGGGGTTGTACGGATCGGTAAGGTCCACGAACGCGGTGCCGTCGGTCCGTCCCACAATGGCGATCTCGCGCCCCGACTCCGGGTCGGTCCAGCCCCAGACGTCGTTCAGCCGCGCGCCGCGCGCGCCCGCCATCTCCTTGATGGGCAGGAAGGAGATGATGTTGACGTTGTCGCACTCGTAGCCGGCCGCGGCGTTCTCGACGCAGGGGATCTCGTCGTCCAGACCCACGATGGCCGGTAGGCCCCGGTGGTCCCCGATGACCAGGTCCCCGGACCCCCACTCCGCACCGGCGCCCCGCTCGGCGATGACCGCGCCGCCGGCCCGACCGTCGATGCCGCCGGCCCCTGTCACCGAAATGTCGCCGGCAAGCGCCAGGGCACTGCCGAAGGAGGCGCGCTCACCCAGGTCGTCCCGTCCGGACCGCACCACGCGCGTCCAGCCCCCCTCCCCGCCCCGCGTGAAGTGATACAGGCCGCCCATACCGCCGTTGGCGCCGGGGGCGCCGATCCGGACATCGCCGTCGTCGAAGCCGATCGCGGAGCCGAACTGCGACCGGGGCGCTGCGTCGAAGGCCGAGAGTGCGCCCGCCGGGGTCCATGTGCCCATGGCGTCGTCGCGCTCGAAGAGGAAAACCTTGCCGGCCATTTCGTCGGTGCCGGGCGCGCCCACCAGCGCGAGGGACCCACCCACCGCGACAGCGAGTCCGAAGAGACTCCGTTCACCCAGGTCGGAATCGGGAGACAGGGCGCTCCACGCGCCGAGCTGGCCGGACGCCGGATCGACACGGGCCGCAAACACGTCGGCCGTGGTTTCACGGGCCTGGGCGGAAGCCACCAGCGCCGCGGTTCCGTCCAGGGCGAGGGTGGCGCCGAATCCCTGTCCACTTCCGGCCGACACGGCTCGGGTGCGCTGGTGCCACGTGGTGCCGTCCCATGTGAAGGTGTAGACGGCTCCGGCGCCGTCGTCCTCCCCCGGGGCGGAGATGAGGGCCACCTGACCGCTGATGGCAACGGCGGCACCGAACCGCGCGTCTTCGACCCGGGTGGCGGGGGTAAGCCAGACCGGGTCGCTCCATTCACCTTGCCCCTGGTCGCGGTAGACCAGCACCGCCCCCTGGCCGTTTTCGAGGTCCGGCGCGCCGACGATGGCCAGATCGCCGTCGCCGTCAAGGGAACGTCCAAAGCCGTCGGGCGCGTCGTTGATCTCCGACACGCCGAGTCGCCCGGTCTCGATCCAGCCGCCGCCGCTCAGGCCATACACGTAGACGATGCCGGGCAGCGTGGCGTTCGACGCCTCGCCGATCAGCACGTGATCGTTGACCACCGCGATGCTGTTCCCGAAGCCCTGGGCACTCAGGTCAGGGCGTGGCGAGACGAGTGGGGCGAGGGTCAGTGCCACGGCGGCGGTTGCGAGCGCCGCGGCGGCCGGAAGGAGGGTCGGGAGCCGGAAGCCGGAATGGTTCATCATGTGCCTCGTTTCCTGGAAGACGTGGTGCGACAGCGCCTTCAAGTATGGGAAACCGGGAGCGGGGGCGACAGAGCCCGGACGCGAGGCTACTCGGGCGCCGCGAGCACCCGTGCCAGATCTGCGCACAGGTCGCCGGCGTCCTCAAGCCCGACCGACATGCGGAAGATCCCGTCGCCCGCGTAGGCGCGGTAACTCTCCAGCTGCGCTCCCTCGAGGCGGAACGAGCTTTCCATCAGCGACGGCGTGTCCATCCAGAAGACGAGGCTGCGGTGATGCCCCAGCGAGACCGCGTAGTGAATCACCCGAAGCTCCCGTGCCATCCGCTCGGCGAGCTCGGCCCCGTCGGCCGACCGGAAGGTGAGCATGCCCGAGAAGTTCGCCATCTGGCGGCGGGCGAGTTCGTGCTGCGGGTGCGACGCCAGGCCCGGGTAGACTACCCGAGTGACGCGCGGGTGGTCCTCCAGGAAGCGCGCGACCGCGAGCGCGTTCTCCTCGTGTGCCTTCATGCGGATCGGGAGGGTGGCCGCGCCCCGCATGATCAGCCAGGCGTTGAAGGGCGACAGCACGCCGCCGTAGTGAACGGCGGCCTCGACTCGCAGCGCGGCAATGTCTTCCCTGCTGCCGAGCACCGCCCCACCCACCGCATCGCCATGGCCGCCGATGTACTTGGTCAGCGAATGCATGACGTAGTGCGCGCCGAGTTCCAGGGGGCGGGTGGCGACGGGTGTGGCGAAGGTGGAGTCGACGGCAACGCGAACGCCCGGTTGCGCTGCGGCGATCCGGGCGATCGCCTCCAGGTCGGTGAGCCGCACAATCGGGTTGGCGGGGGTCTCCAGCCAGATCAGCTTCGTGTTCGGGCGGAGCGCCGCTTCGACGTTGGCCGGATCGGAGGTGTCCGCGAAGGAGACTTCGATCCCGAGCCTGGGCAGGGTGTCGCGGCCAAGCTCGGCGACCCCCGCGTAGTTGGTGTCGCTCATGACGATGTGGTCGCCGGCGCTCAGGAGGGAGAGAAGGACCCCCGCCGCGGCCGCCATCCCGGAACCGAAGCAGAGACAGGCCTCGGCCCCTTCCAGCGCGCAGAGCTTCGCTTCGAGCTGGGCCACGGTCGGGTTCGACCAGCGGGTGTAGAGGAAGCCGGACGCGTCGTCCAGGTCGTGGGCGGAGAAGCCGGTCGCGCCCCGGGTGACGAAGGTGGAGGACATGACCAGGTTGGGGGCCGAAGCCCCGGTGGCGGGGTCCGGGGACTCGCCCGCGTGGACGGCGGCGGTGCGGAGGCGGGGGGGTGGCTTCATGAGGAAATGATAATGCATCCTTCCCAACGGGTGAGCGATGGCGCCTGTGCGGGCAAACACGGGATTCCCCCCGGCCACGGCTTCGGATACCCTGAATGGCAGTACCGCCACGCCCCCCCCACCACACGGCAGACCATGCGCATCAGAACAACCATTCTTCACCTCCAGGCACTCGCCCTCGCCGCGGCCGCCGCGCTCCTCCCAGCCCCCGGCCCACTCCCCGCCCAGCAGCCGGCCGTCACCGTCACGGCCGAGGACTATGCGCGAGCGGAGTCGTTCCTGGCCAGGGAAACCGCGCCGCTCGTCTTCGGCGCGTCCGTCCAGCCCGTTTGGCTTTCCGGCGACCGCTTCTGGTACCGCAACACCGTACCCGGCGGCAGCGAGTTCGTACTGGTGGACCCCACCACCGTCACGCGCACGCGCGCCTTCGATCACGAGCGCCTGTCCACCGCCCTGGGCGCGGCCACCGGCACCACCTATCAACCCCTGGAACTTCCCTTCCGAGCCTTCGAGCCGGATCCCTCCGGGGACGCCGTCACGGTCCGCGTCGACGACGCGCACCTGCGCTGCGACCTCGGGGCGTACAGCTGCGCCCCGGCGCCGTCTCCGCGCGAAACGGACCCGAACGCGATCGTTTCGCCCGACGGGACGAAGGCCGCCTTCATCCGGGACCACAACCTCTGGGTGCGCGATCTGGCCGACGGCGCCGAGGCCGCGCTCACCACCGACGGCGTCCGGGACTACGGCTACGCGACCAACAATGCGGGCTGGGTCAAGCGCGACTCGCCGGTGCTGCTCTGGTCGCCGGGGTCGGACATGATCGCGACCTTCCAGCACGACGGCCGCGGCGTGGGCGAGATGCACATGGCCACGACCAACGTGGGGCACCCCGAACTGGCGTCGTGGAAGTACCCGCTGCCGGGCGATAGCCTGATCTTCCGCATCAGCCGGGTGGTCATCCACCTGGACGGGCCACGGGTGGTGCGGCTGCAGATGCCCCCGGACCCGCATCGTTCCTCGATCACGGATCACGTGGCCGGGCCGGGCGGCGTGCTCCTGGACGCCGAATGGAGCGCCGACGGCAACCAGCTCGCCTTTGTATCGAACTCTCGCGACCACAAGCACGCGGAGCTGCGGGTGGCGGACCCCGAAACGGGGGCCGTGCGCGACGTACTCGAGGAAACCGAGGAGAACTTCTTCGAGTCGGGCTCGGGCAGGGTCAACTGGCGGGTTCTGAAGGAATCCAACGAGGTCATCTGGTTTTCCAAACGGCATAATTGGGGGCACCTCTACCGCCATGACCTGACCTCCGGCCAGCTCCTGGACCGGATCACCACCGGAGACTGGAACGTGCGTCAGCTGTTGCGGGTGGATGAAGACGGCCGGGAACTCTACTTCACCGGCACCGGACGCGAGCCCGGCGACCCCTACTTCCAGTACCTCTACCGGATCGGCATGGACGGCACGGGGCTCGTGCTCCTCACACCCGACAGCGCCGACCACACCGTCACCCTGTCCCCGTCGGGGGACTACTTCGTCGACAGCTACTCAACCCCCACCGTCCCCCCGGTCACGGTGCTGCGCGACCTGGACGGCGAGGTGGTCATGGAGCTGGAGCGCGCCGACATCTCGCGCCTTGTGGACAGCGGCTGGCAGCCGCCCGAGCCCTTCACCGTCAAGGCGCGGGACGGCGAGACCGATCTGTACGGCCTCCTGTACAAGCCCACCGGCTTCGATCCGTCACGTTCGTATCCGGTCGTCAACTACCTGTATCCGGGACCCCAGTCCGGCAGCGTTGGCTCGCGTTCATTCCGCGCCTCACGCGGTGACAAGCAATCGATCGCCGAGTTGGGGTTCGTCGTCGTGGAGGTCGACGCCATGGGCACGCCCGGGCGCTCCAAGGAGTACCACGACGCGTACTACGGAAACATGGGCGACAACGGGCTGCCCGATCAGGTGGGCATGGTGCGGCAGCTCGGTGCCCGCCACTCGTGGATGGACCTCGACCGCGTGGGGATCTGGGGGCACTCGGGGGGAGGGTTCGCCAGTACGGCCGGTATCCTGCGCTACCCGGACTTCTACAAGGTGGCGGTGTCGCAGGCCGGCAACCACGACAACCGCAACTACGAGGACGACTGGGGCGAGAAGTGGCAGGGTCTGCTCGAAACCTATCCGGACGGAACCACCAACTACGACAACCAGGCCAACCAGCTCATCGCCGGGAATCTGCAGGGCAAGCTGCTGCTGGCCCACGGCACCATGGACACCAACGTGCCCCTTTACAACACGCTGCTCGTGGCGGACGCGCTGATCGCGGCGGACAAGGACTTCGATCTGATCATGATGCCCAACCGGGGCCACGGATTCGGCAACGAGCCGTACATGATGAGGCGCAGGTGGGACTATTTCGTGCGGCACCTGTTGGGCGTGGAGCCGCCCGAGTACTCGCTCGGCGCGCGGAGCAGACCCGTGAGCTAGGGGAGGACGGGCGTCAGCAGGTCAGGCAACGGTGGCTGTTCGACGACCCCAGCTTCTCCAGCAGCACGACCGTCGCGGGGAGCGGAGAGACCCGTTGGACCGGTCCGTTGGCCAGGTCCGCCACCGTCTGTCCGCGCCGGCTGATGGCCCTGATGTCCGCGCCCTGCTCCACCAGGTAGATGATGAGTCCGTGGTCCCCGCGGGCGGCCGCATGGTGCAGCGCGTTATAGCCATTGTGGTCCCGGGCGTTGACGTCCGCGCCCAGTTCTTCCACGAGGTAGCGGACGGCCGGGAGCCAACCGTCGGGTGCATGGCGGTGGGCGTTGCCGGCGAACCCCTCGCCGTAGCCGACACCCGACGAGGCATGGATCGGCCACACACCCGGGCCCCCGACGTCGACGGGCGGAAGTCCGGACGCGTCCGGCTCGAGCGCCCGCAGGGAGTCACCCACCTCGGATGCGCGGACCAGCTCCCGGCGGACGGTCTCGTCGGGATCGTCCAGACGGTCGTCCGGGAAGTCGTCCTGCATGTCGGACGGCAGCTCGTCGCGCACCGACTGCATGAGGGCCACCTGAGCGGAGTCCACCAGCTCCCAATAGGTCGAGTCCGACGCGAGCTGCCTCCGGTTCTGCTGCCGGAGCGATTCGTCCGGTGAAAGGCGGCGCCTCTGCGGAGGCGCCTTGGTGGCGATATCGGGGTCGGCCCCGTAGGCGGCGAGAAGCCGCATCGCCGCCACGTCGGTCGCGTAGGCGGCCCGCCAGAATGCAGTCGCGCCCTCGGTGTCGACGAGGCCGCAGTTACGGTTGCCGCACCCACTGTACTCCATGTACCAGGGGTGGAGCGTCAGTCGCACATCCGGATCCGCGCCCGCCTCCAGGAGCGCTTCCATCACGTCCAGATAGGTGGCCGCCTGGAGGCCCATCTCCTGGGGCTGCGGGTAGCGGGTGCGGGGCTGCCAGCGGGCGTTCACCGCGGCCCAGAGCGGGGTAGCGCCGTTCAGCAGAGAGGCGATGGAGGGATCGGCGCCCCGCTCGATCAGCGCGAGTGCCAGGTCGAATTGGCCGTTGATCGTCGCCATGAGAAGGGGGCTGGTACCGTCGCTGGCGCTGGGCAGGTCGATGTCGGCACCACCGTCCAGCAATGCTGCGGCCGCCTCCCGGTGGCCCTGGCGAACCGCGTGCAGTAGGGCCGTCAGACCGCCCTTGGCGGTGATCCGCCGGGGACGGAAGTCGTCCTCCTCCTCCTCTTCGTCGTCGGGAAGTCCCTCGGCATAGACCGCGCGGGCCGCCCGCACGGCGGCCTGGAACTCGCCGGCGCTGGGGCTTCGGGCACCGTCCGCCGTCAGCGCCTTGATCGCGTCGCTGCGGCGCCTGTTCGCCAGCTGGTCGAGAGCCGACAGAACGACCAGGTCTTCCACCCTGCTCGTGATGTCGGGATCCGCACCCGCGTCCAGGAGCGCGCGGATCGCGTCCACGCGGTTCATGGAGGCCGCGAACATCAGCGGGGTCTGACCCCACCCGGCTTCGCGCCCGTCGACGTCGGCTCCGCGCTCGATCAGCGCCACGGCCAGCTCCGCCACCCCCGCGCCGGCAGCGAGGTGGAGCGGCGTGGTCCCCGTCCCGGGCGCGGCCGCCGTGGCGTCGCCGCCGGCCTCCAGAAGGAGCACCGCCAGCGATGTGTGGCCGTTCCGCGCCGCGATGTGGAGCGGTGCATAGGACCCGATCCGCGTCGCCGGCGCCACCGCGGCCCCGGCATGGAGGAGCATCCGCGCCAACTCCACGTCTCCGTGCTCGGCGGCCCAGTGCAACGCGGTCATCCCGTCGCCCTGGGCCGCGTTCACGTCGGCGCCGTCCGCGAGAAGCTCCCGCACCGCGACGCGGTCTCCCCGCATCGCCGCGTCGGCCACGGGGGATTCGGGGCCGGGCAAGGCCCACCCGTCACCCGGCAAGTCCGAATCGCTACCCGGCATCGCCCCCGTAAGCGTCAGCACGGCGGCCCCGGCCAGCAGTGTAGCGCGCGTCATGGTCACCCCTGCGTCGCCGCCGAAGACCCCGGCATCAGCGCGAATTCGCCCGTGCTGTCGCCAAAGTTCTGCATGTCCATGCCCAGCGAGTTGAGCGCCGCCAGCATGGCGTTCGCCATCGGTGTTCCGTCCGGCGCCTTCAGGTGGAGGTTGCCCTCCAGATGGCCGTCCGCCCCACCCAGCAGGATCAGGGGACAGCGGCGGTGGTTGTGCAGGTTCGAGTCAGCCATCGGCGAGCCCCACATGATCATCGTCTTGTCGAGCAGGCTCTCGTCGCCCTCCATGCTCTCCTGGAGCTTCTCCAGGAAGTATGGGAGCTGACCCACCCTGTACTGGCAGATCTTGTTGAACTCGAGGATCCCATCTTCCCTGCTGCCGTGGTGGGACGCCGGGTGGAAGGGCCGGTCGGAGCCGCTCTCGGGGAAGACGCGGTTGTCCGCGTCACGGCCCGTCTTGAAGGAGATGACCCGGGTCATGTTCGTCTCGAGGGCGAGCACCTGCAGGTCGAACATGAGTCTCATGTGCTCGGAGAAGGAATCGGGCACGCCCGCGGGCGCCTCCGGCAGCTCCCGCTCCTCGCCGCCGGTGTTGCGGGACTCGACGGCGGCGATACGCCGCTCGATCTCGCGCACGTTCTCCAGGTAGCGGTCCATGCGGACGCGGTCCACCGCCCCCAACTCCCGCTTCAGCGACGCGATCTCCCCGGCCATCCAGTCCAGAATGCTCCTGCGCGAAGCGCGGCGCGCGGCCCGTTCCTCCGGCGTGCCGCCGGCCCCGAAGAGCATGTCGAAGGCGACGCGCGGGTCGCGGATCATGGGCAGCGGTTCGTTGGGGGACGCCCAGCTGATGGTATCGGTGTAGGCGCAGGAGTAGTTGTAGGTGCAGCCGCCCGCCTGGTCGAGGTTCTCGATGCAGAACTGCATGGAGGGGAGCGGCGTGTCCTGGCCGAAGCGCTGAGCGTACAGCTGGTCGAGCGACGTGCCCACGTAGATGTCGGAGCCCTGCGTCTGTTTCGGATGGGCCTGGGTGAGGAAGACCGCGCTGGAGCGGAAGTGGTCGCCACCGATCTCGGGCGTCGTGAATGCCTCCGCCATGCGCACGTCGGTGTTGCTGACGATGGTCAGGTGTTCCTGGAAGGGGCTCAGCGACGACAGCGCGCTCTCCGGCAGGATTTCGAAGTCCTTCCCCGTCGTCGAGGGGGCGAACAGGTGCTTCGTGGCCCCCCATTCGTTGCACCCCGGCAGTCCATGCACCTCCTCGATGCATACGAGACGCGTCGGTCCCGACACCGCCGCGGTGTCCGCGCGCAGGCGCCCGGCCGGAATCATGGCGTCGAGGAGCGGCAGCGCCGCGGTGGCGCCCAGGCCGCGAAGGAAGGTTCTGCGGGGAATGTGTGTGCCGGTGATGAATTGCATGGTTCCCTCGGTTTACTGGTTTTCCCGGGAGCGTGACGTCCGGGCTTCGGCGTCGCCGGCGGTGATGGCCGCCGCGGCCTGCTTCAATCTGAAGGCGTCACTCATGATCACGCCGAGAATGAGCGAAGAGACGGGATATCCGTCGGCTTCGGCCCGCCGCGCGATCTCCCGGACGGCGGGTTGGTCGTAGTATTCCACTCGGCGGCCGAGCGCGTACGCCATGAGGTTCTCGGTGAAGGTGCGCACAAGGGGGAGCGGCCGCTTGAGCAGCGCCTTCGACAGCTCGGCCGGCGTCGTCACCGGCGTCCCGTCGTAGAAGTCGCCGCGCGTGTCCAGGGGGATCCCGTTCTCGAGCAACCGCCACTTCCCGGTCACGTCGAAGTTGTCGAGCGCCAGGCCGATGGGGTCCATGAAACGGTGACAGGACCGGCACGCCGGATTCTCGCGGTGGATCTCCATCCGCTCCCGGGTCGTGAGTATCCGGCCATCGCGTGAAGCCTCGGTCTCTTCGAGGTCCGGGATGCCGGGCGGCGGGGGCGGCGGCGGCGTGCCCAGCATGACCTCCATGACCCACTTCCCGCGCAGCACGGGCGACGTGCGGTTGGCCAGCGAGGTGAGAACGAGGATGCTCCCGTGCCCCAGAAGGCCCACGCGCCGGTCGTCCGGGTAGTCGACCCTGCGGAAGTGCGAACCCGACGCACTGGGGAAGCCGTAGTGGGCGGCCAACCGTTCGTTCACGAAGGTGTGGTCCGCCCGGTACAGGTCCAGGACGCTGCGGTTTTCGCGGACCAGGCTGTTGAAGAAAAGCTCCGTCTCCCGGCGCATTGCATCGGCCAGGTTGTCGTCGAAGTTCGGGAAGAAATTCGGATCCGGATGGACCTTGTACAGATCCTGCAGGCGAAGCCATTGCCTCGCGAAGCGGCTGCCCAGCGCACTTGAGCGCGGATCATCGAGCATGCGCAGGGCCTGCCGCTCAAGCTCGTCCTCGTCCTGCAGGCGTCCAGCGGCCGCCACGGACAACAGCGCTTCGTCGGGCGGCGCACCCCAAAGGAAGAACGAGAGGCGGGACGCCAGGTCCACGCTCGATACCGGGTAGATTTCGCCGGGTTCAACGTCGTCGGGCTCGCGCTCGGGGCGGAAGACGAAGTGCGGGCTTGCCAGGATGGCCTCGAGGGCACGGCGGACTCCTTCCTCGAAGCCGCCCGACCCGGCGCCGCTCTCATAGAAGGTCATCAACCCCTGCATGTCCGGCGTGGTCGCAGTACGGCGGTAGGCGCGGGTGGCCAGGCCCTCGATGATGCGGCGGGCGCATGGACGTTCCTCCTCCGGCGCGGTCGGCCGGCAGACGAAGATCCGCCGCCGCGTGGGAGTCTCGGACACACCCGTCACGTTGATCGGTCCCCGGACCACCAACTCCCGGAGGTGCGGCAGCGTCGTAATGCCGCTCCCTCCCGAGCCCCCGCCCGCCATGGACCAGTCATGAGGCCGGATCAGGTCCTCGTAGGGTCCGTCGAAGCCCCGGATGAAGGCGGCGGACACCGGCTTCTGGCCGGCCCGAACGAAGACGGAACCCGTTCGCACGGGGTTCGCGCCCCGCCCGTCGGCGCCCGCGCCGGTGCGCGCGTGGTGGAGAAGTGCGACGCGCTCGCCTTCGACCGAGATGTCCACGTCCTCGAAACGGGAGTTCGCGCCCGACGAAAAGCCGAGCTCGAAGACGTACTCTCCGTCCGCGGGGAAGACGTGGTTGACGACGATGCCGCCGCGCGTGCCGTAGGGTGCCCCCTCGATTCGGTCCCAGGGATGCTGCGATGTATAGTCCGTCTGCCTGTAGGCGCGATCCACCGAAGGCGCGTTTCGGTCGCCCACCGCCCAGCGGCTGATCTCGGCCGCCGCGTTAAGGTAGGACTCCACCAGGGTGGGCGACATGGCCTGGACGTCCGCGATGTTGTCGAAGTTGGCGCTCATCTGGTCCAGCGGCAGCCAGTCTCCCGCGTCGACCGTCAGATCCAGCAGGTCGCGCACAGCCCCCTCGTACTCGGGCCGGTTGAGGCGCTGGAAGGTGCGCGGCCCGGGGTTGGTGCGTCCGGCCGCCGTGCCGTCGAGGATGTCCTCGAGTCGCTCTACCAGCGCAACCAGCGTGTCACCGGCGGGCCTTGGGGTGCCCGGAGGCGGCATCATTCCGGCGCGGAGCTTGCGGACCATCCGTTCGGCGATGTCGGCGTTGCCCCCGGCCTCCTCCACCGCGAAGCCCTCGAGCGACAGGTTGCCCAGCAGGCGGCGATCGTTGTGGCAGCGGACGCACACGCGCTGGACGACTTCGGTTTCGGCCGAAGCGGTCGCCGGCAATTCCGGCGCGACATGTGAGGCGGCCGGCCATCCGCCCAGAGGGGATGCGCCCGCTGACTGCGTCAATGAGTACCCGGCGGTACCCCGGCCGGCGACGACCAGAACGGCCCCCAGCACCAGAAATGGCACGCCGAGTGATTTCATGTTCCGGCTCCGGAGAGGACGCTCGCGTGCTCCGGAGAAGGCCTGCCGCATCCTCCGGAGAACGGATCCCTACACGCTGACACTAGCGACGCCGGGACGGGAGAGGCAAGGGTTGCCCGCGGCATCGTGTACCCTTTCGGATACAGGGGGGGAGCGTCACGGGTGGCGCGAGCGGCCGACAAGGGACTTGTCCAGCCCGGGATCGCCTCACGCCGGATTGTCGTAGGTCCCCCAGACATCACGCAACGCATCGCTGATCTCGCCGAGAGTCACCCCGTCCTTGACCGCTTCTATCATTGCCGGGAGCAGGTTCGCGTCACCCGCGGCCACGTGGCGAACGCGGCTCAGATGGCCCCGCACCACAGCCTCGTCCCGCGCGGCCCTGATCTCGCCGAGGGTCGCGATCTGACTTGCTTCCAGGCGCCGGAAATCCGGCCCCGGCGGCGGCTCGCCGGTGTCGTCGGTCCGGTAGCGGTTCAGGCCCACGACGACCCGCTCTCCCGACTCGATCTCGAGCTGGTGCCGGTACGCGGCCCGGTGGATCTCCTCCCGCATGAACTCGATGGCCGCCGAGGCGCCGCCCAACTCGTCGATTCGCGTCATCCGGGCGAGTGCCTCGGCTTCAAGACGGTCGGTGAGGTGTTCGACCAGGAAGCTTCCCCCGAGAGGGTCGACCCACTTCGTCACCCCCGATTCGGCGGCCAGGATCTGCTGGGTACCGAGTGCCAGCGCGGCGGCCTCGGCGGTGGGCAGGCCGAGGGCTTCGTCGTAGCCGTTGGTGTGCAGCGACTGGGTGCCACCCAGCACCGCCGCCAGGGCCTGGATCGTGACACGGACGACGTTGTTCATCGGCTGCTGGGCCGTCAGGGTGGAGCCGCCCGTCTGGGTGTGGAAGCGAAGGCGGCACGAGCGGTCGGTGGCCCCGAAGCGCTCCTTCATGATGCGTGCCCACACCCGCCGCGCGGCGCGGAACTTGGCGACTTCCTCGAAGAGGTTGTTGTGCGCCGCAAAGAAGAAGGAGACGCGCGGGGCGAAGTCTTCCAACTCCTCCCCCCGGGCGACGGCGCGGCGTACGTATTCCACCCCGTTCGAGAGGGTGAAGGCGACCTCCTGCGCAGCGGTCGAGCCCGCCTCGCGGATGTGGTAGCCCGAGACCGAAATGGCGTTCCAGCGGGGCAGCTCGGCCGAGCAGAAGGAAATCAGGTCGCTCACCAGGCGAAGCGAGGGTTCGACCGGATAGATGTACGTGCCCCGGGCGATGTACTCCTTGAGCACATCGTTCTGGACGGTTCCCCGGAGTTCCGAGCGGGACACGCCGGTCTCATCCGCCACCGCCGTGTAGAGCGCCAGCAGGATGGGCGCGGTCGCGTTGATGGTCATCGAGCACGACACCGCGCCCAGGTCGATGCCGCGAAAGAGGGTCCGCATGTCCGCGATGGAATCGATCGCGACCCCGACGCGCCCCACCTCTCCCGCGGCCATCGCCGCGTCGGAATCGAAGCCCATCTGGGTAGGGAGGTCGAAGGCGACGGAGAGGCCGGTGGTTCCGCGGCCGAGAAGAAAATGGTAGCGCCGGTTGGTCTCCTCGGCCGTGCCGAAACCGGCGTACTGGCGCATCGTCCAGAGGCGTCCCCGGTACATCGTCTCGTGGACACCGCGCGTAAAGGGGTAGTCACCCGGCTCGCCCAGATCGTCCCCCACCCGGAACCCCTCGGGCAGCCTGTCGTAGACCGATCCCTCGTCCCTCCGCGTCACGGCGCATCCACCTCGGCGTATTCGACCAGAATCTGACCCTTCTCGACCGCATCCCCGGGTTTCACCAGGATCCGCTTGACCGTGGCGGTCCCCGCGGCACGCAGTTCGTTTTCCATCTTCATGGCCTCCACGATCAGGACGGTAGCACCCCTCTCCACCACCCCACCCTCCCGCGCGGCCACCTGAACCACCAGGCCCGGCATGGGGGCCTTGAGGGCCAGGGTCCCGACCGCCCCGGCAGCCACCGCGGAGAGTTTCCGAACCCTGGCCTGACGTTCGTCCAGGACTTCGGCTCGCACCGTGCCGCCATCGATGTCGATGTCCCACTGCCCCCGCGACCCCGGGCGGGCCAGCACCTGGAAGGAGGCACCGTCCAGGAGCAGCGAGTGCCCGCCCGGCGGGCTCGTTGCGGCCACGGAGGCTTCGCGGCGGCAGCCGTCGATGACGACCTCCCCTCGTTCGCAGATGACGACCTCGTGCTCCTCTCCGAGCAGGAAGACCACGTACCGGGTTCCTCGGCCCGCTTCCCGTTGCCGCAAGGTCATCGGGAGCCGTCGAGCTCCGGGAACCCGTGCGCGCCGAGACCGCGCCGCCACGGGGAGAGGCGTGCGCCCCCGGGACCGATGCGGGGAGCGGCCCGACTGTGCCGCCTCTCATGTTCCAGAAGGGCGGCGGCGGCCACCACCGCGTCGCGCGCCGCCGCGGGAACATCCGGGGTGAATAGCCCGGGGTGCTCGGTCAGGTAGGCGGTCGAGAGGCGGCCCGCCAGGAAGTCGGGCTCCTCCATGATCCGGGCGAGCAAGGGCGCGCTGGTGGCGACGCCGCCGATCCTGAGCTCCGTGAACGCGCGCCGCATCCGGCGGATGGCCGAAGACCGGTCGGAGCCATGGCTGATCAGCTTGCCGAGGAGAGGATCGTAGTGCAGGCCGATCTCCGATCCGCGCGCAATCCCGCCGTCCCAGCGTACTCCGG
The DNA here is from genome assembly GCA_002238865.1 of Gemmatimonadetes bacterium bin94. GTDB lineage: Bacteria > Gemmatimonadota > Gemmatimonadetes > Longimicrobiales > Gaopeijiaceae > Bin94. Next base: position 160,109 of record MPNE01000005.1, on the reverse strand, counting down.
GGCCGTCGGGAAGCACGAGTTCGCTTATGGTACCGGTCGCGGGGAGAAAGCCGTCGAACGGGGACTCGCTGGTGATCCGGCACTCGATTGCGTGGGCGCGGAGCGGGATCTCGGCCTGCAACAGAGGCAACACCTCGCCCGACGCGACGCGAAACTGCCACTCCACAAGGTCGATACCGGTCACCAGTTCCGTGACCGGGTGCTCCACCTGGAGGCGCGTGTTCATCTCCAGGAAGAAGAACTCGCCGTCCTGGTAGAGGAATTCGACGGTACCCGCGCCCAGGTACTTCACGGCACGCGCGGCCTGCACCGCCGCGTCACCCATCCGGCGCCGCTCGTCCGGATTCAGGAGAGGCGAGGGCGCCTCTTCCACCAGCTTCTGATGCCTCCTCTGAATCGAGCACTCCCGTTCGAAGAGATGCACGACATTGCCGTGTGCATCTCCGAAAAGCTGCACCTCGATATGGCGGGGCCGCTCCAGAAAGCGCTCCACGTAGACACGTCCGTCGCCGAACGCGGCTTCGGCTTCGCGAACTGCCGCCGTGAACGCCCCGGAGGCCTCCTCGGCCATTCGCACGACCCTCATCCCCTTGCCGCCACCACCGGCGGCGGCCTTCAGCACGACCGGGAACCCCACGGTCTCGGCAGCCTCTCGCGCTTTCGGTCCGGATGCGATCGGTTCCGTGGTGCCGGGTACGACGGGCACCCCCGCCGCGGCCATGCGGCGGCGGGCTTCCGTCTTGTCACCCATGGCCCGGATGGTCGACGCGGACGGACCGACGAAGGTCAGCCCCGCCCCCGCGACGGCCTCGGCAAAGTCCGCGCGCTCGGCCAGGAAACCGTACCCCGGGTGAACCGCGCGCACCCGCGCCCGCTCGGCGACCTCGAGGAGCCGGGCGATGTTCAGGTAGCTCGCGGACGCTCTCGCCGGGCCGATGGGATACGCTTCGTCGGCGTGCTGAACATGGGGACTGCCGCGGTCCGCATCGGAGAAGACGGCCACGGTGCGAATCCCGAGTTCCCGGGCGCCCCGGATGACTCGAAGAGCGATCTCGCCTCGGTTGGCGACTAGAACGGATTCGATCAACGCCGGGTCTCGGTCACGGCCGGGGCTCTCCCGGGGGCAATTGGACGGAACGGAGCGGGACCGCGACCGGCCGGCGCAGTCCTTCCCAATCTAGCACTCCACGGAAGCAACCCCTCTGCAAGAGATCGGCGAGGCATCCACGGAATGCCGGCCGCTCCGCGGCGTCGTGCGCTGCTCCTACCGGATGAGCTTGCCCGTTACAGTGGTCTCCGAGCCGTCCCGCCAGATCCGGAACTCGATCTCTTCGCCCTCTTCATAGGAGCGCAGGATGCGCCGAAGCTCGGCGCCGTCGTCCACGTCACGCCCGTCGACCGCCACCACCACGTCCCCGGGACGCAAGCCGAGCCGGGCCTCGTCATCCACGGCCGCAACGAGAACCCCCTCCTCGGTCCCGAAGTAGGCGCCGAGACCCGGGTTCAGTTCGACGAGGTCGAGGCCGTGCCCGCGGGCGGTCACCACGAAGGCACCGAAGTCGGGTGTGCTGATCTGCAGGCGCCATTGGGGCACCTCCTCGCGCTCGCGCGGCGTAACCGTGAGGGAGATCCTCTCCCCGCGGCGCTCGACTTCCATCGCGGCGGACTCGCCGGGGAGGTGATCCTCCAGCAGGGCGACCAGCCGCTGCGCCGGGAAGGACCGGTCTTCGTCCAGGCGCGCCTCCGTGTCTTCGTCCAGCGGCTGGGTCAGGTCCAGTCCGTTGAACGAGATGATCACATCGCCGGCGCGGACACCGGCCATGTCAGCCGGCCCGCCATCGACGATTCGCATGACCCTGGCTCCCCGATCCTCCAGATCGGAGTCGAGTTGCATCTCGAGCCACACCCCGATCACGGCAGCCGGCGCAAAGAGGAATCCGCCACTGCCGAAGGGGAATGCCATCTCCCACCCGGGGTGCGCGTCCGGCCACTCTCGCTGCCATTCTTCCACCGCTTTCGCCCAGTCGCGGCTGGCTTCCTCCCACGTGGGCTCCATCTCCGCCCACTCCCGCTGCCATTCTTCCGCCGCCTTCGCCCATTCGCGGCCGGCTTCCTCCCACCTGGGCTCCATCTCCGCCCACTCCCGCTGCCATTCCTCCGCCGCCTTCGCCCATTCGCGACCGGCTTCCTCCCACCTGGGCTCCATCTCCGCCCACTCCCGCTGCCATTCCTCCGCCGCCTTCGCCCATTCCCGGCTGGCTTCCTCCCACTTCGGCTCCGCTTCCCGCAACTCCCTCTGCAACTCCGCGGCCAGCTCCTCCAGGTGGCGCCGGGCTTCCTCCAGCTGCCGCTCCAGCTCTCTGCGCCGCTCCGTGTCCTGTCCGGCGACCCCCGATGGCGACAGTGCCACCCCCGTGACCCCGACGGCCATCATCACAGCGAGCAACCACCCCTTCCGCCAACCTGTCGCCATCGTGTTTCTCATTTGCGCTATCCTCCTCACTGGCACTCGACCCTTGTCGCCCGGATCCAGCCCGGGCAACCAACTCCATGCAGTTGGGACGCGGCCAACCCGCCCCGGGGTTGCAGGCCGCACGCCACGGCGCGCTATAGCGGAATGTTGCCGTGCTTCTTCGGCGGGTTCGCATCCCGCTTCCCGGCAAGCATGTCCAGCGCGTTGATGAGTCGGGGACGGGTGTCCCGGGGGTCGATCACATCGTCCACATAGCCCCGCGCGGCCGCCACGTAGGGGTGTGCGAACCTCTCGCGATACTCCTCCATCCTGGCCTCGGTCGCCGCGCGGGGGTCGTCAGACGCGGCGATCTCCTTGTGGAAGAGGACCTCCACCGCACCCTTCGGGCCCATCACCGCAATCTCCGCCGCCGGCCAGGCCAGGTTCATGTCCCCGCGGATGTGCTTGGAGTTCATCACGTCATAGGCGCCACCGTAGGCCTTCCGGGTGATGACCGTGACCTTGGGCACGGTGGCCTCGCAGAACGCATAGAGCAGCTTTGCGCCGTGCCTGATGACACCGCCGTGTTCCTGGCCCACTCCGGGCAGGAAGCCGGGAACATCCTCGAAGACGACCAGGGGGATATTGAAGGCGTCGCAGAACCGTACGAAGCGGGCCCCCTTGTCCGAGGAATCGATGTCCAGCACCCCGGCCAGCACCGCCGGCTGGTTGGCCACGATTCCCACCGCGTGTCCCCCCAGATGAGCGAACCCGGTGACGAGGTTACGGGCAAACCCGGCGTGGACCTCGTAGAAGTCGGCGTCGTCTACGACTTCTCGGATCACATCGAGTATGTCATAAGGACGATTGGGGTTATCTGGTATTAGTTCAAGTAGTTTCTGGCTCCGTCGATCGTGCGGATCGTGATCGGGACCCGCCGGCGCGAGCTCCGAGTTGTTTTGCGGGATGTACCGCAGCAGCTCCCGGACGGCGGCAAGACTCTCGGCCTCGTTGTCGTGCGCGAAGTGCGCAACGCCCGATGTCTCGGCGTGGACATCGGCCCCGCCCAGCCCCTCCATGTCGATGTCTTCGTGGGTAACCGTCTTCACCACGCCGGGACCCGTGACGAACATGAAGCTCGTCCCGCGCACCATGTACACGAAGTCGGTGATCGCGGGAGAGTAGACGGCTCCGCCCGCGCACGGACCCATGATCACGCTGATCTGGGGGACCACGCCGGACGAGAGCGTATTGCGCAGGAAGATGTCCGCGTACCCGCCCAGCGACACGACGCCTTCCTGGATGCGCGCGCCGCCCGAGTCGTTGAGGCCGATCACCGGCGCACCGGTCCTGAGGGCCATGTCCTGGAGCTTTACGATCTTTTCCGCGTGGGCCTCGCTCAGCGAGCCTCCGAAGACGGTGAAGTCCTGCGAGTAGACGTGGACGAGCCGCCCCTCGATCGTCCCGTACCCGGTGATCACACCATCGCCGAGAATCTTTTTCGACTCGAGCCCGAATTCGGTGGAGCGGTGCGTCACGAAGCGGTCCAGCTCGACGAACGACTCTTCGTCCAGGAGGAGGTCGATTCGCTCTCTGGCCGACAGCTTGCCCCGGTCGTGCTGGGCCCGAATCCTCTCCTCCCCCCCGCCCAGCCCGGCTTCGCGTCCGAGCGCTTCGAGGCGTTCGAGGGCGCGCTTCATCGACATGGGCACGGGCGCGCGCAGTGGCGGGGTGCGGGGAGTCGGGGGCCGCGGATCACGGAGGTGCCGCGGATCAACGGGCCGCCGGGTGTCCGGGCGGAGGAATCGAGATCCAGTCGGCATCCGCCGGGTACAGGTTGCCGTCGAAGATCCTCACCGGATGGAACTCCCGCGTCAGGCGGCCCCCGGAGAAGGAATAGGTACCGGTGACGCCTTCGAACCGGTGCAGGCGTTCGAGGGCTGTGATCATGTCGCCCGATGTGCGGGCAGCTTGGCCGTACGCCCCCACCGCCATGCGCAGAAGGTCGAAGCCGGCGGCCGGTATCGTGCTGTGAAGTGACCGTCGAAAGCGCCTCTCGTACTCATCGACGAACTCTGCGGGCGGCTCCCTCACCGCCCCGGGCGGCACGGTACTCACCGCGACGACGCCGTCGGTATGCCGTCTCGCGACCGCTTCGATCACGGACGGCGTGGTCCAGGCGGCCGTACCCGCGACCTGCACGCCGAGTTCGTCGAGACCGAAGAAGGCGATTTGGGGGGCGAGGAGTTCCACGTCGCCCGGCGGGGCCATGATCACCAGCAAGCTGGGAGCCAGCAGCATCACCTCGGTCAACGGCTCCTCGAACGTCGTGATCCCCGGCTGATACGGTATGCGCCGGCGCACAACCCCTCCCCCAGCCGCAAACGCTTCCTGAAACGCCACCGCCTCCAGTCTCTCGCCGGCGCTGCGCGGGTGGATGACCACGGCATCGCGGTAGCCGAGATCGGCCACCGCCTCGGCGAGCGCGAGCCCGGCTCCGGGGTCGCCCGCGCCAAGGCTGTACACTCCCCTGCGGCCGACGGGGAGGTATCTGGCGGTCGGTGAGAAAAACGGCACGCTGCCGGGCGCGTTGCGGACTGCGACACCGACGTTGTCCGCGGCGAGGGGGCCGAGAATGGCCACGGCACCCCGGGACACGAGCGCGGATACGCCTCGGACGGTTCCCGATGCCGTTCCGCGGTTGTCCTCGACAAGCAATTCGACATCCAGCCCCGCCCGCCGCGCCAGGTCCGCCGCGATCTCCACGCCTTCCATGAACAGGCGGGTATACTCGCGATTGGACGGAGACCCCGAAACCGGGAGCACGACCCCGATCACGGGACCCGGCAATGCCGGACCCGCTATCCGGCGTTCGTGGGCCGACTCCTCGATCTCGCCATTGCCGCCCCTCCCACCGGCGGCACAGGCGAAGACTGCGCCAGCCAGCAGGGAGCTCATGACGAGCAACAGCGGCGGCCTTCGCTTCATTGTCCTCGCCACTGTAGCCACTGTCCCCCTACGACTCGAGTTCAGGCGTCTCCTCATCACCCGAAGCCACGGCTTCCTCACCACCCGAAGCCGCGGCTTCCTCATCACTCGGAGACTCGGCCGGTTCGTCGTCCGCCACCACGGCCCCCTCGTCGCTCGGAGTCACGGCCTCGTCGTCGGAGGGATCGGAACCGGCCCGTCGCACAGGCGCCTCCAGGACCTCCAGAACGATTCGGCGTTCCGAGGCATCGGAGGAAATAACCCGCAGCGGCACGGTGTCGCCGACCCGGAAGTAGTCCTCCAGACCTTCGGCGCGTATGCCTGAATGGGACCCGGGCACGAAGCCCTCCACGCCGTGACCGAGATCCATGACGATGCCCCTGTCCTGGAGCCGGACGACACTGCCCTCCACTTCCTGCCCCTTGGCGTACTCCATCACCAGACTCGGCCAGGGATCGTCGAACAATTGCTTGATGCCCAGCGAGATTCGCTTGTTGTCCGAGTCCACATCCAGGACCATGACATCGACGCGCTCGCCCTTCTGCACGACCTCGGATGGGTGCTCCACCCGGCGCGTCCAGCTCATGTCGGAAACGTGGACGAGGCCGTCGATCCCGGACTCGATCTCCACGAACGCCCCGAAGGACGTGAGGTTGCGGACCGTTCCCGAAAGCTGAGTTCCCGAGGGGTACTTCACCGGGAAGGCCAGCCACGGATCCTCTTCGATCTGCTTCATGCCAAGGGAGATCTTTTCGTCGTTCGGGTCGACCTTCAGGACGACCGCCTCGATCTCGTCACCGATGGAGACGAGTTTGGAGGGGTGCCGCACATTGCGTGTCCACGACATTTCCGAAATGTGGACCAACCCTTCCACGCCCTTCTGCAGTTCCACGAATGCCCCGTAGTTCGTGATGGAAACCACCTTGCCGCGAACGCGCGCGCCCACGGGATACCGATCCTCGATGTCCGTCCAGGGATATGGCAGAAGCTGCTTGAGCCCGAGCGAGATGCGCTCCCGGTCCCAATCGATGTCCAGCACCTTGACGTCCAGCGTGCTTCCGATGTCCACGACCTCTGACGGATGCCCGACCCGGCCCCACGACATGTCGGTGATGTGAAGGAGTCCGTCGAGCCCACCCAGATCGATGAAGGCGCCGAAGTCGGTGATGTTCTTGACGATTCCCTCCCGGACCTGGCCGTTGAGGAGCTCCTTGACGAGGGTGGAGCGCTTTTTCTTCCTCTCCCGCTCGAGGATGACTCTGCGCGAGACGACGATGTTCCGCCGGCGCTTGTTCAGCTTGATGATCTTGAAATCGTAGGTGTCTCCGATCAGATCCTCGATGTTCGGGACCCGCCGGAGCGCGATCTGGGATCCGGGCAGGAAAGCGTCCACGCCCATGATGTCCACGGTCACCCCACCCTTGATCTTCCGGGTCAGAAGGCCCTTCACCGGACGGTCGTTCTCGAACGCGTCCCTGATCAGCTCCCAGACCCTGAGGAAGTCCGCCTTCTTCTTCGAGAGCACCACCACACCATCGTCGTCTTCGAGGCTCTCGAGGAGTACTTCGACTTCCTGTCCCGGCTCGATCGATTCGGGATCCTTGAACTCTTCGAGTCCAACGGCGCCCTCACTCTTGAAGCCGAACTCGAGGATGACCGTCGAATCGGTGGTCCGCAATACTCTCGCCTGGACAATCTGGCCTTCGCGGATGTCTCCGCCAGCCGTCTGGTGCTCGGAGAGCATCGCCTCGAAGTCGTCGCGGGAGACGTCGAGGATCTCTTCGCCGTACGGATCGTTGAAGAGCTCCGGGGAAATCTCGTCAGGGTAGGCACCGTTGTCGTCCGCGGACGGTGCTGCGAGGTCCTGGGTATCCGGGGTGTCCGGGGCTGCAGGGTTCTCTTGTGTGTCGTTCATGGTTATCGCTTCGCCAGCACACGTCTGGCGCTCCAAAATCGATCCGGCCGGCGGGAGTGGCGCGGTGAAGGCCGGGGTTGAATGAAATGACGGTCGCCGGGACCACCCGCCCAATGGCCCGGAACCGATTTCCGTGTTCCTGCCCCGTATGGACGCGCGAAGGGGCACCGATGGATGCCTTGAGCGTTGTTGCCTCATTCGAGCGCGGTTTCTGGGGTACAGTCTTGTACCATAGCGCATTCGAGACCGGGACGGAAGTGGCGTGGGATGCGCTACGAAAGGTCGGGGAGATCGGCCCCGGCCGCCCTCGCCAAACGTACGATGGCCTCCGTCTGAGCAGCAGGGCTCAGTTCGGTCGTGTCCAGCTGTACTGCATCTTCCGCAATCTGAAGCGGGGCGATGGCCCGAGACGAATCGCGCGCGTCGCGCTGCATCAGCCGGTTGGCTTCCGTCTCGATCTCATCGTCGTCCGGGATGCGGCCGTCCCTCTGCAGTATGCGTCTGCGGGCACGTTCCCTGGGGTCCGCGTCCAGATGCACCTTCACGCCGGCCATGGGGAACACGACCGTCCCCATGTCCCTGCCTTCGGCCACCACTCCCGGACCCGCAGCCGCCGAGCGCTGCAAGGCAAGCAGATGGGCCCGCACCGATCGAGCTGCCGACACCTGGGACACCATCGCGGTAACCCGCTCTGCCCGCAGAGCCTCCTCCGGCACCGGCGCTCCTCCCATCCACACCTCCATTTTCCGGCCCTTCCACCTTACATCGATGTCCAGGGCCGCCAGTTGCCCGGGCGTGATCCCCCCGGACGCCGCCCCTCCGAGTCCGGCATCGAGCAATCCCAGCGTGACCGCCCGATAGATGGCTCCCGAATCCAGGTGGCGGAAGCCCAGCCGCACGGCCACGGAGGCCGCGGTGGTCGACTTTCCCGAACCCGCGGAGCCGTCGATGGCGACGACCAGACAACTCTCGGCCGCGCTGCCGCCGCTCGTCCCCGCGCCCCCGCCGCCGGATCCCGGCGCCCGCTGAGCCGCCGCATTCTCCACCCGTGTCAGCAATTCCCAGAAGCCGGGGAAGCTCACCTCCGACACCCGGGGATCGTCCACTCGCACGTCGCACCGCGGAGTACGGCCAAGCACACCGAACGCCATGGCGATGCGGTGATCGCCGAAGCACTCCACCACCCCCGACAACGGGCGGCGCGTGCCCTCGATTTCCAGGCCGTCGGGCAGCTCCTCCACCTCCACACCGATCCGCCGCAGGTTCACGGCCAACGCAGCCAGCCGATCCGACTCCTTGACACGGAGCTCACGAGCCCCGGTGATCCGCGTGACCCCCTCGGCGCGCGCAGCCAGGACAGCCAACACGGGAATCTCGTCGATCATGCCGGGCACTTCCCCCTGCCCCACCCGTACCGATCGCAGCGGGTTCGCGCGCTTTGCGACCCGAAGGTCGCCGACGGGCTCACCACCCGCGTTCGCGCGCAAGCGTACATCGACGCGCACACCCATGCGTGCAAGCACCGGGAGGAGCCCCGTTCTCGTCGCGTTGAGCCCGACCGCACATGCCGTAAGCGGCCCCGCACCGCCGGCCAGCGCGGCCCAGGCCAGAAAAAACGCCGCCGAGGAAAAATCGCCCGGCACGTCCATGTCGAGCGGCGCCAGCCGTGGTGGTGGCGCCGCGATCCGGACCATCCACCCGGCTTCGACCGCTCGCTCCACAACGTCCACGCCCATGGCCTCGAACATTCGCTCGCTGTGATCGCGGGACCGCCGGGGCTCGCGCACGTCCACGGCCACGCCCGCGCCCACCCCCGCCAGCAGGATGGCGCTCTTCACCTGCGCGCTGGCAACCGTGCCGTCGTGGCGGATCGCGGCAAGCTCGCCGCCGGTGATCCTCATGGGGAGGACCCCGCTTCGTTCCAGGTACTCGACCGAGGCGCCCATGCGCCTGAGCGGCCGCGCAATGCGGTCCATGGGCCGGCTGGAGAGCGATGCGTCGCCGGCCAACACCGCGGACAGCGGCTGGGCAGGCAGCCCCGCCCGCCACCCCCGGGGCGGGGGGCGGGCCCCCGGCCCCCCCCGCCAGTAGACGGGCACCGGTGCCGCTGTTGCACAGATCGAGCACACCGCCGGGCCGGGTCCAGGCCCTCAAGCCGCGCCCCCGGATCCGCAGCGAATCTCGATCCACACCATCCAGACCCGTGATCTCCACGCCGAGCGACGCCAGGGCGCGGCCGGTCGCGACCGGGTCCGCCCCACGGAGCACGCCTCCGATTCGGCTCTCCCCGTCGGCGAGACCCCCGAAGATCAGGGCGCGCTGGGTGATGGACTTGTCGCCCGGCACCCGCAGGGTCAGCGCGTCGCCGCCGTCCACCGTCTCCCCCGTTCAAGCATGTCCCGCACACCGGCGAGGTCCCCCCGTTCCAACATGCGGCGAGCCGCCGCCAGCCGGACTTCGACGGCCCTGAGCGCCCCGGCGTCTTCCTTGGCGGCGGCTTCGAGAAGCGGTGCCCACATATCGGGATTGGACCCGGCGAGACGCGTCATGTCCCGGCCTCCGGGGCCGAGTTCGTCGTGTCCGATCGCGGCTTCCTCCAGCGACGACGCCAGGGCGCTCGCGAGGAGTTGCGGGAGATGACTGGCCCAGGCCATGACCCGATCGTGCCTGGCGGCGGCGACCACTCGGGGGCGGCCCCCGAGGAACCGCCAGAACGTGCGGGCGCGTTCGATCGGCCCCGTGCCTCGGGGTGCTCCAGCACCTTCCTCCGCGTGTGCAGCCGGGGTGCCGGGCTCTTCCCCGGGCGGACACAGCCATACGTCGGCGCCGTCGAAGAGGTCCGCCTCCGCGGCCCCGTACCCGGAGCGTTCGGATCCGCACATGGGGTGGGCGCCCACGAAGACGTGCCGTCCCGCCGCACCACGCCCCACGGCCTCGAGCACCGGAACCTTCAGGCTGGTGACGTCGGTGGCCAGAGCCGCACGGGCCCAGGTGGCTCTCGTGGTTCGCACCAGGGTCGCCACCGCGTCCAGGGGGGCCGCGAAGACGACGACACCGCCGTCGATCTCACACTCCTCCAGCGCTCCCCTCAGCCGGACCCCGTCGCCGGCCGCCCGGGCCGCGGTCTCGCCGTCCGGTTCGATCCCGAAGATCCGCATCCGTGGTGCCCGCCGCATCAGGGCCTTCGCAATCGACCCTCCCATGACCCCGAGTCCCACAATCGTTACCGCGCCTCCGCCCCGTGTCGGAAAAGCCACCGGGCCGGGCTCAGTCATGGTATCCCAGCTCGATCTCCAGCCCGTCGTGCGCAACCCGTGACGCTGGAAAGATGTCCCGTGCCTGCCGCTCCAGCACCTTCGGCGCGTCCGCATACCGTGCCGAGACGTGGGTCAGGACGAGTCGCTTCGCCTCAGCCTCTGCCGCAACGCGCGCAGCCTCGGCGGCGGTGGAGTGCCGGGTCTCGCGGGCGCGCTTCCCTTCCTCCGTGCCGAAGGTGGCCTCGTGAATGAGGAGGTCCGCGCCCATCGCCGCCCGGGACGTGTCGCCGCTGGGCCTGGTGTCGCCGGTGTACACGACCCTCCGCCCTGGCCGGGGCGGACCGACCACATCGTCCGGTAAGATCACGCGCCCGGCCAACTCGATCGCCTCGCCGCGATGCAGCTTGCCGTAGAGCGGTCCCTCCGGAATGCCGAGACGCCGCACCGCGTCCACGTCGAAACGGCCCAGCCGCGCGTCTTCAACGAGGGCGTATCCGAGAGCGGCGACGCCGTGATCCGTCCGGAAGGCGCGCACCGCCCAACCATCGAAGTTCACCCTTTCACCGGGTTTGAGACTCTTGATGTGAACGGGAAAGGCAAGCCGTTCCACGCCCAGGCCCACTGCGGCGCCCAGGGTCGCGCCGGTCCCGACCGGGCCGAAGATGTGCATGCGCTCTTCCCGCCCCTGCAGCCCCATCGTCCGGAGCAAACCCGGGAGGCCGAGGAAGTGGTCGGCGTGACAGTGCGTGATGAAGATGTGGGAGAAGGAGAAGCCGGTGCCGAACCGCATGATCTGACGCTGGGTGCCCTCGCCGCAGTCCCACAGGATGGACTCGCCTTCGCGCTGGACCGCGATCGCCGACACATTGCGGCCGACGGTAGGCCGCGCGGCCGCGGTGCCCAGGAATCGGACTCGTATCATTGGGAGAAGGGACCGGTGAGGGAGATTCGTGACCCGCGACGGAAGCTCGGCAAAATATACTCGTTGAAGCGGTCGACAGGGACGTTGCCGCGTCAACCGGGGCCCGGCTTGCCTCTCTCGCGGCGCGATGGTTACCGTGAGGCAGACACAAGCCAGCGGGACGGGATTGCCGGTACGGAGCGCGACGGCGCCGAGGCCCCTTCCCCGGTTTCGCTCGGCCCAACCGGAGCATGCGATGCATACCAAGAGAGCCAGCGGCACGAAGGGCCGGCAGAGTCCCAGCCGGCGTCATTTCCTCGGATCGGCGGCCGCGGCCCTGGGGGCCTCCCAGTTCCCGGCATTCAACGCCAGCGCCACCGAGATCGCGCGGGACCTCGCCCGGCACCCGGGCTCGCCGGCGGACACGGCGGCCGATGAAGCCTTCTGGGGGGAAGTCGCCCGTGCCTTCACCGTCGACCGTACGCTGGTGAATCTGAACAACGGCGGCGTCAGCCCGTCGCCCTCCTTCGTTCAGGACGCCATGAAGCGCCACCTCGACTATTCCAACGAGGCGCCGACCTACACGATGTGGAAGATCCTGGAGCCGCAGCGCGAAGGCGTCCGGGCACGGATGGCCCGGCAGTGGGGTGTCGACACGGAAGAGGTGGCGTTCACGCGCAACGCGTCGGAAGGGCTCCAGATCTGCCAGTTCGGCTACGACCTCGGGCCCGGCGATGAGGTCCTCACCACCACCCAGGACTACGGTCGCATGCTGACCACCTTCCGGCAGCGCGAGCGCCGCGAAGGTATCGTGATGCGGCAGATCAAGGTCCCGGTTCCGGCCGAGGATCCTGCCGAGGTCGTGCGCCGCTTCGAAGAGGCCATCACGCCGAAGACCCGGCTCATCCTCATGTGTCACATGATCAACCTGACGGGCCAGATCCTGCCGGTCCGGGACATTGTGCGGATGGCCCGCAGGCACGACATCCCGGTCATCATCGACGGTGCGCACGCGATGGCGCATTTCCCCTTCAAGTTGAGCGACCTGGAGTGCGACAACTACTCGACGAGCCTTCATAAGTGGCTTTTCGCGCCGCACGGCACCGGGCTGCTCCACGTGCGCAGGGAGCAAATCCCGGAGATATGGCCGTTGATGGCGGCGCCGGACCGGATGGACGGCGACATCCGCAAGTACGAAGAGATCGGCACCCACCCGGCGGCAAACTATCTGGCGATCGGCGAGGCGCTGACCTTCCACCAGGGGATCGGGGGCGAGCGGAAGGCGGAGCGCCTCATCTATCTGCGGGACTACTGGGCGAACCGTCTGCTGGAGAACGACCGGGTGTCCCTGAACACCAGCCAGAAGCCCGGCTTCGCCTGCGGGATCGCGAATGTCCACGTCGAGGGGCTCGACACTGCCGCGCTGAGCAACTGGCTGTGGAACGCCCACCGGATCATCAACGTGCCCATCGGACACGAAGAGTGCACGGGGCTGCGGATCTCCCCGAGCGTGTACACGACCCTGGAGGAGATCGACCGGTTCAGCGAAGCCATGGAGTGGGCGATCAAGCATGGCTTGCCGGAGGCCTGACATACACGAAACCGCCCGGCGGGCAGCCGCCTTCCTCGCCCTCCCGGCCATTCTGGGGGCGTTCGCGCTTCATACGGAGCTGAAGGAGTCCCACCCGGCGCAGGATGCGGTTCTTGCCGAATCGCCGGCGGCGGTGACCCTGACCTACACCACGGAGGTGCAGCTGGCCCTGAGCACCGTCGCGGTGCGTTCGGCTTCGACCGACCAGACACAGGCAGGAGCCGGGAACCTGTCGTACCTCTCAGAGGACCGGCGCGATGTTCTCGTGCTCCCACTGAGCGAGCGGTTGCCTTCGGGTAGCTACGTGGTGGCCTGGACGACGGCGGGTCCCGACGGACATGCGCTGTCCGGCGAATTCGGTTTCAGGGTGGATGTACCAACGGCCGAGGCCGAGCCGGGTGCGACGGCGGACGACGACACCGCCGTCGCGGGCGGTCCGGTTGCCGGCGCGGAGTCCGGGGGCGTCACGGACGAGTCACAGGGGGTGGATGCGGGCCTCTCCCTTGACTTCGCGGCCATGGCGACCCGCTTCGTGTTCTACCTGGGGATCGTGGGTGTGCTGGGCGCAATCGCCTTCAAGGTTCTGGTGCTGGGCCAGGCCGCTCAGGCCGGCATTCCGGCGGCGGTGATCGAGGGCGCGTCGGCCCGGACGTGGCGGATCGCGGCCGCAGCCGTCTCACTGCTGCTGGTCTCCGTTCCGCTCCGGCTCTGGTTCCAGGCGAAGGCGTTCTTCCCGGACGACATTGCCGGCAACCTGACCACCGTGACCGCGGGTACCGCCTGGAGCACCGGATGGTGGTTGCAGGGGGTCTCGGGGGTGCTCGCCGCCGCCGGGATCGCGCTCTCGCGTCCACGAACCGGGGCCGCGGCCGGATGGCGCGTCATGGCGCTGGGGGCCGTCCTCATGCCGATCGTCCCCCTCGTCTCCGGTCACGCGTGGGCGGACGATCCTCGCGCCGTCTCCATCGCGGCCACCTACGTCCACGTCGTCGCCGCCAGTGCCTGGGTGGGCGGTCTCTGCTGCCTCCTCCTGGCCGGGCTTCCCGCACTTCGGCAAGCCCCCTCCGGGCTGCCTGTGCTGGTCGGCGCCTTTTCCCGGCTCGCCATGGTCGCCGTGGGGCTGCTGGTCCTGTCCGGTACCGTGAAGGCGTGGCTCCACCTCGGTGCCATCTCCGATCTGTGGACCACGCCGTGGGGTCGGGCGCTGCTGATCAAGGACCTCTGGGTCGGTGGCGTGATGGCGCTTGGCCTCTACAACTGGCGCGTGGTACGTCCCGCGCTGGCCATCAACCCCAGTCCCGGTCGCCTCAGCCGTTCGGGAAGATTCGAGCTGGCCCTCGGTGCCATGGTCATCCTGGTGACCTCCTACCTGGTGGTGCAACCCCTCAACTGATCCGGCAACCGGAGCCGTAGCGCGGAAGCTGGAACAACCGGAGTGATCGCCGAATGCAGACTTCCTCACCGATGCCGGTCCGGCCCACACCGCAGCGTCGCCGGAGCGTGCCAGCCGCGGGCATCCACCAAGCCGTGCTCCTGCTGGTGCTGGCTGTGGCCGCTTCCCCGAACGCGTCCGCCCAGAGCCGCCAAACCGACCTGGACGCCCTCGTGGGCTGGCCCTTCCCCACCGCGCTGACCGCGGCGCCTTCCGCCCCGGTGGTGGCCTGGGTCCGCAACGAGCGCGGGGCTCGCAACGTCTGGCTCGCCGAGGGGCCGGAGTGGACCGGCCGGCCCGTGACCTCCTTTGCCCGGGACGACGGCCAGGAGGTTGCCGGCCTTGCGATCTCGGCGGACGGAAACACCGTGGCCTTCGTCCGGGGCGGCGCCCCGAACCGTGCCGGCGAGATCCCCAACCCGGACAGCGACCCGGCGGGTGCTCTGCGCGAGATCTGGACCGCGGCCTCCGATGGCGGCGGCGCTCGCAGGCTGGGGCCCGGCCACTCACCGATCCTGACGCGCGACGGGTCGTGGGTCATCTACCTGAACGGTGGCGAAATCCTGCGCCGGCCCGCGGACGACCCCGACGCGGCGGCACAGTCGCTCGTCAAAGGGCGGGGCAGCCCCGGGGAGCTCAGCCTGTCGCCCGACGGCGCGTCCCTCGCATGGACGAGCCGGCGCGGTGACCACGCGTTCATCGGCGTCATGGAGATTGCCGCCGGCGAGGTTCGTTACATGGACCCTTCCGTGGACCAGGACGGGAGTCCGGTCTGGTCGCCGGACGGCAGCGAACTCGCCTTCGTGCGCATCCCCCCTCGTCGTGACCGGCTCCCCTTCTTCGCGGTGCGGGAGTCGTTGCCCTGGAGCATCCGCGTCGTGCGTCCGGCGGACGGCGCCGCCCGGACGGTGTTCACGGCGGATCCCGGGCCCGGCAGCCTGTTCCAGGGGGTCTCGGCGTCCAGCAGCATCTTCTGGGGTGCGGACAACCACATCGCCTTTCCCTGGGAGAGGAACGGCTACACCAATCTGTACTCGGTGCGGGCCGACGGAAGCGAGCCTCCCCGCGGCGTCGCCACGGGCCATTTCGAGGTCCAGTACGTCACCCTCGCGCCCGGCGGCGAAGTCCTCGTGTTCTCGTCCAACGAAGGAGACACGGACCGGCAGCATCTGTGGCGGGCGCCGCTTGACGGCAGCGGTGCCGAACAGCTGACGCCGGGAACCGGGATCGAGTGGCAGCCCGGGGTGGCCGCCGACGGAACGGTGGCCTTTCTGGCGTCGTCCGGGGTGGTGCCGGCTCACGCCGAGCTGCTGGCCGACGACGGACGGCGGTGGCTCGCCCCGCGGGCACGCGAAGCCTTGCCCGAGGGACTGGTCGAACCCCGTCAGGTCGTCTTCCCGGCGGCCGATGGCATGCGCATTCACGGCCAGCTGTTCCTTCCGGACGGGCCGCCCCCGCCCGGTGGCTGGCCCGGCCTTCTCTTCCTTCATGGCGGCTCGCGACGCCAGATGCTCCTCGGTTTCCACCACCGCGGCTACTACCACAACGCCTACTCCTTCAACCAGCACCTCGCCGCCAACGGCTACGCGGTCCTCTCGGTGAACTACCGCAGCGGGATCGGCTACGGCATGGAGTTCCGCGAAGCACTTCACTACGGCGCCGACGGCGCGTCCGAATTCAACGACGTGATGGGCGCGGGCGTGTACATGGCCGGGCGGGACGATGTGGACGGCGACCGGATCGGGCTGTGGGGAGGTTCCTACGGCGGCTACCTGACGGCCCACGGCCTCGCACGGGCGTCGGACCTGTTCAAGGCGGGGGTGGACATCCACGGGGTTCACGACTGGAACCCCGTCATACGGAACTTCGTGCCGTCGTACGATCCGGCCGCGCGGCCCGACATTGCGCGGCGCGCCTTCGAGTCCTCTCCGATGGCGTTCGTGGACCGGTGGACTTCGCCGGTCCTTCTCATCCACGGCGACGACGACCGCAACGTGCCCTTCAGCGAGTCCGTCGAAATCGCCGAGGTGCTCCGGCAGCGGGGGGTTCACGTGGAGCAGCTGATCTTCCCGGACGAGGTGCACGGCTTCCTCCTGCACAGGAACTGGATGGCCGCATTTCAGGCGGCGGAGGACTTCTTCAACCGGTTTCTGAAGGAGGACTGACGCAGTGAGCGCACCCAGGAGGCCGCGCGCCTGCCGGTTGCCGTTCCCCGTTCTGGTCGCCACCTGCGCCCTGGCTCAGGTCGGCCCGGCTGGAGTGCCTTCGCTCGGGGCGCAGGAGTCGTCGCCCGACACGGTGAAGCCGTTCACCTTCCGCGGCGAAGTCCGGGACTACCGGACCGAGTCGCCCATCGAGGGCGCGATCGTGCAGATCGCCGAATCGAGGCGGTCGGTCGTGACCGACAGCAACGGCTACTTCGAGTTTCCCGACCTGAACCCCGGCCGCTACACCTTCATCACCGGCAGCTTCGGCTACGAGACCAACCGGGAGGCCTCCGACATCGGGCACGGCACGATCATGCTGGTTCGCCTGAGTCCCATGGCGTTCGAGCTCGAGGGTATCGAAGTGAGGGTCGAGCGGCTGCTGCACCAGCTGGAGGTGCGCCGGGTGAGCACGCCAACCGCCGTCACGACCTTCGACAGCACCGTGATGGCGTCGAGCATGTCGCTGGACCTGGCCGGATTCGTGGAAGCGCGCCTGGGAGTCGATACCTTCGTGAGCCCCAACGACCAGTACTGCATGCGGTCACGCGGGAGGAATGTCCGGATACGCACGTATCTGGACGAGGTGCCGGTGGCCAGCGCCTACCTTCGGAATCTCGGCCCGCGCGAGGTCGAGATGATTGAGGTCTACACCGGCCTGGCCATGGTGCGGGTATATTCCAGGCAGTTCCTGGAACGGGCCGCCGACCAGGGGTTCCGTCCCCTTCCAATCGACTTGTTCGCGGATGCACCGAGACCATGCTGACGAACCGCTTTCCCCCATTCGCACTGGCAAGCACGCTCCTCGCCGCGGGCTCGCTCGCATGCGCTTCCTCCGGACCCGGTGGGCCGACACCGGAGCAGACGTTGGCGCTGGCGCGCCTCGCCGGTGCGTGGAACTACGACGAAGCGGCGACTGCCCAGGCAGCCAACATCCGCGGAGTCCGACCCGAGGACCACCTCACGCAACGCGCTTCCGATGTCGCGATGGACCAGATGCGGGAGCGGGGAGCGGGCGGCGACGCCGTCTCGGGCACGGATGCGGGCCTGCGGCAGACCCTGCTGATGGTCGGCATCACCCCGCGCACGCTGACCATGGATGTCATGGCCGACACCCTTTCGCTGCAATACGGAAGAGAAGCCCCTCTGGTAGTGCCCGCGGGGGGGGATTGGGCGGATGCATCCACCCCGCAGGGATCCATCGAAGTGCGGCTCCGCTGGGACGGTGACGCCTTCGCCGTCGAGCGCAGGATACCGGGCGGCGGAACGATCCGCGACGGCTTCTCCGCCCTGGAGAGCGGGCACCTGCTGCTCACACGTGAAATCGTGTGGCGACAGCCGCAGCGGGTGGGGCTCATCGTGTTCGGGAGGTAGCCTGAACCGGGGCTACGCGCCAGCGGTGCGCGGCGCCCGGCCAGGGTCGAGCCACCGGGATACGTCGCTCCCGGAGGGTGTCTGGTACGCCTTCAGGCCGAAGTCCGGCAGAATCGCGATCAGGTGGTCGAAGATGTCCGCCTGGAAGTTCTCGTAGTTCGCCCAGGCCGTATCGTTGGAGAAGCAGTAGATTTCGATCGTCACCCCCTGCGGCCCCGGTTCGAGCTGCCGCACCAGAAGCGTCATCCCCTTGTGCGTTTGTGGATGCGCTTCCAGGTACTTCTGAACGTAGGCGCGGAAGGTGCCCAGGTTGGTGAGGCGACGAACCTCGGGGATCACCGCGGGATCGCCACCGGCCCTGTCGGCGTTGTAGCGGCCGATGTCGGCCCGCCGCGCCAACATGTAGTCACGCAGCACCTCGCGTCGGGAGAGCGTGTCCAGCTCGTCGTCCGTCAGGAAGCGCACCGAGCCCATGTCGATTCGCAGCCCCCGCTTGATCCGCCTTCCCCCCGACTCGGACATGCCGCGCCAGTTCTTGAAGGACTCGCTGACGAACTTGTGCGTGGGGATCGTCGAGATCGTCTTGTCCCAGTTCTGCACCTTCACCGTATGCAGCGCGATGTCGATCACTTCACCGTCGCAGTTCGCCTGCGGAACAGAGACCCAGTCCCCGATCCGGAACATGTCGTTGGATGCGATCTGCACGCTCGCGACCAGAGACAGGATCGTGTCCCGGAAGACGAGCATGAGCACGGCGGCCAGCGCACCCAGCCCCGACAGGAACACCACCGGGGACCGGCCGGCGAGAATGGCCAGGATCACGACTCCGGCAGCGAGGTACGCGATCAGGCTGGCGACCTGCAGGTACCCCTTGATGGGCCGTGACTTCGATTCGGCATACGCCTCGATGTAGATCTCGTTCAGCGCGTCCAGGAACGCCTTGAATGCCCGAACCACCGCCAGCGCGATGAACGCGGCGGCGAGGCGCCTGACCGTGATCCAGATCACCACGACGACGTCGCCCGGTGACGCATCGGCCACGGTCTGGTTCACGCCGCCGAGGGCCCACCCGATCCCGAGGTAGACGATCACCGCGGGCACGACAAGCGCGAGCCGGCCGAACACCTTGCGCTCGACGAGCCTGTCGTCCCAGGTGGAACGCGTCCGGGACGTCACGCCCCCGATCGCACGGTGAAGGAGACGGGTTGCCACCCAGCCGGCAACGCTCGCCCCCACGGCGAGGATCACCGGCGCCAGCGCCAGCGTCATCCAGTTTTCGGGAAGTGAAGGGAACATTTTCAGTCTACCTCGATTGTCCGATTTCGTCGGCCAGCAGATCCAGCGCCAGCCGTGTCAGCCGCACCAGATGGGGATGGGCGCGGTTGCCGTTGGTCAGGAAAGCCACCCCGAAGCCGCGGGTGCGGTTCCCCGAGGCGAAGGCAGTGTAGCCGGGCACGCTCCCGGAATGGGCGAAAAAGCGTTCGCCGTCACGCGGTGACACCCACCACGTCAGGCCGTATCCGGGGTCCTCATACCCCCAGCCACCTCCCAGGGGCGTGCCGGCGAACTGCTCGAATTGCAGGGTGTGCATTTCGTCCAGGGTCCCGCCTGCCAGCAGGCGCTCCCCGTTCCATGTGCCGTCGCCCAGGTTGAAGCGGACCCAATTCGCCTGGTCGTGGACCGTTCCGTAGACGATCCCCGCGGGCCACACATTGGCCTTGAGGCGAGCCGCGGGCGTGTTGCGCCCCGTGTCGTCGTCGGGGACATACGGTACCGCCAGCCGTTCGGCCATCTCCGGTGGAGGGTCGAAGGCGGTGGAGGTCATCCCCAGAGCTCCCCAGATCCGCTCCCGGACGTACTGCTTGTAGGGCACTCCCGAGAACCTCTCCACGAGGTGGCCGACCAGAGAATACGCCATGTTCGAGTACACGACCGCCTCGAGCGGCGGCGTGTCGACGCGCAGCGAATCGCGCAGATACTCGTCCAGCGACAGCGGCGCGGTCTCCCCCCAGACTGCGTGGGGACCGAAGTCCACGGGCATCCCCGACGTGTGCGTGAGGAGGTGGCGGAAGGTGACCGGCCGGTCGATGTCCTCGCCGCGGATGACCAGGTCGTCGAGGTAGTCGCTCACCGGGTCGTCGAGGGCGAAGCCGCCCTGCTCCATCTGCTGCAGCAGCGCGACCGTGGATTGCGCCTTGAAGGTCGACCCGATGAGGTAGACGGTATTCGTCGACGCGGGAGTGCGCGCCCACCGGTTGGACTCGCCGTAGGCACCGCTCCAGAGCTCTCCTTCGCGGTCGGTCAGCGCGACGGTCAGCGAAGGTATGTTCCCCTCCAGCATGGCACGGCGGATCTCCGGCTCGAGGCGCGCCGCGACCCGCGCGATGTCCCGGGCGGAACCCGCCTCGCCGTCACCATCCGCTTCCGCTTCTGCGGTCTCCAGCCCCGGTCCGTACAGGACCTGGCCGGGCCGGGCCCCCGTGTGGACGCCGCCGTCCTCGATCACGACCTCGCCGTTGACCAGGACGTATTCGATCCCCTCCGGGAAGAGCACGGGCTCGTCGTAGGTGGCGGCGCCGCGCACGCGCTCCAGGTCGAAGACCGTGATGTCCGCCCAGGCGCCCTCGCGCAGCACCCCCCTGCCCTCCAGTCGCATCCGGGTCGCGGGCCACGACGTCATCTTGCGGACCGCCTCCGGGAGCGACAGCACGCCCTCGTCGCGGACGTACCTGCCCAGGATGCGCGGGAAGGTGCCGTAGCTGCGCGGATGGGGAAGACCGATGGCGTCCTGGGCACCCGGCGTGAGCGCGGCTCCCGCATCGCTGCCGATGCTCGTCCACGGGAGCTGGAGCGCCCAGCGGACGTCGTCCTCGCTCATCATGTGGTAGATCGCCATCACCCTTCCCTCGCCGGCCGCCACCAGGTCCCACGCGGCGTCGGCCGGATCCTTGCCCCAGGCGGTGGCGATGTCGCTGAGGCTCATGCCCTCCAGGTGCGCATGGTCGTCGTTGCGCGCGTTGACGAGTACGATGCCATCCCAGCCGCCCGCCGCCTCGACGATGTTCCACCATCCCTCGTATCCGGTGACGATCTGCTCCTTGAGCCGTGCCCGCACGTCGTCGCGCCCGATCCGCGCCCGAACCGAATCGCGGCCCCCGTCGAAGACCCACGATGGTATCGTCGCTTCCAGACCGGTCCCGCCGGCCGTGTAGGGATACATGTCCGCCGCTATATCCACACCGCGGGCACGCGCGGCGCCGATTTCCTCGGCGGCTTCCCTGATGAGTACGCCCCACCCGGGTTCGAAAGCTCCCTTGTAGTGAAAGATCTCCACCGGAAGCCCCGCCCGCTCCCCGATCTCGATGGCTTCGCGCACCGCCCCGACCAGGCCCTTGCCCTCGTCCCTGATGTGGCTGGCGTAGATACCTCCGTACGCGGCCGCCACCCTGGCCATCTCCACCAGCTCGTCGGTCGAGGCGAAGGAGGAAGGCGGGTAGATGAGCGCGGTCGTCATGCCCATCACGCCCTGGCGCATCGCACGCGCCATGATGTCACGCATCTCGTCCAGCTCGACCGCGGTCGGAGCGCGGTCGTCGTTGCCCAGGACCGCGACACGGGCCTGCGTTTCCGAGAAGTACGATCCGAAGTTGATCGAAATGCCCTGCTCTTCCAGGGTCCGGAAGTAGGCGGCAATGCCGTCGACCCCGACGGGCGTGCCCCCCTCGCCCCCGATCGCCGTGGTGACCCCCATCCGGAGCTTGTTCTCGGCGAGGCCATTGCGAGGCAGAACGCCCCCTGACTGGTCCATCATGTCGATGAAGCCGGGCGACACGTAGAGACCGGTGGCATCGATTTCCCTGCGGCCCTCACCCACGACCGTACCGATGCGCGCGATCCGGCCATCGCGGATGGCGATGTCGGCGGCGATCCAGGGATTGCCCGCTCCGTCGAGAACGCGGCCATCACGGATGACCACATCGTAGGCGATGTCGGCGGCTGAGCTCCGGCGGGATGATTCCTGCCCGCTCACCGGCAGGGGAGCGACGGCGATGGAGGCCAGAACGGCCAAGGTGAGGCGGCACGGCATGGGTGCGGCTCCGGTGCTGGGGTTTGTCGCGCCGGCTCAGCCGGGCGGCTACTATGTTAAGCCAAAGAGAAGACCCGCGTACCCCTCAGGCCGTGATCAGACTCGCCCGCGACCCGAACTCCCAGCCGCCCATCCGGCCCGGTCAGATGCGCATCACGGCCGAACCGGTCTATTCCCGGGGCCACTCACAACCCCCGGACCGCCATGTGTTCGTCTATTTCATCCGCATCGAGAACATCGGCACCGAGACGGCACAACTGTTCTGGCGACACTGGCGGATCCACGACGCGTCCGCCGGAGACCAGGAGGTCGCTGGCGAAGGCGTGGTCGGAAAGTGTCCCACGCTCGCTCCCGGCGACACGCACGACTACAACAGCTACTGCGTGCTCGAAGGCCGGAGCGGGTTCATGGAGGGCTACTTTCACTTCAGGCGGGAGGACGGGTCGGTCTTCCGCGTCCGGATCCCCCGCTTCACGCTGCAGGCCCCACCGGACTACGGCGAGACCAGCTACGCCTGACGGCACCGAACAACCGGCCTGGCGGGCGGCCATCCCACCGGCAAGACCGGTGCCCGGCCGCGGTTTTCCCCGCTCGACTCCCCGCCTACCGGATACGCTTGTAGACGGCGTGCGACACGCTCTCGGTGCCGTCTTCCCCGGTGCGGCGGTACTCGTTGTCGATCGTGTTCCCGTCTTCGGAGAGCACATTGACGATGACCTGGTAGACCTCGCCGTTTCGGGCGTTGAGGATCCGGTTGGTGCGCTCGTCAACCACCTCGACGGCGGTGGTGGCGTTCTCCTGGCCCTCCACGGGATGGAACTCGCCGTCGAACATGGTGACGTAGCCCCACTCGGATGTCTCCCCGTCGGCGTTTGTCGTCGCGACCGTGATCCTCATACCGCCATCGCCGTAGGGCTCGTAGGTCATGATGTTGCGATACGGAGGCGGCCGTTCGGTCTCGATCTGCCAAACGCCGAATCGGGGATTGGCGGGGGCTTCGGCAACGGCGCCGTCCGCGTCCGCCTGCTCGCCGCCCTGGTCGGCCGGGGCGCAGGCGAAGGCCAGGGCCGAGGCCGAGGCCGCCAGGACGAAGATGCCGGGTAGAGGTTTGCCAGCGGTCATCATGGGACTCCTGTTCCTTGGGTGATCACGCCGTGACAAGGTAGGTTGCGAAGGTGCGACCGCGAAACCCGACGCCGGTTGCGGGCGTACCACTCCACAGGCAGCCCCCTTTTCGCCGCGAGTCTCCGTATGCCCCCGTCGCCCTTGCGCGTGTGCGCCGCGATGCCGGTTCCCCGGCGCGCGTCCACCCCCTTTCTCGCCGCGTGCTTCCTGACGCTGGTTGCCTCTTCCGCCCAGGCCCAGAACAACGACCGGATCTGGGGACGCGTGTTCACGGAGGACGGCGGCAGCCACGAAGGTTTTCTCCACCTGTCCGGCACCGAACCCGCCGCGAGTTGGGCAGACGTCTTCGAGGCTCGCAGAACGATCCCGGATGAGCACTACCTCGATTGGCTCGACGCTACCCGCGACGGCAAGCCGGCGACGCGCACCATCGAACTCCGCGGGTACCGGGTCTCCTGGGAGGAAAAGCACCCGGACTTCACGGCCACGTTCTCCAGCGGAATCAGGGTGGGGCAGGTGGCGGCGCTGGTCACGACGGAAGAGGGCGAAGTCCGGATCGTACCCCGGTCGGGTGGCCGTGGCTTTACCGTCGCGGAGCCCGCAAGGCCGACCGGCGACCTCCCGGACACCATCCGGACGCGTTCGGTCAGCATCTCGCCGAGGGGCGTGCAGACCTCGTCGTCCACCCTGGACACCGGTGGAAGGTGGAGGCGTTCAGGCGTGTACGTCCAGAACCCGGGCCGCGGACGCACCGTTCGGATCAGAGGGGACGATGTGAGGCGAATCGAGTTCGCAGCGCCTCCGACGGATGCCCGGGCCACAAACCGGCGCCTGTACGGTACGGTTCAGGACCGGTCGGGGCGGACGTTCAGCGGGGCCGTCACCTGGCTGCACAGCGTCTATCAGCGGGACTCCCTGCACGTGCTCGGCGCACGCCGTGAACACAGGGACCTCCCGTTCAGCGCAATACGGTCGGTCGAAAAGGGGCAAGGCGGCGAGGTGCGGGTAGCTCTGGCGTCGGGTGGCATGGCGGAAGACCGGGTAGACCACGTACAAGGGTTGTGGACTCACGACGACGGGATCAGGGTCGCCGACCCCGCACTGGGCACCGTACGCCTGGAATGGGAAGTATTCCACTCCCTTGACCTCGAAGAGCCCCCCGCGGGTCTCGGCTACGACTCCTTCGATGGCGGCCACCCCCTTTTCGGCACGGTGACCACGCAGCAGGGAGAGCGGATTGCGGGCCGGATTCGCTGGGACGCCGACGAGGAGTGGTCGTGGGAACTGCTCGACGGACGCTCGGACGATGTGCATTTCCGGATCGAATTCGGAAACATCCTGCGAATCGAACGGAGCGAGCCACAGGGGGTGAACGTGACGCTGCGCGATGGCCGGGGCTACGATCTTGTCGGCTCCAACGACGTCAATGCCGACAACAAGGGGATCTTCGTCTTTCCGCCCGGCGTTGAAGGGTCCGAAGCGGTTCCGGCTTCCGGGGCACCCGCGTGGCGCTACATCCCGTGGGAAGACTTCCGCGAGGTGCGCTTCACACACCCCGCGCCCCCGGCGGCCAGGCCATGAGGGCACCCACACTCGCCGCCACGCTGGCCACGGTCATCACGGCGGCTGCGCCACCGGCCGCGGCCCAGCAACCCGCCTTCGCACCCGACGCTTTCCTCGACCCGGTAGCCCTTCAGCTCTACACGTCGGCGATGACCAACTGGACCACGCTCGACGAATCCGTCGTGCGCTACACGGCGCTGATCGAGCAACGGATCGCGGCAGCCATCCGGACACCGCTCAAGGACCGCGTCATCTATCACAACGAGACTGCGCTGCGGGCCTTCTGGGACCAGGACTACGACGCCGTCGTTCAGGTTCTGGGCACCCGTTCACAATATCCCGGGCGCGAGATCGCAGTCCGGGAGGGTGAGCTGGACTGGCTCGAGGATCTCCCCTTCGACAAGCCCTTCGAACCCGGCGGCGACCGACTCTTCTGGGGGATGACCGATCAGGAAGACGTCTTCGAACCGGATGACGACGACTTCTGGCTGGCCCACCCGCTGGGCGAAGGGGCCGACTCCCTCTACCGCTTCCAGAGCGGTGACACACTGACGCTGTCCTTTCCCGACGGTCGGCGGCTCGAAGCGATCCGGTTGGACGTACTCCCGCGGGAAGCCGATTCCCACCGGATCAGCGGCGCCCTCTGGATCGAACCCGGGAGCGGTGCGCTCGTTCGGGCCGTCTACCGGCTCAGCCAGCGGTTCGATGCGATCCGGGACATCCCCGAGCTTCAGGAAGAGGAAGAGAGAGGAACCTTCAAGTACGTGCCCGGCATCTTCAAGCCCTGGACCTTCGAACTGACCATGATGGCGGTGGACTACGCGCTGTGGGACTTCGAGGTCTGGCTCCCGCGGAGCATGCGCATGGAGGGGGAGGCCGGGGCCGGCATCATCAAGGTTCCGGTCTCCACGGATCTGTCCTACCGGATCGAATCGGTGACGATGGCCGAGGACGAGGTGGTGCCTGATCCGCAGTCCGGCGGCAGTCGGGACGAGCCGGCGGCGTCAGGAGCGACACGCACGACTGACCCGGAGTCGGGATCCGGACTCGAGGAAGTGCACTTCAAGACGCGCGCCGAGGCGATGGCCTTCATCGCGGGGCTCCTCTCGGACGACGACGACGTCGCCTACGAGCTGATGAGCGACGGCGAGACCGCCGTGCGGGACCGCGAGTCCTTCCTGATCGTGCCGGAGGAACGGCATCTCGTGGCGGAGAGCCGCCACCTGCCGCCGCCCATCTGGCAGGAGGCACTCGGGTTCCCGTCGGAAGCCGCGGTAGAGGAATACATCCGCAGCCTGGCGGACCTCCCCGCACCGCCGGTGCAGGCGATCCCCTGGACATTCAACTGGGGGTGGGCCCGTCCCGATCTTGTCCGCTACAACCGTGTGGAAGGGCCGGCCCTGGGGGGGAACTTCACGACCAGCCTCGGCAAGCGGTTTGCCCTCGAGACGGGTGGGTTCTTCGGATTCGCCGACCTGCGGCCGAAGCTGCGGCTCGACCTGCAGCGTTCAACGGTACTGCGGCGGCTGTCGCTGGGAGCCTTTCACGAGTTGCGCCCAACGGACCCCGCCGGCGACTACCTCGGCTTCGGCAATTCCCTGAACGCGTTCCTGTTCGGGCGGGATGACGGCGAATACTACCGGGCGACCGGGGCCGATTTCACCTGGCGCCCGCCGAGCGGCACTCGCGATTCCTTCCTGCTGCGGATCTACGCCGAACGGCAGGAGTCGGTCGCCTCGAAGACGGACTTCGCCCTTTTTCGCGCCTTTGACGGTGACGGCACGTTTCGAGCCAACCTCGAAGCCGACAACGTTGACGAAGCGGGCGCCGAGCTGCGCGTCTCGCCGTGGTGGGGGAGCGATCCCGCCGGGGCGCAGTTCGGTACGGAGCTGATCGGCCGCCTCGCGACGTGGCGGCTGCCGGGCGAACAGTCGCGGACCGACTACCAGCAGGCCAGCGCCACCTTGCGCGCAATCATTCCCATCGAGGGCGACGGCTGGAGACGGTGGGCTCTGGGGATCGAGGCGGCGGGCGGTACCACCTGGGGCGAAGCACCCGCACAGCGCTCATGGTTCCTCGGCTCGGCCGGCTCGCTCCGCGGATACCCGGCGTCGACCCTGTCGGGCCTGTCCTTCGGAAGAGGCCGCGTGGAGGTGTCGCGCACATTCGAAGCCGGGGCCGGGATCCTCTTCGGAGACGCCGGCTGGGCCGGTGACCGCGCCCATTTCCGGGACGAGGACATCCTCTACGGCGTCGGGATCGGCGGGAGCATCCTTGACGGGCTCATCCGCGTGGACCTCTCTCAGGGGCTGAACGGCGCCGACAAGGGGTTCCGAATCGAACTGTACCTGGACGCAATTCTGTAGCCATCGCTTGACGGGGACCCGACTGCCGGGCTAGAAAATCAAGGGCGGCTCGCCGCAACCGCTCTCCGATTCACGCCACCTACGTCCGGGACAGGGACCATGCGATTCAATGCAGCCTTCCACGCGCTCACGATGCTCGCGGGTACCGCCGCGCTCCTCGCTTCGGCCGGCACGCCGGCGGTCACGGCCCAGGCCGGGTCCGGCATGGACATCGCCGAACCCTTCAAGGTCGGCACCTTCGAAATCGCCGGCGAGCCGCGGTTGGGGCTGGTTCTCCGCGACGCGCTCATCGTCGACATCGGCGCCGCGAACCGCGCACTCGAGCGCAACCCCGCATATCCGCGCGTCCCGATGCCCGACGACATGCTCGACCTGATCGGCCGTTACGAGTACGGGGTGAAGCTGCGCCTCTACGAGATCGTCAACGACCTCGCCGCGCGCGATATGATCGACGGAAGCGCACGGCCCGATTTCGTGCACGACCTGGACGGAGTGAGGACCCTGCCGCCGATCATGTATCCCGGCAAGATCCTGAACGCGGCGGTCAACTTCTACAGCCACGTCAACGAGACGGGCACCCCTGAGGAGCGGACGGAAGCGCGACGTCAGCGGCGCGAGAACCGGGGCGTCCCCTACCTCTTCCTGAAGCCCAGCCGCGGCGCGGTCATCGGCGACGACGACCAGGTCGTCATCCCCTTCGGGAGGGACCGGACCGACTGGGAGGTGGAACTCGGCACGGTCGTCGGCCGCACGGCCAAGTACGTCTCGGCAACCGACGCACAGGACTACATCTTCGGCTACACCGTCACCATCGACATCTCGGACCGCGGCGGCCGGCCTCCCGGAGGGAACCCCCAGCGCTCCGACTGGTTCGTGGGGAAGGGCCACGACACCTTCGCGCCCATGGGGCCGTGGATCGTGCCGAAGGAGTTCTACGGAGACCCGATGGAAAACCTGCGCCAGACCCTGAGCGTCGGCGGCGAGCAGATGCAGGAAGCCCGTGCGGGGGACATGATCCACACCCTCTACGAGCTGCTCGAGTACGGGTCGTCAATCGTGACGCTCTTCCCCGGTGACGTGGTGAACAACGGGACATCGGGGGGTGTGGGCATGGGGACGGCGGTGCGCGGGGAGCAGCGCTTCCTGCAGCCGGGTGACGTGATCGAGGCGACAATCGACGGCATTGGCACGCTCACGATTCCGGTGGTCGGCGAGGACGAACCGCCGGGCGGTACGGGCGCGCGGCTTCCACCGGTTCGGTCGTACCGCGGCAACTGAGTCCAGGGCCGGGCGGGCTCGGGCGGTTGCCGCCCGGGGCCGTGCGGGCTGCGTCGTCCGCAGTGCCGGGGGCGGGACTCGAACCCGCAAGGGAATTTTCCCGGGGGATTTTAAGTCCCCTGTGTATACCGATTTCACCACCCCGGCCATGACTCAATAGTACCACAACCACACCGACGGATGCCCGCGGCCCCATGGACACAAGGCAAGTTGGCCCGTTCGGTGGCGCCGGCGCTCCTACAGGATGGTCTTGCCCAGCGCCGACGCCACGAGGCCGACCGCGAGGTCGGCCGTGTGGTTGCGGTCATCGAGAACGGGGTTGAGCTCCACAACCTCGAGGCTGAGCAGCCGTCCCGACCGCGACGCCTTCTCGCAGACCAGGTGCCCCTCACGATACGTCAGGCCTCCCTGTATGGGGGTTCCCACGCCGGGCGCCAGACGAGGATCGAGCGCGTCGAGGTCGAGGGAAAGGTGGAAACCCGCGGTGCCGGCGTTGGCACGCTCCAGGGCCTCGTCCATGCAGGCGGCCACGCCCCGCTCGTCGATCTCGGACATGGTGAAGACCCGTACACCCAGGCGGCTGACCAGCCGCCTTTCGCCGGGATCCAGCTGCCGTGCACCGAGCACGCTCACGTTTTCGGGATGGACGCCGGCCCGTTCGCCGACCAGCCGTTCGTCGCCGTGGCCCAGGAGGACCGCCAGCGACATCCCGTGGATGTTGCCGGACGGCGTGGTGTGGGGCCGGTTCATGTCCGCGTGGGCATCCACCCAGATGACGCCGATGCGGGAACCCCGCTCGCGGTAGTGCGCCGCCACGGCCCTTACGGATCCTATCGACAGTGAGTGGTCCCCACCGAGCACCAGAGGCATGCACCCCCGGCCGAGACCCTTTGCCACTGCCGCACAGGTGCGATCCGCGACGCTCGCGACCTCCGCGAGAAAGGGCAGCCTGCTCTCGCCGGCGTCCGTCGTCTCGATTCCGCCCGCGGTGATGGTGCCGAGTTCGCTGACCCGGTACCCGATGGCCTCGATCTCCCCGGTGATCCCGGCGATGCGCAGGGCGGAAGGTCCCATGTCCACGCCCCTGCGACCTGCGCCGAGGTCGATGGACACCGAAACCAGCGCGATGTCGCGGCTCTCAGGCACCGTCATCGTGGGGCGGCGGCTGGGCGGGAAGTCGCGTGGCGCACCGGAGGGGTCACCAGAAAAGAAAGCCGGTGGACAGTGCGAACTGTCCCGAGCGCGAGAACGCCAGCTTCCCTTCCAGAAACCAGTCCACGCCGAGCGCGTCGAAACGCAGTCCGCCGATGAGGTTCGGGCCCACGCTCACGTCCGACTCCCGCTCGTCATCCCGCGGATGGCTGCGCTGCATCGGGGCGGCGGCGCCCCGGTCACCGCGCTCGCCGACGTCGTCTCGCTCCTCCTGGTGGCCGGACACGAACGATGCGGCGATGTGGACCCCCGCCCCCGCATAGGCGGTAAGGCTGGCGCTCCGTGCGGTCAGGGGGAGGTTCGCGTTTCCACCCACTTCCATCGTGCTGCAATCCGGGCCGCTGCCGCAGCCCATGAACGAATAGGTTGCCGTCACGCTGCCGAAGAGGTCCCGGAAGTAGCTGTCGTCGAGGGACATGGGGCCCGCCAGGTCGAAGTCCGTGCGGGCCCCGAAACCGAAGCCGGAGTCATCGCCGACGGTGAGCAGCGGACCCATGGACAACTGGGCCCGACCGGGTGCCGCAGTCGCGACCAGCAGGACGCCGGCACCGAGTGCGACAGCGAGCCTTGTGGATGTCGGACGGATCATTTGAACCTCCATGGCGAAATGCACCGGAGCGCGAACACGCGGGCTGCCTGGCGCGGCGATGCCATCGGGAGCGCCGCCGACCGACACCCATACGCAGTTCCTCCCGGGAAGTTCCGCCCGGTCAAGCTCGTGTTGGTCCCGTGCAACCCGTGACACTACAATGGTACTCCACCGTATGGTGCAGGAGCATCCCCAAGCCTGCAACGAGGTACGGCCGCGCACACTCACAGCGGTCTTCGTCGTCGCGACGCGGGGACATTCCGGCGAGTATCCACGCGGACCTCGGTCCGTCACACACACGGAGTCGGCGCATGCGCATGTGCGACCGCGGCCTCTGGATGGCCACGCTGCTACTGCTCACACCCCTGGCCTCACAAGCTCAGGAGGCAGACAGGGACCCCGACCGGGGCCTTCCCCTGGAACCGGCCCGTTGGGCGCGCTTCACCACGAGCGAGGGCACCTGGACCTCGCTCGACGTGAGCCCCGACGGCCAGACGATCGTCTTCGATCTTCTGGGCGATCTGTACTCGATGCCGATCACCGGGGGTGACGCCACGCGCCTCACCAGCGGGATGGGCTACGACATGCAGCCGCGTTTCAGTCCCGACGGCGAGCGCATCGTGTTCGTCTCCGACCGCAGCGGGGACCAGAACGTCTGGCTGGTGCCCCTGGCGGGCGGTGATCCGACGCAGGTCAGCAAGGGGATCGGGAGCGGCTTCATGTCGCCCGAGTGGATGCCCGACGGGAAGTACATCGTGGTGTCGCGGTCGCGCCAGTTCTCCGGCCTCGAAAAGCTGTGGCTGTACCACGTGGACGGGGGTACCGGACTGGAGATGGTGGGCGGCCCGCCCGGTCAGCGGATGCTTGGCGCCGCCGTGGACGGACTGGGCCGGTATGTCTGGTACGCGCAACGCAACGGCACCTGGCAATACAACGCCATCTTCCCCCAGTTTCAGCTCTGGGTCTACGACCGCCAGACCGGAACCCGCACCCCGATGTCCAACCGCTACGGGTCGGCGTTCCGGCCCGCTCTCTCTCCCGACGGGCAGACGCTGGCCTACGGCAGTCGCGACGACGCGGATACGGGCATTCGGCTGCGTCATCTCCCCTCCGGAGAGGAACGCTGGCTCGCGTATCCGGTGCAGCGCGACGACCAGGAGTCGACGGCAACCATGGACGTGCTGCCCGGCTACTCCTTCACTCCCGATTCGGACGCGCTGGTGATCTCGTACGGCGGCCGCATCTGGCGGGTCCCGGTGGACGGAAGCGATCCGACCGAGATCCCGTTCACCGTAGAAGCCGAGGTCGCGATCGGGCCCGAGGTCGAGTTCGAGTACCCGATCGAGGACACGCCCACCTTCACCGTCAAGCAGATCCGTTACGCGCGTCCTTCTCCGGACGGGAGCCGGCTCGCTTTCACCGCCCTCGACCGTGTGTACGTCGCGGACCTCCCCGACGGGACTCCGATGCGTCTGACAAGCGATGAAGTGGTCGAACACCGCCCGGTCTGGTCGCCGGACGGGAGCCATGTCGCGTACGTAACCTGGGACGACGACACCGGCGAGGGCCACATCCGGCACGTGCCGGCGGACGGCGGCACCGCCGTCAACCTCACGACGGTGCCCGCGTACTATCGAGACCTCGTGTATTCGCCCGATGGCGAGCGAATCGTCGGCGTTCGGTCTTCCAGGCGCGACGTGCAGGAAGCCATCGATCCATTCGTCAGCGCACTCGGCTCCGAGTTCATCTGGATCCCCGCCGATGGGGGCGAGGTGACGGTCATAGGCCCCACGGCGGGACGCAGATCGCCACACTTCACCGATGATCCCGAGCGCATCTACTACTACGGGACCGCCCGTGCCGACGCGGTGCCCGGCTCCCCAACACCTCCCCCGGCGGCTACCGCGCTGTCCTCGGCGCGCTGGGACGACACGGACAGGAAGCGGCACCTCCAGGTCACGAAGCGGATCGACCTGTCGGCGGGCGGCGTGCCCATCGGCTACAAGCGCTCCGAGACGTCCGACCTGGTGCTGCCGGAGGAGTTCGACGACAACGAGCCACGCGAGTTGATCCCACGGTTCATCTCCGCCTCGGTCGAGATGGCACCGCGGGGAGATCTCGCACTCGCGCAGGTTGGAGACGACCTGTATGCCGTCACGGTTCCCGACCTGGGTGCCGCGCTGCCCTCGGTGGACGTGGTCAAGCCCGACTCGGCCGCGGTCCCGGTGTGGAAGCTGAACGAACTCGGCGTCGAGTTCCCGGCGTGGGGCGCCGATGGCCGCACCGTGCACTGGTCGCTCGGCAACGCGCTGTTCACCTACGACCTGGACGCCGCCGCCGCCGATCCGGACTACGAGCCCGCGGAGCAGCGGATCGCGGTGACGGCGGACCGCGACATCCCGCGGGGCACGGTCGTGCTGCGCGGTGCGCGGGCGATCACGATGAACGGCGACGAGATCGTCGATAACGCCGACATCCTCGTGACCGACAACCGCATCATGTCGGTTTCGTCAGGGCCGGGCGACGTGCCCGAGGGCGCCACCGTGATCGATGTCGCAGGCAAGACGATCGTTCCCGGCTTCGTGGACACGCATGCACACATGTGGAACCTGTGGGGCCTGCACTGGGCGCGCCCGTGGATCTACCAGGCGAATGTCGCGTACGGGGTGACCACAACCCGCGACCCGCAAACGGCGACGACCGACGTGCTCTCCTACGAGGACATGGTGCGCGCCGGGAAGATGGTCGGTCCGCGGGTCTACTCGACCGGCCCGGGCGTGTTCAGCCAGGACTTCATCAGGAGCTACGAGCACGCCGTGGAAGTGCTCAGCAAGTACAGCCGCTACTACGACACCAAGACCTTCAAGATGTACATGTCCGGCAACCGCCGGCAGCGCCAGTGGCTGATCATGGCGGCGCGCGAGCTGGGCCTCATGCCCACCACCGAAGGCGGGCTGGACTACCGGCTCAACATGACCCACGCGATCGACGGCTATCCGGGCATCGAGCACTCGATGCCGATCATCCCTGCCTACGGCGATGTCGTGGAGCTCTTCGCGACCTCCGGGACGGTGAACTCACCGACGCTGCTCGTGTCCTACGGGGGGCCCTGGGCCGAGAACTACTTCTACACCCGTGAGGATGTCTTCGGAGACGAGAAGCTGACCCACTTCACTCCCAAGCGGGAGCTGGACACCAAGGCGCGGCGACTGCAAACGACCGGCCCGGGACCCGGCGGATGGTTCATGGAGGACGAATACGCGTTCCCGAAGCACTCCGCCTGGCTGGCCCGGCTGGTGGAGGGCGGCGGCAAGACCGGCGTCGGCAGCCACGGGCAGTTGCAGGGACTCGGCTACCACTGGGAGCTGTGGGCACTGCAGAGCGGTGACATGGATGAGCACGACGCGCTGCGCGCAGCAACGATCATGGGCGCCGAGGCGATCGGGCTGGGCGGCGACCTGGGGTCCATCGAACCCGGCAAGCTGGCCGACCTGGTCATCCTCGACGCCGACCCGCTCGACAACATCCGCAACACCAACACGGTCCACCAGGTGATGATGAACGGACGTATCTACGATGGCGACACCCTTGACGAGGTGTGGCCCAGGCAACGACCGGCACCGGACGAACCCTGGCGAAACACCGCACCCAATGTGCGAGCCGGGATCCGGGGAGGTGACAAATGAGCCCCGTGAACGGCAGGATCCGGAACCCGGCGGGCCGCAGGGCCTTCCGTATCGCCGCACCGGCGCTGGCCCTGGCCGCGATCGCCTTCGTGGTCGCCCCTCTCGCGGCGCAACCGCCCAGACCCGGCGGACCGCGCCAGGATCCCCTCCCGCTCCGCAGCGCCCGAACGGCCGAGTTTACGGCGACGGAGGGCACGTGGATCTCGCTCGACATCAGCCCTGATGGCCAGACGATCGTCTTCGATCTGCTCGGCGATCTCTACACGATGCCGATCACCGGGGGCAAGGCGTCTCCACTGCTAACCGGAATGGCCTTCGAGGTGCAGCCGCGCTTCAGCCCCGACGGCGAGTCGGTGGCGTTCGTCTCCGACCGCAGCGGGGGCGACAACCTGTGGACGATGCGTCTGGACAAGACGGACACGACGCAGGTATCTCGCGGCAACAACAACCTCTTCCTGTCGCCCGAGTGGGTGCCCGACGGCGAATACATCGTCGTCAGCCGTTCGGGCGGTCTGGGCGGCGCGGCCAACCTGTACATGTACAACGCGGAGCGCTCGTCGCCGATCACGATCCCCGGTGCTTCCACATCGCCGATCTTCGCGGCCCTGTTCGGGGGCATCAAGCGCATAGGAGCCGCCTTCAGCCCCGACGGACGACACATCTGGTATGCGCAGTCCTTCGGGGATTGGGAGTACAACGCCCGTCTTCCCCGCTACCAGGTGTACCGCTACGACCGCGAGACCGGCGCCAGCACACTCATGACCAGCCGGTACGGCTCCGCGATGCGCCCCGCAATCTCGCCCGACGGCAATTGGCTGGTGTACGCGTCGCGCTACAACGCAGACACCGGGTTGCGGAAGCGCAACCTGACGACGGGTGACGAGGAGTGGCTGGCGTATCCGGTCCAGCGCGACGAGCAGGAATCGCGCGCTCCCGTCGACGTGTACCCGGGCTATGCCTTCCTCCCTGACGGTTCGGCGATCGTCGTCTCGTACGGCGGCAGGATCTGGAACGTCCCGATGGACGGCAGCGAGGCCACCGAGATTCCGTTCGAGGTCGACGTAGAGCTGAACATCGGGCCTTCGGTCAAGTTCGACTACCAGATCGACACGACCGCGATGGTGACCGCCCGTCAGATCCGCAGCCCCGCCGTGTCACCCGGTGGCGACCGCGTCGTATTCACGGCGTTCGACCGTCTCTGGGTGCGGGATCTCCCCGAGGGAGAGGCAACGCGCCTCACCGAGGCGGAAGTCGGCGAGTTCCACCCGCAGTGGTCGCCCGACGGGTCCTCGATCGCCTATGTGACGTGGGACGACACCAACGGCGGCCACATCATGAACGTGCCGTCTTCGGGCGGCACGCCCACGCAACTCACCCGCACCGCGGCCATGTACTACAACGTGGCCTGGTCCCCGAACGGCGAGCGGATTGTCGCGTCGCGCGGTGCGGCCCGTGATCTGATGGAAGCGTCGGACATCTTCTTCGGTCCCATGGGCGCCGAGTTCGTCTGGGTCCCGGCAACCGCCGCCGCACCCGCGGAGGCGACGGTGATCTCGCCGACCGGGGCACGCGACGTCGCGCACTTC
This sequence comes from Gemmatimonadetes bacterium bin94, assembly GCA_002238865.1. Classification (GTDB taxonomy): domain Bacteria; phylum Gemmatimonadota; class Gemmatimonadetes; order Longimicrobiales; family Gaopeijiaceae; genus Bin94. The sequence goes on along the minus strand of MPNE01000005.1, from coordinate 124,503 downwards.
GCCGCGGACGATTCCGACCGGATCTACGCCTACAGCCCGGTCGAGGGATTGGTCTCCTTCCGCTGGGACGGCACGGACGTCAAGCGTCACCTGGTGGTGCGCGGGCGCCAGGGCGTCGCCGGAATCGCGAGCCCCCACCCGAACGAGTGGGAATACCTCCCGAGGCGGGTCTACCCGTGGCGCAAGGGCCCCGACCCGACCGACCCCGAGCCGCCGACCGAGCCCGGACTGCCGCAGCCCGCGGGTCTCATCGTCCTGTCCCCCGGGGGCGACCGCGCCTTCGTCCAGTTTGGCAACGACATCTACATCGTCGATCTGGCGGAGGTCGGGGCCACGCCCCCGAACATCATGCTCACCAACCTGGGAGCCTCGCCGGTTCCGGTGCGGAAGCTCACCGATGTCGGCGGCGAGTTCCCCGCGTGGTCACCCGACGGCTCGGCGCTGCACTGGGCGATGGGCAACGTGCTGTTCACCTACGACCTCGACCACGTGGAAGCCGAAGAGGCGGAGGAAGAGGAGACCGCACACGCCCGGGCGCTGATCCGGGCGCGGGCCATGGCCATTTCGGACACGCTGAAGGACAGGCGCGCCGAGGCGGACAGCGTGAAGAACGCCGACGAGGAGGTCCCGGAGGAACTCGACGACGAGATCACGCGGCTCGTGGCCGACTCGGTCCAGGTCGTCGCCGATTCGCTCATGGCGCGCGCCGACTCGATCCGGGGGGCGGCGGAGGAGGTGGCCGCAAAGGCCAGCGCGGTCCGGGGCGGCGACAAGGAGATCCTGGCCGACACGACCGATGCCTATGAGGCGCACGAGCGCAAGATCGAGGTGGAGCTGCCGCGCGACATCCCCCGCGGCCTGGTGGCGCTCCGGGGCGGCCGCATCATCACGATGGCGGACAATCCGTCCGACACCACCGGAGCGCCGCACGTGATCGACAACGGGGTGGTGCTGGTCAGGGACAACAGGATCGTCGAAGTCGGCATCGCCGATTCGGTCGAGATACCCGACAGCGCACAGGTGATCGACGTCTCCGGCAAGACGCTGGTGCCGGGCTACATCGACACCCACTACCATTCCATGTGGCTGGTCCCGGAGATCCATCCGCAGGAGGTGTGGCAGTACCTGGCAACGCTGTCCTACGGGGTCACGACCACGCGCGACCCGCAGACCGCGTTCACGGACATCCTCAGCTACACCGACCGCGTCCTGACCGGCGGAATGACCGGTCCGCGGATCTACTCGACGGGGCCCGGCGTCTTCAACGGCGAGAACATCCGAAACGCGGATCACGCGAAGAGCATCCTGAGGAGGTACGCAGAGTACTACGACACCAAGACGCTCAAGATGTACATGAGCGGGAACCGCCAGCAGCGCCAGTGGATCATCCAGGCCGCGCGCGAGCTCGAGCTGATGCCGACCACCGAGGGCGGGCTCGACTACAAGATCGACATGACCCACGCGATCGACGGATACCCGGGGATCGAGCACAACATCCCCATCGCGCCGATGTACTCCGATGTCGTCGAACTCTTCAAGGAATCGGAGACGACGAACACGCCCACCCTGCTGGTCTCGTACGGCGGCCCCTTCGGCGAGAACTACTTCTACGCCACCGAGAACGCCCACGACGACCCCAAGCTGAACATGTTCGTCCCCGGAGCCAACATTGACGCGCGGACGCGGCGGCGCGGTTCGGGTTCCGGGGGCAGTCCCGGACCGGTGGGCTGGTTCCTGAAAGAGGAGCACGTCTTCCCGCGCCACGGCGAATTCGTGAAGAAGATGCTCGAAGGCGACGCCCGCATGGGCGTTGGAAGCCACGGACAGATTCAGGGCCTGGGCTTCCACTGGGAGCTGTGGGCCATGGCCGCGGGCGGCGCGTCGAATCACGACATGCTGCGGGCGGCCACGATCCTGGGCGCCGAGGCGATCGGATTCGGCAAGCAGATCGGCAGCATCGAGAAGGACAAGTTCGCCGACATCGTCATCCTGAATTCCAACCCGCTGGACGAGCTCCGCAATTCGGTCGACATCCGGTATGTGATGAAGGACGGACGCCTCTACGACGGCATGACGCTCGACGAGGTGTACCCCGAGGAGCGAACGCTGGAGCGGAGGAGGCCCGCCGAGTCGGACCCGGGGACCACCGCAGCCGGGATTCGCCGGAGGTAGCCGACCACCGAAGTCGGGGCCCTCACGCCCAGCGTGGCGGAGGGCCCCGACCGGTCAGGCGGGAGCCGGTCCCCGCGCCGGTAGCGGGCGAACGGGTGCTACTCGGGCTCCATGGCCGGGCGCAGTCGTACGGGCGGCCCGGAGTCTCGTTCGAGCGTGCTCGCGGGGATGCTTCGGCCCTCCGCGTCCCCATCGGGGAGCCGGGCCAGCGCCAACGCCAGCTCGGCGGCAAACTCTTCCGCGGCCAGACGGTCCGCACGCTGAATTCGCAGCACGAGCTTGGCCGGATGCTTGAGCCTGAGTCCCTGTTGGCCCGCAACCTCTTCGAACGCCAGCAGATCCGACGCCGTGATGACCAGTTTCGGTCGGCCGAAGTGCCACCATCGCGGTGGTGGCACGAATGCCCCCGCAACGCTGTCGAGCAGGATCACGATTTCGCGGACCGGTTCGATCTCTTCCCGGGTCTCGTAGGTCGCGCCGTATACCTCCGTCTCGACCGCGAGGCGCCACTGGATCACCAGCCGGTCCGACTCCAGCCGCAGGAGTCCGTGTGCAGTCTCGGTCTTGGACTCATAACCCCCCTCCGCGTCCCACAGATCGGAACTCCGCTTCAGGGTGAAGGCGACCGCGCCCCCGTCGGCCATCAGCGGCCGCGCTCCTCGCGCACGTCGGGCGGCTCCACCCGCCACCACCACTGTGTGGGCAGCGGCCGCTCACGGGGCCACAGCTCGGTCAGATTCGCCGCGTCGTATAGCCGGCCGTTTTTCATGACGAAATCGATATCAACAGTGTTTTCCAGGTCGTCCAGCGGATTGGAACCGAGCACCTGCAGGTCGGCCAGCTTCCCCGCCTCCAGCGATCCGATGTCGCCGGCGAGGCCGATCGCATCGGCGCTCATGAGCGTGGCCATGCGCAGGGCGTCGTGGTTGTCCATGCCTCCCGACGCCATCATCCACAGCTCCCAGTGCGTGCCCAGCCCCTGCACCTCCCCGTGCGAGCCCAGTCCCGCCTGTCCCCCTGCATCCATCCACTTCACGATCTGCTCGGCGTGCAGGAAGTGCGGGTACTGGTCGTCCCGGAACCAGGTCGTGGTCTTCCACTTGTCGAGTTCGTCGTGCGGGGTGAAGAAGCGGAGCCGCTCGACCTCGTCCATGTTCGTGCGGGTCAGGTAGTACTGCCGGCCTGACGGGCCGCCGTACGCGACGATCAGCGTGGGCGTGTAGACCATCCCGCTGAATGCGCCCAGCTGGACGACATCCCGGTAGAACGGACTGATGGGCAGCGAATGCTCCAGCCCCGCATAGCCGTCCTGCGCCAGCGTGAGGTTCATGGTGAAGTTGGAGCCGCCCTCGGTTGTCGGCGTGAGCCCCAGCTCGCGGGCGGCCATGATCACCCACTGCCGCACCTTCCGGTCGCCTGCCAGATACTGCTTGATCGTAAGCGTGTTGAAGTGGTCGGAGTAGCGGCGCAGCACGTCGCGCGCGTCGTCGAGGCTGGAGATCCGATCGGCGCCGAACACGCCCGGGCCGGTCGAGTAGAGGCGGGGCCCGATCAGCTCGCCGGTCTCCATGAGGTCGCTGTAGGTCACGATATCCTCTGCCGACGTCTGCGGGTCGCGCTGTGTGGTCACTCCGTAGGCGAGCTGCGCCAGAAACTGGGAGACCTGGCTTCGGTGGACGCCCCACGCGACCCAGGTGTGCGCGTGGATATCCACCAGGCCCGGCATGATCGTCTTGCCGGACATGTCGCGCACCTCCGCGTCCCCGGGTATCGCCACGGTCCCGGTAGCCCCCACCGCGGCGATGCGGTTGTCTCGCACCACGATGTCGCCCCGGGGGATGACCTCGTCGCCGCGCATGGTGATGAGGCGGGCACCGCTCAGAACCACAGTGCCGCGAGGCTTGTCCTTCGGCACCGTGATCTCGATGTCGAACCGCGCGGCCTCGTATACGGGGCCGCCCTCGTCCTCGTCGCCCTCGGCCTCCTCCTCGATCACGTCGGCGGAGTCCGCGGCTTCGTCCCCCGACTCCTCCGTCTCCGCCTCGGCGCGGGCGGCCGCCACCGAATCGGCGACCAGGGAGTCGCCAAGCGCGACGTCGTACAGGAAGAAGCTGCGCCCGATCGAGTAGAAGGCGCCGGCACCGTCCGGCGTCCACCCCGCGAAGTTGCCCCCGATGCGCGTGAGCCGCCGCGTGGGCATCGACGAGGACGCCGCGACGGACACCGTGGGGGCCTCGCCGCCCGCCGGGGGCACCGTAATCGTGAAGACGTTGCGGTTCGCACGTACCACCGCGCGCTTGCCGTCGGGGGAGAGAACCACCTCGTCCGGCGCCCCCGGCGTTCCCGGTCCGGGGCGGGCAGGCGCGGTGACCTTGACGACCGTGCGAACGTCGGTGCCGTCATAGCGCATCGACAGCAGGCCATCGGTTCCCGCCCAGATGTACACGCGGTCCGGATCCGGTCCGGGGTGCGGGGCGTTGCGGCCCTGCTGCGTGGTACCCCGCCCGACCCAGGTTATCCGATCCGGCTCCCCACCCTCCGCCGGCAGCCACACGTACTCCAGCTCCGCGGCGGGGCTGTGCTGTCCGAAGTCCTCCAGCGTGCGCATCCGGTGCATCTTCGAGCCGCGCACGGCCAGGATGCGCGATCCATCGCCGTTGTAGGCGACCCGGTCGAAGAATGCCGACGCCGGTGTCAGACGCTCCGGGTCGTGGTTGCCGTCGGCCCGGACCCGCCAGATGTCGCCGCCGGCCGAATCGTTCCAGGTGGCATAGGCGATATGGCGGCCGTCCGGGGACCAGGCCGGACCGTGCTCGACGTCGGTGGAGGAGGTCAGCCGGCGGGCATCGCGGATGACCGGATAGCCCTCGGTCTGCGTCCCGGACGGATCGGGAAGCGCAGCGATCCAGAGGCGATCCAGCGCGGTGAATGCGAGGTGGCTGCCGTCGGGGGACGGGCGCGCGCCGCGGATCTGCGAGACCGTGAGCGTGGAATCGTTGACGGGATAGTCGAACTTGACACGCGGACCCACTTCTTGTTGGATGTGGGCCGTGAAGGGGATCTCGGTGGCGTTGCCGGAGGGCACCTCGACGCGCATGATCCTGCCGCCGTAGCTGGTTATCAAAGCCTGCGAGTCAGGCGTCCAGGCGGAGCCCGGGTAGACATCCCGGTCGCGCGTGCCGCCGCCTTGCGACTCGTCCCGCTGCACATCCATGACGAGCCAGCTTTCTTCGCCGCTCGCGATGTCGCGCAGCTTGAGGGCTTCACGCGCATCGTACCGCGTCGCGTACACCAGCCAGCGGCCGTCGGGACTCGGCATGGGACGGAATGCCCCCTCGTGCTCGTGGGTGCGGACGAAGGTGCGCCCCGTCTCGCGATCGATCATCGCGATCTGGAACTGGCCGACCTGTCGGGCCGAACTGCGGGGACCGCGGTTCGGGCCGAAGTGGTCGGGGCCGAAATACGCGCCAACGTCGGCCAGGCCCGCGGCCGCGTCCCCGGCCGGGAAGCCACCCCCGAGGTTGCCGCGCACGTTGACCCAGAGATAGCGCGGATCGGACCCGAACGCGGCCCCCAGGTGAGCGGGCGGCGCGGGAGCACCCTCCTCCCGGTGCCCCGTGACCTGCACGCCCGAGCCCCCGTCCTCGTGGTAGAGCCAGAGCTGTGTTCCCTTGCCCGTCATGACGTACTCGCCGTCCGGCGTCCACACCGGGGACATGTAGTTCTCCCGCTCGGTGTCGGTGAGCTGGCGTGGATCCGTGCCGTCGGCCTTCGCGATCCAGACGTTTTCGGAACCGTCGCGGTCGCTCACGAACACGATTTCGCCACCGTCGGGCGAGAAGCGCGGCTGCATGTCGTACCCCTGCCCACTGGTGACGCGAGTCGCGCTGCCCCCGGACACCGGCAACGTGTACAGATCCCCGAGCAGTTCGAAGAGGATCGTCTCCCCATCGGGAGACAGGTCGAGCGAGATCCAGGTGCCTTCGTTCGTCGTGAAATCGAGAGTCCGGGCCGGGATGAGCGGGAGCCCGTTCGCACGCCGCGCCGCCTGGGCGGAGCTGTCGTTCTGCTCGGCCGTCTGGGCCGACGCGACCGCCGGGATTCCCACGACCGCCGCGAAACCGGGGGGCGACGCGATCATCGCAGCCGCCGCGGTCGCGACGGAACAGAGACGCACCAATCCCGGGCGCCACCGTACCCAGTCCCATCGCAGCGCCCCCGAAGCGCGGGACGCGGACCGCCACTCGCCGCCACCCCGGCAAACCGCGTGCATGCTCCTCATCGTCACTGCCCTCCGCTCTCCTGGCCTCTCGCACTCCGCACCGGGAACGCCCGGGCAGACTCAAACGGCAATCAACGCCGCGTCCAGATAATGATCAACCCGCAGGAAACACCGGTGCCCATGTACTGGGCCGGCACCCCCGACTGGCTCACGTACACCTCCACACCCGCGACCGCCGAGGGTTCGAGCAGGCGGTCCAGCATGGCGGGCTCGTCCCCGCCCCGGCCCACCACCACTCCGTCCATGATGACCCGGGGGAAGCAGTTTTCGCTGCGGCCCCCGCGGAGCATGATATGCTTTTCGAACGGGTTCCCCGGGTCGGGCCTCGTATCCACGCCCGGGAGTGTGGTGAACAGGTCGGACATCTGGCCGGGAGGCCGCTGCTCGATCTGTTCGCGGTCGATGAAGTCGCCGAACCCCTCGTTCTCACGCGTATAGAACCCCACCTCCTGCAGCGCGATCTCTCGTCGTTCCACGGTGACCTCGATCGGATCCATCTGCACGGGATCGACCGAGAGCGACACCCGCACGTTGGTGACGCGTCCGGGCATCACCTGTATCGAGTCCCGGCGGCTCACGTACCCCAGCTGCACGAATTCGGCGACGTGCAACCCGGGGGAAAGTTCCGTCAGGCTGAACCGGCCGCGGGGATCGGTGAGCATTCCCCGGCGGGCGTTGATGGAGCGGACGGTGACGCCACCGATCGGCCTCCCGTCAGCGCCGTCGCTGACCACGCCGACGATCCCCGTCAGAAGGTCGTCCGACCCGGTGAACACCGGCTCCATCGTTGTCACAAACTCCCCGGAGCGCATGACCGTGAAGTCCCCGACGACGGGATGATAGCCCGGGTGGGTAAGCTCCAGCTGGTAGTCGCCGACCGGAATCCGGGACAGGGTGAACCCGCCATCGGTGTCGGTCTGAAGCCGGAACCCCACTCCGCGCACTTCCACCACCACCCCGCTGATGGGCTGTCCGGTGACCGCGTCGACGACGGTGCCCGCGATGGTGACCTGGCTCGGCCGGGCCGCGTCCTGGGCGCTGGCGTCCCGGGCCGGCGACAGGATCGGCAGCGCGGCCAGGGCAGCGGCCACCGCGGCAAGACGGCGCAGCGACCTGGCGATCGCGGAGTCGGGAAGGGCCGCGAGACAGGGCCGACGGGGAGTGCGCGGGTCGCGCGCCATGATGCCATCCCTCCGGTAGGGGTTGAGGCTGGGAGGTTGACGTTGCGACGCGGAGAGCGGGATCGCAACCCCGGCGAGCCTGGGCGCCTGTGAACGGTACGGCACCGAATCGGGTGGCGGCCACGCGCCTTGTCGAAACCGCTTCGAGCCTGCTACCTCCGGAGCGTGAGCGACACCCTGCCAACCGGCTCCTCCGGCGACAGCACCACCTCTTGCGACGCGTTCTCGGTTCCTGTTCCGGCGGTCACGGCAATCGTGCGATGATCCACCGGCACACCGCAGATGCGGAACTCGCCCAGCCGACTGGTCATGGTCTCCTCCCTGCGGGCCTCCGCGCTCAGTCTGGCGGCGATGTCGCTCACCACAACCCACTCGGCTACCACCCCGATGCCCTCCACCGTGCGACCGCCCTCATCGGCGACTTCGCCCAGCAACACCCCCGTTGCCGGGTTCCACGAGGGCACCCGGCACGCCGCGGCCAGCACCTCGTCCGTCGAAGGGGCCTCGATACGCACCGTCGCAGTGTCACCGGCCACAACACTGGCCTCGGCCCCGACGTACTCGCGATCCAACCCCAGGAGAGAAGGGCGAACGTGCGCAAGGCCATAGCTTCCCTCCGGGAGGCCGCCAATGGCAAAACCTCCGCCCTCGTCCACCACCGCCTCGAGGCCGACGCCCACGACAGCGACCAGGTCCCCGGCGACACCTCCGGCTACCTCCCCGACCACCGCCCCTCCCAGCTCGGCATAGGCCACCTGTCCGGTAGCCCTTCGCAGTGCCCGCACCACCCGCCCCCCTTCCTCTGCAATTCCAACCAGTCTCGCGCGCAAGCCACCGGAGAACCGGTCGCGCTCTTCGGCCATCAGCGGCATCCGGATGTGCCACTTCGAGACGATCCAGCCGCCGTCGGGAACGCCGACGAACTCCACGCGGCCACCGATCTGATCACTTTGATGTTCTCCCGCGATCCCCGGAAGGCCGCGGTAGCCAAAATCGAGCCATTCCAGTTCGCCGGTCTCTCGCGACAACCAAAGGACGCCCTCGATGTCGGTGCGATTCGGTTGGGAGCGAATGGGGCGAAACTCCAGGCCGACCAGCCCGGGGCGCGCCTCGTCGTAGCCGCGAAGCCGCAGGCAGTGAGTGGCAAGGAACGGGTCGGAAAGCAGCGCGTGCGCGTCCGGTGCAAAATAGCGATAGCCATCGCTGTCGCCGACAACCCAGCCGCCCGAGATGAGGGACTCCACCGGATGGCTCCTGATCGGGCGCTGGTTCATTGATCGGGTACGCGTGCGCGAATCGGTGCGGATCTTCAGGGAACCCGGTTCAAGCTCCCGAACATGTCTCTCGAGATCGTAGGAATACCGGCCGGCGGAACCCGAGGCATCCACCGCCATTAGCGCCTGGCGGGCCCCCTCCCACACGCGGTGGGTCGCGTCGCCGACCGCGGCCCGCAGCTCGCACCGCCCTTCTCCCGAGGCTTCGATGCCAGTCAGGGCGATTGGCCGGTGCCGGAGCGCGATCCGAACCGTGACCGTGTCGACCGGCCCCGGATCGAGCCCTCCCACCGTTTCGGTGGCCATCCCGAGACGTTCCGCCCGCAGGGTGTAGGTTCCGGGCGATCCGGCGACGATGAATCGAAACGATCCGTCGGCATCCACCATCACTCGCTGAAGGTCGCGGCCGCCGTTGTCGACCAGCGACACGAGCGCCCCGGCGACCGGAACTCGCGAAGCCGAGTCGACGACGACACCGTCGATGACCTGCGCACCGCCCTGTTGGACGACGAGGGCACTCGCGGCAAACAGGATCAAGGTCGGCACGCCTCGCACTATCCGGCCTCGATTCGCAGCAGGAGGGTTCTGTACGGCGCTTCGCGAGCGATGGTGATCTCCTGAACTCTGCCGGGGAAGAGATCGGCCAGCTCGCGTGCATCCTCAAATGCGCGGCGGTCGAGCTTCTCGGTGCGGTTAAGTACCACCACCTCCAGCGGAAGATCCACCGGCAACCAGCATATTCGATAGAGTCCCGAAGCGCTGGTCTCTCCCCGGATCCTGGCGCGGCGGTCCCCAGGGCCACCCGCCCGGAGAGCGGCCGTCATGATCAGAACAGTCGCATCCGCTGCGGGGGTTCCCTCCGCATCGGTCACGGCCACGGTGAGAATGCCCGGAGACGAGGCGATCCCGCCTCGCGCAAGCGGGGTCGGCTCGGGCTGCCGAGCACCGTCGCAGACGTCGTCGAGCACCTCATTGAGCGAAGGCGCCTCGAAGTCCAGCCGGACAGGGTTCGCACGCGCCGGATCCACCTCGACCTCGACCGGTCCGGGCTGATACCAAAGCTGTTCCAGATAGGGATGCGTGTAGTGGACCGTGTACGTCCACGGCCCAAGGTGGGTGAGTTCGAATCCGCCGTCGGCGTCCGTGACCACCTCGGCCCCCTCACCGTTGAGGAACACCCTGGCGCCCGGCAACCCAACGTTCAGAGTGTCGAAAACCGTGCCGGCAATGCGGCCTCCACGGTCACCCTCGAAGACGATGTCCTGTCCGGCGTGAACCCGCAGCACCTCGCCATGTTCCATGATGATGGCCGAGAGGGCAACTGTGGGACGACCGGTAACGGGGTCGAGGGCTTCACCCGGACGAAACATGCGAAGGTGCCACGAGGGCACGATCCACGTGCCGTTGGGCAACGTCCTGAATTCCACTCTGCCTCCGGGAGAGGCTTCCATGAGCCGCGAGGAAGCGTCGAGGTTGACGTAGCGGAAATCGAGCCGCTCCAACTGCGCCGAGACCGGGTCCAGCCACATCGTGCCGGTGATCTCCGCGACCTCGCGATCGGGCAACGGCTCAAACTCCAGGCCGATCCGGTCCCCGCGCTGGCGCTCACCCGGCCGGATTCGAAAACAGTGCGTGTCCAGGAACGAGTCGGAGAGAAGCACGCCGGCATCCGGTCCCCAGAACACGGAGCCCTCGGCCGACAACCGCGCAAATCCCTCGGCCAGCAGTGAATCCGCGGGACGGGAAGCGTAGGGCGTCGGGGCTGACACCTGCACGTAGTCGCGGTCTTCCCGCTCTACCCTGCGGCCCCTGTCATCCAGCCGGCGCTTGATCCGGAGCATCTCGTAACGGTACAGTCCCCGCTCCTGGGTCCACGCGGCAGCCGCGAGGGCTTTGCGGGCCTCCTCCCACACGCGAGCAACGGCCAGACCCTCGTCCGGACGCACGCGGCACTGACGACCCGCCTCCGCTTCGATTCCCTGCAGGGAGACCGGCTCGATGCGTGCTACGAGCTCGATTGTCATGGTGTCCGTGGCGACCACGCCGAAGAAGTCGGAGAGGGTCGAGGCGTAGCCGATCCGGTCGGCCCTGAGACGGTACTCGCCGGGACCGGGTGCCTGGAGTTGGAAAAGGCCGCTGCTTCGGGTGAGTGTCTGTCCGATCCCGCGACCACTGCGGTTCACCAGACTCACCATCGCACCGCCTATCCCGCTTCCTCCGGCAGCGTCAACGAGTCTGCCACGGACCACCTGGCCATCGGCGCTGTCGGGGACGGCGGCAATGAGCCACAGAGCGGCCAGCAGACCGGGGTAACGACGCGAGCGCCGGGGGCGCACCATGATATGCCCTCCATCCCGCAGGGTTGCGGCTGCAGTGTATTGTTGGTCTTTTCGTCAGGTGAAGCGACCTGACCAGCGTCAACGGAGAAGACCATGATGCATATGAAGTGGACCCGACGGCAACGGGTCTGCGTCGGGACTGCCGCTCTGGTTCTGCTGTTCCTGGGCCTCACCGGCATGGTTCGGTTTCCGGCCGTGATAACGAGGACCTCCACCAGGATCTTTCTGCCCGACGAAGGGAAGACACAGGACGACTACGTGCAGCGAACCGATTGCCGGGGAGTCCCGTTCATCTACAGGTCCTGCACTACGGACTGGGAGCTGCGGGTCGCGGAGCCGGCCCCATAGCGACGGTCCTGTTGGCAAACCGAAGCGGTTTCGGAAGGCCCACAGCGGAAGCGCCCCACCCGGGAATGCCGACGAGCGCGACGTGAACACGCGCGCCATTCTCATCGGGTTGGCACTCGGGCTTGGGCTCGGGGTCACCGCCTCCGCAACCGGATCTCCGTCGCTGCTGTGGGCGGCCGACGCTGTCGAACCGCTCGGCCAGGTCTTCCTGCGCGCGATCCAGATGGTCGTGATCCCGCTGGTGGCGGCCGTCGTCTTCGTCGGCGTGGCGCGGATCGGAAACTTGCGCAAGCTCGGCCGGCTGGGGGGTCTGGCGGTGGGCTTCTTCTGGGTTACGACGGTGCCGGGGATCCTGATCGGGATGGGCGTGATGGGACTGGCCCTCAACTTCACGGCTCCGGTGCCCCCGCCCACGCCCGTGGCGGACCTGGACACGGCGGCACCCGGAGTGGTCGACTTCCTCGTCAACCTCGTCCCCCGGAATCCGATCCAGGTCGCCGCGGACGGATCCCTCCTCCCCCTCCTCATCTTCGTCGTTCTCCTTGCCGCGGCCACGACGACGCTGCCGGCGGAGAAGCGGCGGTCGCTCACATCCCTCGCCGAGACGCTTGGGGACGCCCTCATCAAGCTGATGACCTGGATCCTGTGGACGGCGCCCGTCGGAGTCTTCGGTCTCGCGGCACCGGTGGTCGCGCGCACGGGGCTTGCGATGCTGCAGAACCTCGCCGTCTTCATCGTCGCCGTTGTCGTGGGCCTCTTCATCCTGAAGGCTCTCGTGCTGCTTCCCCTGGTTCGGATCGTGGGCGGGATGGGGCCGGGGCGGTTCATCCGGGGAACGGTGGGTTCGTACACGGTGGGCTTCACCACGACGACATCCGTGGCGACGCTGCCCATGATGCTGCAGGAGGCGGAGGCGCTGGGCCTGTCGAAGAGCAACTTCACGCTGGTCCTGCCGCTGGCGGCGTCGATCAACCGCCCGGGAAGCGCGCTTTTTCAGAGCGCGTCGCTGGTCTTTCTGGCCGCCATGTACGGGGTCCCACTGGACGCGGCGCTGATTGCGGCAGCCGTGCTGGCAATCTTCCTTGCCTCGATGACGGTCGCGCCGGTGCCCAGCGCCAGCATCGTGTCGATGGTCCCGGCGCTCGACGTCGTGGGCGTGCCGGTCGCAGGGCTCGGCATCCTGCTGGGGATCGACCGCGTGCCGGACGTCTTCCGCTCCGCGACCAACGTGATCGGTCACATGGCGGCCGCGACGACGGTCGACGGGGTGACGCGGCGAAGGGGCGGGGAGGGGGCGGACGGCTGAGCGGCTCGACCTCCTGATCGGCATCAGCTCATATGCTCATCGCCCCGCCCCCGCGGCCGCCGACATTCGCCCGCTCCGCTGGAATCGCTCCGCCGTTTCCGCTATCGTTGCAACTCCAACGGCCTCCGCCGTTTACCGGCGGATGAGCCTGAGTGTAAGGCGATTTGTGGCGTATTGCGGCCAGGGAACAGCTAAAAAGCCACGCCCGCCGGAGGGCTCCGGTCCGGATCGGCCCCGCAGGGGTTCGGTCCTGACAGGGATCGGGCTTTCCCGACGGGCGGATTGGCGGGAAGCGCGGGACACCAGGTGACCAGACCCCCCATCGAGAAACTCCTCGCCGACCGCATCCTTGTGCTCGACGGCGCGATGGGGACCATGATCCAGCAGTACGAGCTCGTCGAGGCCGACTTTCGCGGCGACCGCTTTCGCGCCCACTCCCAGCCTCTCCTCGGCAACAACGACCTGCTGAGCCTCACGCGTCCCGACGTGATCGGCGAGATCCACCGCGCCTACCTCGGTGCCGGCGCGGACATCATCGAGACGAACACGTTCAGCTCCACGCGGCTCCCCATGTCGGACTACGGCGTCGAGGACTCCGTCGGCGAGATCAACCTCGCGGCGGCGCGTATCGCGCGACGGGCCGCCGACGAGTATACGGCACGCACCCCGGACCGGCCCCGCTACGTAGCCGGAATCCTGGGGCCGATGAACCGCACGGCGTCGATCTCGTCCGACGTGAACGACCCGGGAGCGCGGCAGGTAACCTTCGACGAGCTTGGCGCGGCGTACGAAGAGCAGGCGCGCGCCCTGATCGAGGGCGGCGTGGACGTGCTCATGGTCGAGACCATCTTCGACACCCTGAACGCCAAGGCCGCGGTCTTCGCCGTCCTGGAGGCATTCGACGCGCTGGGCATCCGCCTCCCCCTCTTGATCTCGGGGACCATCACCGATCAGAGTGGCCGCACCCTCACCGGGCAGACCCCGGAGGCGTTCTACAACTCGCTCCGCCACGCGGCCCCGCTCGCATTCGGGCTCAACTGCGCGCTTGGCCCCGACCAGCTGCGCCCCTACCTGCACGAGCTGTCCACCGTCTGCGAGTGCTGGGTGAGCTGCCACCCGAACGCGGGACTCCCGAACGCCTTCGGCGGCTACGACCTCACGCCCGACGAGATGGCCGCCACGATGGGCGACTTTGCGCGCTCCGGCTTCCTCAACCTCGCGGGGGGGTGTTGCGGCAGCACTCCGGGACACATCGAGGCGATCGCGGACGCGGTGGCGGGCGTTCGGCCGCGACAGCGTCCCGCTCCCCCCGTGCGAACCCGCCTGGCGGGGTTGGAGCCCGTGACGATCGGCCCCGAGTCCCTCTTTGTGAACGTGGGCGAACGCACGAACGTGACCGGTTCCCGCCGCTTTGCACGGCTGATTCTGGACGGCGACTACGAGGCCGCGCTGGAGGTGGCCCGGCAGCAGGTGCGAGGCGGCGCCCAGATCATCGACGTCAACATGGACGAGGGGCTTCTCGACGCCGAGGCGGCCATGGTCAGGTTCCTCAACCTGATGGCCGCCGAACCCGAAATCTCCCGCGTGCCCTTCATGATCGACTCCTCGAAGTGGGAGGTGATCGAGGCCGGGCTCAGGTGCGTGCAGGGCAAGGCGGTGGTCAATTCGATAAGCCTGAAGGACGGGGAGGACGCGTTTTGCGAGAAGGCGCGGCTGGCGCGCCGTTACGGAGCGGCCGTGGTCGTGATGGCCTTCGACGAGAGCGGCCAGGCGGCCACCGCGGACCACAAGGTGGAGATCTGCACCCGCGCCTTCGACATCCTCTCCCGGAAAGAGGGTTTCCCGCCCGAGGACATCATCTTCGACCCCAACATCTTCGCCGTCGCGACGGGCATCGAGGAACACAACGAGTACGCGCGCGCGTTCATCGACGCCGTGCGCCGGGTCAAGGAGACGCTCCCCCACGCCCTGGTGAGCGGGGGGGTCAGCAACGTCTCGTTCTCCTTCCGGGGCAGCGACGGAGTGCGCGAGGCGATGCACTCCGCGTTTCTGTACCACGCAGGGCGGGCGGGCATGGATATGGGGATCGTGAACGCGGGAGCGATCGCGGTCTACGACGAGATTCCCGACGAACTGCTGAAAGCGGTGGAGGATGTGCTCTTCAACCGCGACGACGGGGCCACCGAGCGGCTGACCGAACTTGCAGCGAGCTACGGGGCAAGCGCCGCGGGGGATACCGAGGACCTGACCTGGCGCGAGGCGCCGGTCGAGACCCGTCTCGGGCATGCCCTGGTCCACGGCATCACCGACTTCATCGAGGAGGACACGGAGGAGGCGCGCGCGGGGGCCGAGCGGGCACTCCACGTCATCGAGGGACCCCTGATGGCGGGGATGAACACGGTCGGCGACCTCTTCGGCTCCGGGAAGATGTTCCTGCCGCAGGTCGTGAAGAGTGCCCGCGTGATGAAGCGTGCCGTCGCCTGTCTGGTGCCCTACCTGCAGGCCGAGAAGCCCGAAGGCGACGAAAACCGCTCGGCCGGAAGGATCGTCCTCGCCACCGTGAAGGGCGATGTCCACGACATCGGCAAGAACATCGTGGGGGTGGTGCTGCAGTGCAACAACTACGAAGTGTTCGATATGGGTGTCATGGTGCCGGCCGAACAGATTCTCGAACTGGCGCGGAAGGTGGACGCTCATATCATCGGCCTCTCGGGACTGATCACGCCGAGCCTCGACCAGATGGTCCACGTCGCCTCGGAGATGGAGCGCACCGGGTTGAAGATCCCGCTTCTGATCGGCGGCGCCACCACATCGCGGATCCACACCGCGGTCAAGATCGAGGAGCGGTATTCGGGCGCCACGATCCATGTTCTGGACGCCTCCCGCTGCGCAGCGGTGGCGGGCAAGCTGCGCGACGCGAGAAGCCGAGTGGCGTACGCTGCCAGCGTGCGAGAGGAGTACGCGGGCATCCGCAGACGCCGGGGAGGGGCGCGCCGGAGGGCTCCGCTGCTGGACATTGACGCCGCGCGCGCAAACAGGCTGAAGCTGGACTGGGGAAGGCACGCGCCAGTGCGGCCCACCTTCAGCGGCAGACGGGTCTTTCCCGCCATCGCGTCCAGCCGGGACATGGCGGGCCCGGGTGTGCAGCCGCGCACGCCCAGCCAGGGGCCCGCAGGCAATCCGGACGCCGCCGGCACCGCGCGCGCTTCCATCGCGAGCGGCCACGGTCCCTCCGCATCACCGTCCGCCCCTGTCTCCGTCTCCTACGATCTGGCGGAACTGGCCGCCCGGATCGATTGGACACCCTTCTTTCGCGCCTGGGAATTGAAGGGCGCCTTCCCCGACATCCTCTCCGACGAGCAGGCGGGGACGGAAGCGCAAGGCCTGTACGCCGACGCCCAGACGCTGCTGCGGCGAATCCGGCGGCGCGGGCTGGTCGTTGCGCGGGGGTTGGTGGGCCTCTACCCCGCCAACGCCGACGGCGATGACATCGTTCTCTACCGCGACGAGTCCCGGGACGCGCCCGTCGCGGTCTTCCCATGCTTGCGCCAGCAATTCGCCAAGGGCGGCGGCCGGCCCAACCTCTGTCTGGCCGATTTCGTGGCACCGGTGTCTTCAGGCGTTGCCGACTACGCAGGCGCATTCGTGGTCACCGCCGGAGAGGGCGTGGCCGAACTCTGTGCCGACTTCGAGGCCCGGGGAGACGACTACCACAGCATCCTCCTGAAGGCCCTCGCGGACCGGCTCGCCGAGGCATTCGCGGAACGGATGCACGAACGCGTGCGCAAGGAGTTCTGGGGGTACGCCCCTCGCGAATCTCTGACGAACAGGCAGTTGATCGGCGAGGAATACGGGGGGATTCGGCCGGCTCCGGGGTATCCCGCGTGCCCCGATCATTCCCGAAAAAGGACATTGTTCGAGTTGCTGGGCGCCGAATCGATCAGCGTGTCGCTGACCGACAGCTGCGCGATGCTCCCGGCGGCCTCCGTTTCGGGCCTCTACATCGGGCACCCGGACAGCTTCTACTTCGGCGTCGGGCGAATCGGGCGGGACCAGCTTGAGGACTACGCGGCGCGCAGCGGAATGACCGTGGCCGAGGCGGCGCGCTGGCTGGGCCCGAACCTGGCGGAGGACGAGGCCGGGAGCCGGGACGCCGGAGCCGCGCCCGGGGAGAACGGCCGTGGCTGACCTCCGCGGGATGCTCACCGGCGGCCGTGTTCACGTCGTGGACGGCGCCATGGGCACCATGCTGTATGCCCGGGGCGTGTTCTTCAACGTCTGCTACGACGAACTGAACGCCACGCATCCTGCGCTGGTTCAGGAGGTGCACGAGCAGTATGTCCGGGCGGGCGCCGAGGTTATCGAGACCAACACCTTCGGGGCCAACCCGGTGAAGCTGCAGTCGCACGGCCTCGAGGGGCGCACCGAGGAACTGAACCGGTCGGCGGCCGAGATCGCGGTCCGGGCGGCGTCCGGGCGTGCCTCGGTGGCGGGTGCGATCGGTCCTCTGGGGATCCGCGTCGAACCCCTGGGCCCGACATCGCGGAAGGAGGCACGTGACTTCTACGGCCGTCAGGTCGACGGGCTGCTCGACGGCGGAGTCGACGGCTTCGTGCTCGAGACGTTTTCGGACCTCGCCGAACTGGAGCAGGCGTTTCGCGCGGTGCGGAACCGGTGCGACCTCCCGGTGATCGCGCTGGTGACGATCGGCGAGGACTGCGTTACCCAATACGGGGCGACCGTGGAACAGGCCGCCCGCGCGGCCGACGAGTGGGGCGCCGATGCCGTCGGTCTCAACTGCTCGGTGGGGCCGGCGGTCATCCTGGACGGACTTGAGAGGATGGCCGAGGTCACCCGGCTGCCGCTCGCGGCGATGCCCAACGCCGGACTGCCCCGTGCCATCGGGGACCGCAAGATCTACGTCACGGGCCCGGAGTACATGGCGCAATACGCCCGGCGCGCAATCGCCGCCGGCGCCCGGATCGTGGGCGGCTGCTGCGGCACCACGCCCGAGCACATCCGGCGCATCAGGGACGTCGTGGCCTCGATCCAGCCCCGATCCGCGTCCGTGCGCGTGATTCGCGAGGCCGCGGGGTCGTCCCCGCGCAAGCGGGCACGCAGCATCGCATCGCGCTCCGGCCTGGGCGACCGCCTGGCCGCGGGCGATTCGCTGACCTCGGTCAGGATTCTGCCGCCCAGGGGGTGGGAGACCGCGCAGCTGGTGGAGGACTGCCGCGCGCTCGCCGAGGCGGGCGCGGACGTGGTCGGTGTCCATGAGGAGCGCGGTTCCGCCCGGTTGAGCGCGCTCGCCACGGCCGCGAAGATCGCGGAATCGTGCCCGGTGGAGCCCCTGGTCCACTATACCTGCCGGGACCGGACGCTCTTCGGCATGATCAGCGACATGCTCGGAGCGGCGGCGCTGGGGCTCCACAACGTCCTTGTCCTGACCGGCGACCCGCCCGGCGCCGGACCCTACGCCGACTACCGGTCGGTCATCGATGTAGACTCGATCGGCCTCGTGAACGTGCTTGCCGGGCTGAACGCGGGGGTGGATCCCTCGGGCAACGACATCGGTGATCCCACCGCTTTCATCGTGGGCGTTGGCCTCAATCAGGGGGCCCTGGACCCCGACAGGGAGCTTGGCCGCCTCCACTGGAAGGTGGACGCGGGCGCCCACTTCGCCGTAACGCGACCGGTCTTCGACGCTGACCACCTGCGGGAGTTCATGGCCGGAGCGGGGCTGGGGGGAGGCGCGCCGAAGTCGCCCCGTCGCGAGGACGGCCACGCCCCGGGCATCCCCGTGGTGGCGGCGATTCGGCCCCTGACGGGGCTGCGCCAGGCCGAATTCCTGAAGCACGAGGTTCCGGGCGTACATGTGCCCGACCGGGTGCTGGATCGGATGCGACGGGCGGCGGCCCGGGGCACCGCCTACGCCGCCGCGGAGGGGCTGGCGATCGCGCGGGAGACGGCCTCGGCGTTGATCGGGGAGGTCGCCGGGCTGGACATCGTGGCGTTCGGGAAGCCGGGTGGAGCGGCCGCCGCGGGGCTGGTCGCGGAGCTGGCGACCCAGTCACCTGCCGCTGGAACAGGGACATCGTCAACGTGACGTCTGCGAGCCGCGGCTTCGCCCCGCGCGGGCTCCCCGAGAGAGGTTCAATGGCGATCACCGGGAGCCGCCTGACCGCTCCGTCACCTTCGCAGGCGCGCCGCCTCCGCCGGGCCTCGTGTGGTCACCACATCAAGGTCGGGATCGCCGCCCAACGCCGCTGGCAGCCCACCCTCCCAATCCCGCAGAAGCGCCCGGATCCGCCCCGTCGAGCGTTCCGTCACGACCGAAATCCGGCGCGGATCGTCGGTGTTCAGGGTCACGAGGCCTTCCGGCCCCGTCAGCGTGATCCGCTCCAGCGCATCCGCCCAACCGGCCTCGATGGGAATCATGAAGAAGAAGTGGCTGCCGCCGTTTCCGTCCTCGCCGGGCGCGAAGTCCAGGGAGAACAGGGACCTGCCATCGGAACCGCTTCCCCGGATGCGATAGGGTCCCGGCTCGTCGGGAAGTCGCGGCGGGGCGCGCATCGAAAACACCGGATCGAGCCGCAGCTCACCCCCCACCATCCCGCCCCGAAGCACCAGCATGTCGGAAGGCGGGCCGGCCGCCGCGCGCGCTCTCGCGACGTCCCTCGCCAATCCGGCCCGATGGTCGATCACCTGCTCGAAGTAGAAGTCGCTGAGCCATACGTTGGGCCGGCAATAGGTCATGAGATCCTTGCTGCGCTCCGGAGACATCGGAGATCCGTCGAAGAAGTCGTATCCCCATACGCCGATGCTGCCGTCCCGATATGGGTAGGCCGGTTCGACGTTTTCCGGTCCGCCGCACGGCGCGTGCCGAAGCGACAGATTGTGCCCGACTTCGTGTGCCAACGTGACCGGGCTTGTCTGGCCCATGCCTACCCATCCCGGCAGTCGGCCCCATCCGCGCACGGATCCGTTCACGCTGGCGGCGACTCCGTAGTAGTAGCCCGTGCCGTTTTCCGATGCCCGCAGCGCTTCAAGTTCGTTCAGCAGCCCGTGTTGGCCGTCTTCGGTCGTGAGATCCAGCGACGTGTAGTAGGCTTCGTGTGCACCCGGGTTGAACTCCGCGAACGGGAAGGCGTGTCTCAGGAGTGCCAATTGGGGACTGTCGGCGGAGATGCCGCGGACCCATGCCAGAACGGTCGTGTCGGGTTCCGCAGCCTCCAGCACGGGGACCAGCGTCAGCTGCATCGGGGGTACCGCCACGATCTTCAGGGAATCGGAGCCCTCTTCGGGGAATCGAGTACTGCTTCCCTCGGCGAGCGGAAGCGTTCCCTCCGGGTCGACTTCGACGAACATCCTGGCACCCGGGACCACAATCCCGGCGGGAATCACCGCGTTGTACGACAGCTTCAGATCACCCTCCTCCGCCTCGGCCGGGATCTGATTGTCGTCCCGCGTCATCACGACGCGGTGAGCCTCGTCGCCTCCCGGCCCGGTGAAGACCGCGACGACTTCGGGCTCGAAGAATCCCCTCGGCTCCTCGGCGGTGACGAATGCCCTCAGCAGCGCGTCCCGGTTCGCCACCAGGCGCACGCGCCGCGACGGTGTCTGGACCGACTGGGTGAGGTAGACGATGGGCAGCGACACGGTGACCTGATCCGGGTTGTCGCAGATTGCCCCTGCGGTTTCCGTGATCGCGGCGAACCATGCCTGAAAGTTTGCGGAAGGCGACGCGCACAAGCCGGTCCCCTCGTAGGCCAGCACACGGAGCCGTTCCAATCGCCGCATGGCAAACGGCAGCGCACCCTCGAGCCCCATGTTCCCGCCCACACGCAACTCGGTCAACTCCGACAATCCGGCAACAGCCGCTGGAAACGCACCGGAAAGGTCGTTGCCGGAGAGATCGACCACCTTCAATCCGGCGAGGTTGGCAAGCTCCGGTGGCAGAGGGCCCACCAGGCCGTTGTCCGCAAGCGACAGCTCAACAACCCGACCGCTCTCGGTGGTGACGCCGTACCAGTCGCCGACGGCCGCGTCGGTCACCCAGACGGCCCGGTTCCCCCACGAGGTGCCGCCGGTCAATGCATGAAACTCGGCCAGGGCCAGTCTTTCGACCTGCCCGATATCGCACTCCGTCGTCGCCGTGTTTCGCACCCCCCGCAGCCACTCCTGGAATTCCTCGTCGACCTGCTCGCACAGGCCGGTGTCCGCGAAGGTCAACGTCGACAGGTATTCGAGATCCAGAAGGCTCCGGGGGAGCAGTCCGCTCAGGCCCGGATTCCCATGCAGCGTGAGGTGTTCCAGAGTGCCGATCTCTCCGGTCTCGACCGGGAGCCGACCGCTCAGGGCGTTGTCGTGGAGCCACAGTATCGTCAGCGGCAGTCCAGCCAACCCGGACGGGATCTCGCCGCTCAGATCATTCTCGTACGCGCGCAGAACCTGCAGCGCGGCCAGGTTGCCGAACTCCTGCGGAATGGGTCCGGTGAGATCGTTCTGGTGGATCCACAGTGTCTCGAGTGTCGACAACCGGCCCAGTTCGGGTGGAATCTCGCCGGTCAGCTGATTGTCGTAGAGGTACAGACCCTCCACCGAGGAGAGATTGCCGAGTTCGACGGGGATCGTGCCGGTCAGGTTGTTCCGGGAGACCGAAAGCACTTCGACCGCACCGAGGTTGCCGAGCTGCGGAGGTACCGTGCCCGTCAGTTCGTTGCGGCTGAAGTTCATGTACGTCACGTGGGCCAGGTTCCCCAACCCGCCTGGAATCGGACCCGACAGCTGGTTCCATCCCACGGTAAACCTCCGCAGCGCACCCAGGTCCGCGAGGGACGGCGGGATCGTGCCGGACAGCTCGTTGGAAAACAGGTCCAACGTGTCCAGGCGCGCCAGCATCCCCAATTCGGAGGGAATCGACCCCGCCAGAGCGTTCCAGGAGAGATCGAGCATGGTCAGCTCGCTCAGATCGCCAAGGTCCGGCGGTATCCGGCCCGTCAGTTCGTTGTTGTCCAGGACCAGCCGCTTCAGGTGCACGAGATCTCCGAGCTGAGCGGGCAGTGTTCCCGTGAGGTTGTTTTCCGCCAACGACAACTCCGTGACGAACCCGTCCGAATTGGTCTCGACGCCGTGCCAGGTCCCAATGCTCATGGCGCCATTCCAGTTCCGGTCTTCCCACCACCCCGGTCCACCCGTCGCGTTGTAAAGTGCAATGAGCGTCTGTCTGTCGGGGTGGTCCGCATCGACCGGCGTGACCGGTGGTGCAGTGGGCTCGGGGGCTTCCGAGCACGTGGCCACCAGGATGAGCAGGGCCGTGCCCCAGGAGCGTGATACCCGGCGTTGCATTCTTCTGTCCCCTTCGGCGATTCGACGGACAAGGCTCGCGCCAACCCTGTCATGGGACCCCTCCGCGCCGAGCGCGTTCCGCAGCGCCCGCGGCACCCCCCACCACGCCCTCCACCCGCCCCAGGCTCCCCGCAACGCTCCGTGTCGGCAAATTGCTCACATACACCTTGTCCGCGCCAATACTTCGCAATCCGCGTATCGTGCGCCGACAGATTTCTTCCGCCCCGGCCCCGGCTTCGAATTCCGCGGCAATCTCCCGGGCAGGGACCGGAAAGTACCGGCCCAGGTACGCGAGCGTCCGCGGATTCGCGCTCCGGTACTGGAACACCCCGTAGACGACCGGGAGCGTCACGCCCAGGCGCGCCAACTCGCGCTGGAAGCGCTCCACACGGTCCAGTGAGTGATGCGATACGATCTGGGTAAGCACGAAGTCCGCGCTGAACCCCTCGTCGGCGATGAAGCGCGCCTGTTCCAACGGGTCGCGGTGCGGGTTCGCCCACCCCCCGAGCGCCAATCCAGGCGTGTCATCGCGCAACATTCCCCTCAGGTCCTTGCCGTGAGGCACGCACCGCTCGCCCCCCCCCCCCCCCTTCCCCCCCCCCCCCCCCCCCGCCGCCCCCCCCACCCCCGCCGCCTGCCCCCGCCCCCCACCGCCACCGCCGCCACCCCCAGCTCGGCAGCACGCCGCGCGAACATGAGGCAGTACTCCACAGTGTGCTTGCACGTCAGGAAGGGGATCACCACACCAAGGTCGGCGCTGCCGCCCAGGTTCGCGGCCAGGTGGGCCAGGCTCTCCTCCTCTTCGTCCCCCGCGGCATCGTCGGTAAGGAGGACGAAGGTCCCTCGCCGGGCCAGACGCTGGACTGCATGGTGCATGTCGATCCATACGCTCATGCTTCGAGCGGCATCCAGCCCGAGGCGCGGCGGCCTCAGTTCGACCGCGACAAGCGGTCCGGGCTCCCGCAGACGCTCTGCGATTCCCCTGGAAGCTGCAGACGGAGTCATCCGTCCCCGACCATGTCCGCCAGCGCTTCCAGCCCGGTCGGCAAGCCACCCGTCAGAACCTCGGTCCCGGCCTCGGTGATCAGCACGACGTCCTCGATTCGGATGCCGGTTCCGACCAGCTCGGAGGCCCAGGACCGGCCACCGGACGGAAAATAGAGTCCCGGTTCCACGGTGAAGACCATCCCGGGCTCCAGCACGACCGAGCCGTGGGCACCCTTGTAGTCGCCCACATCGTGGGTGTCCAGGCCCAGCCAGTGCGAGGTGCTGTGGGGGAAGAAGGGGTGGTACGCCTTCTCTTCCACCACCTCGTCGACGGTTCCCCGCACCGCGCCCAGCTCGACCAGCCCCCCGGCGATCGCGCGAACCGCCGCCTCGTGCACACCG
Organism: Gemmatimonadetes bacterium bin94; assembly: GCA_002238865.1. Taxonomy (GTDB): domain Bacteria; phylum Gemmatimonadota; class Gemmatimonadetes; order Longimicrobiales; family Gaopeijiaceae; genus Bin94. Next base: position 100,864 of record MPNE01000005.1, on the reverse strand, counting down.
GCAAGCTGCCGACCCGGTCCACACGCGGCCAACGCCGCCCTGTGAGCCCGGCGGACCACCTCGTGGGCCTCCCGGCGGTGACCCGGCAGCGGCCCCGGAGCAGGCACGGTCCGCGAGATGTCGGCGGCGTAGAAGTCGAACTCGGCTCCGGCGTCCACAAGCACCAGGTCTCCGGCGCGGATGCGCGAGTCGTTGGCCGCATAGTGCAGCGTGCACGCGTTGGCCCCCGCGGCGACGATCGTGGCAAATGCGGGACCGTTCGCGCCCCGGCGGCGGAAACCGCCGTCCAGGGCCGCCTCGACCTCCCATTCGCGGGCACCGGCGCGCACGCTCCTCAAGGCGTCCCGAAAGGCCGCCACCGAGATGCGTGCGGCCTCGCGCATGCGGGCGATCTCCGCCTGGTCCTTGCGGAGGCGCAGGTCGTCCAGCACCGCCCCTGGATCCCCGACCAGGCACGGGCCCGTGCCGCGGCGGGGCCTTGTGCGGCGGCCGGATCGCAACGCCTCGCGGACCACGCGATCGCAGACCCGGGACGTCCCCAACCGGTACCAGATGCGGTCTCCGCCTGCAAGCAGGCCCGGGGCCCGTTCGGCAAACTCCCCGGCGGGGAACACCCGGTCGGCACCGAACGCCGCCCTTACCTCTTCCAGGTCGCGGCGCGGCCCCGTCCAGAGTTCCGCAGCGGCGTCCCTTTCAGGCACGAAAAGCACGTAGCGATCCTCGTCGGCAAAGCCCCGCAGGATCGCAACGCAGCCCGGATCGCTCCACCCCGTTACATACAGCAACTCCGAATCGGGACGGTAGCGATACTCGGAATCGGCGTTCTTGTGGCGCACCGGGGCCGCCGGCAGAATCAGCGACCCTTCCGCGAGGCGCGAGAGAACCTTGTCGCGCCGTTCACCATGAGGAATCGGCGGGCACGCCGGCTGCGTCACCGGTGACAGGCCCCGGTCACCACGACCCGTCCCCCGCCCGGCCCGTCATGCTCACCTCCGGCCTACTCCCGACCCGGTCGCCCGGCGAGGCGGATCCTCGATCAGGAAGTGGCTGAACCAACTGCGAATCCGCTCCAGGCGATCCACCAGCAGCCACGGTTCACCGCTGCGCGACAGGCCATGCGACGACCGCGGATAGCGCACGAGCTCCACCGGCACACCCAGCTTCCTGAGCGACATGAACCACTGTTCACCATCGCCGATCGGGGTACGGTAGTCGTTCTCGCTGTGGATGATCAGCGTCGGCGCCGTCACGTTCTCGACGTACGAGATGGGCGAGAGCCGCCGATACAGGTCCCGCTGTTCCCACGGGGGCCCGTAGAATTCGTACTCGGTGAGCCCCTGGGCGTCGGACGTGCCCCACCAGCTCTCCCAATTGGTGATCGATCGCGAGGTGACGGCGGCGTGGAAGCGGTCCGTGGTCGCGGTGAGCCAGTTCGTCATGAAGCCGCCATAGCTCCCCCCCGACGCACCCATTCGGTTCGCGTCGATCTCCGGGTATGCCGCCAGGGCCGCGTCGACCCCGGCCAGATAGTCCTCCCGGTCCACGATTCCCCACGCGCCCCTGGTCGCGTACTGGAAGTCGTGCCCGTAGCCGGAGGAACCGCGCGGGTTGGTGTAGAGAACGAAGAACCCGGCCGCGGAGAGGACGTGGAAGGTGGGGAAGAAGGTGTTCCCGTACGCGGAATGCGGCCCTCCGTGGATCTTGAGCACCATGGGGTAGGAACCGCCCGTTCGGAATCCGACAGGCTTGACGACCCATCCCTCGACCTCGGTCCCGTCTTCGGCCGTCCAGGTCAACTCCTCGGCCGGCATCAGGGTCACATCCGAAAGCCAACCGTCGTTGAAACGGGTGGCCTTCTGCTCCGACGAGCCGTCCGCCGGCCCGACGTAGAGCTCCGGCGGCGTTACCGGGTCCGTGGCGGTGAAGGCCATGACGTCGCCCGCGGCCGAAAAGGAGAAGGACGACAGTCGGCGGGGACCCCGGGTCACCTGCGTCACGGGCGCGTCCGGCGCGGCCCGGAAAAGGTGGCTGTCACCACGCACGCTGGCGGAAAAAAGGACCCCGGTCCCGTCCGCGGACCAGGTGGGGGACCCCGGACGCAGATCCCATTCGGCGGTGAGGTTGACGAAGCCTCCACGCAGGTTGCCGTCCGATCCGATTTCGGCGACCAGCAGATCCGTCTGGCTGCCCCGCTCGGGGGTCGAGAGGTACGCCATGCGGCGTCCGTCAGGCGAAAGGGCGGGCGCGCTCTCGGTTCCCGGATTCGACGTAAGGCGGCGGATCGTTCCCACCTCCACGTCCACGGCCCAGATGTCGCCCGAGTTCTCGGTGTCGAGCTCGTCGTCCTGGCGTTCATCCCCGGTGAAGAAGATCACTCGTCCGTCCGTGGACCACACGGGTGTACCCGCGTCGAAGGCCAGCTCCGTCAGCTGCCGGGCAGTCCCTCCGCCGGCGTCGACGAGCATCAACTGCCGCTTCTCGCGCGACAGGTAGTGGGGCTGGAAGGCCAGCCTGCCGTCCTGCTTGTAGCGCATCGATGTCACGACGCGCCCGTCGAACCGGCGTGGGTCGAGCGTGCGCGACACCGCGTCGGGCGCTATCCAGCCCTCGCGGCCGGGCACTTCATCGCCCTCGCTCCCGGCGTCGGCGTCATCCTGCCCGGGGGCCTTCACGTACACGATCTGCGACCCGTCCGGAGACCACACCGGAGACCCCTCCACACCCTCGATGTGGAATGCTTCGCCCCCCGGACCCCTTACCCGCACGAACCACACGGAGTTGGGGTCATCGCCCCGCGATGAAGTGAACGCCAGCAGGGAGCCGTCCGGGGACCAGCGCGGGCCACTCGACTCTTCGGTCGGGCTGGTGACGGGGAAGGCGCTGCCGTCCGCACGGCCCTCTTCCAGCGGTTGGAGCCAGACCTCCCGGTGGCGCCGGTTCTCGTCCTCAACGATCGTCGTGACGGTGAAGGCCACATGGGCGCCGTCCGGAGCCACGGCGACCTCGCTCACCCCGACCAGGTCGTAATAGTGCACCGGGGAATATCCGGCGACCTGGGCACTCGCGGCCCCGGAGGTCCACGTCGTGGCAGCCAGGGCCAAAGAGGATGCGACTGCGAAGAGTTGTGTTCGTTGAGGCGCCATTCCTGACTCCGATCCACCTTGTCCGTCCATCCGCGCCCTCCGCGCTCGGAAATCCCCGCAAAGCGGATAGGGCAGGCACGGCAAGGTAAGGCGCCACCGCGATTCGCCTCAAGTCGAAGGAGAGGCGCGGTGCGTCCCAGCCCAGGCGCAGCAGCCCCGGCGACCGGGCAGCGGGGCGCCGGCACGTCCAGACATGCCGCGCGCGTTCCGGCGTATTACCTTGCATCCAGCATCAAAGCCCGGAGGTCTTCAATGCCGACGCACTCGCCCCGCCCGATTGCCCTCTGTCTCGCCGCGGCGTTCGTCCTGTGCGGGGGCATCCACCGGCCAGCGAGTTCACAGGTCGTCCAGGGCCGGCTGGTCGACGCCGTCGACGACGCCGGCATCGGTGGAGCCATGGTGAGCCTCGTGGACCGGAGCGGCAACGAATTGTCCCGCGTGCTCTCCCGGGACAGCGGCCTCTTCCAGCTGAGCACGGCGATCCCCGGCGCCTACCGACTCCGGGCGGACCGGATCGGTTACGCGACCACATTCTCCGACTACTTCGATCTCGCGGCCGGGGACACCCTGTCCCTCCGGATGGTCGCTGCGGTGCAGGCGGTCTCGCTGAAGGGGATTTCGGCGGAGGGAGACCGCCGCTGCAGGGTGCGTCCCGAGGACGGCCTGGCCGTTACCCGGGTCTGGGACGAAGCCCGCAAGGCCCTCGCCGCGGCGGCGTGGACGCAAGAGAGGGGCTACTACCGTTACGAGATGATGAGAATCACGCGCCAACTGGGGCGTGAAGGCCGCCAGGTCGTCTCGGAAGACAGGAGCTACGACCGATCGTACCGGCAGGCGCCATATGTCTCCCGGCCGGCCGAGGAGCTGATCGAGAACGGGTTTGCCCAGTTGTCCGCGAGCGAGTCGGTATACTGGGCTCCCGACGCCGACGTCCTGTTGTCGGACGCTTTTCTGGACACCCACTGTTTCCGGCTGAAGGAAGACGGAGAGGACGGCCCGGGGCTCGTGGGCCTGGAGTTCGAGCCCGTGCCCGGGCGGAGGCTGGCCGAGATTGGCGGGACTCTCTGGCTTGGCGCCGAAAGCTCCCAGCTGGAGCGTCTGGACTTCCAGTATCGCAACCTGAACCTGCCCGATGCGCTCCTGGGCGCCGACATCGGTGGCACGGTGGAGTTCCAGGGGCTTCCCAACGGAACCTGGATCGTCGATTCGTGGCGGATCCGCATGCCCCGCGGCACTACGAAACTGAACCCGCTGGACGGGCGAATCATGACGATTCTGGAGGGACTGACGGTCCAGGGCGGCGATGTCCTCAAGGTTGTCGGGAACGAGGGAACCGTCCTCGAGACGAACGTCGGCGGGCGCATCGCGGGGTTCGTCTTCGACAGCCTGCGCGCGGCGCTGCCGGGGGCGCGCGTATTCGTGGAGGGCACCGGTATCGAGGTCACGACCGACCGGCAGGGTCGGTTCGAACTGTTGCACCTCGACCCCGGGCTGTACTCCGTGACGTACAGCCATCCCTACATGGAACGGTACTCCTACCGCCCGGAGCCCTTCGAGGTCGAGGTCGCCGAGGGGGCCGAGACCGCGGCCCAGCTCAACTTCGCCGCCCCGCGCGTGAGACGGATCCTGGACAGGCTGTGTCAGGATGAGGAGCAGCCCGGCGAGGAGGCGACCATCCCGGGCGGCGGCGTGCTTCGCAACCACGGAGTCCTGATCGGACGCGTAACGGATGGCGAAGGCAACCCGCTGGCGGGGGCCAGGGTACGCGTTCTGGCGCGCGCCTTCGACATTTCGTCGATCGAGACCAGGGTCGTGACCACCGAGATGCGGGCGGGGCGTTCGGGCGTCGCAGTGTTGACCAATGCCTCAGGGTATTACCGTGCGTGCTGGGTGCCCGTGGACACCGAACTCGACGTGGCGGTGCTCGAACCCGACCAGGAGCTCGATCCCAACACCCTGCAGGTCGGCTACCACCTGTCCGACCTGATCTCCTGGCGTGAGGAGAGAGTTCTCATCGACTCCGATTCGGGCTTTGCCACGCTGAACCTCCGGGTTGAACCGAAGTAGACGAACCCGATAGCTTCCCCTGCACCTTCCCTCGACGAGCAGGCGACCAGCGTGAGCAAATCCTCGATCCCTTTCCGCGTTCATGGAGCCTTGGCCTCCGCCGCGCTCGCAGGGCTGGCCCTGACAGCGCTTCCAGGCCTCGCCGCTTCGGCGCACGCCCAGACGGAGCCCCCCGACACGGTCGAACTGGATCCCCTCGTGGTGTCCGTGCTGCGCTCACCGGTGCGGCTCGACCGGCTTCCCTTTTCGGCTTCGGTCACCGCCGGGCGGGAACTGGTGGAAGGCAACGCCGGGTTTTCCATCGAAGAGGCGCTGCACGCGCTCCCCGGGGTCAGGGTCCAGAACCGATACAACCCCGCCGTCGGTGAGAGGATCTCCATTCGCGGCTTCGGTGCCCGCTCCCAGTTCGGCGTCCGGGGGATCAAGATCCTGGTCGACGGCATCCCGGCCACACTCCCCGATGGCCAGACAACGCTCGATCATCTCGACATCGGTTCGCTGGGACGGGTGGAGGCGCTGCGCGGCCCGGCGGCGGCCATCTACGGCAACGGAGCCGGCGGCGTGCTCCTGTTCCGCAGCGCGCCCCCGTACGCCGGCCCGTATCGGCAGGAAGCCACGGTGGTGTCCGGTTCGAACGGGCTCCTCCGCCTCCAGACCACAGGGTCCGGCACGGCCGGCAGCGTCGGCTTTCGGGCCAGCGTCGCCCGCGGTCATTTCGACGGCTTCAGGAACAACGTCTCGGAGTCGGGAGAAGACCCGTACAGCATGGCGGACCGCACGACAGTCAACGCCGGAATCACCTCGGTCGTCGGCGGGGGCACCCTGGCGATTCAGCTCAGCGGTCTCGACCTCGATGCCCTCAACGCGGGGTCCCTCCCTGCAAGCCTTTTCGACGAGGGCAGCAATCAGGCATGGGGCTTCAACGTCGCCCGGCGCACCCACAAGAAGGTCCGGCAAGGCCAGGCCGGGGTCAGCTGGAGGGGTGGTCTCGGAGGTCTCGAGGGCGACTTCGCGGCCTACGGTGTGAGGCGCGAGCTGGACAACCCGATCCCCACCAGCGTGATCGACCTCGACCGCAACGGCGGGGGATTGCGCGCGGCCCTGGCCAGGGAGTGGAACACGGCGGGCGGCGCGGGCCGTCTGGATTTCGGTGTGGAAGGCGAGGTGCAAAGCGACGACCGCGAGAACTTCGCGAACCAGGGTGGTGAAGCCGGGGACCGAACGCTGGACCAGCAGGAGCGCGTGCGGGCGGCGGCGCTCTTCGGCCAACTGCGCATTCCCCTGTCCGGACGCGTGGACGTCATGGGCGCTCTCCGCTTCGACCACTTCAACTTCAGCACCGACGACCGCTTCGTCGCCGCCGGCAACCCCGACGACTCCGGGAGCCGGACGATGAGCGGCCTGAATCCATCCCTGGGTGTTCACATCGACCTGGGCGAACACGGTCTGTTCGCCTCCGTCGCGCGGTCCTTCGAGACCCCGACCACCACCGAACTCGCCAACCAGCCCGACCGCGCCGGGGGCTTCAATCCCGGACTGGACCCCCAGCGCGGCTGGACGGTAGAAGGTGGCCTCCGGGGCACCCTGGGCGAGGTCTCCACCTACGACCTCGCAGCCTTCACCTCGAAGCTGTCCGACCAGCTCGTCCCCTTCGAGGTGCCGTCCGCCCCGGGACGAAGGTTCTACCGCAACAGCGGACGGTCCCGCGTGCGGGGCTTCGAGGCCTCGGCGCGGATGGTCCTGTCGCCACTTCTGACCGCGCGTCTGGCCTACGGCTACGTCGACGCCCGTTTCACCGAGTTCTCCGTCGGCGGCGACTCCTTCGACGACAACCGCATCCCGGGTATTTCGCCGCACCGTGTCGAAGCCGGTCTGCGCGCCGGACGCGGCGCCTGGTTCGGCGAGGTACGCCTCGAAAAACGCGGCGAAGTCCCGGTCAACGACGCCAACGACGCCAGCGCCGGCGCGTACACCCTCGTGGAACTGCGCACAGGAGCGTCCGGGATCCGCGCGGGGAGACTTCGGCTGTCGCCCTTCGCAGCGGTCACCAACCTCACAAACACGCGGTATGCATCGTCCGTGGTGGTCAACGCGTTCGGCGGAAGGTACTTCGAACCCGGGCCCGGCCGGGGGGGACACGTGGGGCTCTCGGTACTCCTGGAACGGCGTCAGCGACCCCGTTGACAAGCGGTCTCGTCGCGAACGAGCCACAGGCTGTTCCCCACACGCCGCTCTCCGTCCGCGTCTGAGGGCTGGCTGACGAGCCGTCCCCGCAGCGTCATTGCGGACGAGCCTCCGCCGTCCAGGTTCAGGGCCTCGTCGGCGCCCAGCGACAGGAACAGATCCACGAGTTCGGGCAGCGACATCCCGACCGACCGGGGCGCCTGACGACCGTCCACGACGGCCAGCCAGAGCCTGTCCTGTTCGGAGTCGAGTCCGATGGCGGTGCGGGGGTGGCGCACAGCCGCGAACGCCGGCCGTTCCGCGACACCCAGATCACCCGTCATTCGCCCGCCGTCAAGCAGTTCGGGAAATCCTCCCACGACGTGCAGACCCGCCTGAGACATGTCGACTGCGGCGCCCGGACCGATTCGAGGGAACCGGCCCGGACCCCACGCGAACGCCGGCCGGGGGGATGACCTTCTCGTGGTCGGCGTCAACTCCGGTCCCACGGGGGTCCCGTCCGGCGCGAAGAAGTCTCCGTTGACGCCCGCCAGGACCCGCGCAGTCGCGGAGGGCGTCATTTCCGTCACCGACCTGCGCGCGCGGGTGACACCATCCCCCTCGAGAGCCGGCACGACGCGCAAGCCCACCTCACAGCGCCCGAGGTCCGCCGACACCAGGTGGATGGCCCATGGTCCCTCTGCGGACCACGCAAAATGGTAGTGGACACCATCGCCCAACCGCAGCGAACGGAGCGAATCGGGTGCAAGGATGGACAAGGTCGCGGACGGGAGCGGGGGAGTCAGTCCGGCAGGGCTGTCCGGTGCCGCACACGCTGCCAACGGGGCCACGGCGGCCACCACGAACATCGCGTGGCGCATCGAGGCCGGCGCCTGCAACGGGAGCGCGGAAGAAGTGCGGTCGATCGTACGAATCAGCGTGTGCACAGGCAGGGGAATGACCAAGCAGCGGCAGAAACGGGCTGGGGGGGACGAGAGCCCACCCTGCAAGCTAACGACTCGGCTGGCCCGGAGAACCCGCACGCGAGGGACACCCGCCGACAGACACGGACGGAGGAGGCCCGGCTGGAATCCACCATCCCGAAAGGGTATACTCCCGCATCATGACCTCACCTTCCCCGCCCTGCACCCCCACCCCTCCGCGCCCCGCAACGGCGACCGCGCTGCGCGGCCTCTGCACACTGACCCTGGCCTTCGCATTCGTGGCCGCGGCCGCGGCTTCCGTCTCGGCGCAGTACCGATTCGGCATCACCGTCGGCGGAGGGAGCGTGACGGCCCTGGTCGTGGAACACAGGTGGGCGCACCAGGGGATCGAAGTGCAACTCGGAACGTGGGGCTTCCGGGACCTCAGCGTATCGGTTACCGCGAAGCAGTATGCGGGCTCCTACTCGGTCGAGCCCTTCGTTGGAGCGGGCCTTTGGGCGGTGGTGGCCCGCGCGGAAGCGGGCACGGGCCTCGGCCTCATCGCGCGGTTCCCTGTGGGCGTGGGCTGGGACATGGCGTCACGCCACAACGCGGCCCTCACGGTTTTCCTGAACCGGGCGCTGGCCGTGAAACGTCCGGACCCCGAAAACCTGCGGCCGCCTCGCACGAACCTTATCCCGCTACCCGAACTCAGCTACCGCTGGCAGCCGGGCTAACGCGGGCCGTCGCGGCGCACTCCCGTCCCGACGGGCTCCATGCCCACGTACTTGAGACCGCTGCCCGTGTTGAAGAGCACGACCTCGTCCTCTCTCTGGATGAGTCCCATGTCACGCAGCCTGGGCACGGCCGCCGCCGTGGCCCCTCCCTCCGGAGCCCCGAAGATCCCGGTCGCGGCTCCCATCGTGCCGACCCACTCCTCCATGGCGTGATCGGTGACCGCCACCGCCCCTCCCCCCGATTCACGCAGCGCGCGCAGGATGAGGAAGTCGCCCACTGCGCCCGGCACCCTCAGCCCCGCCGCGTAGGTTGCGGCGTCCTCCCACATCCCCGCCTCCTCCCAGCCCTCCTGCCAGGCACGCGCCATCGGAGCGCAGCCGGTGGCCTGCACGGAGAACATCCTGGGCCGCTCGGCTCCGATCCACCCCAGCTCCTCCATCTCGGCGAACGCCTTCCACATGCCGATCAGGCCGGTGCCGCCCCCCGTGGGGTAGACGATCGCGTCAGGCAGCCGTCCACCCAGCTGCTCGAAGAGTTCGTACCCCATCGTCTTCTTCCCCTCTACCCGGTACGGCTCCTTCAGGGTGGACAGATCCCACCACCCGTCTTCGTCGCAACGCTGGCGCACCACCCTGCCGCAGTCGCTGATCAGCCCGTCGAGGAGCTGCAGATCCGCCCCCAGCGCCCGTATCTCCGCGAGAATGGCAACAGGAGTGTCCATGGGGACCACGACGTGGACCGGAAGCCCCGCCGCAGCCCCGTAAGCCGCGGTCGACCCGGCGGCGTTCCCCGCGGAGGGAATCGCCAGCTCCCGCGCGCCCAGCTCGAAGGCGCGGGACACGGCCATGCACAACCCCCGGTCCTTGAAGGAACCCGTCGGATTCTGGCCCTCGTCCTTGATCCACAGCCGCTTCACGCCCACGGCCCGGGCAAGACGGGACGATTCCAACAACGGCGTCAACCCTTCGCCCAGACTGACCTGGCACGCTCGGTCACGCACCGGAAGGACCTCTTCGTAGCGCCACAGTGTCGGGGCACGGTGCGCCACCGCCGCCGGTGTAAACCGCTTGCGCAGCGCGTCGAGGTCGTAGCGGGCGAAGAGCGGCTTTCCGGCCGGCGAGAGACCGATCAGCTGCTCGGATTCGAATGTGGCTCCGGTTGCTGTACATTCCAGGAACGCGGCACCGGCAAGAGTGTTGTCGGAGGAGTGCATGGGGTCCGGGATCGAAGTGTGGGAAGTGCGTCCGCGTGGGCACGCTGGCCGCCGGGCACCGTAAAGCTGTCACGTCGGTATCGCGGGTGGAACCCCGTCACCGCTCGACACAAGCAAGGGGGCGACCCCGGCGCGGACGGCGGCGGGTGGGCAACCGTATTATGATCTCACGCGTCTCATGACACGACCGAATAGCAGGCGTGGTGTTCTGACACGCCCGGACGGCGCCCCCGTGGTTGCGTCCGGCATGGCAACTGGATCCAGGGACATCGAAGAGCATCTGATTCGCCGAGCATGCGAAGGTGACGGCCGGGCCGTGCGAGCACTGTACGACCGATACTCCCCACGGGTGTACGCGGTGGTGCGGCGCATTGCCGGGGACGACGATCTGGCGGAGGACTACGCCCAGGAAGCGTGGATACGGGCCATCCGGGCCCTCCCCAGCTTCCGCGGGGATGCCCGCTTCTCCACGTGGCTGCACCGGATCGCGGTCAACTCGGCGCTTCAGGAAGTCAGGAAGGCGAAGACGCGACAGAAGCGCGAGTCGCCGCTTCCGGATTACATCGCGGTGGCTCCCCGGATCGGTGACGTGCTGATGGAAACGAAGTTGGAAAAGGCACTCGACCAGCTTCCAGAGGGGATGAGAAAAGTCTTGATTCTACACGATGTGGAAGGCTATACGCACGAGGAGATCGGAACCGCCCTGGGAGTGACTTCGGGCACCTCGAAGTCGCAGCTCTTCAAGGCGCGCGCGAAGATGCGGCAAATGCTGCGCGGATATGAAACACGTCCCAAGGAAATCGAAGCATGGAGCATTTGAATCTTGAACAGTTGGCTCGGCTGGTCGATCGGCAGCCGACGCCGGAAGAACAGGCGATCCTGGACTCGGATCCGGATCTGCGACGCGAGTTGGAGGCCCTGCGGGCCCAGACCCGCGCGCTGAAGGATCTTCCCGCGGTCCTCCCTCCGCCGGACGGTTGGAGGGACCTGGAGAACAAGCTGCGGTCGGCGGGTCTGATACGTGGCGAGCCGGCAATGCCCGGGTTGTGGCGAAAGTGGATGCAGGTCGCCGCCGCCCTGGTGCTGTTTACCGGCGGTACCGCGTTTGGCTGGTCCGCCGGTGCCGGCCGTGGATCGCAACCCCCGCCGGGTCGCGAGGCCGGCGACGCTGCCGCCACCGCACAACCCGCATCGTTCGCAAGCCTGGACGAGGCGCGCACGGCGGTGCTGGCGGCCGAAGAGGAGTGGACCTGGGCATTCAACGAATACCGGCGCCTCTTCGACGCTCAGAACGTACGCCGGACACCGACCAACCCCGCCAGGCGGCTGGCCGCGCTGGAAGCCCTTGTCGCCACCACTCAGGCGACCGTGGCGGAGTTCCCCGAAGATCAGTTCCTCAACGGGTTTCTGCTGAATACGATGTGGGAGAGGCAGCAAACCCTCCGCCAAATCGGCCGGGACAACTGGCATTGAGGCCATGAAACTATCTTCGATCGCATTCCTGGGCGCCCTGGGACTGGCCCTTCCGGCCCCACTCCCGAGTCAGGAGGCCGTGCCAACCCCTCCCGAGGCGGGCTGGATCGGCATCCGCTTCGACATCAGTGGATCTGGCGCCCCCGGAGTCACCGATGAGCGCTTCGCGATAGTGGTCACGGACACGTACCGTGGCGGCCCCGCGGATGCGGGGGGGCTCCATCCCGGGGACCGGGTGATCGAGGTGAACGGGGTCCGCCTGGCATCCTATGACGGCTGGATGCGCGCGCTGTCGAGCGTGGCGCCCGGCGAGACGCTGCGCATCAAGCTCCTGCGCAGCGGGACGGAACGGGATGTGACGATCATCGCGGGCCAGCGCCCCCAGTCCGTCCAGCCCGCACTGTCGCTGGACATCTACTTCAGCACGGGCGCCAGGCTCGCGCGCAACGCCGACTCCCTCATTCAGACCGTCGCCGACGCGGCATGGGGCGGATGGGACGAACCGCCGAGCATTCCGTGGGCATCCGAAGTAGTCGTTCGCGGTCCCGGCGGGATGGACTCGGTCGCATGGCAGGTGACATTCGGCGCGACCGTGGCCATCGACTGGGCAGACGCTTCGGAGCGCCTGCTCGCGTTCGAGCGAATCGTCCAGGACAATGCGCAGAGGTACCAGGAGGCCCTGCAGCAGTTTCGCGCCGCCGAAGAGGAGATGCGCCTCCTGGAGGAAACGTTCGAGCCTCCGGCAGCCGGTGGAGGAGGCCCCGACACGACACCGATCGACGCCGTCTACACCATGCAGCCACGCTTTTTGCTGACGCCCAACATCGTGGGGAACCCGGTTGTCCTCGGAGGTGCCCTGGTGCGCGATCTCGGCGTGGATCTCGGACGCTACTTTGGTCTGGGGGCAGGCGTTTTGATCACCGATGTCGTGCCCGGGGGGCCCGCCGAGAAGTCCGGGCTCCGTCCCGGGGACGTGATCGTCTCGGTGGGTGACAAAGAGGTCGCAACGGTGACGGAACTTCGCGTTGATCTAGCCGATGTTATGATGCCGATTGAACTTACGATCATTCGGCAGAGGAATCAGGTGAAGTTGTCCTACCCGGGCCGATAGGACGCCCTCGGCATGCCCTCCGGCTGAACGGCAGTCCCTACTCGTACCGCAAGGCGTCGATCGGATCCAGGATCGATGCGCGGCGAGCCGGCCAGATCCCGAAGAACAACCCGATCGCGGCCGAGAATCCCAACGCAACCGCGACCGCCTCCGGAGCCACCGCAGTCTGCGATCCGTAGACCTGGGTGATCAACTGCGCGCTCCCGAATCCCGCGGACACGCCCAGGATACCCCCCAGCACGCACAGAACCAGCGCCTCGATGAGGAACTGGAAGAGGATGGTCTTCCGGGTTGCCCCCAGCGCCTTCCGGACTCCGATCTCGCGAGTCCGCTCGGTCACGCTGACGAGCATGATGTTCATGATGCCGATTCCACCCACCAACAGGCTCACACCGGCGATCCCCGCCAGGAGCATCGCGAACGTCTGCGTGGTCTCGTTGAAGGTTTCGAGCATTTCCGACGACTGCTGAATGCTGAAGTCCGCCTCCTGGGTGGGGAGGATACGGTGCTCCCGCCTGATAACCTGATCGATTTCGGCCCAGGCCGGATCCAGCTCGTCCGGGGAAGGCGCGGCCACATAGATGGACCGCAACCGGTCCCTCCCGCCCATTACCCGGTACATGGCCGTGGACAGCGGGATGAAGATCTGGTCGTCGGGCTGCATCCACATGGCGCCGCCCTTTTCCTTGAGCACCCCGATCACCTCGAAGCCGATGCCACGAATCTGGATGTCGCGGCCCACGAGCAGCCCCGCGGGGGTGCCCAGATCGTCCGGTACATTCGAGCCCAGCACCGCAACGCGCCGGCGACCCTGAACCTCTCCCTCGTCAAAGAAGCGACCGTAGGCCAACTCATGGCTCTGGAGCGGGAAGAAGGACGGCCACGTTCCCACCACGGAGTTGGATGAGTTCCAGCGCAGGTACGATACCTGCAGGCGACTCTCGATTTCGGGCGCGATCTCGTACCTGTCGCCGATCTGGGCGCGAAGCGCGAGCGCGTCGTCCTCCTCCAGGCGCCGCGATCCGCTCGCCACGCCCCGGAACATCCCCTGTCCGGGCCGGACGGTGAGGATGTTCGTCCCCATGTTCTCGATCTGTTGCTGCACCTGCCGCTGCGCGCCTTCGCCCAGCGCGACCATGGTGATGACGGCCCCCGTGCCGATGACGATACCCAGCGTCGTGAGCCCGGAGCGGAGCGCGTTGGCGCGAATCGACCCGAGCGCCACCCTGATGGTTTCCCTGATGATGAACATCTCAGCCGCCAAAGGGACGCATGCGTCCCATCATCCGCTGCATGCGTTCATCCTGCCGCGCCTGAAGCTGGGCAGCGCCGATCAGGGCCAGCTGTTCGCCCGGCTCCAGTCCGGCCAGAATCTCGGCGTAGTCCCAGTCGCTCAGGCCCATCACCACGGGACGCGCCTCGATGTTGCCGCCTTCGTCCACCACGAACACCACCGCGGCCTGGAACGCGGGATCGCCGGTGCCGCCACCCATGGCGGCCATCACGCCGCCGCCGAAGCCACCAGCGCCTCCCCGCCCGCGCATCCCCGCCCCACCGCGCCCATCCGCTCCGGCCACCCCGTCACCCCTCGGACGCCGACCCGCGGCCCCGGCCGCAGCCTCCTGGCCGTTCTCCGCCACCACCGCCTCGCCGCCATCTTCGGCCTGCTCTTCGGCGTCCGCGTCGGAGTCGGCCGAACGCTGGCCTTCACGCATCGCCGCGAAGAGTGCCCGGGCCGAGTCCTGCGTGATCTCCCCCGACTCGATCCTGGCCCGGATGTCGGCCATCGCCGACATGTCGACCCCTGACGGGCCACCGCCGCCCATGAGCCCACCGCCCCCGCCCGCAGCCATCGTCACGCCGGCGCGGGAAGCAGCCTGGGCCATGAGGTCGCCCCAAACTCCCCGGTCGATGGTGACCACCTGAGGATCAAGGCCCAGGACCTCGGCGGCCGGAGCGACCTCCTGAGGCTGTACCACCGCATTGTTCGGGACGGTCAGCGCCTGGGTCCGCTCGTTCACCAGCACTTCGACCTCGGCGTTCATCCCCGGCTTCAGGAGACCGGCCCGATTGTCAAGAAGCACGATCACCGGGAACATCGTGACGTTCTGCACCACTACCGCCTGGGGCTCGATCTTTTCGATCTCGCCGGTGAAGGTCCGGTCCGGGAACGCCTCTACGCGCACCGTAGCGGCCATCTCCGCGTTCAACTGGCCGACGTCGGTCTCGTCCACCAGCGTCCTGACGCGCATGTCGTCCAGATTCGCCATGATGAAGAGCGTGGTGCCGCCGGAGACGTTCTGGGTCGCCGACTGGATGACCTGCCCGAACTCCACCTGCTTCTCCAGGATCGTGCCCGCCATGGGCGCGCGGATCGTGACGTCGGTGCGTCGCAGCGTGGCCAGTTCCAGGTTGGTCGTGGCCCGAACCAGAGCGGCCTGCGCGTTGGCGAACTCCAGCTGCTTGCTTTCGTACTCCTGCGCGGTGATGACTTCCGAGTCCAGGAGGTCTGCGTTCCGCTGCAGCTGGGCCCCGGCGATCTCCATCCGGGACTTGGCCACGTCCAGATCGGCTTCCGCCTGCTCGTAGGCATTCTCCACGTCGCGAGGATCGACCCTCGCAAGCAGAGTGCCCGGCTCGACCTCGTCGCCCGAGTCGACAAAGAGCTCGAGGATCTCGCCGGACGCCTTGGATTTCACCTCTACGCGCAGCACGGGCTCCAGCTCGCCGGTGGCTTCGGCCGTAATCCGGAGGTCGCGCAACTCGGCGGGAGCCGTCTGTATGGAGATACCTTCCACCTCCTCGGGCTGAGCGCACCCGGAGAGTGCTCCGAGCGTACCGGCCATTACGGCCAATGGCACCGTGAGCACGCCGTGTCGGTCATTTGCGAATCGCATCAGACTCCAATCCCTTCGTTCATGAAATCCCGCTCGACCAAGCCATCGTTCAGATGGATCTGGCGGGACGCCGCACTGGCGATGTCGGGCTCGTGGGTGACCAGGATGATCGTCTGGCCCGCTTGATTCAGCTGGACAAGAATCTCGACGATCTCCCGAGACGTCTGCGAATCCAGATTTCCGGTCGGCTCGTCGGCAAGCAGCAGCGCCGGATCGTTGACGAGCGCACGGGCAATCGCCACGCGCTGCCGCTGTCCGCCCGAAAGTTCCGGCGGCTTGTGGTTCATCCGATCTCCCAGCCCCACCCGCTCCAGCTTCTCCTCCGCCCGCTTCCGCCGCTCCCTGGCGGAAACCCCCGCGTAGATCAGTGGCAGCTCGACGTTATGAAGCGAACTGGCGCGCGGAAGCAGGTTGAAGGTCTGGAAGACGAACCCGATGTCCCGGTTGCGAACCCGCGCCAGCTGATCGTCGGAGAGCTCCGACACCTCTCGACCGTTGAGCCAGTAGCTCCCGTCCGTGGGCGTGTCCAGGCAACCGATGAGGTTCATGAACGTGGACTTGCCGCTCCCCGACGGACCCATGATCGCCACGAACTCGCCGCGGCGAACCTCCATGTCCACACGGCGCACGGCGCGCACTGTCTCCGCTCCGAGGATGTAGTACTTGCTCAACCCTGCGGTGTGTATGACGACGTCGTTGGAACTCGCGCCGTTTCCGAAGTCCTGACCACCCGAGTACCCGTTATTCATATCTACAACTCCCTTCCGACAATCGATTCGAGTTCCGCTTTAGCCACTGCATAGTCATACCGTGCCGACACCAGATTTGCTTCGGCCTGGTCCAGAGCCACCTGACTCGTGATCACATCCAGAACGGTGGCCGCCTGGGCGCCATAGCGCGCGCGGTTCAGCCGAAGATCCTCTTCCGCGACGAACACGGCCTCTTCGGCGATGGCGATCGCCTGCTCCTGGGTCTCGATGGTCCGCAGTGCCGCGTCGACGCTCTGCCTGACCCCGCGCCGCGCGTCTTCCTCGGTCAGGCGCGCCACCCGCCGGCTCTCGGACGCCTGGCCGACGCTTTGCTCACGCTGGAATCCGTCAAAGAGCTGATAGCTCCCCGAAACCCGGAGGCTCCAGCTCGTATTTCCGCCGTCGAAGGCGGGCTGCTGGTTGGCCCACGTGTATCCCGACGACACGCTCAGCGACGGCAGATACGAGCTGCGCGCACTACCCACCTGCGACCGGGCAACGGCCGACGCCGCTTCCGCCGCACGCACCGCCGGCGACACGGATTCGGCGAGGGCGATGAGTTCCCTTTCGCTCAGAGCCAGAGGCGCGGGATCCAGATTGTCCGGCAACGCAGGCAGCACGGGTCCGTCGGCGCCCACCTGCCGGCCCAGGGCGTATCGGGCGGCACGCAGCTGGTTCTCCGCCTGCAGCAGGGACTGCCGTGCGTTCGCCAACTCCAGACGGGTCCGCAGGCTGTCGGAACGCGTCCCCGTTCCAACAAGAACCCGGACGCGGGTAATCTCCAGGCTCTCTTCGGCCCGTTGCACGCTTGCTTCGGCCACCGCCACCAGTTCGAACTGGCGAAGTGCATTCATGAACAGGGTACTGGTCTGCAACAGGACGGCATAGCGCTGGTTCTGTAGTCGCGCCTGCGCTTCCAGGATCCCCGACTCGGTGCGGCCGAGCTCCGAGAATTTCCTCCCCCCCTGGAACAGCTGGTAACTGGCGTTGAGGGAGGCGTTGTACGAGTCGTTGCTTCCGGTCACCACCCTTTGGGTATTGGGGTCGAACCGGTCCTGGCTCTGCACGGATGCACCCGAGCCCACGCTCAAGTTGGGCAGAAACGATCCCCAGGCACGAAGCCGCGTACTGCCGGCGTTCGCCAGACTTGCCTGTGTCTGCGCCAGCTGCGGACTGTGGACGAGGGAAAGCTCCTGCGCCTCCGACAGGGCCATGACGGGCATGGACATGGCGTCCGCCGCGTCCTGGGCACCCACGGTACGCGTAGCCGCGACCAGGGCCAGGAGTGCGAGACGGACAGTCCTCGCCTGGATTGCACTTGGTTTCACAATATCACCACTCTTCTCTTGATATCAGCGATTGGGTCTTCGGTCCGACCGGCCCCGATCGCGGTCTCCCGCGGAATCGGAGTTTTCGTTGCGGCCTCGGACCCGGTTTGCCCGCAACGAGTCGTAGGTGGCGAGCTGCTCGGGCGATAGAATGGACCTGATGGAATCCAGGGTCGCGCGGACGAGCCCCCGGCGCCTCGGCTCGAACGCCGCGTCGAACTCGTCGTTGAGCGCCCGCATGGTCGCCCGGTAGTGTCGCACGATCTCGTCGACCTCAGCGCGCTTGGCGGGTTCAAGACCCACCTCGTCAATGACCAGGCGGCGCCCATCCCGGTCAGACTGTTCCTCTGCGGACTCCTCCTCGGCGGGAGGCGAGGCCGGTCGGTTTCCCCGCCATGCGACGCCGGCGAGAACCCCGGCGGCGAAGGTCAGCAGGAGCAGTGCGATCGAAAGAACACGGGCTTTGCCCAAGCCGGCCATCACGGAACGTTCCCTTCGACGACGGCCAGGAATGCCACCAGGTTGGCGGGTCCTTCACTCCGGGTGAGAGCCTGATACGGGTTGTTTTGCACCTCGCTCGCGAGTACGTCTTCCAGTGCCAGCGGCGGGCCGGACGCGGCCCTGCTGCGTGCCTCGCTCCCGACCAGGATGGCGGCGATGGCCGCGGCAGCCAGCGTCACGGGAATCAGGCTTCGGGACCAGCCCGAGAGGACGGCCGCCACGGATTCCCGGGCAATCTCGCGGCGCCTGGCCAACTCGAAGACGGCCCGCTCCATGATTCCGGTGCGGAATCGGTCCCAGTACCCGGGATTGTCGTGCGCCGGGTCCATGACGCTCACGACTGTCAGTCGGTCTTCATGTTCGGTGTTCATCTCACTCAGCTCTTCCGTGGTCTTTCCACCCGGACAACTCAACCCGCAGTGCTTTTCGCGCGAAATGGAGGTGGGACCGGATGGTCCCGGACGGCATGCCGAGGCGCTCCGAAATCTCGGCGTGCTTCCATCCCTCCAGGTCGTGCAGAAGCACGATTTCCCGCTGCGTTTCGCTCAATGTTCCCAATGCCTCTCTCAATCGACTCCTCAGAGCCGACAGGTCCGCCGCCTTGTCCGGCGCCGGTCCCGACGAACTCGCGCTCGGTGGAATCTCATCCCCGCGGCGCAGGCTCTCGCGCCGAATGAGGTTCCGCGAGCGGTTTCGCACAATCGCCAGAAGCCATCCGGCGAACCGGGCCGGATTCCGGCAGTCCTCAATCCGCTGCAACGCTACCAGAAAAGACTCCTGAACCGCGTCCTCCGCGTCCTGATGCCTCCCGGTGACCGCAAGGGCCACGGAGTACGCAGCCCTCTGATATCTGCGAACCAATTCCCCGAAGGAGTCGCTGTCGCCGGAGCGCGCCAGGACCACGAGGTCGGAATCGGTGCGTTCCTTCATTCCTTGTGACTAGACACCTGCCGCGGCTTCCCCGTTGAAGCGGTTGCGCCGTTCACTGGTGGTCGGACAGGTGGCCACGCACGATCGTTAGCGTCCCGGACCGGTGTGAGGCATTCCGGTACCGACAGGGTTCGCATCAAGATACTCGTCCAGCGCCCCGGCGGCCGGAGCGTCCCTGGCGCCCCGCTCGACGGTGCCGGCCGGGGGACCCTGACGTAACGTCAGGCTCCAGGCTCGCTCCTTTCACCAGGGCGACGAGAGCCTCTTCGGCGACGTCCCCGAGCGATTTTGCCAGGAGGTAGCCGGTGCGCCCGGGGCCTGAACGCTGCTGCGGCCCCTCTACGCAGACACTGAGCAGCCGCGGACCGCGATCGGTCCCCGAACCCACATTGGTTGACCCCTGAACGCGAACGGTCCAGAGTTCGCCTCGGACCTCCACCCGGCGCACCTCCAACTCTCTCTCTGCCGACGGAGAAATCCCGCGTGCCGGCGGCGGGGCGGCGCCGCGGCGCCGCGGCGCCGGTCCGGTCCGTCGCTTCGACCGGCGAGACACCGGCTGATACCGCCGGCCGGGTAGCATCGTCTCGCGCACCGAGGCGGGGCGTTCCGGACGCGGGGGAGAGGGATCGCCGCCGCGCGAACCGGGCGTCTCCGGCGCGGACGCTCCCGCGTGCTCGTCGGCCCGGACGGCAGGTGGTCGCGGCGGACCGGCTTTCTCTTTGGTCACGGGGCGCTACTCCACGTCCGCCAGCGCGAGAGGTACGGCGTCGTCGCCGAAGAACATGCGGATGTACTTGGCCTGCACGGGCGTGACCCGGCGGACGGCCCATACGAGCTGAACGTGGTTCGGCTCCATCGGCCGGGACAACAGGCGCAGCCCGGCCTCGGCCGGGAGCCGGTTGCCCTTGCGATGGTTACAGGTCGAGCAGGCGGTCACCACATTGTCCCAGGAGTTGCCGCCGCCGCGCGAGATGGGGAGCACGTGGTCGCGGGTCAGGAATTCGCGGATGCGCAGTTCCCTCTTGTGCCGCCGGCAGTACTGGCAGGCGTAGCCGTCGCGGGCGAAGAGAAAGGTGTTCGTCACCTGCCTCCTGAAGCGCCTGGGGACCTGCACATACCGCGTGAGGCGGATGACCAGCGGAAAGGGGTAGTGTGACCGCACCGAGCGGAACGCGCGGTGGGCATCTTCCTCGAGTATCTCCGCCTTCCGGTCCAGCACGAGCCTGATGGCTCGGCGGGACGGGACAATCATCAATGGCTCGAACGATGCGTTCAAGGCGAGGCAACTCACCTGGCATCTCCTTGGCGATCCGGGAGTGAAGGCCCAACTACCGCGGCAATCCAACACGATAATGTATCGGTGCCGCCAAACGCTACATGAGCTGCAGCGGATCCCGGTCCAGCGAAATGCGGACATCCGTGCCCCTGGCGCGAAAGCGGGCCGCGACCGAATGCAGCGTCCGACCCACGTCAGAAACACTTCCCCGCAGCAGCACATGCCAGCGGAAACGCCCGTGCAGCCTCTCGATCGGCGCCGGCGCCGGCCCCATCACCTCGGGGGGCGGGCGGCCTCCCTTCCTCAGCCACGCACCCAGCGCCTCCGCCGCGGCCAGCGCCTCCTCCTGCACGGGGCTGCTCACCAGGATCCTCCCCATGCGAAGGTGGGGCGGGTACAGAGGGTCCCGCCTGGCTTTGAGTTCGCGCTCCACAAACCCCTTGTAATCGTGGACGACGGCCGCACGCACGACGTAGTGGTCCGGAACGTAGGTCTGAATCACCACCTCTCCCGGCAGGTGTCCCCGCCCCGCCCGCCCCGCAACCTGAGCCAGGAGCTGGAAGGTGCGCTCACAGCTCCGAAAGTCGGGGAGATGCAGCCCGATGTCCGCGTTGATGACCCCGACCAGGGTGACACGGGGGAAGTCGAGCCCCTTCGCGATCATCTGCGTGCCGAGAAGGATGTCCACCTCTCCCGCCCGGACGCGCCCCAGAATGTCCCTGTGCGACCACTTCCCCCGGGTCGTGTCCATGTCCATCCGGGCCACGCGGGCACCGGGAAGCGTCTCGAGCAGAATTCGCTCGACCTGCTCCGTGCCCAGCCCCCCGTACGACAGGTCCGCCGCGCCGCACCGGGAGCAGCGCTCCGGCGGGACTTCGGTGTGGCCGCAGTGGTGACAGATCAGGCGGCCTCGCCCCCGATGCAGAGTCATGGCCACCGAGCACTGCACGCATTCGCCTACATCGCCGCAGCTGTGGCAGAGCAGGAACGTGGCATAGCCTCGGCGGTTAAGCAGCAGGATGGTCTGCTCCCCCCGCTCGAGGCGGCGGCGCAGCGCGTCGACGAGGGGCGGGGACAGCACGCCCGGGGGGGGATCGGGGGGCGCGGCCGACGCGGACGGTGAGGCCGGGGGGGCTGCCGAACCAGACCGTGCCGGTGCCCGCGCGGCCGAAGCGGGCGGTGAGGACCGCCCTGCCGGGCCCCCCGTCCCGGGCCGGGACCTGAGGTCGACCACTCGGACCTCCGGCAGAACCCCTCCTCCGACCCGATCAGGCAGTTCCAGGAGCGTGTACTTGCCCGTCCGGGCGTTGACCCAGCTCTCGAGCGAAGGAGTGGCGGACCCCAGGACACAGACGGCTCCCGCGCGAGCCGCCCGCACCACCGCCACATCGCGCGCGCTGTACCGTGGGGTCTCCGACTGCTTGTAGCTGCCGTCGTGCTCCTCGTCCACGATGATCGCTCCGGGTGACGAGACGGGCGCGAACACCGCCGACCGGGCCCCCACGGCGATCCGCCTGGCACCTGACCTGAGCTGCCTCCACGCGTCGAAGCGTTCGCCCGTCGACAATCCGGAATGGAGAACGGCGACCAGGTCTCCGAACGCCTCGCGAAAGCGGGAAACCGTCTGCGGCGTCAAAGCGATCTCGGGAACGAGCACGATCGCGTCTCTTCCCCGGGCCAGCACCTGCCCGATGAGTTCGATGTAGACGAGCGTCTTGCCGGAACCGGTGACCCCGTGCAGCAGAAAGGTCCCGCCACCCTGATCCAGGGCGCCTCCCATGCGCTGCAGCACCGCGCGCTGGGCGGGGGTCGGCGTGAGCGCGGGCCCGGAGGCGAGGGACTGGTCCCGGAAGGGATCCCGCTCGACGACCTCCCTGGTCACGCGGGCGACGTGCTTGTCCTCGAGCCCGCGCACCACGCCGCGGCTGAAACCGCTCTCGAGCAGGGCGGCGAGAGGTTGCCTTCCCCCCGACCCCTGGAGCCGGTCGTACGCCTCCCGTTGCCGTTTCGCGCGACCGAAGATCCGGTCCAGTTCGTCCAGGGTGCCGACGGACCGGGTGAGCCGAACGACGAGCCGCGTCTTCGGAGCGGGTTGTCTCGCGGAGGGACTCCCCATCCGCGCCGGCAACATGGTCTTGAGCACGATGCCCTCCGGCGCCACGTAGTAGTCCGCAATCCAGTGCGCCAGCGCCATCAGTTCGGCTCCCACCGACGGTTCGGTGTCGAGGACGGACAGAACGTCCCTCACTCTCGGCACCTCCGATCCGGGCCCCAACACCCAGCCGACGAGCCTCTTGTTCCTGAACGGAACCATGACGCGCGTGCCGGCAGCCGGCGCCTCGCCCTCGATCCGGTAGGTGAACGCCCGATGCACCGGCACCGGAAGCGCCACCTCTACGAAGGACGTCCGGCCGGCCGGCATGATGGCAGCCCGCGGCGTGTCCTGGGGCAACGGTCCCGGTCAGCCCTGCAGGAGAAGGAAGACCTCCTGCTGAGGATTGTCCACGGTCACCTCGGGGCCGTTCGGGCCCATGAAGACGTTCAGCTCGGTGCGGATCCCGATGTCGTCCGGGATGTAGATGCCCGGTTCGACCGAAAACCCCACTCCTGGCACGAGCGCACGGTCATCCCGGGTCTCGAGGTTGTCCAGGTTGGGGCCCCGTCCGTGGATGTCACGGTCGATCGAGTGGCCGGTGCGGTGGATGAAGTACTCCCCGTACCCGGCTTCGGTGATGATCCCGCGCGCGACGTCGTCGCCTTCGAATCCGCGAATGACCTCGCCGCGCGCGTGCCGCTCCTGCAACGATGCCACGACCCCGTCCCGCGCGGCCTTGACCGTCTCCCACAACTCCCCGATCCGGGAGGGCAGCTCGTGGCCGAGGAAGCCCATCCATGTCTGGTCCGCGGGCACGGAGTCTTCGTGGAAGGCACCCCAAAGGTCGATGAGCAGCAGGTCGCCGGCTCGTATCGGCCGCCCTATCTCGCCAGGGTCGTAGTGGGGGTCGGCCGCCATGGGACCGATCGCGACGATGCAGTCGGCCTGCACGGGCGCGCCCCGCCGGGCCAGTTCGTGCCGGATCCAGGTTGCGAGCGCGCCCTCGGTGATGTGCTGGTCTTCGGCTACATGGCGCGCCACTCGGTCGAAGGCGTCCCGGGCCACTCTCTTCACCAGCTCCGAGGCGCGGCCGTGCTCCTCGCGCTGCGCCGGGGTCCACACCGCGTAGAAGGTCGACACGAGGTCCCCCGAGGTGTGCAGTTCGGTACCCGTGTCGAGGATCACGTCCCTCATGCCCGCCGGGATGAGGTCCAGGTACGGCACGTCCCCCCGCGCCGATGTCTCGGCGGCAACCCGTTGGCATCCCGCCAACATGTCGCGCAGCCCCGCCTCCATGCGCTGGCGGCTGGAATAGCTCTCCTTCTCCCAGTCCAGATGGCGCCAGGACGAGTGCTCGATCGCGTGGATCAGAAGGCGGGGCGGACCTGAAGCAGGGATGAGCGCGAATCCGCGCCGGGTCGTCCACTCCAGTCCGAGGAGGGAGCGCCCGATCGGGTTGCGGTCCTTGAAATCGTATAGCAGCCACCCGTCCAGGCCCCGCTTCGCCAGTTCCGCCTGCACCCTTGCCACACCTGCGTCCGTAGCCAGCAACGCGCTCGACGCGCCCGTTCTCCCCTTCATGATGCAGTGTCCTCCATCTCTTCGAGTTCTGCCAGGGCGGCGTCCAGCAGGCCCCGCTCCCGTTCCGTCATCTCCCCCGCTTCAACGTCTTCCCCAACGGGTCCTCTGAGCTTCCTGAGCGCCACCAGGACCAATCCGAGTCCAAGGAGCAGCGCCAAAGGCGGAATGACCCACGCCAGCAGCCCCGCACCACTGTTCTTCGGGAAGGCGCGGTACTCCTCGCCGTGGGCCAGGATCACCATCTCGAGCAGGCTGTCGGCGCTCAAGCCCTCAAGGGCGCCGGCCTGGATGCTGTCCCGCAGCCACTGGGCTTCCAGGGAAGGACACACTTCGAGCATCAGCCCGGGACAGTACGGAGAGCGGATCTTGGAGATGGCCTCCCGCGCCGCGGGGTGGATCTCGCGCGGCAGAGAGGCGGAGTCCTGCACCGCGGACGCCGGCTCCCGCAGCGCGGATGCCGGCTCCTGCGGCGTCAACCGGTCAGCCGGCGCCGCGAGAGCGCCGAACACCAGGAGTGTCACGGCCACGGCGGCGCGCCGCGCGGAGCGGCCGCGGTCACGTCCAGTCATCGGTGACACCATCCCTGCCAGCGGTGTTCGGTATCCCTGCCAGCGCGCGGACCACGGACACGCAGCCCGCGCCGGTACGCTCCGGGTCGTACCCACCCTCCAAGAATACCACAACCCTGCCATCGCAACAGCGCTCCGCCGCGTCCATCACGCCGAGCGTCATCTCGTGCAGGTCCCCCGGCTCGAGGAGCTGCCCGCCCAGAGGGTCGCCCGCGAGAACGTCGAAGCCGGAAGAAACGAGGATGAAGTCGGGCGCGCACCGCGAGACCGCCGACTCCAGGGCCATGCGGTAGACCCGCAGATAGTCCCTGCGGGGCGTCTGGGCCGGCAGGGGCACGTTCAGGGTGAACCCCTCCCCCCTTCCCCGCCCGGTTTCGTTCGCGGCTCCCGTGCCGGGATAGTGCGGGTACTGATGGAGCGAGAGGAAGAACACGGCGGGATCGCCGTAGAAGGCGTCCTGCGTGCCGTTCCCGTGATGGACGTCCCAGTCCACGATCAGGACACGCTCGGCGCCGTGGCGTTCCCGGAGGCTCCGCGCCGCGACGGCGATGTTGTTGAAGAGGCAGAACCCCATCGCGCGGTCCGGGGTGGCATGGTGCCCCGGAGGGCGCGCCGCCACGAACGCGTTTTGCAGCCGGCCCTCCGCGACGCATCGCACGGCTTCCAGCCCCGCCCCGGCCGTCCCCAGCGCGGCTTCCCAGGAGGCGCCCGACACCAGGGTGTCCGCGTCGATCCCGACCGGACGCCCCCGTTTCGCGGCGTCCCGAACCGCGCTCCGCACCGCCGCAATGTGCTCCTCGGTGTGTACGAGAAGCAGGTCGTCCTCGCACGCCGGCGGGGGAGCGATCTGTTCCACATGGCCGTGAAGGGCCACCAGGTCGTTCTTCAGCGCCGACGCGACGGCGCGTAGCCGGCCCTGATGCTCGGGGTGGCCCCAGCCCGTGTCGTGGAGCACCGCCGCGCCGTGCATGAGGAAGCCGGTCACGTGCGCGCGATCCGCTCCTGGATGCTCAGGATCTCGGGGCGACGGGTCCTCTCCGCCGTGACCGCGTCCACCGCCGCGCTGGTGGCCGACATGGTGGTGAGGTACGGGACGCCGTAGGTGATCGCGGCCCGGCGCATGGCGTAGTCGTCGTACTGGGACTGCTTCCCCAGCGGCGTGTTGATGAGGAGCCCAACGCGCCCGCTCACGATCCGGTCGACGATGTTGGGACGGCCCTCGCCGACCTTGTAGATGCGTTCGCACGCGATCCCGAGCTGGTTGAAGTGGTGGCGCGTACCGTCGGTCGCGAGGATCGTGAAGCCGAGGTCGGCCAGCCGCCGCACCAGGGGCGTGACGGTGGGCTTGTCCGCGTCGTTGACGGTGACGATCACCGTGCGGGTGTCGTTCTCGCCGGGCAGCCGGTTGCCGGCCGACACCTGCGCCTTGGCGAAGGCCATGCCGAACGAGTCGTCCACCCCCATGGCCTCGCCGGTCGAGCGCATCTCCGGGCCCAGCAGGGTGTCCACGTCGAAGCGGTTGAAGGGGAAGACCGCCTCCTTGACCGCGACCCCGTTTACCTCCGGCTCGGACGGCACGTCCAGGTCGGCCAGCTTCTCCCCCGCCATCAGCCGCGCGGCCAGCCGCGCCAGCGGCACGCCGGTCGCCTTCCCCACGAACGGCACCGTCCGCGAAGCCCGCGGGTTCACCTCCAGCACGTACACCTGACCGTCCCTGACGGCGTACTGCACGTTCAGAAGGCCGACCACGCCAAGTTCCAGCGCGAAACTCCTCGTCAGGCGGCGCATCTCGTCCAGTTCCCTGCGCCCGAGCAGGTACGGTGGCAGCACGCACGCGGAGTCGCCCGAGTGCACGCCTGCGTCCTCGATGTGCTGCATGATGCCGCCGATCACCACGTCCGTCCCGTCGGACAGCGCGTCCACGTCCGCCTCGAAGGCGTCCTCGAGAAAGCGGTCGATCAACACCGGGTGGTCCGGCGAAGCCTTCACGGCCCGTGCGAAATACCCCTTCAGCGACTCCCCGTCGTAGACGATCTCCATGGCGCGGCCGCCCAGCACGTACGACGGCCGCACCAGCACCGGGAAGCCGATCTCTCGCGCAATCACGAGCGCCTCGTCCTCGCTGAGCGCGGTCCCGTTCGCCGGCACCCGCGCCCCGATCCGGCGGCACACCTCCTCGAAACGGCGCCTGTCCTCGGCACGGTCGATCGCGTCGACCGAAGTCCCCAGAATCGGCACCCCCAGCTCCTCCAGCGCGTCGGCCAGATTCAGCGGCGTCTGCCCGCCGAGCTGCACGATCACCCCCACGGGCCGCTCCCGCTCCACGATCTCGACCACGTCTTCCAGCGTCAGCGGTTCGAAGTACAGCTTGTCGCTCACGTCGAAATCGGTCGACACCGTCTCCGGGTTGGAGTTGACCATGATGGTCTCGAACCCGATCTCCTTGAGTGCCAGCACCGCCTGCACACAGCAGTAGTCGAATTCGATTCCCTGCCCGATGCGGTTCGGTCCGCTGCCCAGAATGACGATCTTGCGCCTGTCCGAGGGGTTGGACTCGTCTTCCGATTCGTAGGATGAGTAGTAGTAGGGCGTCGCCGCGGGGAACTCCCCGGCGCAGGTGTCGACCACGTTGTACGTCGGCCGGATCCCCCATTGCCAGCGCTGCGACCGTATGGCGGCCTCGTCCACCCCGCGCAGGGCCGCGAGCTGCGCGTCGGCGAACCCCTCGCGCTTCATGCGACGCACCGAGGCCGCATCGAGGGACGGCAGGGAAGCGAACCAGCGCTCCATCTCGATGATCTGCTCCAACTGGTCGAGGAACCACGGGTCGATCCCGGTGGCCCGGTGGAGCCGTTCGGTCGAGATCCCCGCCTCCAGGGCCCGCTTGAGCTGGTATTTGCGCCATGTGGTCGGCCGGCGCACCGCGCTCAGGAGTGCCTGGGGATCGTCGGACTCGAGTCCATCGTCTCCCGGAATCCTGCCGGAGACCCAGCCGATCCGCCCCACCTCCAGCCCGCGCAGCCCCTTTTGCCAGGCCGAGCGGAAGGTGCGCCCGATCGCCATCGTCTCACCCACCGCCATCATCTGCACGCCCAGCGTATCGTCCACGTCCGGGAACTTCTCGAAGGCGAACCTGGGGAATTTCACCACCACGTAGTCGAGCGCGGGCTCGAAGGAGGCCGGCGTGGTCTTCGTGATATCGTTCGGCAGTTCGTAGAGGTGATATCCGACCGCCAGCTTTGCGCCCACGCGCGCGATCGGGAAGCCGGTCGCCTTGGACGCCAGTGCCGACGAGCGGGACACCCGGGGGTTCATCTCCACCACCAGCATCTCGCCGTCTTTCGGATTCACGGCAAACTGTATGTTGCACCCGCCCGCCTCGACCCCGATTTCCCGGATGATCGCGATCGCGGCGTCGCGCATGCGCTGGTACTCGACGTCGGAGAGCGTCTGCGCCGGGGCAACAGTGATCGAGTCCCCCGTGTGCACCCCCATCGGGTCGAAATTCTCGATCGAGCAAACGATGATCACGTTGTCGAGCCCGTCGCGGACGACCTCGAGTTCGTACTCCTTCCAGCCTATCACGGATCGGTCGATCAGCACCTCGCCGATCGGGCTCGCGTCGAGCCCCTTGCGCACCTGAGCCTCGAACTCGGCGAGGTTGTAGGCGGTGCCGCCCCCCGTGCCGCCCAGGGTGAAGGAAGGCCGTATGATGGCCGGGTAGCGGGTGTCCTCGATGATCTCGAGGGCGTCGTCCACGGACCGCGCAAATCCCCCGTGGGGCACGGCCAGCCCGATCCGGTCCATCGCGGCGGTGAATTCCTCGCGGTTCTCGGCCATCTTGATCGAGCGCTCGTCGGCCCCGATCAGCTCGACGCCGTGCTCCGCCAGCACCCCCTGCCGGTGCAGGTCCATGGCGATGTTCAGCGCGGTCTGCCCCCCCATGGTGGGGAGGAGTGCGTCCGGCTTTTCGCGTTCGATGACACGCGCGACCCACTCGGGAGTCAGCGGCTCGATGTAGGTCCGGTCCGCCAGGTCCGGGTCGGTCATGATGGTCGCCGGATTGGAGTTGACCAGGACGACCCTGTAGCCCTCCTCCTTCAGTGCACGCACCGCCTGTGTGCCGGAATAGTCGAATTCGCAGGCTTGGCCGATTACGATGGGACCCGACCCCAGAATCAGGATCGAGTCGATGTCGGTGCGTTTAGGCAAGGTCGATCAGCAGTCAGTCGGCGCTCTTCGCGGATTCCTTCTTGACCGCGGTGCGGAGGGCCATGGTCAGGCCTCCCCACACGAACGCCATGATCACGATCATGGTGATCCAGCTTGCGGTGGTCATTTCGGACCGGCTCCCTTCAACTACACGGGTGGGCTTTGCTGGTTGGTGCCGAGGAAGAGGGGCAACGGAATGCAGCCATCGGGCGGGGAGCACCGCTTCCAGGGCCGAAATAAGGTGCGGAAAGGGGGGCGGCGGGGCAAGGCGGGAGCAGGTCATACAGGCCCGGCTGCAACTCGCGGGCACGGCCTGCCCCGCCCGGGCACCGCTACCGCTCGCCACGGATCTCGAAGAACGACTCCCGGCGGGCGAGTGCCTCGCGGAGCGAATCGGGCTGGGCGTGGACGAAGCGGACGGGTGTGCCCGGCCGGGCTTGCGCGAGCGAGTCGAGCGCAATCGGATCGACGGAACCGAGCTTCGCGTACCCGCCGATCGTCGGACGGTCCCGCATGAACACCAGCGGGAGGCCATCGCCGGTGACCTGCATTGTGCCGTCCACGAGGGGTGTCGAGTCGAGGACGCGCGGACCCGTGGACAGGGCGGGACCAGCCAGGCGGCTCGCGGTGCGGTCGCTCGCGGGGTCCAGCGTCCATGTCGCGTCGAACACCCTGGTCCGGTCGGCGCTCGAGAACTCGGCCCACTCGTAGCCGACGACCAGCGGCACCATCAGCGAATCCGTGTCCGGTGGAACCAGTTCGTCGGGCAGACGCCGCACCGGGCACCAGTGGCCGGGTGCGTGCCAGCGCAGCGGCTCGCCCGGACGGATGCATCGGCCGAGCAACCCGGGCAGACCGTCTCGCACGACGGCCGACGCCGAGCCGAACGCCGTTGTGACGTCCAGCCCGCCGGGGAAGGCGAGGTAGGTGCGCATGCCTGTCGCGCCGTATCCGAGGCGGAGGATCTGGCCCGGCCGCACACGCAAGGTGCGCCACGCCCCCACCTCGACGCCGTCGAGCGTGGCGGCGCAGCCCGCCCCCGTCAGCGCGACAACGGTTGCAACCGCGAAGCGCAGGGCGAAGCCGCCCAGGGTGATCTCGAGCGCCGCCGCCGCCGGGTCGTTTCCGAGAAGCCGGTTGGCCCAGAGAAACGCCCGCTGATCCATTGCGCCCCCGGGAGCGAGGCCGGCACGGCGGCCGGTGCGTCTCCCCAGATCCTGGATCGTGCAGAACGGC
Source organism: Gemmatimonadetes bacterium bin94 (assembly GCA_002238865.1). Classification (GTDB taxonomy): domain Bacteria; phylum Gemmatimonadota; class Gemmatimonadetes; order Longimicrobiales; family Gaopeijiaceae; genus Bin94. The sequence continues at coordinate 70,659 of MPNE01000005.1, read as the reverse complement.
CCGGGCCGATCCACGACGCCGTGCGGGCTCATCCGCATTCCGCCTCGTACGCGTCACGACCGATCATGCGAAGCTTGACCGTGCCGCCCGGGCGGAAGCGGGAGATCCGCTCCGTGGGATCCGCGAAAAACGCCGGAGGGACGCGGCCGATGAGTCGCCACCCACCCGGGCCCGCCGCCGGATAGATGCCGGTGCGCCGGTCCGCGATCCCGACCGAGCCCACCTCGACCCGTCGGCGGGGCGTGGCCAGGCGAGGCATGGCAATCCGCGCGTCCAGGTCGCCCAGGTATGCGAACCCCGGCGCAAACCCCGTCGCCAGCACAACGTACACAGTGCGGCTGTGGAGCCGTGCGACCTCCGCCACGCCGAGACCCTTGCTCGCTGACACATCCACGAGGTCCGGTGCCAGTTCGGGATCGTAGCAAACGGGCAGCGAAACGGGATCGCCCGTCTCGATCTCGGGCACCTTCAGAGCGCACTCCCTGGCGGCGGTTGCCAGCCGGGCCTCAACGTCCGCGGGGTCCCAACTGCGCGGCGAACCTTCGATCAGCAGCCGGTTGTACGCCGGAATCGTCACCCGCACATCCGGCAGCGCGTCACGTGCAAAGCGCTCGAGGCCGAGCACGCGCGCGATCCCATCCCGGTCGGCGGGCACCGGCAGGGTGACCAGGGCGCTGACTGGGCCCGGGAAGGTGATCACGTGCGCCGTGGCACCAGCTCACGGATGCGGCTCAGAACCCCCACCGCCGAAGGGTTGTCGCCGTGTACGCACAACGTCTCGGCCCGCACCGGCAGCGTTCCCTCGGGCGTCTCCACGAAACCGTCGAGGAGATGCGCCACATGGTCAGCGACCGCGTCGTGATCGCCGAGGACCGCCCCCTGGATCGAGCGCGACTGGAGGCGTCCGTCGGCGGCGTAGGCGCGGTCGGCGAAGGCCTCGAACGCCAGCACCAGCCCCGTGTGCTCAAGCATCGCCGCGTGCCGCTCGCGATCCGGCGTTGCCTGCACGACGAAGGCGAGCGACGGATCCACGGCGGCAACGCCTTCGGCCAGCCGCTTGAGCAGCCGGTCGTCATTCATCATGGCAAGGTACAGTGCCCCGTGCGGCTTCACATGGTGAAGGCCTGTCCCCAGCGCGGTCGCGACGGCCTGAAGCGCTCCGATCTGCGCCTGCACCTCGAGCACGAGCGAATCGAGTGGCCAGTCCAGCCTCAGGCGCCCGAAGTTGCGACGGTCGGGATAGCCGGGATGCGCGCCCGCCCGTACACCGTGCTCGGCCGCCAGCGACAGCGTGCGCGCCATCGTGTCCGGGTCTCCCGCATGGCCTCCGCACGCGATGTTGGCCCAGTCGATCAGCGGCATCACAGCTTCGTCGGCCCCCTTCTCCCAGGGCCCGTAGCTCTCCCCCATGTCGCAGTTGATCAGCATGCGGAAAGATATAGCCGCCACAACGACGTTCGCACCCCCCCGGCTTGACATCTACGACATCGTGTCTTAATGTTACGACATGTTGTCGTGTCATCACCCCCGGGGCTCTGCCGAAAGATGCCTGCCATGACCATTCAATCGCTGCCCAACGCCGAACTCTCGGTAATGGAGCTGCTGTGGAAAAAGGGCCGTCTCACCGCCCGTCAGATCCTCGAGCAACTCTACCCCGATGTCGCCAGGCCGCAGCACGGCACCGTGCAACGACTCCTGCAGCGGCTCGGGGCCAAGGGCCTCGTGGTCCGCGACCGCGACCTGGGCGTGAGCATCTTCTCGCCCGCGGTCAGCCGCGAGGAGTACGCCAGCGAGCAGCTGGAATCCCTCGCAAACCGGCTCACCCAGGGCTCCCTGGTGCCGATGATCACCCGCCTGGTAGAAGACAACAGGCTCCCTCTCGCCGAGATCGACAAACTTCGGCGAATCCTGGAGGAGTAGCATGTTCGACATTCTGATTCAGATCGGAGCGAGCAAGCTGGTCATCTCCGCGCTGCTGGCCGGACTGGCGTGGGTGGTGCAGCGGCGCGTTGCCCACCCCGCCATCGCCTATTCGCTCTGGCTGCTGGTGCTCGTCACCCTGCTGATTCCGGCGGTGGTCTCGATTCCGGTGCTTCCGGGACAGACCTCAGCCGCTACGGTGACCGGCGACGGCGCGGCACTCGCGGGGGAACCGAAGGCGCTGTCCCCGGTGGAACGCCCCGCTCACGAACTCGCCGCGCCCGGCACGTCCCTCGGCACCTGGATTGCCGGGTACGGCAAGGCCGGATTCGCGCTGGCGTGGCTTGTCGGCACCGTCCTGCTGCTGGGGTGGACGCTGGCCCGCGTATGGCGCTTTCGGCGTTGGCTGATCCGCACCTCACGGCCCGCGCCGCCGCCGCTACTTCGCCAGGTCGCCGAAATCGGCGGCCCGCTCCGCCTTTCGGGGCTTGCCTGCCCCCCCCCCCACGCCCCGCCCCGCCGCCGCTACTTCGCCAGGTCGCCGAAATCGGCGGCCGGCTCGGCCTGTCGCGGCTGCCGGAGGTGCACACCACAACCGCGCGCGTATCGCCCATGGTGTGCTGGACGGGCGGTCGGATCCATCTGGTCATTCCCTCGTTTCTCGTGGTGGGTCTGGACCGGCAGGAGCTCCGCTCGGTGTTGGCGCACGAGCTCGCTCACGTTCGCAGGCGAGACCACGTGGTGCGCTGGATTGAATGGCTGGCCTGCGCGGCCTTCTGGTGGAATCCGATGGCATGGTGGGCCCGCCGCGAACTCAGGGCTGCCGAAGAAGCGTCGTGCGACGCCCTGGGCGTGACGGCTCTCGGTGCAACCCCTCGCGCCTTCGCCACGTCGCTTCTTCGCGCGGTCGAGCTCATGTCGACTCCGCCCGCGCGCCCCACACCGGCATTCGCGACGGGTGCGGCGAGCCCCCGCGACCCCGCGGCTCTCGAACGGAGGCTGCGAGTGCTCCTCCAGCGCGAATCGACCGGCCGGGCACCCCGCTGGATTCGTACGGCGGGTGCCGCGGCCACGGTATGTCTGCTTCCTCTCGGGCTCGTGTATTGCGGCACAGCCGACCTGTCGACACCGACATTGCCGGAGGGCTCGCCCATGCCGCCGCCGGTGGCCCAATCCGAGGTCGTCGTCGTGCTCCCGGCTTCGCGTGCGGCAGAGCTGAAGGAGCTGTTTGGAGGCGATCCGGTGTACACCTACTGGATATTCGACCGGGTGGACGGCAACGTCGGTCCGCACGCTCTCGCCGACGCGCCGGTGCAGCCTCCGGCATGCCTGTTGGATCCGGACGAACCGGACGAGGATACCCGCGACGCAGCCATGGCCGCGTGCGCGAGGGCGATGTCCAACGATCTCGGGGGGACGGCAGACTCCGTCGACCGGAACGTGTGCGTGGGCTGGGGAAGCGCGGCCGGCGGCTGGCGCGGCATTTGCGAAGGCTGGGAGCCCGACGAACGACACCGTCTGCATGGCAACAGCAGCGGCAGCGTGTTGTTGGAACGGATTCGCCAAGCCCAGCCGACGGGGGAACATCGAATCACAGTCTTCGGGAGCGAGAGATGAGAATCGTATTCGGAGCCGCAGTCATCGCCCTGGCGACAGCCGCTTGCGGTGACCGGGGCGCCACCCTTGAACTCGGGTCCGAAGCGCGGGACAGCGCCGGAGTCAGCATCGTCGAGAGCGCGCGCCCGCCCGATGGATCGAGGCTCGGCTGGCGGGTCGACTCGGTGCCCTCGGTCTCGATCGGGGCGCTCGAGGGCGAGGAGCCCTATCTCCTGGATCAGGTCCGCGACGCGTTGACGATGCCGGACGGCCGGATCGTCGTCGCCAACCGGAGCTCGCAGGAGTTGCGTATCTTCGACGCGTCGGGAATCCATGTCGACACATGGGGAGGACGGGGAGAAGGACCCGGTGAGTTCAACAGCCTGCTGGAGGTCGCCCACTGGCCGGGGGACTCGCTGATCGCATGGTATTCGCAGAGCGACCGTCTTTCCGTCTTCGACTCCTCCGGGAACTTCGGCCGGACGCTGATTCCCGGGGATCTGCGCGCCCATGTGGCCTTGCCGACCGGCGCAATCCTCGCCTCCGGATTCAGCGCTGGCGGTTTCAGCCTCGATGACGGGCGGGACCGCCGGCAACGCAATCACGAAGTCGTCGACGCGGACGGACAGGTACTGGCGTCACTGGGCCCCTTTCCGGGCAGCGAAATGCATACCTCGGGATCCGGAAATGTGTTCAGTATCATGACGATCCCCTTCACGCGCTCCACGCGCACAACCGCGTGGGCCGGCCTGTTTGTCGTGGCCCCCAACGACACCTACGAAATCAGGGCCTTTGAACCCGCCGGGGCGCTCAGCCGCATCGTCCGGCGCGACCATGCCCTGGTTGCGCCGACCCCGACCCACACGGACGCCGAGATCGAGCGGCGTGTGGCGCTCAGGCCCCCCGAACAACAGGCTGAACGGCGCCAGGAGCTACGTCGGACCTTCGAGGAGGTGCCGATTGCAGAGACGTTTCCGGCGTTCGACCAGATCGTCGCCGACGCCCTGGGACATCTCTGGGTCGAGGAATACGACCTGCCCGGCGAGCCGCGGACGAATCCACTGTGGACCGTGTTCGACCCGGAGGGACGCGCGCTCGGCTTCGTGGAAACGCCCGCCGGGATGAACGTCTACGAAATCGGTGCCGACTACATCCTGGGCCGCGTCACCGACGACCTCGGGGTGGAATACGTGCAGGTCTGGTCGTTGATGCGTTCGGGGGGATAGCGCCGGCTTCACCTCCTCCGCGCGGCCTGGTCCACTCCCCTCACCTGCAACACATCGCCCACCGTCCGCAGCCCGTCGATCACATTCCGGATGTGCTCGGCGCGCGGCAGCCCGACCAGATCGATGCCGCGCTGGACCGCGTCGCGGTGGACGCCCCGCGCGAACGCCTTGTCCTTCATCTTCTTCGCCACCGACTTCGGCTTCAGGTCGTCGATCCCGTTCGGCCGCACCAGGCAGCACGCGTACACGAGTCCGCTCAGCTCGTCGCAGCCGTAGAGCACCCGGTCGAGCTGCGACTCGGGGACGACGTCCGTGCGGTCCGGGTAGGCGTGGGCCTCGATCGCGTGCACGACCTCTTCGGGATAGCCGAGCTCGCGCAGCCTCGCGGCGCCGATGCGCGGATGGTCGTCGGGATGCCTCTCCCAGTCGAGATCGTGCAGCAGCCCGGCCAGGCCCCATAGGTCCTCGTCCCCGCCCATGAGGCGGGCGTAGTGCCGCACGGCGGCCTCCACGGCGTACATGTGCTTCCTGAGCGCTTCGCTCTCGACCCATTCCTCGAGGAGTGCGACGGCATCGGTTCGGGTGGGCATTTCAGGTCCCTTTCAGGTGATCGATGTCAAGTAAAGTTGACATTATGTAATGTGTGATTGACATGTACGCCCGCCTCACACCGCGCTCGATGGGCACAGGTGCGACAGCTCGCACTGGTTGCAGCGCGGTCGGCGGGCATTGCAGACCTGCCGTCCGTGATAGATCAGCAGATGCGCCAGCATGGTCCACACTTCGCGCGGGAAGAGGGCCATGAGGTCTCTCTCGATCTTCACGGGCGAGACCTCCTTCGTAAGGCCCATCCGCCCGGAAAGCCGCTTGACGTGGGTGTCGACAACCACCCCCTCGTCGATGCCGAAGGCGTTGCCGAGAATGACGTTCGCCGTCTTGCGGCCGATGCCGGGCAGCGCGGAGAGCTGCTTGATGTTGCGGGGAAGCTCGCCGCCGTGTTCGTCGAGCAGGGCGTTGGCCATGCCGATCAGGTTGCGGGTCTTGTTGCGGAAGAAACCCGTCGAGCGGATCACGTCTTCGAGCTGCTCGGGAAGCGCGGCTGCCAGGGATTCGGGGTCCGGATAGCGGCGGAACAGCTCGGGCGTGACCATGTTGACGCGCACGTCGGTACACTGCGCTGACAGGATGGTCGCGACCGCCAGCTCGAAGGGGGATGCGTGGCGGAGCGCGCACTCGGCATCGGGGTACTCGCCCAGGAGAAGTTGGTAGATCTCGGCGGAGCGGGCCTTTCGGGCCTTCTTCGATTCGCGGGGGCTCACGGGAGGCTCACAGCGCGGTGTACGGCAGCGCCGACGGACGGGGGGCCGGGTCGTGGGGCCGGGGGGCGGGGTCGGGGGGGTGGGCCGGGGGGGCGGGGGGGGGGGGGGGGGGGTGGGGGGGGGGGGGGGGGGGCGGGGGGGGCTGGTCCGCGCCGGGCTCGAGGAGCTGGCCCGCGCCGGGCGGTGCCGAGGCGGGAGCAGCGCCGGATGCACTCTCCGACGGGTCCGCGTCCGCGATGCGAGGCAGCACCAGTGCTGCCAGCTTGAACACCTCCGCCGGGGTGCGGATGCCCAGCAAGCCGTCCAGATCGGCGCCGGGCAGCGACGTCGCGAAATCGCCGCCTCCTTCCCGGGCCGGTCCGGTGGCCCATCCGGGCAGCGAGGTGAGGGGCACCGGCGGGACGGGCACGACACCGTAGCCGGGGCGGTCGGGGCGCATGCCCGTGATCAGGGCCAGGTGGAGGGCGCCGCCGCGGTCGCCGCACCAGAAGAAGCCGTCGACGGATTCGGGTGGGGCGTGTGCCGGATCCGGATCGTCGGGGAGCGGGGCCATCCAGACCAGGTGCTGCGGCAACTGTACGTAGCCAGTCCCTTCATGCAACGCAGCCGTCCAGTCGTCGTCGACCGCGGGGGATGGGTCCGGGGACGCCGTGGCCAGCAACTCACGCAGGGTTGCGGTCCGCACCAGAGCGACGTCCCCGCCCGTTCGCCACATGTGATACGCGAAGTAGAGCACGCTTCCATGGTCGTGCGCAGCCTCGGGCTCCACGTCGTCGGTCTTGAACTCGGTCAGCGCCCCCTGCACCGCCCCCAGCATCACGAACGCCGCGGGGTTGCCCGGGTCGACTCCCCGCTCCCCCGCTTCCTCCCCGACCGCGGGGAAGCACCGGTCCGGAAACTCCGGATCCGGCATCAGCAACTCGTACGGGGTGAGCCGGGCGTAGGCGTCGTGGATGGCCACGCTGCTGGCTTGCCGGGCCTACCCGCTTCCGCCATCCGTGGCGGGTCCTGCGCCGTCCCCGCCACCCCCCGCAGCGGTGATCCTGGCCACGAGCCACGGGTTCAGCGCGCGGAGAATCAGAATCACCACCGCGAACTGGATCACCACCGACCCCACGTTGTAGGGCGAGAAGAGCGTCCAGGTTGCGGCCGAGGTGAAGTCATCGCCACCGGCCTGGACCAGCCACCACACCATCAGCACGACGGCCTCGACCGCCACGAGCCGCATGGCCCAGTCCCACCATCTTCCGATTCGCACATCCGAATCGGGCGTGTTGATGAATGTCCGGCGCCACTTCGTGACTCCGTACTTCAGTACCGCGAAGGCGAAGAAGAACCCGGACAGCATGAGACCGACGCCCCAGACCCAGTCCTGGTTCTGGAAGACCCCGATCCGCATTGCCGACGGGATGCCGAAGAGGAAGCCCGCGGAACCGACCGCGATGATCGCGTGGCGCCGGGTCAGCCCCAGATCGATCAGGATGCGCGACGCGAGTTCGATCATTGCCACCAGGCTCGACCACGCGGCGAAGACCAGCGCGAGGAAGAACAGGCCCATGAAGAACTGTCCGCCCGGGATCTGGGCAAAGAGCTGCGGGACCCAGATGAAGGTCAGCCCTTCGTTGCTCTGACCCACGATCTCGCCGGCCGCCTCCGGCATGACCGAGAAGATCGTGCAGAGCACCATGATCCCCGCCAGCAGCGACATGGAGTTGTTCCCGAAGCCGATGACGAAGGCGTTGAGCGCGGTGTCCTCCCGCGACCGCATGTAGACGGCGTAGGAGAGGACCAGTCCCCAACCGGCGCCGGTGTCCCACGCGTTCTGGGTGAGCGCTTCGAGCCAGATCCTGACGTCCCCGAGGGCACTGAAATCGGGGGTGAAGAGGAAGGCGAGGCCTTCGGAGGCACCCGGCAGCGTGACGGCCTTGATCGCCAGCACCACGACCAGAATGACGAGCGAGGGAATCAGGAAACGGGCAGCGGTTTCGATTCCGCGCACCCCCTTCGAGACGACGAAGACGCCCAGGCCGACCGCGATGGCGTGGAAGAGAATCGCCTGCGGCGTCGAGTTGAACGCTTCCCAGAAACTGCCCGGAACCGCGTCCGGAATATCTCCCGTGAACGTTGCGACGAAGAACCGGATGGTCCACCCCATCACCACCGAATAGTAGAACATGATCGCGGTCGCCACCCAGGCGATCCAGGCGCCCATCCACGCGAACTTCGGCCCGATCGTCTTGATGAACGACCCGATGGTGCCCCGGCGGTTCCCCTTCCCCATGCCGAACTCGAGGATGAGCAGCGGGACAGACCACATGAGCAGGAAGACGGCCCACGCAACCAGGAACTCGCCGCCCCCGTTCGAAGCCGCGATGCGTGGAAAGCGCCAGATGTTCCCGGTTCCGATAGCCATGCCGAGCATGGCCAGCAGCATTCCCCAGCGGGACGTGAATACCTCGGATCTGGTCGACAAGGGACACGGCTCCTTGGTTGATGGGTGGGTGGCGGGCCGACGGCTGATAGCCTATCGCCTTGTGGACATCGGGGCCATAGCGAGCTTGTCCGCCAAAGCGGGGACGAAGTGGCGGACAAACGAGGGTTCCGCCCTGAACCGATGCAAGCCTACCGCAGCCGCTCCCGAATCCACCTCTCCACATGGTCGATTCCAACCCGTTCCTGCGCGAGCGTGTCCCGGTCCCGGATGGTCACGCTCTGGTCCTCCCCGGTCTGCCGGTCGACCGTGACGCACCATGGCGTCCCCGCCTCGTCCTGCCTTCGGTAACGGCGGCCGATCGACCCGGCCTGGTCGTAGGAAGCCGGGATCCTGGCCCGGCGGAGCGCGGTCAGCAGCTCCTTGGCGGTCTCGGGCTGGCCGAACTTCTTCATGAGCGGGAAGACGGCGGCCTTGATCGGCGCCAGGCGGGGATCGAGGCTCAGCACCACACGCGCCTGACCCGCGACCTCCTCTTCGCGGTAGGCGTCCACCAGCGCGACCAGTGCCGCGCGACCCACCCCCATCGCCGTCTCCACCACATACGGGATGAACCGCTCGCCCGAACCCGGGTCGATGTAGAGCAGCCGCTTCCCCGAGTACTCCTGGTGGCGGGAGAGGTCGAAGTCGGTCCGGTTGTGGACACCCTCCAGCTCCTGCCAGCCGAAGGGGAACTCGTACTCGATGTCGATGGCGGTCTTGGCGTAGTGCGCGAGTTCACCGGGGCCGTGTTCGTGGAACCTCAGCTTGTCGGGACGGATACCGATCTCGTGGTGCCACGCCAGCCGCTGCTCGCGCCAGTAGTCGAACCAGTCGTCGTCGGATCCGGGCTTGACGAAGAACTGCATCTCGGCCTGCTCGAATTCGCGGGTGCGGAAGATGAAGTTCCCCGGGGTGATCTCGTTGCGGAACGCCTTGCCGACCTGTGCGATCCCGAAGGGGACGCGTTGCCGGGACGTCTGCTGCACGTTCAGGAAGTTGACGTAGGAGCCCTGCGCGGTTTCGGGCCGCAGGTAAACGACCGACGCGTCCTCCTCCACGGGGCCCATGAAGGTCTTGAACATGAGGTTGAAGAGGCGAGGCTCGCCGAGCTCGCAGTCGCCATGGGCGCCAGGGGCAACCGATGGTTTCCGCGGGCAGGCGCCGTCCTCGAGGTGATCCGCACGCCAGCGCTTCTTGCACGTCTTGCACTCCAGGAGCGGGTCCGTGAATCCCGTGACGTGCCCGGAGGCTTCCCACACGCGCGGGTGCATGAGGATCCCGGCGTCGAGCCCCTCGATGTCGCCGCGCTCGTGCACCATGGTGGACCACCACGCGTCGGCGACGTTCTTGCGCAGTTCGACGCCCAGCGGTCCGTAGTCCCACACCGACGCGGCCCCGCCGTAGATCTCCGACGACTGAAACACATACCCCCGCCGCTTGCACAGCGAGACGATCTTTTCCATGCGGTCCGCCACGACGTCCCCGGTTCCGTGAGTTCGAGTAATGGGCCGGCCCCCTTGGGGGCAGACCTCGCAGAGTTGTGCAAAACGCGCCCGAAAGTTACCGCAGACGGCCGGTGCCGCTACCTCCCGGCGGATCGCGGGTCGCGAGTAGCCAGTGCCGCTAGACGTCCAGCCCCGTCGCCTCCGCACTCCAGGCCCAAAGCCGCTCCTGCGCGGCCTCGTCCCTCGCGGCGGCCGAGGGCGATTGCCGCGACCCCTTGTTGAAATATGCGCCGCCAAGGTCCTCGTCCCGCCTGCCCACCGCAAGGTCGGCCAGTATGGGCCCGGCCCTCTCCGTCCGGCCGCCGACGACCCGTGCGAGGAACCGGCCGCCCGGCAACTTGCTCACGTAGTCGCGGAGCAGCCCGGTGTCGTACACGCCCGGATGCAACGCCAGTGGCTGCACGCCGGATCCCGCGGTCCGGCGGGCGAGGGCGCCGGTGAAGAGGACGTTGGCCAGCTTGCTTTGCTGATACGCGACGGTGGTCCGGTAGGGACGCCGCTCGAAGTTCGGATCGTCGAAGTCGAAGGCGGGTCCCCCGTGCGCCCCCGACGACACCGTGACGACGCGGCTGGGCACCGGCGCGCGCTGCAAGGCGGGCAGCAACAGGTTGGTCAGCACGAAGTGCGCGAGGTGCGTGACCGCAAGCTGCATCTCGAAACCGTCCTGGCTGAGCATCCGCTCGCCCGGCACGGTGGCCGCATTGTTGATCAGCGCGTCAACGGGCGTGTCCAGCTCCAGGATCGCGCGTGCGCCGGCCCGCACCGAGTCGAGCGACGCGAGGTCGGCGGTGACGAGGTGGTGGCGAGCGTCCCCGGGAAGGTCGGCCAGGGCGTCGAGGGCCTCCCTGCCGCGTCCCTCGTCCCTGCATACCAGGACGATGCGATGACCCTGGCTCGCGAGGTGGCAGGCGGCAGCGTGGCCGACGCCGCGGTTGGCGCCGGTGATTGCGATGGTCTTCATGTTAGGTTTTCCTTCCAGCGGGCGCCTGGAGCGCTCGGCCCTTCGCAGTGTGCCCGTCCAAGTATTCGTGGCCGCCATGGACTCAAAGACCTTCATCGGTGTCGAACCGTTCGATGTTTCCTACGGCACGGGTTTTCAGGCACAGGACGATGAGGCGCAGGCAATCGAATGTAGCATCGTCGAGGATGGAGGGGACTTGCGCATTCACAGCCCCGCACGTGCCGACCGCCCATCCCGTCTCTGTTTCGTGGATGGCGTGAGGAGGACGGAGGCCCACCTGACGCGGACGAGTCCCGTGGGCGAGACCACGACTGGACTCGCGGGAGCGTGGGGAGCAGGCGCCGTGCTGATCGGCGGCGAACGGCTCGCCACGATCGACCACATCGAAACCGGGCGGGCGGTCATTTTCACGGGTGGACACCAGGTGCAGCTGCGCCCCCACCGCGAGGGGTGGCGGTGGGACGCGTACTCGGTCGATGGGGACGACACCGACGCGGCCATGCAGAACCTCCAGCGCCTCATGCGCGACACGGAGGCCCGGATCGCCGACAGGCTCTGTGCCGAGGGGTGGCTGACGGTCTTCGACGGCCCGCTCCACAACATCCGGCGCAGTCGGTCCGTCCCTGTCGTGGGATACGTCAAAACCCACCACCGCCGCACCCTCGCGCCCGAACACTGGAACGCCCTGCCGCGCATCGGAGTCGGTGATCGGTCGAGCCTTTTCGCGCTTCGAGACGACCTCTACGCGTGTTATATCCGCGTGGGCGATCCGGGTCCCTGGGCGGGGCCGTGGTCGGGGATCGCGCGCATCGAGGTTCCCGCCGCCGCCGGCAGGGAGGCCGCGATCGACACGGTGGATCGGGCGGCCCGGTGGCTCCCGGAGTTCGCGTCGGCACCGCACCGGGACCCCCGCGCGCCGGTCAACCTCACCCCCGTCGCGGGCCTGGAACGCAGGCTGCACCACCTTCTTGGCGACGCGCGCCTCGCTCTCCGCGCGGTTCGCGAAGCCGTGATGCATCTGAACCGGGACGCAGCCGCATGAGCGATCACGACAACCGCATCGGGCTGGTCGATGGGTCGGCCGGGAGCAATTCCCGCACGTTTCACGCCGTGCTCGACGGCGATGTCTTCGTCCAGCTCGACGAACTTGTGGCCGTCACCAGAGACCTGCCGGGGGGCGACACGGTTACCCACTACGGGATCATCACCGAGCTGCGCAGCCGTTTCGAGGGCGCGGACCTGCCCTCCGACACGGCCCGCGTGGTCGACCGCACCATGCCGGCCGAGCATGTGCGCCTGGCCGAGGTGCGCGTACTGCGTGTCGTGCCGGAGCTCTTCGTGGCTCCGCACGCCGGTGCGGTCGTCTCGCGCGCGACCGGGGAGCACCGCCAGGTAGCGCTTTTCGAGGACGAGATGAAGCGTGGCAAGCTCCCGGTCGGACTCGACATGGGCGGCAAGCCGGTGTACGCCGACATGCGCTTCGTGGACGGTCGCTCCGGCGGCCATGTGTCCATTTCCGGGATCTCCGGAGTCGCGACGAAGACGTCCTACGCGCTCTTCCTCCTCTATCAGCTCCTCGAAACCGACTACGGCATGGAGCTGCTGGGCGGACGCAGTCGCCGGGAAAGCGTCCGTGCGCTCGTGTTCAACACCAAGGGCGAGGATCTTCTCCACATCGACCGGCCCAACTCCGAGTTTGACGAAAAGCCGCTGGCTGCCAGGCAATGGCGGGCGCTAGGCGTCGAGGACCCCGGCCCATTCCGCTCGGTCCGCCTCTACGCCCCCCGCCAGCCCGGCACGACGGGCGCGGTTCCCGGGGTGAGATCGCGAAACACTGCCGATGTGCACGCCTACGGCTGGACGCCGGAGCAATTCGTGCGCGAACAGCTGCTCCAGTTCTGCTTCACCTCCGAAGACGACCGCTCCACTCAGGTCGGCTTCGTCGAACAGCAGTTCCGCATTCAGCTGTTGCGGCACCTTAGGCGGCTGGCCGGCGACACATCGGGCGCCATCGTGATTCTGGACGAAATTCCCGCGAGCACCGGCTTCAACCCGGACCGCCTCGCCGAGCGGGTGCCGGAATCGGCATCAGCCGGCCAGGGTCACGTCGTCCGGGACTTCGCCGACTTTGTCGACTTCACGGACAAGCTGGCGGACAGTGACGACGAAAGGGCGCATCGGTGGTTCGGCCGCACACAATCCGGCACCCGTCAGGCCTACCTGCGGAGGCTCCTGCGACTGCGGCGCCACATCGGTCCCCTCGTGGGTTGCGGGCTGGAGCCGGTGTCCGCCGAGAACGCGCGGATGCACGTCGTCGACATCTCCACCCTGCACGACGACGCCCAGCGCTTTGTCGTCGGCGCACTTCTGGACCGGGTGTGGCGGGAGAAGCAGGGCACGGGGCGCACGCCGCTCCGCTTCGTCGTGCTGGACGAACTCAACAAGTACGCTCCGGCGCGTGGGTTTTCGCCCCTCAGGGAGTTGCTCGTCGACATCGCCGAGCGCGGCCGCTCGCTGGGCGTACTGCTGGTCGGAGCGCAGCAGGCGGCCACGGCGGTCGCGCCGGCTCTGCCCCGCAACGCGTCGCTCAAGGTGGCCGGCCGGCTCGACGCCAGCGAAGCCGACGCCTACCGGTTCCTGACCTCGGCCCTGAGGGAACGCGCCTCGCGGTTCATGCCGGGAACGATGGTGCTGTCTCAGCCGATCGTGCCCGAGCCCATCCCGCTGCGCTTCCCCTTCCCCCCATTTGCCACCAATCCGGATGAAGCCCAGGTGGACGAAGCAGCCGAGCGTGAACGCGCGGATCGGATAGCGGGCACGCTGAGGGCCATGTCCGGCCCGAAGGTGGATCTTTGAAGCTCCTCCACACTTCGGACTGGCATCTCGGAGCCAGACTGGGCAGGCACGATCGCACTCCGGACCATCTGGCGGCAATTCGTGCCCTCATCGAACTCGCCGAGGAGTCCCGGCCCGACCTGATCCTGCACACCGGGGACCTGTTCGATGCGACGCGGCCTCCGTACCCGGCGTTGCGGACCGGTGTGCGCGCCCTGCAGCGGCTCGCCAGCGTTGCGCCGACCGTGGTGATTTGCGGCAATCACGACTCGTCGGCCCTGTTCGGAGTGCTTGACGAGATGGCTGGCACGACATCGCCCCGCCGGCTTCGGTTCGTGACCGAACCCCGCGTGGTCGAATTCCACGACATCGCCAGCAAGCCCGTGGCGGTCGCGTGCGTGCCCTTCATTCCTCCCGGCGCGGTCGCAGACTACGCCACCGACGACCCCGCGCGCTTCGAGGGCACCTACGCGGACGGCATCCGGACTCTGAACGGAAGGTTGCTCACGGAGGCTGAACGGGTGGCCGGTACGGGAGGCATCGTCCTGTACGGCGCGCACCTGCATGTGCACGGAGCCAGACCGGGCACGTCCGAGCGCCGATTCACGGTGGGCGAGGACCACGCCACCCACGCCGACGGCCTGCACCGGGCCCTGTACAGCGCTTTCGGGCACATCCACGACCCGCAGCTGCTGCCGGGCGGGACGGCTACGGGGCGTTATGCAGGGTCTCTCATCCCGCTGGATTTTGGCGAGGGAGGTCAGGCCAAGCAGACGGTGCTGGTCGCGATCGCGGACGATGTCCAGGTAGACACTGTGGAAATGCCCCCGGGGCGGCCCCTGGTCACCTTCGCGGGTACGCTGGCCGAGTTGGAAGGGCGTGCCGCTGACGGGGGCCTGGACAACTGCATCCTGAAGGCATGCATCACCTCCGAAGACCCGATTCCCGACCTCGCCGACCGGCTGGCGGAGTGGTCGCCCGCGTGCGCGGTCTTCAACATCGCAAACGAGGTCGCGAACCGCCGGGCCAGGGCGATCTCGCCGGCGGCGGGCGATTCGGCGCCGGATCCGGATATCGCTGACCTCTTCGCCGAGTGGAGAGAGACTGCCGCGCGCGGGGTAAAGGCGCCGCACACGGCCGTGCTGGAGCTCTTCGGCAAGACGCTGGGGAGCGTGGGACACGACGCCGGCCCCGACTTCGGCGTAACCGCGCTGACCGTGCGTGCCCGCGAGACGCTCGACGCGCTGGCACAGGCGCGCAAGCGGCAGGGAGCGCATGGCTGACCGATGCGTCCGGTACATCTTCTGATCGAGGGACTGCGTTCCTTCCGGGCCCCCGTCTCCATCGACTTCGAAGGTCGCAGCCACATCGCTGTGGTCGGTGACACCGGGGCCGGCAAGTCGTCGATCCTGGAGGCGATGATGTACGCGCTGTACGGGAAGGCGACCTTCGGCGGGTCGAACCAGGAGCTCATGAACGACACCTCGACGCAGCTTCGAGTGGTGCTGCGATTCCGAGTATCGGGGGAAGAATGGGAGGTCGCCCGCGTGGTGCGGCGGAGCAGCCGGGGCGATGTCGGTGCCGCACGGGCGCAGCTCGTGCATCTTGGTGCCGATGGCGAGCCGCTGGAGAAGGTCGAGCAGGTCAGGGTCGTCAACGATCGGGTCACCGGACTCATCGGGCTCGACAGCGATGCGTTCCTGCGCACGGTCGTGCTGCCCCAGGGACGCTTCGCGCAGCTGCTGGTCGAGGACAAGCCGGCAGAGCGCAGCCGCATCCTCAGGCAGGTGTGGCGCACGGACGAGCTGGAACAGATGGGACGGCTGGCTGGCGAAAAGATGGGTGACATCCGACAGCTGAGGGCACGGCTGGAGCAGGCTGGCGATGAGCACCCGCCGGACCCGGCAGGACACCTTGAAGCGCTTGAGGGCGCGGCCGCCGCCGCAAGCAAGGAATCCGACACCGAAGCGGCGACGGCGAATGCGGCAAAGGCTGCGCGCGATACGCTCCTCGCATCCGAGAGGGCGCTGAGGTCGGCCAAGGCGGTCGCGGAGCGGATTCGCCCGGGTGAAATCGATCGCCTGGCCGGCCAGCTGACGCCGGTCGAGGACGTCATGCAGCGGATCGAAGAGGAGGACGGACGGCTGGCGCAGAGCGAGGAAGGCTTCAGAGCAGCGTTGGCGGGCATTCCGACCGACGACGGGCCGGCCCACGAGGACGTCGCCGCGGCGCGGGCCGGCTTGAACGACGTGGCCGGGCTGGCGGAGCGCGCCGTAGCAATGGCCGGAGTGTTGCGTGAAGCGATCGGGGCAGCGTCGGAGAGCCGGACGCGCTCGGAGACGGCGGAAGCGGAGTCGGCCCGGGCCGAGAAGGTGCTGGTGGACCACGACGCTGGCAGGCCACTGCTCACCGAAGCGGCCGACACGGCCCGCCGGAACCTGGAGCGAATAGAACGCCAGTATGACGCGTGTGCGGATCACAAGCGCGGCGTGGCAGCCGCGCGGGAGAAGCTCGATGCGGCGCGCCGGGAGCAGGCCGAGCTGGCTACGCGGCTCGACATCGCCATGAAGCAGGAAGGAGGAGCCAGAGCAGCGGCGGATGCGGCGGATGCCGTGCACGCCGAGGCGAGACGCGCCAACTCCGCGGCCGCGGCTGCCCACGGCCTCCACCCGGGCGACGACTGCCCCATTTGTCGCCGCGATCTCCCCGCTGCGTGGACAGCTCCCGGCGACGGTGGCCTCGACGATGCGAAGCAAGCGGCCGGGGAGGCGGGCGCTCTGGCCCGGGAAGCGGGCATGCGCGTCGCCGGGCTGACGGCCGAACAGCAAGGCGGCGAGAAGCGGCTCCGGGAATTGGGGGACGCTCTCTCGGCCGCGCGGGACGCTCTTCGGGAGGGTCTGGAAGCACTCGGTCAGGGGGGCCCGGGGACGGATGACCTCGACGCTCCCCTCCCCGAGCCAGCCTCGCTGCTAGGCTCGCTGGAGGCCGCCCTGCGGGAAGCGATCGCCCGGGTAGACGCCCACGACCGCGTCCGTGATGACCTCGCTGATCGGGCCAGGTACGCGGGCAGGGCAGCGGCTACTGCCCGGGAAGCGGGGCGGGGCGACTCCAAACGTGCCCACGATACCAGGCAAGCGGCCACGTCGGTGCTGGGGGACCTCACTCGGAAGATCGGTTCGATTCCGGTCCCGTTTCGGCCCCGGCTCCCCCTCCCCGCCGACCCCCTCGATCTGCAAACGGTGGACACCTCGCCCGTGGACGCCGCACTTGGCGTCGCCAAGGCGCGCCACCACCAGCTCACCGAACGGGACAGTCTGCGCGCCATGCTGCGCGGGCAGATCGACCATGTGCTCAAGTCCCGCGCCGACCTGGTGCAACGCCGGACCGACGAAGTCGATGGCCCGCTCGGGTCCGTCGTGCGCGAGCTGTCGGAGCAGCGCTACCAACTCGGCGGTGCGATCCGCGAACTCGAATGCGGCGTCGCGGTTCCCGCCCCCGTGCCCGCGTCCGAACCTGGACCCCTCCGGCGCTGGATCGATGGTTTGCGCACGGCCATGACCGACGTGCTGCGAGCTGCCGACCAGCAGTGCACCGATGCGTCCAGGGACGCGGACGCGGCCCGCACGGCCCTGCTCGAAATCGCGCACCGCTTCGACATGGATCCCGATGACCCCGACTCCCTCGTTCGTACGGCCGAAAACGCTGCCAACAATGCCCGCTACCGGGCACGGAGAGCCACGGAACTGCGGGACGCGTTCGCCGAGATCGTCGACGAAGTCATTCGTCTCCGCACCCAGACGGAAGAAGTGGTCGCCATGGAGCGAGTGCTGGGCGACCTCGACGCCGCCCTCAAACCCGGTGCGTTTCTGAAGTGGCTCACCCTTCGGCGGTCCAGGGAGCTTCTCGTTCACGCTTCCCGCATGCTGGGCGAGATGACCGGCGGCAAGTACGCCTTCGTCGACCCGGGAGAAGCCGAGGATCAGTGGCGTGTCCTGGACCAGGACTCCGGACAGCCGCGCTCTCCGGCAAGCTTGTCGGGCGGAGAACAGTTCATCGGCTCCCTGGCGCTGGCGCTCGGCATGGTTGAGATGATGGCCCGCAGCGGCGGACGCCTGGAGTCACTGTTCCTCGATGAAGGGTTCGGATCACTCGACCGGCACAACCTGGACGCCGCGCTCGAGGCTCTGGCCAGCGTGGCCGCGCGCGGCCGCATGGTCGGCGTGATTTCGCATGTGCGGGCCGTCGCCGAGCAGATCGATGACGTGCTGGCGGTTACCCGAGGCGCTGCCGGCAGCCGGGTGGCCTGGCTATCCAGCGCACAGCGGCGCCGGTTGTCTCGTTCCGACGCGGGCTGGGAAGCCGCAGGCGCGCTTGAGGGATTACTGGACTAGGACTTCGGTTCCCCATGTGGACACCGCCCCCGTCATCTAGGCATATTCAACAGTCGATTGCTTCATCCGACCCAGAGGAACAAAATGAAACTGACGTTTACCGATAGAGCCCGGGACATGGTGCTCTCCTTCATGGACCTGGAAGAAGACGGGCTTCAATCACTGCGGATAGCGGTCGAGGGAAGTCCCTTCGCTCCCAACTACGAACTCACCCTCGTGGAAGCCGAGAACCGCTCGGAATCGGATATTGAAGTCGATGCGGGCCAGTTCAGCGTGCTGGTCGACGAAGCGAGCGTCGACCGCCTGAACGGGGCGAAGGTGGACTTCATCGAGACCATCCAGGAGAGCGGATTCCAGATCACCCCGGACCCCGAAACCGCCAAGACCGCCATTGAGAGCGCGGGCCCGCAGGGTGCCCTGGCGCAGCGGGTCAGCCACGTCCTCGAAACCGAGATCAACCCGGCGATCGCGTCGCACGGGGGCGTGATCAACCTGGTGGACGTACAGGACACGGAGATCTTCATCGAGATGGCGGGGGGCTGCCAGGGGTGCGCCATGTCCCGTATGACGTTGCGTCAGGGTGTTGAGCGCATGGTGTCGCAGGCGGTCCCGGAAGTGACCGCGATCCACGACGTGACGGATCACGACAGCGGAGACAATCCTTACTTCACCTGAGCCGGCGGAAGCGCGAGGAGTGCCGCAGCGCACGCTGATCCGGGACGCGACCGTCGTCCTGCCGCGGGAGGTCGCGCGCACGTCGGTCCTGATCGAGGGCGGGCGAGTCGCGGCGGTCGATCCCGCCCCGCACAGCCGCGCGGACGAGGTGGTGGACGCGACGGGCCTTTTCCTGCTGCCCGGGGTGATCGACGACCAGGTCCACTTCCGCGACCCCGGGCTCACGCACAAGGAAGATCTGCACACGGGGAGCCGGGCTTGCGCGGCCGGGGGCGTGACGTCGTTCCTGGAGATGCCCAACACGGTGCCCCAGACGATCACGGTGGACGCACTCGCCCGGAAGCTGGAGCACGCCCGGCGGCGCTGCGTGGTGAACTACGGCTTCTACATCGGCGCCACGACCGACAACCTGACCGAGTTGCGGCAAGCGACGCGCACCCCCGGGATCAAGATCTTCATGGGATCGAGCACGGGGAACATGCTCGTCGACGATCAGGAGTGCCTCGAGGCGATCTTTGCCGAGACCAGCCTCCCGATCACGGCCCACTGCGAGGACGAGTCCACCGTGCATGCCAACGCGGCCGGGCTGGAGGCGCCGCTCACCATCCACGACCACTCGCGCATCCGGGACCACCGCGCCGCGATCACGGCCACGTTGCGGGGCATCGATCTGGCCAGGCGGCACGGCCACCGTTTCCACGTGCTGCACGTCTCCACGGCGGAGGAAGCCGGCATCCTGGCGGAGCGGCACGACCTGATCACGGCAGAGGTCTGCCCGCACCACCTCTTCCTCGACGTGTCGGACTACGGCCGCCTCGGCACCCTGGCGCAGATGAACCCGTCGCTGAAGACGCCCGAGGACCGCGCCGCGCTCTGGCGCGGGCTAAAGGAGGGCGCGATCCAGATCATCGCCACCGATCACGCACCGCACACCCTCGAAGAGAAGGACGTCCCCTACCCGGCGTCCCCCTCGGGGGTGCCGGCGGTCGAGGTGATGCTGCCGCTGATGCTCAACGAGGTCAACCGGGGGCGGTGCACCCTGCAGGATCTTGCCGCGTGGATGAGCGACGGTCCGGCCCGGATCTGGGACATCGTGGGCAAGGGGCGGATCGAGGAAGGCTACGACGCCGATCTCGTGCTGGTGGACATGGAGAGGGAGCGGGCCGTGAGGAACGAGGAGCAGCTGACGAAGTCCGGATGGAGTCCCTGGCACGGAACCGTGCTCAAGGGGTGGCCGGTGCGCACGTGGGTGGGGGGGCGGACGGTGTTCGCGGGTGGGCGGGTGACCCGTGAGCCCGTGGGACGGGAGATCGTCTTCGATCACGCGCGGGGCGGGTACTGGGCGACGCGGGGGTAGGCCTACCCTGACGTTACGTCAGGGTTGTGAGCCGGAGGGCGGGCCCACCGTTCTGTGGAGAGCCCGCACAATCCATGAGTTGATGCTCATTTGGCTGGCACCCGCCGCCGCGGCGACGAGTGAATGGAGCTCCGAGCCAAGCCGGACATTGAGCCTTCCCGAAAACGGCCGCCTGGGTTCGACGCCGTCCTCTTCGCACCACGCGAGGTACTCGTCGACCGACCGCTCGAATTCCTTCCGCAACTGCCTGGCATCCGTGGCCTCGAACGTGGCAATCGGATAGGACCCGCTGTTCACGATCCGTCCGTGCAAGACGTCGATGGAGTCGTCGAACTCCACTGCGGCGACATATCCCCTGTACTCCATCATGGCTCCACTCCCGCAGCTCTCAGGAACAACGCGATGTCTCGCACCGTCGCCCGGCCGGCGTACGGTCGCGGATGGGGGCGGTGCACCACAATCCTCTCGCGCCCGATTCGCAATCCGATACGCGATCCCGAGCGCTCCACGATATCGACCCCGCAGGCGCGCAGCATGGCTTCGATCTCCCGCCACCGAATGTCCGACGGTGTGGGTTTCGCAAAGACGCGCTCCAATACCCGACGGTGCCTGTTTCTCACGGCTGAAAGCTATCGTCTCTTGTGGTACTGAATCAAATACCATCTCCTGGTCGCCCGGCGACTGTTGCTACGCCAGCGGGCCCACCGTTCCCACCAGCGGGTAGTGATCCGACCCGAACGTGTCGTCAAGGCGCCGGTACTCGCCGTGCCAACCGGGCGGAAGACGGAACATGAGGTGGTCGGAGTGGCGCAGCCAGCCTCCGAGCTCGAAGTGGTGGGTGGGGTTGGGGTCGGGCTTCCGGGGAAGCGGGAAGTGGTCGCGGGCGAGTCTGTAGGCCGGTTCTCGCCGGCCGCCGACCCAGGTGTTGAAGTCCCCGCCGAGAACGCATGCTCCTTCCGCGACCGATCCCGGAAAGGCGTCCAGAAGCCCAGCCATCTGTCGCTCCCTCGCGCTACCCAGCGTGCGCCACATATATCGCCACGGTGCACGATTGTCAAGATGACAGGAGCAGAAGGCGATGTCGCCCTCTGCAGTCGTGACGGTGGCCGCCGCGGCGACGCGCCGTTGCCGCTCGAATGAAAGCTCGATCGCGCGCGGAGACGAGAGCGGCACGTTGGCGAGAATCGCGTTGCCCCGATCCTCGGGGAAACCCCCACCCGGGCCCCCGTTTCTCATCGAGGGGACGTACAGCAGGGAGAGGCCGGTGTCCCGGGCAAGCGACACGATGTCGGTGCGGCGTTCGGACTGCGGCTCGTCGGCGATCCGGGGAGCCCAGGCGGCGCCGGGACCGGCCTCGGGCAGGTCGGGTCCGGTGGCGAACACTTCCTGTAGGAGAAGAATGACCGGGCTGCGATCCCGCGCCAGGTGAGCCCACAGCGACCGAATCGCTCCCCCACCGACCCGCGCGTTCCAGACAGCGACCGTGAGCGGCCAACGCCAGGCGACCCCCGGCGCGTTGGCCACCCTCACGGGTCCCACCGCGGCCCGCCAGGGCCGCAGGGCCGACCGGTCTTCCGCGTGTGCCGCTGGTGTCCACGGCACCGTCGGCGCGGGGTAGCCGTCGAGGTCGATGCACGTGCTCCACACGTCGTTCAAGTGCCGGTCCGTCCCTGCGTTAGATTCTCGTCACCACGTTCCCCCATCCCCCGTGCGGCCTCCATGAACGATAGCAGGAAACCAACCGTCCTGATCATCTGTGACGGCTGGGGCGTCGGAGTGTCCGAACCGGACGAAATCGAGCGCTGGGGGAACGCGGTCGCGATGGCCCGGACACCGATTCGGGACCTGCTCCTCGCCGGGTGCCCGTGGTCCTTGCTGACCACAGCCGGGGAGGCCGTCGGCCTGCCCGCCGGCCAGATGGGGAACTCCGAGGTAGGCCATCTCAACCTGGGAGCGGGCCGCATCGTCCACCAGGACGTAACCCGCATCTCGATGTCGATCCGGGATGGTTCCTTCTTCGAGCTGTCCGAGCTCGCTTCCCTCGCCCGCGCGGTCCGTCACTCGGGCGGCGCGTTACACATGGTCGGTCTCTGTTCCGACGGCGGCGTCCACAGCGAAATCGGCCACCTCCATGCCCTGCTGGACTGGGCCGACCGTGTCCGCATCCCCGTCCGACTGCACTGCGTCACGGACGGCCGCGACACATCCCCCACCTCGGGAATCGGCTGGATCCGGGAGCTGGAGGCGCGCACGGCGGAGGCCCGGGACGCACGAATCGAGACGGTCTCAGGGCGCTATTTCACCATGGACCGGGACAGGCGTTGGCCGCGAACCGAGGTTGCCTACCGGGCGATCGTCGAGGGAGTCGGCCCACGGGTGAAGAATGCGTCGCAGTACGTCGCCCGTCGCTACGCGGAGGGCACGACGGACGAGTTCCTGCCGCCAGCCGTCATCGGGGTAGGCGGAATCACGGTCAACGACGCCATCCTCTTCTTCAACTTCCGGGCCGACCGGGCCCGCCAGCTCACCGCGGCCCTGACGGACGACCGCTTCGCCCATTTCGACCGCCCGCGGGGCACATTCGCCAACTTCGCGGCGATGACCCGATACGAAGACGACTTCCCCCACCCCGTCCTCTTCCCCCCGCGCACGATCACCGACGTCCTCGGCGACGTTCTGGCCCGGGCCGGCCTCACCCAGCTCCGCATGGCCGAGACGGAGAAGTACCCGCACGTCACCTATTTCTTCAACGGCGGCGTGGAGGAGCCCTTCCCGGGCGAGGATCGCCATCTTGTTCCGTCACCACATGTTGCGACCTACGACCTAAAGCCCGACATGAGTGCGCTGGAGCTCACCGACGCGCTCCTCGACCACCTCGGCGAAGCGCGCCACGACTTCGTCCTCGTCAACTACGCCAACGCGGACATGGTCGGTCACACGGGAAGCATCCCGGCCGCGATCAAGGCGGTCGAGACCGTCGACGCGTGCGTCGGCCGGCTGCTCAACCGCATCGGGGAACTCGGGGGCACGGCCCTGGTGACCGCCGACCACGGCAACGCGGAGAAGATGCTGGACGAGGGCGGCAACCCCTTCACGGCGCACACCACCTTTCCGGTCCGGCTGATCCTGGTCGCGCCCGAGCCCGGTGATCCGACTGCACCCACCGCCGCCCCGGGTCCCGCCGCCACGCGGAAGTCCACCGCCGCGCCCCCGCCCCCCACCACCCTCCACGACGGCATCCTCGCCGACGTGGCCCCGACGATCCTGGACATCATGCGACTCCCGCAACCAGCCAAGATGACGGGGCGCTCCTTGCTCGGCGGCCCTCCGCGGGATAGTCTGGGCGGGTCATGAACGACAATCCCTACGTGCGCATCGTCGACCGAATCACCGGCGGGCTCGGCCGCATCATCTCCTGGCTGGCATTCGCAATGGTGCTGATCGGCGCGTACAACGCCATCGCCCGCTACCTGGGACGCTTTATCGGCGTCAACCTGAGTTCCAACCTGTACCTGGAACTCCAGTGGTACCTCTTCTCCCTGATCTTCCTGCTGGGAGCGGGGTTCGCCCTCAAGGAGAACGCCCACGTCCGCGTCGATGTGATCTACGGCCGGCTGAAGACCAGAGCGCGCGCCCGCATCAACGTGATCGGCTCGGTGCTCATGCTGATCCCGTTCTGCATCTTCGTGCTGTGGGTCTCCTGGCCATCGATCCGCAACTCGTGGGCCGTGCTTGAATCCTCGCCGGATCCGGGAGGCCTCCCGCGCTACCCGCTGAAGGCGGTGATCATCGTCGCCTTCGTTCTCCTTGTCGCCCAGGGGATCTCCGAGTTGATCAAGGACATCGGGATCCTCCGGGGGAAGGATGATCCGGAGGCGGACACCAGACCGGCCGAACCCGACCTCGGGGCCCTGCTGTAATGGAAGCGAACATCCTGGCACCACTGATGTTCCTGGTGGTGTTCCTGATCATCTTCTGCGGGTATCCGGTCGCATTCGCCCTCGGCGGCGCGTCCCTGCTCTTCGCCTTCATCGGCGTCGAACTCGGCATCTTCGACTGGAACCTCCTCTATGCGATGCCCGAACGCATTTTCGGGGTGATGTCGAACTACGTCCTCCTGGCCGTTCCGTTCTTCATCTTCATGGGCCTGGTACTCGAGAAGGCCAGGCTGGCGGAGGACCTGCTGACGACCATCGGTACCCTTTTCGGGCGGCACCGCGGGGGTCTGGCGCTGGGGGTGGTCGTGGTCGGTGCGATGCTCGCCGCGGCGACCGGCGTCGTGGGTGCCTCCGTCGTGGCGATGGGCAGCATCTCGCTGCCGGTCATGCTCCGCTACAACTACTCCAAGAGACTGTCGTCGGGGGTGATCCTGGCGTCGGGAACGCTTGGGCAGATCATCCCGCCGAGCATCGTTCTGGTCGTGCTCGCGGACCAGCTCGGGATCTCCGTGGGCGACCTGTTCATAGGGGGACTGATCCCGGGGCTGATGCTCGCGGCGATGTACGCCCTGTACGTGAGCGGCGTGGCGGTGGTGAAGCCGGAAGCGGCGCCCGCGCTCCCCAGAGAGATGACGGACATCGCGTTCGGGGTGCTGATGCGCCAGGTAGCTCTGGTGATGATGCCGCCGCTGATCCTGATCCTGATCGTGCTCGGATCGATCTTCCTCGGCGTCGCGACCCCCACTGAAGCGGGCGCGATCGGCTCCGTCGGCGCGATCCTGCTCGCCTTCGCGCGCGGCCGCATGTCCATGAAGGTGCTGCGCGACTCGTGCCTCGGGGCGACCAAGCTCACCACGATGGTCATGTTCCTGCTGATCGGGTCGACGGCGTTCGCTCTGGTCTTCCGGGGGCTGTACGGCGACATCTGGATCGAGGACCTGCTGACGACCCTGCCGGGCGGCCGTATCGGTCTGCTCCTGGTCGCAAACCTGGTGATCTTCGTCCTCGGGTTCTTCCTGGACTTCTTCGAGATCGCCTTCATCATCATCCCGCTGCTGGCCCCCGCGGCGTCCCTGCTGGGCATCGACCTGGTGTGGTTCGGCGTGATGATCGGGATGAACCTGCAGACCTCGTTCCTGACGCCGCCCTTCGGCTTCGCGCTCTTCTATCTGCGCGGTGTGGCTCCACCGGAGGTGAAGACCACCGACCTCTACCGTGCGGTGATCCCGTTCATCATCATCCAGATCATCGGGCTGCTGCTGATCATCCAGTGGCCCGGGCTGGTGACGGGGCTGGTCAACTGAGAGTCGTCACAATGACAGGCAAAATGACGACTGTACCGTCAGTTTGACGCCCACTGGCAGTTTTATGCCGCCGCCGAGTCAGCCGAGCTGATCACCCCCGAAAGCGAAGCTCGCGAACCTCAGTTCCGCAGTCCCGAACCAGCGGTAGGACGCTTCCTTGAAGTTGCGCCAGTGGTCGTAGACTTCCCGGTACTGCTGGTCGGCGGCGGAGTAGTCCTCGAGGATTTCACCGATCGTCGTGCGCGCGACCGACATGATGTCGTCCGAGAAAGACCGCATCTGGGTCCCGCCCGCGATGAGACGCTCCAGCGCGCCAGGGTTCTTGGCGTCGTAGTAGTAGAGCATTCGGCGCGCCGAAGCCTGTGCGGCGACCTCGAAAACGGCCTGATACTCCGACGGGAGCTGGTCCCACGCCTGCTGGTTGACCTCGTACGACACCGACGCCGACGGCTCCCACCACCCCGGATAGTAGTAGTACGGCGCGGCCTGATGGAGGCCGAGCTTCTCGTCGTCGTAGGGGCCCACCCATTCGGTGGCGTCGATCGCACCCCGTTCCAGCGCGGGGTAGATGTCGCCTCCGGCCAGAACCTGAACGGTCACGCCCATCCTGTCCATGACGTCGCCGCCCAGACCGGGAATCCGCATCTTGAGGCCGCGAAGGTCTTCCGCGGAGTTCACCTCGCGGCGGAACCACCCACCCATCTGCCCGCCGGTGTTCCCGCCGGGGAATGAGATGATGCCGAAGTCCGCGAAGACGCTGCGGACCACTTCGAGCCCGCCCCCCTCGTTCAGCCATGCGTCCTGTTGGCGCGCGGTCATGCCGAAGGGCACCCCGGCGTCGAAGGCCAGGGCCTGGTTCTTGCCCGTGTAGTAGTAGCTGGTGCTCTGCCCGACCTGCACGGTGCCCTGCTGCACGGCGTCCATGACCTGCAACCCCGGCACGAGTTCGCCCGCGGGGTAGGCGCGGATCTCGAAACGGCCCCCGGTCAGCGAGGCGGTGATCTCACCGAGCATCTCGGCCGACCCGTAGATCGCGTCCAGGCCACGCGGGAAGCTGGAGGCCAGCCTCCACCTCACGCTGGGACGGGTCTGCACGGCCGGGGCGCCTTCCAGCGTCGCACCGCCATCGCCCCCGCACGCCGTGATCAGGCCGGCACCGGCCACGCCTCCGGCGGCCTTGCCGAGGAAGCCGCGACGGTCCAGGGATTCGTCGCGTTCGGGGGTGGCGGCGACCGGCGACGCGGAGTCCAAGATCTTCTTGCTCATCAGGTTGCTTCCCGGGTTCAAGCTGGATCCTTGCCCGGCCCGCTCGCCGGGCCGGACGTGGCAACCGTCAAGACTAGCACTCCAACGGGGTGTTGGGCCAATCGGAACCCGGAGCTGGGGACGATCCCGAGGGGCGCGGCTCCGCTGGCAACGGCACACGCGCCGCGCTACTGTACGCCCCATGACGGTTTCCAAGGGAGAGCGGGCTGCCGACCCTGCGGCCCGGGGCGTTGTGGTCACCGGAGGCGCCAGCGGCATCGGCCGCGTCATCGCCCGGCGGTTCGCCGAGCACGGCTACCGCGTCCACATCTTCGACATCGACGAGGTGGCCGTGGACGTGGCGCTCGCCGAAAACCCCGCGTTCGGGGCCACGGTCGGCGATGTTTCGCTGGCCGGCGACGTCGCCCGGGGGATGCGTGACGCGATCGATGGCATGGAACGCGTCGACGTGCTGGTCAACGACGCGGGTATTGCGGGGCCCCGGCTGCCGGTGGAAGAGATGCCCGCCGACGAGTGGGACCGCACGATGAAGGTCAACCTTTACGGACCCTTCCTCTGGATCAGGCAGGTCGTGCCCGGGATGAAGGCCAGGCGCGAGGGGTCGATCGTCAACATCTCGACGGGAAGCGTGCGCACCCTGCCCGTCAACCGCTCCGTCTACACTGTGTCGAAGTGGGGGGTCGAGGGGCTCACGAAGACAGTGGCGCGCGAACTCGGGCCGTGGAACGTGCGCGTGAACGCGATCCAGCCCGGGATGGTCAACAACGAACGCATGCGCGGGATCGTGGAGCGGATCGCCGACCAGGAAGGGCGCACCGCCGCCGAGGTGGAAGCGGAGTTTCTGCAGTTCATCTCGATGCGCTGCAAGGTGGAGCCCGAGGACATCGCCGACATGGCCGTGTTCCTGTCGTCGGAGGGTGCGCGACGGGTCACGGGGCAGGTTATCGCGGTGGACGGGCACATCGAATGGGAACAGTAGGGGCCGGGATTTGTCCGCCACCTTGGGCCCATTTTGGCGGACAACGGCCCGGCCGACCCTGAATTGTGCCTCCCCACTACCTCACAAGGCTGGTTACACCGATTCGCTCGACGTCCAGCGGATCCTTGACCTGAATGAGCGGGCGACCGTCGGGCAGGAAGGTCAGAGGCATCGGAAACCCCTCGGGCAGGACGCCTTCGATGCGGCCCTCGGGGCCCAGCACGAGGATGCGGTCTTCGCCACTGGCGGTAGGCACCTGCGCCCACACGTAGCCATCCGGAGCCACCGCCAGGCTGCGTACGACCTGAGGGCTCGGATGGAAGCCGTGTTTCTCGATCGACTCGCCCACGTCGTCATCGCAAGCCCCGAGGTATCCCCTGGCCACCAGCAATGCTTCCGCCTCGGAGCGAGTCAGCTCCTGCTCCCCGACACCAGCCCAGCGCACGCTCCTGACCAGCCGGTGGTTGTCCATGATGTCGATTCGGAACCCACCCCACGCACTTATGGCGACTCGGTTCCCCCATTGGGACCACAAGGTTCGGGGGGCCAGAGGCTGGCGCATCGAGAAGGTCATGCTGCAGCGCGGGTAGTATGCGGTAGTCATGTGGCCCGGTTTGCCGGTGATCAGCTCGACCGTATCCTGCCCCGTCACGGAAAGCAGCCGCACGACGCGGTTGTCGAGTTCCTCGATCGACTCAGTCCCTGCAAACGGCGCCCGCGCCCAGATCAGCAGTCCATGGGGAGTCGCTTCCACATGGCGGAGATGTACGTAGATCACCCCGTAGTTGAGCGCCGATTCGATGCCGGCCCGGTCGCCCAACCGCAGCTGCACGAGCTGTCGAAGACGGTGATCCGATACTCGAAGGGCTCCAGTACGTAGATTCGGCCTTGGGTATCGACATCCACAAGGGATGCCTTGGCGAGGTGGAAGGTGGCGGGGCCCGATTCGTCTCCGCCGAAGATGCGGGTGGTGTCGAGAGTCCACTCGAGTAGCCGAGGCTGGCCCAGATTGGTGACGATGGCGACGCCGGCCGAATCGGCTACGGTGGTGTTGCCGGCTCCCAAAGGGCCGCAGGACCCCGTTGCCAGTGCCGTTGCCGCCGTGATGAGCAGTGCGGTCCCGGCGCCAGCCGAACGTCTCGCCGGAGGCCAACGCCTGCCACTGCGGTGCGAGGTACGCAATGTCCTTCGACTTCTCCTCAAGGGTGATCCGGGTTCCAACTCCTAATATCTTAGGAGATACTGGAGTCTGACACGCGAGCAGTCAAGTGATTGCGAAGTTCACGCGCTTGCTCTGGGCACGACGAGGGCGGCCCAAATCGCCACAGGTCCCTCACACCTCCCCGACCAGCGCGATCGACGGACTCGCCTTCGGGTGCGCGCACCACCCTGCCCAACTATGCTGGTATGGATCTGGCTCGATCCGCGGCGTGGAAATCCCGGATGGTCCGTGGTGCGCGGACGGAGCGCCAACCCAGCAGCAAGCGAGGCCACCCATGAGACTCACTGCCAAGGCAATCGTCGCGAGCGCTCTTTTTTCCTTGCCGTTCAGTGGTCTGGGCCCCCTGGTTCTCGCGACCCCCCTCACCGCCCAGTCCTACTCGCCCGCCCAGGAATCGATCTGGCGAGCAGCCGGCTTCGGAGCCGCCATCGCGATCGGCGACGGCGAGATCTTCGTCGGCCGCACCGGCGGCGGCGTGGCGGGCGCAATCTATCCCTCGCCCGGAAGCATCTACGTCTTCGAGCGCGCTGACGACGGCTGGGAGTTCGCCTACATCATCACCGGCGACGACGTCCGGATCGGCGACGGTTTCGGGGCCGCGCTGGCGGTCGACGGCGACCGGCTGCTGGTCGGCTCGCCCGGGCGGGATGATGGCAGGGGTGGCGCCTACCTCTTTGAGCGCGGCGCTGATGGAGCATGGGCACAGACAACCGAACTCGTGCCGCCGACAGGCGCGGATGTCCGCCTCACGGCTACCTCCGTCGCGCTGTCCGGCGACGCGGTCTACCTCGGCGCGCCCTCGGACGCAGGCCCCGGCGCGGTCCTGCGCTTCCCCGCGTCCGGCGGCCCGGCCACGCTGCTCCCCTCCCCCGACCCCTACGCCCCTGACCGTTTCGGCGCGTCTCTCGCGCTCGACGGCGCGCTCCTCTTCGTCGGGGCGCCCGGAACCGACGGCGATCGCGGCGCGGCCTACGCCTTCGACGCCAACTTCCCGGCGAGCGGCGCCGTTCCCGCGGCCACCCTGGCGCTCGCGGAAGGCCGCGGCGGCGACGCCTTCGGCACGAGCCTCGCCGGCGCGGGCGCCGCCGTGCTCGTCGGGGCGCCCGGCGCGGACGCGGGGGCAGGCGCGGCGGTCTTCTTCACCCGCGGCATCGACGACCGCGCGTGGAACGAGTCGGCCCGTCTCTCGTTCCCGGAGGAGGGCCCGGCCGGGTACGGCACGGCGGTGGCTTTCGACGGGAATAGCGCGTGGGTCGGCGCGAGCGCGCTCAGCCAGGGCGCGGGCGGCGCGCAGGTCTTCCGCGTCTCGGCGACCGGCGTGGCCGACGCCCGCCCTGCCAACGGCACCGTGACCCTCGAAAGCGAGAACACGATCCCAGCCCCCGGTTTCTCCCGGGGCGCCCTCTTCGGGTCCTTCGCCGCGCTGCACGGGGATGTGGCGGTGGTCGCGGCCTCGAACGCGGACATGCGGCTCGGCGCTGCAGTCGTCTACGAGCGCGAGAACGAGGCCTGGGTCCAGGGCACGACCCTGCGCGAGTCGACCCACGCGTCCCGCACCCTCGATGCGCTCTCCGGCGAGCAGCCCCCCTGCACCGACGGCGTGACCGGGCCCTTTGACTGCTCGCAGATCGACCTGGTCGCCTTCGTGCCGCTGACGTCACTGGGAGCCGATCCGGGCACCATCCTCAACGACATCTGGGGCTGGACCGACCCGGTGACCGGCAGGGACTGGGCGCTGGTTGGGCGTTCGGACGCGACGGCCTTCGTCGACATCAGCAACCCCAACGGGCCCCGCTACGCCGGCCAGTTGCCCCTGACCGAGGGCGCCACCGAGAACCTCTGGCGCGACATCAAGGTGTACCGCGACCACGCCTTCATCGTAGCCGACGGCGCCGGGGCGCACGGGGTGCAGATCTTCGACCTCACCCGGCTCAGGGACGCCACGGGCCCGCCCGTGACCTTCGCCGAGACCGCCCACTACGACGGCATCGCCAGCGCCCACAACATCGTCATCAACGAGGAGACCGGGACCGCGTACGTGGTGGGAAGCAGCATGGGCGGCCAGACGTGCGGTGGCGGCCTGCACATGATCGACGTGCGGACCCCCGCCGAGCCCCTTTTCCTGGGCTGCTTCGCCGACGGCACCACCGGACGCCAGCGCACCGGCTATTCCCACGATGCCCAGTGCGTCATCTACCGGGGGCCGGACGAGGACTACCAGGGCCGCGAGATCTGCTTCGGCGCCAACGAGACCGCACTGAGCATTGCCGACGTGACCGACCGCGAGAATCCGGTCGCCATCGCCCGCGGCGACTACCCCAACGTCGGCTACGCGCACCAGGGCTGGCTGACCGAGGACCAGACCCATTTCTTCATGGGTGATGAGGGCGACGAGTCTCAGGGCAGCGTCGACCGAACACGGACGCTGATCTGGGATGTGGCGGATCTGGATGACCCGCTATTGCTCAAGGAGCACTTCGCCGAGACGGAGACGATCGACCACAACCAGTATGTGCGGGGGAATCGGCTCTACCAGGCAAACCTGATGAGCGGGCTCAGGGTGCTGGACATCAGCGATGTGGAGAATCCGGTGGAGATCGGGTTCTTCGACACGGTGCCGGACGATCCGGGGCTGCCGGCGTTCGGGGGGGCGTGGAGCAACTACCCGTTCTTCGAGAGCGGGGTGGTGGTGGTGTCGAGCTGGAGTGAGGGGCTGTTTGTGGTGCGGGTGCGGGGGAGGCCGGTGTCGTAGGGGGCGCCTTGGACAAGAAACTGCCGCCGGTCTTCCTCACCGCCTGGTGGCGAAACCTGGTCATGCTCAACTACGAGGTCGATGCGGAGATTCTCGCCCCGTTCGTCCCGCCGGGGATCGAACTCGACAGCTGGAAAGGCACGATGCTGGCCAGCATCGTGGCCTTCGAATTTGCCGATGTCCGGGTCCTGAATAGACCCGTCCCCTTTCACCGGGACTTCGAAGAGATGAACCTGCGCTTCTACGTCCGTCGCAGGACCGCCGATGGCTGGCGCAGAGGCGTCGTGTTCGTCAGGGAACTGGTTCCACTGCCTACCGTCGCTCTCCTGGCCCGCCTGTTCTACGGCGAGCCCTACCTGGCCCTGCCGATGGACCGGCTTTTCCGGCACCATCCCATGCCGCCTGGATCTCCGGGCACAACAGCGCCCGCAAGTGCAACCACCGTTCGCTATTCCTGGGATCATGACAAGACCTGGAACCGCGTGGAAGCAACGGTCGACACCACGCAGGAACCCCGGCTCCCGGAACCGGGTGGCGAAGAAGAGTTCCTGACCGACCACACCTACGGATACGGTACCCGGCGCGGCCAGACCATCGAATACGTCGTCGAACACCCGACGTGGCGGTACTGGAATGCGTCGGAGGCCAGGTTGGATCGCAGGGCGGCGACGGTGCGCAGGCTTTGGGGTGATGGGTTTGCGTCGTACCTGAAGTCGCCCCGCTCGGCCTTTCTCGTCGAGGGCTCGCCTGTTACCGTGAGGCGGCCACAAGCGATCCGGGTTTGAGGCCGGATGCGCTGGCTTCGATTCGAGCGAGTCACCGCTACGACCCCTGAAGCCAGTCCGCCGGGAGACCACATGTCCGCCCCTCTCCGCCACAGTTGCCGAACCGCACCCCCTCGCACGCCTCCGACCACAGCCATGGCGGCTGGCCTCGCCCTGGCCCTCGCCAGCGCGTGCCGTCCGGCCGAGTCCCATGACGTCACCATGAGGAGCGACAGCGTCGGGGTCGAGATCGTGACCAGCGACCCCTCGCGCTCGGACGCCACGTGCACCCTCAGTGACGAACCCATCTTCCGCGTCGGCAACAACGAGAGCGAGGAAGCGCAGTGGTTCAGCAGCATCAGGGGTGCGGGCCGCCTCTCGGACGGCTCGGTGGCCGTGATCGACCGCGCGAGCGCCGAGATCCGGATCTTCGATTCGGCCGGGCGGCACGTGCGCTCCATGGGACGCTACGGAGAGGGTCCGGGCGAGTTCCGCAACGCGTGGAAGCTCTGGGTGCTGCCGGGCGACACCCTGTGGGCCGGGGACTACCGCCCCTGGCGCTACAACGTGTTCACCTCTGGCGGCGAATGGGTGCGGGCCGTGGAGATGGAGCCGATCTATGGAAACCCGTCGCGCATGGGTGGGGTGCTGGACAACGCGGTTTCCATCAACACTGTGTGGAAGCGGGCTTCGCCGTGGGATTTCAAGACGCCCGACACCATCGTGGTCGAGGTTCATGGGACGGATGGCGAGCGGCTCGAGACTCTGGCCCCCATCCTCCACACGACGTACGGCCCGGAGGGCATGTACCGGATCTTCACCGCTTCCGCCGTGGTCCAGGCGGGCGGAACCACGATCGCGCTGGCGCGCACGAGCGAACCCGAGGTACGCCTGCTGGACGACGAGCTGCGGCTGCGCCGCATACTGCGGTGGCCCGATACGGACCGCAGTGTCACCGGCGCCGACGTACAGGCGTGGCGCAACGACTACATCGAGAGCCGCGGAGGCCGTAATTCGCCCAACTGGGGTCCCCTGGACGATGTCGTTGTGAGTGACGAGACACCCGCCGCCGATGTATTCCCGGCGTTTTCCGCCGTGGAGATCGGTCGCGACGGGCGGGTGTGGGTGCTGCCCTACGCGAGGCCGCAGACGGAAGCGCCGCGCTGGATGGGTTTCGCAGCCGACGGCCGGTTCCTCTGCCACCTGCAGCACGACAACCCGGAACTCACCGCCACCTATGAGTTCGGGGCCGACTACTGGCTGGGCGTGCACACCGACGAACTGGGGGTGGAGACGGTCGTGGTGTACCGGCTGACGATGCCGGGGGACAGTTGAGGCGCTGCGACCCCCCTACCGCCGATCCCCGCAAGCACTCGGGAACTGGGCGCAGTAGGTGCCCCCCTCGAGCAGCGCGTGAACCACCGCCCGCCCGAGGGCGTCCGACGCGGCATTGTAGATGGCCTGCAGCTCCTGCCGCGAGACACCCGCCCCCGCCGCATGGTCGGAGGTAGCCACACCGAAGACCGCGTCTCCGTCGCCGAGGTTGTGGACAGGCCGAATGGAGCGGGCCAGCCCGCTGTTGGCGACCATGGCCATCCGGTGGACCTGGGTCTGGTCCATGGGTGCATCGGTGGCGACCAGCGCGATGGTCGTGTTGAAGGGGTCGCCCCTTCGCGGAGCGGCGTTGCGGGCCGCTTCGCACTCTGCCGGATCGGGGGGGAGCAGGCTGAATTCGCCGTCGATCTCCAGGAAGGCCCCGTACGGCACACAGGTTTCCGGATTGACCGGCGACCCCGCGGAGTTGAGTCCCACGATCGCCGCGACCGTATAGCCGTTCGCGAGCACGACACTGGCCGATCCCAGTCCGTAGCGAGCGCCGGTGCCCGCGCCCGCCCGTCCCATGGGAACGGCGCCCTCACTCGCGGCCTCCGCCGCCAGGTAGCCGAACTCCGCATCCGGACGCTTCGAAAAATCCCCGCCGCGACCCAGGTCGAAGAGGATCGAAGCGGGGACGATGGGCACGACCCCCCCGGCGATGGCGAATCCGTGGCCGCGCTCTTCCAGCCACCGCATGACGCCGGTGGCGCTGTCCAGCCCGTAGGCGCTGCCGCCGCTCAGCACAATGGCGTGCGCCTGGGTCACGAGACCGCCCGGCACAAGCAGGTCCGATTCCCGCGTCCCCGGCGCACCCCCCTGCACATCGATGCTCGCCGTAGCACCCTGCTCGGTCAGCACCACGGTGGTCCCGGTCCGGTAGCCGTCTCCCACGCGCTGGTAGTGGCCGACCCTGATTCCCGCCACGTCGGTCAGCGTGTTCGTCCGCCCGGGTGCCTGCGCCCCCACCGACAGTGGGAGAAGGAACACGGCGGCAGCAGCGAGCGAGAGCCGCGCCCTCAGATGACCGGGAGCAGTGTGCATCGTGTCCGCATCCTTCCTGACTCAGGTCTCAGGATGTCGTCGCAAGTTGTCTCCATGGATCATAGTACCTCATATGGTGCAACAAGAATCCCCCCTGGAAATGTCGTCAAGCCCACTGCAGGAGGTCGTAGTGCCGCCATTGCTCCACAAACTGCTCACGGGAATCGCCGGCGTTGGCGTCTTGGCCACGGCCGCGTGCGCCGGCCGCTCCGGCCCGCAGCCAGCCCCACCCCTCGCAACCCTCGAGCCATATAACGGCGAATGGGTACTCGATGCTGCCAACCGTTCGACCGCAGGGCTCCAGTTCGCGTCGACGGACGGCCATGGCATCTCCAGCGAAACCATGGAGAAGATAGGAGGGATCCTGATGATGCGGGCAGAGCAACTGGCGCTGGAAGTGAACGACACTGTCTTTCGATTATCCGGTGACGAACCCGCTTTCTCCTTGTCGCTGCCCATGGACGGTACCCCGGTAGAGGTCCAGGCAGAGGATGGTGATGGCGCATCGTCCATGACGCTGTCGTGGAGCGAGGGCATGCCCGTGGTCAGGCAAACGCTCCCGGGTATCGGGTGGGTATCCGACCGCTACGAAGTGACGGCGGACGGCGGACTCGTCATCACGCGAAGGGCCAGTGTGAGGAACGTCAGGGGCGCAGAGGTGGAGGGCTCGCGTCCGGTGGAACTGGTCTATGTTCGAAGCTCGGCCGTCTCCCCAACCATTGGCCCCGCAAGAGGTGTCTCAACTGTAGCAGACTCGTGACCAGATCACGACCCCGAGGCAGCGATGACACAGTCACCAATGACCCGCCCCCCTCTGCCGGCCGCGGCCGCACTCCTCCTCCTCGCCAGCTGCACCGCCGCTGACAACCCGTCCCCCACAACCGTCCTGCGCGACAGCGCCGGCGTGCTCATCGCGGAAACCCCTCCCGAAGCCTCCGGGCAGGAGTGGCAGCTTCAGCAACCTCCCGTCATCGAAATCGGACAAACCGACGGAGCGGAAAACGCCCCCGACCTTTTCGGCTCCATCTCCCAGGCAATCCGACTATCCGGCGGCAACATCGCCGTAGCCGACGGGCTGGCCCGGGAGATCCGCATCTTCGACCCGGCCGGAAGCCACCTCGTCACCTTCGGCCGCCCGGGCGAAGGACCCGGAGAGTTCGTCAACCTGGCGTCGATCGCTGAGCTGCCGGCCGACACGATCTCCGCCATCGACAACCTCAACGGTCGGGCTTCCCTCTTCACATCCGCTGGAGCGTTCGTCCGATCGTTTCCCATTCCCCGCATTCCAGGGGCGTCCGCTCCCAACGTGGTCGGCTGGCTCGAGGACGGAACCCTGCTCCTTCAGACCCGTTCCCGGCCGGTCTCCCGCGACACACGCGATCAAGCCACGCACTTCCTCTACGCCGTCGACCGTCACGGCGAGATCATCGACACGCTCGGCGAGTTCCCGGGCAGCCGGCTGGGCCGAAACGGTCTTGCATTCGGCTTCGGCGCGCGCGCCCGTTTCGCGGCGGGCGGCGACCTGGCCTGGGTCGGACACTCGAGCGGGTTCGAGCTGGTGGGACACGACCGAACGGGATCCGTGCGCAGGATCGTGCGCCTGGATCGGACTCCGAAAGCGGTGACGCAGGAGGAGATCGCCGAGGCCCGGGCTCGGGCCGAGCAGAGCCTCGTGGGAATGTCCGGTCCGGCCGTGGAGCGGATCCTCGAGACCGAGTTCGCGAGCGCGCACCCGGTCCACGGCATGCTCATGTCAGGCGGGACCGGGAGCCTGTGGGTCGAGCGGCACCGAAATGACTTCGCCGAGAATCCCGGTCCGGGGGAGTGGGACATCTTCGACGCCGAAGGCACACTCACCGGCCATCTGACGGTTCCGAACGAACTGCGGATCACCGACATCGGTCCGGAATTCGTCCTCGGAGTCCACTCCGACCCGCTCGGCGTGCCGACCGTGCGGATGTATCGGTTGATTCGCAACTAGCTCTGGATCCGAGCGTAGACCCCACGTTGTCGGCCATTTCAGGGCGGAAATGGCGGACAAACACGCTCCAGCCAGTCAACCGGGGGGGATAGTAGCCATCCCGGAGGTGTGCGCTTACCCAGTACTGCCTCCGGCGGTTCGTTCCATCCGCCCACAGACCCATCCCTGGACAAAGGACTCCTCATGAAACGCCTCTTGACCCCCCTTCTTGCGACCACCCTGCTTCTGCTGACCGGGACATCCGCTTTCGGCCAGGTGTCCCTCGCGGTAACGGGTGGCGTGAACATCGCGTCGATGGACTTCAGCACAGACGACGACTTTGTCCCGGACTTCCAATCGGTCACCAGACTCTCGATCGGGCTGGCGGCCAATATTCCAGCGTCGGAAAGCTGGGGCATTCAGCTGGGCGGCAGCTACTCGCAAAAGGGGGGGCGCTATGACTTTGCACAGCAGGACGCGAGCGCCGAGGCCCGAATTGAGACCGACTATGTCGAGTTCACGGTCCTCGCGAGGGCGCAATTCCCCCTGTCGGGCGACCGCGTATCGGCACACCTGCTGGCGGGCCCTGCCCTGGCCCTGGAATCCTCTTGCCAGTTGACCGGCAAAGCCACCGGCCCTGATGGCAACACGTTCGAGATCAACGAGGGCTGTGACGACGCCACCGGCCTTCACAGGTCAACCTACGACCTCGGACTGGCCGGAGGTGGCGGGCTTGAGGTCAAGCTTCTCGACACCCTGGGAATGTCGTTCGGCGTCCTGTACACATACGGGCTGCTCGATTTCGACACGTCCGACAGTGTTTCCATGAAGCAACGGGCCCTGAGCCTTCGGGCCGGGCTGGTCTACTCGATCGGCTGAAG
This sequence comes from Gemmatimonadetes bacterium bin94, assembly GCA_002238865.1. GTDB lineage: Bacteria > Gemmatimonadota > Gemmatimonadetes > Longimicrobiales > Gaopeijiaceae > Bin94. The sequence goes on along the minus strand of MPNE01000005.1, from coordinate 32,917 downwards.
GGGGGAAGGTCTCGCGCGACCCCCGGAGCGCTACACCCCCCGATGATCTACATTGGGAACTCCGAAGAGCCTCCACCTCCCGCGAGACCATCCTGCCATGAACACGTACACCCCGCACCCCACCCTTTCCCCCTCCCGCAGGCTCACCGGGCCGGCCACCCTGCTCTTCTGCGCCACCCTGCTCGCCTGCGGGGACCCGTCGCCCTCTCCCTCCTCCACGAACGACGCCTCGGACGCTGCCGACGCCGGCGCTTCGGCCATGTCCGCCGAGACCTTCGCGGCCGCCATTCAGACGCTCTCGAGCGACGAATTCGAGGGCCGCGGCCCCTCCACGCCCGGCGAGGAGACCACGGTCGCCTACCTGGTCGAACAGTTCCAGGCGGCGGGGCTCGAGCCCGGCAACGGCGATTCGTACTTCCAGGACGTGCCGCTCGTTGCGCTCACCGAGCAGGGACAGCCCCGGCTCACGGTGACGGCCGGAGACACCGAACTGGGGTACGCCTGGAGCACCGACCATGTAGCCTGGACCAAGCGGGTCGTCGAAAGCGAGTCGATCGTCGATTCCGAGATGGTCTTTGTCGGCTACGGCATCGTCGCTCCGGAGTACGGCTGGAACGACTACGAGGGCGTCGACGCCACCGGCAAGACCGTGGTCATCCTGGTCAACGACCCGGGCTTCGCGACCCAGAACGACGCGCTCTTCCGCGGCAATTCGATGACCTACTACGGCCGCTGGACCTACAAGTTCGAGGAGGCGGCGCGGCAGGGCGCGGCGGGCGCGTTCGTCGTCCACGAGGAAGCGGCGGCGGGCTACCCGTGGGAGGTCGTGAGCGGAAGCTGGACGGGCCCGCAGTTCGGTCAAGCCGCGGCGGACGGGAACATGGAGCGGGTTGCGGTCGAGGGTTGGGTTCAGCGCGATGTGGCGCGGGAGATCTTCGACGCGACCGGGCACAGCTACGACGTCCTGGCGGGGCGGGCCGCCCAGTCCGGCTTCCGTGCGGTGCCCCTCGGTGCGTCGGCGTCGGTGACCGTCACCAACGACGTCCAGCGCTCCGAGTCGAAGAACGTGCTCGCCCTGCTGCGGGGTAGTGAGCGGCCGGACGAGTACGTCATCTACACGGCCCACTGGGACCACTTCGGGCGCAGCGACGACGACTCCATGGAGGATCCGATCTTCAACGGCGCCTTCGACAACGCCACCGGCACCGCAGGCCTGATCGAGCTGGCGCGCGCGTTCGGGGCGCTGCCGGAGCGTCCGGCCCGGTCCGTGTTGTTCCTGGCCGTCACCGCCGAGGAGCAGGGGCTGCTGGGGTCCGCCTACTACGCCGCCAACCCCGTCTACCCGACGGCGAGCACGGTGGCCACGATCAACATCGACGGAATGAACGTCGACGGTCCGATGAACGACATCACGGTCGTGGGGATGGGGGCGTCCGAGCTGGACGACTATCTGGAGGAGGCCGCGGCGCGGGCGGGTCGCACGCTGCGGCCGGATCCGGAGCCCGAGAAGGGGTTCTACTACCGCTCGGACCACTTCAGCTTCGCGAAGGTAGGCGTCCCCTCGATCTACACCGATTCGGGGATCGACCACGTCGAACACGGCACCGAATGGACGCTGGCGCGGCGCGCGGACTACACGAGCAACCGGTATCACAAGCCGTCCGACGAGTTCGATCCTTCGTGGGACCTGACCGGGGCGCTGGACGACCTCGGGCTGCTGTTTCGGGTGGGGTATCGGCTGGTGACCTCGGATGCCTGGCCGAACTGGCGGGAGGGGAACGAGTTCCGGGCGATCCGGGATGGGGACAGTCGACCATGATTGACCGGCTGGGTATTGCCCACCTCTTCGAGCTTTCCCGGACGGAGGCGATTGCGGGTTTTTTCACCCCGCTGGCGATCTTCGCCCTGTTCTTCCTGGCGCAGCTCCTGCTGCCCGGCAGGCGGGTTCCCGGTTATGTCATCGATCCGGAGACCGGTGAGCCCCGCAACTACCGGCTGAACGGCATCCTGGTGTTCGGGATCGCGGTCACAGTGTGGGCTCTCGAACTCACCGGGATGCCGCACGACTGGTTCTACCGTTCCTCGGTTTATGCCGTGGCCGGGGGTACGGTCCTGTGTGTGATCCTTACCGTCCTGGCGGTGTTCGGACGGTCGCAGGACAGGACGGAGAGACCGTTCGCCGCGCTGTGGCAAGGGCGCGCCCTGGAGCTGTCGTTCTTCAACGAGCGCTTCGACGTCAAGATGTACCTGTACGTCGTCGGTGGGACGATGTTGTCGCTGAACGCCATGTCCGGGGCCGTATACCACTACGGACTCTTTGGCGAAGGGTCCAACCCGGGCGTTTTCCTCTACGCGGGATTCCTCACGTTCTACGTCCTGGACTATTTCGTCTTTGAGCGGGTCCAGCTGTACACCTACGACGTGATCCACGAGAAGCTCGGCTTCAAGTTGATCTGGGGTGGCCTCATCGTCTACGGATGGCTGTACATCCTGCCGTTGTGGGGCATGGCCGTGTACCCGGACCCGGGCTTCTCGCCGGCCTGGACGAATGTCCGGCTCATCGGATCGGCCGCGATGTTCCTGTTCGGGTGGGCCATCGCCCGCGGCGCCAACATGCAGAAATACACGTTCAAGCGGTGGCCCGACCGCAAGTTTCTCGGACTCATCGAGCCGGAGTACATCGAGGCCGGCGACCGCAAGATCCTGTGCAGCGGTCTGTGGGGCGTCGCCCGCCACTTCAACTACCTGGGCGAGGGGTTCTTTGCGCTGTCAATCGGCCTTGTCTTCGGTCACTTCGCCGTTCCCTGGGCCTGGACCTACCTCGCCGTGATTGTCGCTCTGTTCATCGTCCGCCAACGTGATGACGACAGGCTCTGTGCCGAGAAATACGGCGCCGACAAGTGGGCAGAGTATCAGGCACGGGTGAAGTACCGGATTATTCCCGGGGTCTATTGAGCCCCGGCAGAGAGCGAGGCCTGGAAGCCGATCCGGCCGCCACCCTCCTGCCACTTCACCGCGTGCGGCACCCCTTCGTTCGCCAGCTCTTTCAGCATGGAGCGCATCTCGTCGGCGAGGCGCTGGTCGAAGAGATGCGGGTGGTCGAGATACCAGGCCACCCAGGCTGCATCGAGCAGATGGTCCTTGAAGGCGCGACGGTAGGACTCCCACATCTTGTCTTCCATCGCCCCGGTCTCCCACTGGTAGATCAGGTTGCCGGCGTGGCGGAAGATGGCGGTCATGTAGGAGTCCCAGCGCAACCGCTCCCCGTCCGCAAGCTGATCCGGCGCCTCGGACGCCCGCGCGAGGAAGTCGGCGAGTTCGCGGTCGCGGAAGACATGTTCGAGCAGGCGGATACTGTTCTCGACCATCGAGTTGAACGCGGCGGCGCGCACGGTCCTCGTGTTGCGCCGGGTCTGCTCGTGGCCGAGCCTCAACTGGCGCGCGACCAGAAGCAGCGACAGCACGACGCCGATGGCGCCGATGAACTCGCCGAGGTTGCCAAGGATGTCCAGTGTCATGCCCACATGATACGGGTGATGAGAGCCGACATCAAGGCATGGCATGACGGCGGGAGAAGCGTTCGGAAGCAGCTCTAACGTGTTGGCGGTCAGTCATTTATGGATCACCGCCGACGCCGGGCCTGTCAGTCAGGAGTCCCGGCAGCCTGCCCGCCGACCGGCCCTGGATGTAGCTGATCGCCCTTGAAACCGGCACACACCTTTGGGGGGATCGTGTCCCCTTCCCCCTCCCGCCGTTCACGCATCGCCTGAGCACGTTCCGTGATGCACCCCAGAATCTTCTGTTGCTCGATCTCCTTCCAGGCACGAAGGAAACGCTGGTAGTCTACTCGCCGTGAAGGATGCAGGCCGAATCCGCAGTCTGAGGCATCGAAATCCCCGCTGCACATCGATATGGCGAACCCGGCCAGGTAGATCGTACCCGGAGCGGCGCCCCAGAGCCGTCCCTCCGCGTCTCGCGTCGTCCATGTGCTGAACGCCCAGGGGTCGGCCGGCGTTTTTCCCGAGCCTCCACGGTCGGCACGGCGGCTCAGGGGCGCGACACCCGGGAGCGCCGAATCAGCAGCGACGGCCGGGGAAGTCCGGCGACGTGGGGGCCGCCTCTACACGCCCGCTCGTCCCGGCGGGGGGATCGATGCCCAGGGACAAGACGAACGCATGGATCGCGATTGACGCGGCCAGGGAAGCCACGAGAACCCGGCGGCCTTGCTTACGCCGGGTTTCAACGTCCGGACAATCGGATGTTACCCGAAACAATGCATGTCTCTCCCCCTCGGAACGGTGCGACGACGAGGCGCGTCACCGACCGGAATTCCTCACGCTCTCGGTGATGTGACTCTGTTGGTGCCGAAGAGGTTGTCCGAACCCGGGGCGTACGTCTCCCCTACCAGCTCCAATCCGGGTCCACAGCCCTTACCGCCAACCCCAGAGCTTCGAATTCGCGGTCTCTGCGGTCCGGCGCGTGGGCCGCGGGCGAGCGGTGGCTCTGCACCACGATCACGAGTTCCCGCGACGGGATGATGTACGTGCGCTGGTCCCCGGCTCCGGCCGCATTGTAGGCATCGGCCGGCAGCGTGGGGATCCGGCTTCCCCGCCCCGAGTCGTCCGGGGGATTGAGCCAGAAGAGCCCTCCGTACACCGGCGGGTCCCACGCCGGGGCCGGCGATTGCACGAAATCCACGAACTTTTCGGGGAGGAGCCGCTCGCCGTTCCACATCCCGCGCTCCAGGTAGAGCAGTCCCAGCCGGGCCCAGTTGCGAGCGGTCCCGTAGTTGTACCCGGTCAGCAGGAAGTTTCCGTAGGCGTCGGTTTCCATGACGAAGCGGCGGATGCCGATCTTGTCGAACAGCGCCCGCTGAGGCCACGACAGGTACCCCTCGCCGAGCACGTTCTCGACCGTGCGCTTGACGATGTAACCCAGCGTCCACGGATCCGAGTTGCGGTAGCGGCCCACGGTGTTGGGCGGAAACTCGGCCTCGCGACTCATCGAGAACTTGAACACGTCGATCGGGGCTTCGTACCCGAGCCAATGGTCCCACTGTGCGGGCACGAACGACAGCGCCATCTGCTCCGGGGTCGCTCCCGAGTTGGTGAAGCGGAGGCCGCTGGACATTCGGAGAAGGTCGGCGATGCGAATCGCTGCGCGAGGATCGCCCGGCGAGTTCCGCCACTCCGGCACGGGCGCGGGCTGCCACAGCTCGAGGTGGCCCATCTGGATGAGGCGGCCGATCAGCGTGGCCGTCATGCTCTTCCCCATCGACCAGCTCTCGAGCTGCATGTCCCGGTGTGCTTCGGAGGCGTACGCCTCGACGACGATTCGCCCGCGGTGGACCACCACGAACGCGGCCCGGTTGTCGTCCGCGTTGCCCAACATCACCTCGACCGCCTCGGCGAGCAGTTCTCCGTTCACGTCGTCGGGGAGCGGCTCGTCGGGGAGAAGATCCCCCATGGGCCAGGGTGTCGTGGCCGCGTCGGGCAACGCGCTGACCACCTCACGTGGCGTGAAGAAGACGTTGTCGGTGTGAGGCGGCAGAATGACGCAACCCTGGTCACCGAAGTGCCGCGCCCGCCCTTCGACGCCGTCCGTCGAAGCCGTGACGATGCGGCGCTCTTCGTCGACTCCGAACGCCAGCTTCCCGCTCTCGTAGTCGCTGACATCCTCGCCGGTGAGGAGTACGCTGCTGTACAGGGCTTCGTCGCGGTCCCGCTCCGACACCCAGATCGCGGAGCAATACCGCTTGGCGGAACCGTTGAGGCTGAAGTACACGGGGGGCGCGCTGTCGGATGCCTCGCACGCGACCATGCAAAGGGCGAACAGCAGGACCGGGCCGGCCGTTGTGATGCGCCTCATTGGTGATCCTCCCGCAGCGGCTGGTTGGCTGAGAACCACCACAATGTCAACTACAGTTGTCAATATGTAAACCACGGTTGACAGGATGGCGAGAACCGGGATGACCGCGGGGAGTGGCGAGCACTACACGATGGCTCGCCGGGCCGGCAACATCGGGATGACGGTCGGGCGCAGCGACATCAGGTACTGACGGCGCCGCGCGATTCGCCAACCGCACACCTCAGTACCCGAGCAGACCCGGCAGCCACAACACCACCCCCGGCAGGAACGCGATCACCACCGTAAGCCCCAGCATCAGGGCCAGGTAGGGCCAGAGCGGCCGCGCGACCTCCGCCGGCTCGACCCCTCCCACGGAGCAGGCCACCAGGAGGCTCACGCCCACGGGCGGCAGGAAGACGGAGATCCCCTGGGTCGCCACGATGACGGCGCCGTAGTGGATGGGATCGATCCCGAGCTCCCTCGCCAGCGGCAGCAGGATCGGCGTCAGCAGAACGACCGCGGGGACGCCCTCGAGGATGGCGCCGAGCAGAAGAAAGACGAGGATGGTGAGGACCATGAAGCCGGTCTGGCCGCCACCCATCGCCACCACCGACGATGCCAGCGACTGCGGCGCCTGCATGACGGCCAGCACCCACCCCAGGAGGCGCGCGGCGCCCACCACGAACAGCACCATCCCCGACACCATGGCGGTCTGGACGACCTTCTCCCACAGGTCCCGGGCAGTGAGTGACCGGTACACCGGCCCGGCCAGCAGCAGCGCGTAGGCAACGGCGACGGCGGCGGCCTCGGTGGGCGTGAAGAGACCGAAACGGATGCCGCCCAGAATGACGACGATCATGAAGAGGGGGAGCAGGGCGTCGAGCGCGGCGTGCCGAACTTCCGCGAGCGTTGCACGCTCCTGGGCCGGCCATCCCTGCCTCCGTGCCTGCAACCCGATCTGCGTCATCAGCCCCACGGCGATAAGGAGCGCGGGCACGATCGAGGCGACGAACAGCGCCCCGATCGAGACATTCCCGATCACGCCGTAGACGACCATCACGATTGCGGGCGGAATGAGAATCCCCATCCCGCACGCGGCCGAGACGATCGCGGTGGCGCGCGCCCGGCCATACCCGTTCGCAGTCAGCTGGGGCACCATGATGCCCCCGATGGCGGCCGCGTCCGCGGATGTGGAGCCCGACACGCCCGAAAAGAACATCTCGGCCATGATGACCACCTGCCCGAGCCCCCCGGGAAGGTGTCCCACGAGCGTCCGCGCCAGCGTCACCAGGCGGCGGCTGATTCCCCCCACGTCCATGAGGAAGCCCGCCAGAATGAAGAGCGGCACCGCGAGCATGGGGAACGAGTCCATCCCGGCGACGATCTGCTGCGGGATGACGACGAGCGGCAGGTCGGCCACCAGGATGGCAACAACGGCGGCGATTGCGAGAGCGAACCCGATGGGCACGGCGGCCAGCACCAGGACGCCGAAGATTCCGAGGAGGAAGGCGCCCATCAGCCGGCATCCTCCGCGACCCATCCCGCCACCATGTGCACCACCATCAGCACCCCTGACACCGGCGCCGCGGCGTAGACCAGCGCGACCGGCAGGCCCAGCGCCGCGGAGCGTTCTCCCATGGTGAGGTCCATTAGCGCGATGCCCGTGCCGATGAGGATGAGCGCGAACAGCAGCACGACCGCGCCGGCGAACGTCTCCACCGCCCTCTTCACCCCCGGCGCCAGCTTCTTCGTGACCTGATCGAACCCGAAGTGCGCCCGGTGCTCGACCGCCAGCGACGCCCCGAGCAGCGACGCCCAGATGAAGCAGAAGCGCGAGACTTCCTCGCTCCAGGGATTCGGATAGGCGAAGAGGTAGCGCATCAGAACCTGGAGGAGCACCACGATGGCAACCGTGATCACGAGGCCGCCCGCGGCACAGGTCTCGATCGCGACGAGAACCCGGTTGATCGCCTGGATCCCCGACGAGCCCCGGACGGAGTTCATCTACCGGTACCCGCCTGCCCGGCGCTCCGTCTCCGCCACCAGCCTCGCAATCAACGCCTCCCCCTCCGGTAGCCGATCCGCCAACTCGTCCCAGATGCGCGGCCGGACGGCCGGAGCGAACGGCGCCAGGTCCGGCCGGGAGATCTCGATACCGGCCGCGCGCATCTGCTCGATGGCATCCGCCTCCATCTGGCGCGCGACCTCGCTCTGGTACGAGAGCGCGTCAGCCGCGGACCGGTCGACCGTCTCCCGGACGTCCGGCGGCAGCCGCTGGTAGAACGGCTCGTTCACGAGCAGCGTGATCGGGTTGTAGGTGATCGACGTGAAGCTGTAGAACCCGGCCACCTCGTGCAGCCGGCTGCTCACGAATCCGATCGCGTTCGCCTCGCCACCGTCGATCACACCCTGCTGGAGCGCGGAGTAGACCTCGCCGTAGTTCATCGGGGTCGCCTGGACGCCCAGCGCTGAATAGGCCGCCAGGTACGTCGCGTTCTGAAGGACGCGAAGCTTGAGGCCGGCAAGATCCCCGGGCGCCTCGACGGGGCGGCGCTTGTTGTAGACGTGGCGGAACCCGTAATCGAGGAATCCCAGCGAGCGGACGCCCGTGCGCTCCAGAAGAAGATCGCGCCACCAGTCCCCGACGGGGCCGTTCATCACCGAGAGCCCATGATCCCGGGTCTCGAAGAGGAACGGGAGATCGAAGATCTGTGTTTCGGGCACCCAGCCCGATAGCACCGGCGTGCCCGTGATGGCCATGTGGACCGCGCCGACCTGGATCTGTTCGAAGGCTACCCGCTCGCCCCCGAGCTGTCCCGACGGATAGATGACGACCCGGAAGCGCCCGTCCGTGCGCTCGTCCATGAGATTCCGGAAGCGCTCCGCCATGAGGTGGAGCTCCGAGCTGCTCGAGAGGACGTGCGAGAAGCGGACCTCCCAAATGGGGGGGTCTCCCTGGGCCCGGCTGCCGGGACTGCCGGGGCCACGGCAGGACGGCGTCAAACTCACCGACAGAAGCGTCGCCGCCAGCGCAATGAGCCGCGCTCTGTAAAGCCAACATGACATGATGTAATGTTCTCCTTACAGTATGGCCCGCCAATCACTGCGGGTTGCCAGTCGCCTCAGACCATCTGCCCCGCGTCGACGAACAGGCTGGCGCCGGTCACGAGGCGCGCCTCGTCGTTCGACGCGAGGTACACCACGGCCCCCACCACGTCGTCAGGGGTGCCGATCCGCCTGAGCGGGATGCGGGCGAGACGGCCCTCACGGAAGTCGTCCTGCGCGATGTCGGCCCGGTTCATGTCGGTCTCGATCAGGCCCGGCGCAATGGCGTTCACCCGGATCCTGTGGGGCGCGAGTTCGAGCGCCATCTGCTTCGTGAGCATCCCCACCCCCGCCTTCGACACGCAGTAGTGGGTGAGGTTCGGACCGGCCGCCGCCTGCCCCGCGGACGACACATTGACGATCGCGCCCGGCGTACGGTCCTCGACCATGCGTAGCCCCACCGCCTGCCCGACCAGGAAGTAGCCCTTCAGGTTGACGTCCAGAATGGCGTCCCACTCCTCCTCGCTGATCTCGAGGAGGGGTGTGCGCTTCAGGATCCCGGCGTTGTTGACCAGGATGTCGAGGCCACCCAGGAAGCCATGCGCCTCGGCGACGAAGCGGTCGACATCCGCGCGGGAAGCCGTGGACCCCTGCACCGAAACCGCCCGGCGCCCCATCTCCTCGATCTCGCGGACGGCGCTCTCGGCATCCCCGCGGCTCCGCCGGTAGTTGACCGCCACGTCCGCGCCCTCGCCGGCCAGACCCAGGGCGATGGCTCGGCCGATGGCCCCGGACCCGCCCGCCCCCTCCCCGCCCAGCCCGAGCGCGAGGGCGCGGCGGCGCCCCCGGGCCCCGCCGGTGACCAGGGCGCGCTTGTCCTTGAGACGCATGATCAGGCCAAATCGAAGCGATCCAGGTTCATCACCTTGTCCCACGCAGCCACGAAGTCACGCACGAAGGCTTCCTGCCCGTCGTCGCACGCGTAGATCTCCGCGAACGCACGCAGCTGCGAGTTCGAACCGAAGACGAGGTCCACGCTGGTGCCGGTCCACCTCGGCTCACCCGTGCCGCGGTCACGGCCCTCGAACCGGTCTTCGGCAGCGTCGGATGCCCGCCACTCGACATCCATGTCGAGCAGGTTCACGAAGAAGTCGTTGGTCAACGTCTCCGGCCGGTCGGTGAAGACGCCGAGTTCGGAGCGCTCGGCGTTGGCGTTGAGGGCGCGCAGGCCACCGACAAGCACGGTCATCTCGGGAGCGGTCAGGGTCAGCAGGTCAGCCCGGTCCACCAGCAGTTCCGGGGCCGCCCGCCCGCTTCCCCCGCCGCCGAAGTTGCGGAACCCGTCCACCTTCGGCTCGAGGACGGCGAACGACTCTGCGTCGGTCTGCTCCGCCGACGCATCCGTGCGCCCCGGCGAGAACGGCACCGTCACGTCGTGTCCGGCGTTCCGCGCCGCCTGCTCGACTGCCGCGCACCCGCCCAGCACGATCAGGTCGGCGAGCGAGACCCTCTTCCCGCCGGATTGCGCGCCGTTGAACTCCTCCTGGATCTCCTCCAGGGTCCCGAGCACCGTCGCCAGCTCTCCGGGCTCGTTGACCTCCCAGCCGTTCTGCGGCGCCAGGCGAATGCGTGCTCCGTTCGCCCCGCCGCGCTTGTCGGTCCCGCGGAACGTCGACGCCGATGCCCACGCGGTCGAGACCAGTTGCGCAACCGACAACCCCGATGCCAGGACCCTGCCCTTGAGGTCCGCAACGTCCCCGGCACCGATCAGCTCATGGTCGACCTCAGGCACGGGATCCTGCCACAGCTGCGGCTCGGCCGGCACCTCGGCGCCGAGATACCGGGCGACCGGACCCATGTCGCGGTGCGTCAGCTTGTACCAAGCCCGGGCGAATGCGTCAGCGAGTTCCTCGGGGTTCTCCATGAAGCGCTGTGCGATCGGCGCGTAGATCGGGTCCACCCTCAGGGAGAGGTCGGTCGTCAGCATCATGGGAGCATGCTTCTTCGACGGATCGTGCGCATCCGGCACGGTGTCCACGCCAGCGCCATCCTTCGGGGTCCACTGCGCCGCGCCGGCGGGACTCCTTACCTGCTCCCACTCGTAGCCATGCAGGTTTTCCAGGAAGTTGTTGTCCCACTTCACAGGGTTGGTCGTCCAGGCACCCTCGATCCCGCTGGTGACCGAATCGGCGCCCTTGCCGGTGCCGTAGCTGGTCTTCCAGCCGAGGCCCTGCTCCTCCAGGTCGGCGCCCTCCGGTTCGGGACCGACGTGCCGGCCCACATCGGCCGCACCATGCGCCTTGCCGAAGGTGTGTCCGCCGACGATGAGCGCGACGGTCTCCTCGTCGTTCATCGCCATCCTGCGGAACGTTTCCCGGATGTCGCTGGCTGCCGCGCGAGGATCCGGCTTGCCGTTCGGACCCTCCGGATTCACGTAGATCAGGCCCATCTGAACCGCGCCGAGAGGCTCGTCGAGTTCCCGGTCGCCGCTGTAGCGCTCGTCCCCAAGCCAGGTTTCCTCGGCCCCCCAGTCGATGTCCTCCGGCTCCCACACGTCCTCGCGGCCGCCGCCGAAACCCAGCGTCCTGAAGCCCATCGACTCAAGAGCGCAGTTGCCGGCGAGGATCATCAGATCGGCCCACGAGATCTTCCGGCCGTACTTCTGTTTGATCGGCCACAGCAGCCGGCGCGCCTTGTCGAGGTTCGCGTTGTCGGGCCAGCTGTTGAGGGGCGCATAGCGCTGAGTGCCGGCACCGCCGCCCCCCCGGCCGTCGCTGATTCGGTAGGTGCCCGCGCTGTGCCACGCCATCCGGATGAAGAGCGGCCCATAGTGGCCGTAGTCGGCCGGCCACCAGTCCTGCGACGCCGTCATCAGATCGAACAGGTCCTTCTTCAGGGCGTCAAGGTCGAGCGATCTGAACTCCTCTGCATAGTCGAAATCCTCGTCCATCGGATCGGTCGAGCGAGCATGCCGTTGAAGAGTCTTCAGGTTCAACTGATTCGGCCACCAGTCCTTGTTCGTCGTGTGCATTTCGTGTCTTCCTTGGGGTTGGGCACTCTTATGGACGCGGGCTGACGCGCTCCCCGTCCGGTGGTCTTGAGGCATGTGGACTCTATAGTATCGGGATAGCGTCCGATGTGGCAGACCCAATCCCCAATCGCGGAGCGACCCATGCGGCCCTCGGTTCCAGTCTTTCTTGCGTGTTTGTTGGCGGCGACGACCCAGGCAGGTGCCGCCCAGTCCTTCCCCTCCGACGACCCGGTTATCCGCGCGATCTGGGAGGAGGGCGTCGAGCGCTCACAGGTCTACCAGCTCGGCCAGGTGATGATGGACTCGATCGGACCGCGCCTGACCGGCTCCCCCGCCATGGCCGGCGCCAACGACTGGGCGCTGGCGAAATACGCGGAGTGGGACATTGAGGCGTACAAGGAGCAGTACGGCACATGGAGGGGTTGGGAGCGGGGGATCACCCACATCGATCTGGTTGCACCGCGCGTCAGGTCGCTGGAGGGCATGGCGGCCGCCTGGAGCCCAGCCACGGACGGGCCCGTCGAGGCGGGGGTGGCGATCCTGGTGGACGGGGGCAGCCCCGAGACGTTCCGGGCATGGCTTCCGGAGGTGCGCGGCAAGTTCGTCCTGATCTCCCGGCCCGAGCCGAGTTGCCGCCCGCAGGACAACGTGGAGTGGTTCGCCCGGCCCGAGACGGTTGACCGCATGACCGGGGAGCGCGAGCGCGCCATCCGGGAGTGGCGCGAACGCGAGGAGAACACGGGTGTCGATCGGCGCGCGCTGCCGGAAGCGCTGGACGCCGCCGGGGCGGCAGGGATCATCCGGTCGCAGTGGTCGGAAGGGTGGGGCGTGAACAAGATCTTCGGCACCGGGGCCGAGCGAGCACCGGTCCTGGACCTGAGCTGCGAGGCGTACGGGCTCGTGTACCGGCTGGCCGAGAACGGCCAGGGGCCGGTGCTGCGCGTCGACGCACAGGCTCGCTTCCTCGGTGAAGTGCCGGTCTTCAACGCCATTGCCGAGATACCGGGCACCGCCGCGCCGAACGAGTACGTGATCCTCGGTGGCCACTACGACTCCTGGGACGGCTCGGACGGCGCGCTGGACAACGGCACCGGCGCGGTCGTCATCATGGAAGCGATGCGCATCCTGAAGCGCGTGGTTCCCAGTCCCCGCCGCACGATCATCGGCGCCCTCTGGAACGGGGAGGAACAGGGATTGAACGGCTCACGCGCCTTCGTCGAGGACCACCCCGAGATCCTCGAGCGCACCCACACGGTGTTCAACGTGGATCACGGGAACGGGCCTGTCACCTTCATTCCCATGCAGGGGTTCGCCGCGGCTGCAGGCCGTTTCGGTGACTGGCTGGCGAAGGTCCCAAGCGAGCTGGCGGATCTGGTCACTCTCGAGATCCCGGGGATGCCCGAGTCCGGCGGGACCGACCACGCGTCCTTCCTGTGCGCGGGCGTTCCGGCGTTCAGCTTCCATGTGGGCGCCGGCCGGGGCGACGACTCTCCCATGGACATCAACCGCTGGGACACGAGCATCTACACCTGGCACACCAACCGGGACACCTTCGACAAGATCGTCTACGAGGACCTGCGGGACGACGCGGTGATGACGGCGATGCTCGTCTACCTGGCGTCCGAGGATTCGGAGCTGATGCCGAGGAACCGGCGTGCGATGCCGGAGGGTTCGCAGTGGCCCGAATGCCGACCGCCGGCGCGGAGTTCGGGGGGAAGCAGCCGGTAGGGAAGCTTCCCGCGACTCGACGGGAGCTCCCCCTCCGGCTCAGCGCTCAAGGGTGATGAGTATCGCCCCGTTGACATAGCCCGTGCCGAAGCGCGTGGACGCGTTGGGACCATTGAGGAAACGCATCTCCCGAACGTCGGTCGCGTCGATCTCTTCCAACTGATCCAGGCTCGAGAGAGGCACGCCGTTCAAGTGGACCCTGGGGAAGGACGCGCCTTGCCCCACCGCGACGGCTGGCCTGGACCCGGTCCGCAGCCAGGCGGGGCGAAGGCGGCGAATCGCATCGAGGGCATTGTAATCGACCAACTCCTGGAGCTCCCAGTTCCCGATCAGGTCGGGACTCGTGCCGGAGCCTGAGCTCGCCCTGCCGGGATAGCACGCGCCGAGGAACAAGACGAAATAGAGCAAGATCACGCCAGTCCGTTGACGTCGCATCATGTCCTCCTTCTTCTCAGGGCCGGAATCCTGCAGCGCCCACCCGGCCGGCCCAGACGGCCGATGCGGGTCAACCGCCCACGCCGGGGCAGGTGAAATCACCATTCGCGTCGCACTCGATATCCGCGATCGGCATGCAATACACCACCCTGGACGCCCCGTTCTCGGATTCCACGCGAGGGTTGATCGCGTGGCTCTCGGCGATGTACGGGTGCTGCCAACGCCTCATGTCCGCGAGGCGCCGGCCCTCCAGATGCATGATCGTGTAGCGCTCGCGATCCAGGATCGACCAGGCGTCGTCCTCGGCGTTGGGATACTCCAGAGCTCCCGCGGTCGTGGGCGTCTCGATGGGATCCATGCCGTACACGGCGCGCTCCTGGTTCACCAGGTTCGCGAACTGCGCCAGGTTGCCGTCCAGCAGCGCCTTCTCCGCGCGGATGAGGAGCATCTCGGTGCCCCGCACCATGGGGAAGTCGGCATCCTCACCGGTCTCACCGCCCGGCCGCACCAGCAGGCCCTCGGTTTCGGATTTCAGGGAGGAGTAGAGCGGCATACTGTTGCTCTCGGCCCGGAACTCGCCGCCGTAGCCCGCGGCGAAGTCGCACCGGCCGGTGTCGCGGATTTGCCCGCGGGGTCCGTGAGTCGTCCGCAACGTATCGGAACTCCAGTCGCCGCACTTGACCCAGGGGACGCGGGGGTCGTCATGGAAGACCCGATGCACCGGCGTGTTCCAGAGCGTGAAGTCATCGTTCTGGAAGGACACGTCGAACCAGCCGTTGTCCTCCACCTCGGGATCGGAGTGGCTGTACAGGATGAAGTCGTCGGGCACCTGGGCGGCGTGCTGCACCGCCAGATCCCAGTCGCCCATCAACATCGCCGCCTGAGCGATGCCGCCGTGGGCCGCGTACATGAGCTTCACGGGATCGAAGATGCGCGCGTCACCGTCGGGGGTGGGGGCGCCGGCCGCCACGGTCGCTTCGGCCACGGCGAGAGCGTTCTGCATGGCATTCAGCGACCTCCTCATGATCGAGTCGGTATCAACCGTGCGGGAGGGGTCGTACTGGTCGGTCGGCCCGATGAGGGCCCCGGCACCCGGCCCATAGTTGTAGACGGACTCGCAGAACAGCTCGCCGAGCATGCGCTCGGCCCACCCGGAGACCAGCCATGCGCGGGCGGTGAGGGGATGGGCGGCGATCCCCTCTGCCTCGAAGACCCGGGTGGTGATGTGCACACCGTAGTAGCCCGACCAGGCGGCCTCGTGGAGCTGCTCCCAGGGGAAGTCCCCGGGCCGGTCCCGGTAGTTGCGGTACTCCAGGATCTCTTCGCCGCTGGAGCTGGTTCCGTCGTTGTTGAAGTCGTCGGTGGCGGAGCCGGCGAACCACCAGACCCCGCTGAAGTCACGCATGTTGTCATGGAGTTCGGAGTTGATGCCCCGAACGAACGCCACCATCAGGTTGGGATCTTCGATGTCGTCCTCGATAATCACGCCCTGGATCTCGGTGTCGACGCACCCGGCCGTCGCGAACACGGCGGTGATGCCCAGCAGTCCGAAGATCGATCTTGTGTTTTTCCTTGTGTCTTTCATTGGAAGTTCTCCTTGGGCCCGGTTAGAAGTTGACCCGCAGGTTCAACGAGAACTGCTTGGCTGGGGGCAGGATGTAGCCGTTGCCCCGCGCCGTCTGCTGGGCGGGCCTGATCAACGCGTCGGGATAGAGACCCGAGAAGTTCGTGAACGTGATCAGGTTCGTGGCGCGGAGTTGGATCGTGGCCCCCGTGACGCCTCCGAGCAGCCATTCCCGCGGCACCCGGTAGGACAGACTCACGGCCTGCAGCCGGAAGTAGTCGGCCGGCTGCATCCAGTCTTCGTTGTCGGATTCGTTCTCCCAACAGCGCCCGATCTCCTGCGCCGTGTACTGGGAGTACAGGCTCGGATCTTCGGCCGCGACACCGGCGTTGACCGCGTCGTTGACGGGCCAGCACGCCGGCCACAGGCCGTCGGCCGCCAGCTCCTGGGCCATGTCGTCGTAGAGCCAGTGCCCCATCTGCGCGACGCCGAACGCATCGAGAACGAAGTCGTCGAAGAGGGTGGCCCTGACACCCACCGACGCCTCGTGGGGCGGCCGGCTGGGCGCGTAGAAGAACGTGTCGGGATGGTTCTGAATCTCGACGCCGTCCAGGACGCAGTTGTCGTCGTCCGTGTAGATCGGGAGCGCGCCCATCTCGTTGGGATTGCACATCTTCTTCCCGTACAGGGACGGAATCGGCCGATCCGGCCGGTACCGGTTCAGGTAGTTGAACGAGAACTCCTCGAACTGGGGGTCTCCCAGCTCGACCATCCGGGTCTGGTTGTACTGGTAGTTCCCGTTGATGCTCACGCGGCTGCTGAAGCCCTCGAAGACCAGGAAGTCGACGCCGACCTCGACGCCCCGGCTGTCCCAGACGCCGACGTTCTGCGGGATGTTCTCGGCAATGCCGCTGGAGGGCGGCGGGGCCACGTTGATCAGCCCGTCGTAGGTCGTTCGCTTGTAGACGGTGCCGTTGAGAGCCAGGATCCCCTCGAAGAGAGACGCGTCGAAGCCGGTCTCCCACTCCTTGGCCCGCTCGGGACCCAATCTGAGGTTCGCCAGGTTCTGGATGATGAAGCCCAGGTTGTTCTCGTCGGCGAGGGAGGAAGCCTGGAAGACCGTCACCGAGCCATCGGCTGGCGGCGCATCGCCTGACTCGCCGTACGCGCCGCGCAGACGGAAGGTCTCCCACCAGGACGGCCAGAAGTCGTGGTCCGAGATGGTATAGGTGGCCTGGGCCTTCGGGTAGATCGTAAACCGGACGTCGCGGGTGTATTCCTCCCCGAACGAGCTGTGGGTGTCGGCGCGAAGGCCCCCGTTGACGAAGAGACGGTTCTTCCAACCGAACTGCTCCTGGAAAAAGAACCCTCCGCCCTCCGTAGCGTCCCGATCCTCGTTGAAGTTCGTGACCTCCTCGGCGTTCTCCAGAACCTTCGCCCCGGGCCCGATGAAGCCTTCCACGTCGGTCCGGTTCCCCAGGTGCTCGAATTGGTTGTACTGGGCACCGACGGAGGTGGTAGAGGTAATGTCCCCCGGGAGTTCGAACAGGTAGGTGGCCGCATAGTCCAGGGTGATCACCCGGCGGTTCTCGATGTCCACGGTCCGCGTGCCGAGGGGGTTGTTCCAGAAGAGCCAGGGCCGCTGAGTGATGTAGTGGGAGTTCGAGTAGTCCAGGCCGAACGTCAACCGATGCCGCATGTTGTCCATCGGTGTCCAGTCGACGTTCGCGCTGGAGTTGAAGTGATTGACCACCTGGTCCTGCGTAAGGTCCAGCACCGTGGAGTCGTCGTTGTCCGGTGTCTCCCCCTCGTCGCCGCGGGCCACATTGTACAGCAGCCCTTCGACCTGGTCTCCGTTGGGGATCCATGTGATGTCCCGGCGCGTGTAGAAGTTGTTGAGATTGATCTGGAAGTTCTCGAAGCCGTTGAAGGTGAAGTTCGCCCGGACGTTCAGGTCCTCGGACGCGTTCGGATCGACGACGCCCTCGGTGATGCCGTAGCCCCCGGAGGCGAAGTAGGTGACATCGTCGCTCCCGCCCCTGACGGAAAGGGAATAGTCCTGGACGCGGGCGTCCCGGAGCCAGGTGCCGCTGGCCGGGCAGCCGGGGTCCGCGATGAGCGCTCCCTGTTCGTCCCGATTGAAGTGGTACCCATCTTCCATGGAGTGGTTGAACTGGCGCGTGCAGTCGTTCACGCGGAGGCCGGTGGGGTCGACGCTCGGCCCCACGTGGCCGATCCGCTGGAGGCCTTGTCGCACGTTCATGGTCCACCGAGGTGCGCCGGGCACCCCCTTCTTGGTGAAGATCTGGATCACTCCGGCGCTGGCGTCGGTGCCGTACAGACTCGACGCCGCAGGCCCCTTGATGACCTCGATCCTGTCGATGTCCTCCTCACGGATGCTGCCGAGGAAGGTCGCGTGCTCCTGAGCTTCGCCGGAGGCGTCCTCGAGGGTGCCCGTGGGCATGCGCACGCCGTCGACGTAGATGAGGGGCCGGTTGCGCCCGTTCACGGAGTTGGTGCCACGGAGCAGGATGTCGGATCCCGCGCCGGCCGTCCCGGACGCTCCCGTGATGCTCACGCCCAGTGCGCGGCCCCGGAGTGCGTCCTCCAGGTTGATGGCGCCGGCGTAGAGGAGCTCATCCGAGGTGACCAGGGAGATGCTGTTGCCCACCTCCCGCTTCTGGGCGGCAATTGCCGTCCCCGTCACCACCACCCCCTCCACCGCCACCGCTTGGGGATACATGGAAATATCGACGAGCGACGACTCTCCAGCGCCTACTGACACCGTCCGGCGCTCCTCCCTGAACCCGATGAGCTGCACCACCAACTCGAGCTCGCCGGCCGGCACGTTCAGGATGAGGAACCGGCCCTGGTTGTTGGAAAGGGATCCGAGATCGGTACCCTCGAGGGATATCTGAACGTTGCCGAGAGGTTCTCCCGACTCACCGTGGATCAGGGTGCCGGAGACCGTCCCGGTTTGTGCCGACAGGGGGCTGGCGAGGAGGGCGACGGCCAGCGCCGCCACCCCCAATCCGCCATTTGTGGCTCTACTGCGTCTTCTCGGGACCGTCATCGTTCGTTGGGCGAATGAATGGACTGGCATGGTTCCTCCTTCGCGAATGGACGTGCCAATAGCTCTGGATAGCATGAGGTTCGCCATCGATTGGGACGGTTGAGGTTGGTGTGGCGTCAACTGAGTGGCACCGCCGATGCGCGCAACTCCCTCCGCAGTGCCGACCACTCGACTGCGTCGGCATGTCCGGATTCCGACTCGCCTGGAGGTCACCTTAGCTCCTCACCACGGCGTCAACCGCCACCCATCACTGCGCACAAGCCTGTTCTCCCGGCCCATCACCCCATCCCCGTTCAGGCGCATCTCCTCGTTGGGATAGTACGGTACGTCCAGAACGCCCCGCAAGATTCGAGTGTACCGAATCTCTTCGGCCCCGCCCTGGGTGTTGGGCCCTGAGCAGTCCGCCGGATCCCCCCTACCGCCCCACCCCCACATTCGCGAACACCCCGTTCGGCGCACCCGAATTCGCGGTAACGATCTCCGGAAACCCGTCTCCGTTCAGATCACCCACCGCCACGCCGTAGGTGGCGCAGTCCTCACACCCGAAGCGGAATTCGTCGAAGCCGGGGACCTCTCCGCCCCGGTTGAAGTACACCGCGTTCTGCGCGCCCACGTTCGCCACGACGACGTCCGGATCCCCGTCGAGATCGACGTCCGCGACGCGGACCGCGTAACTCTGGTCGTCGTCGGCTCCGAAGGGCAGGCTCCGCTCGAACCCTCCCCCGGCATCGCCGAAGTACACCGCGTTCGCCTCGCCGATGTTCGCCGTTACGATGTCCGGTCGTCCATCGCCGTCCACGTCGCCCACCGCCACACCGCGCGTCTCGTCGCTGCCGGTTCCGTACCCGGTCACACGCGCGAAGGCACCCCCGTCGTTCCAGTGGACTGCGTTCGCCCCACCGTCGCGGTTGGCAAGCACCAGGTCGAGATCCCCGTCACCGTCGAGGTCCGCGGCGGCGACGTCGATCGTGGAGTCGTCCCCCGCCCCGAACGGCGTCCCGGTGCTGAAGCCCCCCGACCCGTCCCCGTGGAAGACGAAGTTCCGGCGTCCCCGGTTGACCACCAGGATGTCGGTGTTTCCGTCGCCGTCCAGATCCGCCAACGTCAGACTTCGTGTCGAACTGGGGGTGCCGAAGGTGGCTCCGGCCTCGAAGCGACCTCCGCCGTCGTTGAGGAAGACGAGGTTTCGCGTACGGTCGTTCCCCACCGCGATGTCCAGGTCACCGTCGTGATCGAAGTCGGCGAGTGGGACCGCATAGGTGCCGGCCTCTTCCTCGCCGAGCCTCCGCGCGAGGGTGAAAGCGGCCCGGCCGTCGTTCAGGTAGATCCGGTTCTGCCCTGGCCAGTGGCGGCCGTTGGCGACGACGACGTCAAGGGCCCCGTCGCCGTTCACGTCGCCGAGACTCACCGAAGCCGTCACTTCGCTGCCCGCGCCCAATGACCTGAGTGGCCGGAACGTCCGCCCCTCCTGCCCCGCCAGCCAACTCGCGGCAACCGGCTGCGCGAGAAGAGCGGTGAACGCGAGGACATTGGCAACCCCGGATAGCCGGGCCAGTGCTCCGTAGTCGTCCGTCTCTGTCCCGATCGGCTTGATCTTCATCCTGAGTGGGCTCCCATGCCTGTTAGATTCCGGTAGGATTATTCGCCTACTCGGTGCCGGGGCGGGCGTCCGTTCCCCCCACCCCCGGAACTCTGCTTCGAAAAGGGACCCTGCATGAAACACCACGCCACCCCCCTCCTTGCGACGGCCCTTCTCCTGCTGCCCGCATCGCCCGCAAACGGCCAGACCACCGTCGCCCTGACCGGCGGCGTGAACATTGCAACGCTGAGCATCGCCAGCACCGCAGGACCGGTCCCCGGAGTCGAATCGGTGAGGCTTTCCTCCATCGGCATCGCGTTCACTTTCCCGAGGTCGGAAACCCTGGGCTTTCAGGTGGGCGGCAGCTACTCGCAAAAGGGCGGTAGCCTGATCTTCGCGTCGACCGAAGTGATCGGCCAGAGCACGATTGAGACCAGCCACTTCGAAATCACCGGACTGGCGAGGGTTCAATTCCCCCTTGGAAGCGACCGCGTCCGGGGCCATCTGCTAGCCGGCCCCGCCGTCGCCTTTGAGCTGTCCTGCGAACTCTACGCCAAGGCCAATGTGGGCGGAGCGTTGGTCGACCGCGATGACGACTGCCACGAGAGCCCCAACCTGAGCAGGGCACCCTTCGACCCTGGCGTGGCCGCCGGTGGCGGCCTCGAGCTCTGGCTTGCCGACAGGCTGGGCATTTCGCTCGGTGCCCTGTACACCCACGGGCTCCAGGATATCGACACGTCGAACGATTCCCTGAGACGTCGGACCCTGGCGCTTCGTGGTGGCTTCGTCTACTTGAGGGGCTGAGCCGGCCCCCCGGAAGGCAACAGCGGTGCCGCTGCGCCCTGCCTGATATACAGCTCCCGCTTCGGATACGGGATCTCCACCCCGGCGTCGGCGAACTTCACCATCGCCTTCTCGGTGATTTCGTCCGCGATGCGCCGCCGATTGCGGGCTTCCTGGATCCAGACGCGCAATTGCAGGTTGACCTCCGACGGACCGAAGCCGCGCACAATCACGATCGGTGCGGGATCCAGCTTCACCCCCTCGACTTCGGCGGCGGCCTCCTTCAGCAGCAGCTTGGCCCGCTCGATGTCCGCTTCGTACGCGCATGCGAACGGAATCCGGAGCCGGATGTCGTCGCCCGACATCGTGTAGTTGATGATGTCGCGCCGCATGATCTCGTTGTTCGGCACCACCACCACCAGGTTGTCGGGATTGCGGATCTTCGTCGCCCGCAAGCCGATCTCGATCACGTCACCCCAGGTGCCGGTCTCCCGGGGTGCGTTCCACAACTCGATCCTGTCGCCAACCTGAAAGGGCCGGTCCATGATGAGCAACACACCGGCGATGAGGTTCGAGAGGGTGTCCTTGGCGGCGAGCGACAGCGCCAGCCCGGCGACGCCGGCGCCCGCGAGGAGGGGAGCGATCTGGAACCCCAGGTGGGTCATCGCCAGCAGCAAACCGATCGCGATGACAATGAAGCGCACGAACCGGTTGATCATCGGCAGCGCCGTCTCGTCCAGGGCCGTCTCCGAGGTACGGGAAATGATGCTCGTCTCGAAGCTGCGCATCAGGTGGCCAACGAAACGGCTCAGGGGGAAGAAGACGACCCCGATCCAGATCCCCCACACCCAGTCACGGGGCTGGGAGTCCCATGCGATCCAGTCCCCCTCCGGCGTCTCTGCGCCGAGGATCGGCATCCACAAGCCCAGGATCCGCCACAGCGCCCACGCTACCACCGTGAGCCGGAATGCATGACGGATGGCCCGCACCAGCTCGTCATCAAGATCGGTTTCAGTCTTTTCGGCGAACCTTTTCTGCACGCGGCGCAGGATCCACCCGCCCACGAAGTACGCGAACGCAGCGAGCAGAATGGCGCCCAGGGTGGGTAGCCAGCGGGCCGCCACATAGACGACCGCGGTGTTCCACAAGGCTACCACATCGGCCCAGCTGAAATCGATTCCCAGCATGTCCAAGATTCAGCGCCTCCGGATGATGGGCAGTACCACTCTGGACGGGTACGTGGGTCCGTGATGAATCGTTTGCGTGGCGACGACCATCTCGTCGGCCCCCGCCAACCCCGCGTTGTCGCGTCCCGAGTTGAGGTTGCGCAGGTAGAAAGGATAATAGCTGCTCGAGACCTCGATGCGGATCCGGTGCCCGGGACCGAAGACGTTGCCGGTCACGCGCCAGAAGTCCATGTGGTAACGGTAGACGCGACCCGGCTCGATCTCGCTCAGGCGGTTCGGGGTGAAGCGGGCTTCGTTGTCGGGGGCGCGGGGGCGGGTCTGTTCTCGTGCGGGCGTTTGGGGTGGACGCGGCTTTCGTTGTCGGGGTCGCGTTGCCGCGCCCGCAGGACGGCCTCGGCAAGGAGCATCGCCGAGCCGTCGGGCTCGACATCCACGAGCCGCACCATCCAGTCGGTGTCGCGGGCGGAGGTCGACGCGTAGAGAACCGCCTCGATCGGACCCGTGATCTCCATCGCCTCCCGGAAGACGGGTGTCTCGAACACGAGGACGTCGTCGCGCAGCGCGGGGCCCCCGGCCTCGACGGCTCCCGGGATGTGGCCATGGTCGCCGTAGGGGGACGGGGTGGGGTCGCTCGGGTCATAGACGTATGTGTCGGACCCGTCCGCCGCGGGCACGGCCCACTCCAGGCGCCCGTCACCCCGGCTGGAGTTGGCGCTGCCGCCCGACGCGAGGTACAGGTCGGTCCACTCGGTCCCCGGCAGCGGCCAGTCGTCCGCGGTGTACCACCGGTTCGGCCCCATGACGAAGACGTAGACGGGCGAATCGTTCTCGACGCCGTTGTCGATGCCCTTCAGGAAGTGGTCGAACCAGCGCGTGATGTAGCCATCGAGGTCGATCCGGGCCTCGGGGCCGTAGTCGATCCCGCCGACGACACGATCGTTCAGGCCGTGAAACCAGGGGCCGATGATCAGGCTCGGGCGCCGTGACTCGGGCGTGGCGCCGTGGGCCTTCATCCCCAGGTAGTTGATCGGTGAGCCCGGGAAGTCGGCGTCGAACCAGCCCGTCAGGTTGAGGGCCGGCACGGTCATGCGGGCGAAGCTCTCCGGCGACTGGTACTCCATCCCGTCCCAGTACGGATCGCTCGCCACGTAGCCGTCGATCCAGGACTTCCACCAACCCCCGTCCTTCATCCCGCGCGCCTCGTCCAGGGTGATGTATGGAGCGTGGAGGAGGTCGTCCCAGCGGGTGTTGGTGAAGCCGCCGTAGGGGCCCTCGTCCCGGATCTGCGCGGTCCGTCCCGACATCCAGGCGGCCCAGTCCACGAACGGCCCCAGCATGATCCCCTGCTGGTAGGGGATGTTGTGGAAGGGATCGGGGGGCGCGACCGCGGGGGCGATGGCCTTCAGCGACGGAGGAGCCTGGCTCGCGGTCCACCACTGCGTCCAGCCCAGATACGAACCCCCGACCATGCCGACGCTGCCGTTGCACCACGGCTGCGCAGCGACCCACTCGACCAGGTCGTAGCCATCGGTCTTGTGGTCGACGATGAAGGGGTCCCACTCGCCCTCGGAGTCGTAGCGTCCCCGCGAATCGGCCAGCACGGCAACATACCCCCGCCGCGCGAACCAGCGGGCACGTTCACGCGGACCCGTGTTGTCGTACGGGGTGATCGTGAGCACGCCCGGGAAGCGGCCCGAGTCAGCCGGGCGGTACACGTCCACCGAGAGACGGACCCCATCCCGCATGGCAACCAGGTGCCCCCTCTCCTCGACGACATCGTGTACCGCGGGGGAGTAGCTGCCCGGATCCGGGGCCTGGGCGGCCGCTCCGGCGTTCCAGTATGCGCCCGCAGCGCCGACCCACATCGCGCCCGCGACGGCGGCCCCTCTCGCGCCCGTGGCGATCGCCGCCGCCAAGAACCGTGTTCTCATGCGATCATGCTCCCGCCCGGCGCCCCGGCTGTCAACCGCCAGGCTCCCGGGCTGTCAACCGCCCACCGCCCCCACCCGCCGCAGTTCGGCGATCTCCTCCGCGCGGTAGCCGCATTCACGAAGTACCGCTTCGGTGTGCTCGCCCATGCCCGGCGCGCCGCGCTCCACCGAAGCCGGCGCCTCCGACATCTTGACCGGCATGCCCAGGGTTTCGGCGTGCCGGTCACCCTGCGACACCGAGACCACCATGTCCCGCGCTACCGTTTGGGGATGCCGCAGCGCCTCCAGCATGCTGGACACGGGTCCGGCCGGAACCGCCGCCGCCTCAAGACGACCGAGCCATTCCTCGGTGGACGCCTCCGAGAGTCGCTCGGACAGGATCCTTCGCAGCTCCCCGAGATTCTCCATGCGGTCCGCGTTCGTCTCGAAGCGGGAATCTGCGGCGAGTTCACCCAGCCCCATCGCTTCCACCAGCCGGAGCCAGTTCACCTGGTTCCAGCCGCCCACGGTGATCCAGCCGTCGGCGGTGGGCAGCGCCTCGTAGGGAGCAGCCAGGGGATGGGCGGAACCCAGCGGCCCGGGAGACTCATCGGTCGCAAGCGCCACCGCGGCCTGCCAGAAGGTCTGGGTGAGCCCCGCCTCGTACAGCGAGGTGTCGACGCGCTGCCCCACGCCGGTTCTCTCCCGCGCGTACAGAGCAGTCACAACGCCCATCGCTCCGAGGATCCCGGCCGTGATGTCCGTCAGCGGCGGGCCGCACTTGACCGGAGGCCGGCCCGGCCCTTCGCCGGTGATGCTCAACAGCCCGGTCATTCCCTGCGCGATCAGGTCGAAGCCCCGGTGCTCCGCCAACGGGCCCGTCCGCCCGAAGCCGGTGATCTGACAGTAGACAAGCCCGGGGTTCGCGACCCTGAGGGTCTCGTAGCCCAGGCCGAGTCTCTCCATCACACCCGCACGGAAGTTCTCGATGACCACGTCGCAGCGCGCGAGCATCCGCTTCGCCACCTCGCGGCCCGGCTCCGTCTTCAGATCGATCACGATGCCGCGCTTGTTCCGGTTCGCCATCACGAACGCGGCTGCGGTTCCGGCCATCTCGGGCGGTGCGAAGGCGCGGGTCGGATCGCCCGGCCCCGGCGGCTCCACCTTGACCACGTCGGCCCCGAGGTCGGCCAGCATGCGCCCGCAGATCGGCCCGGCCATGACGTGCGCCAGCTCCACGACACGGATCCCTGCGAGCGCCCCCCTCCCCACCCTACTCCCCCGAGAAGCGGGGCTCGCGCTTCTCCATGAACGCCGCGGTCCCCTCGCTGTAGTCCCGGGTCTGGAAGGCCTCGTACGCTTCCGCCCGCTCCTCGTCGGCCAGCGGGCGCGGGTCGGCCATGCGCCGCACGAACTTCTTGTGCCACCGATTCACCAGCGGCGCACCCTTCGCAATCGTGTGCGCGATCCCGGCCCCCGCCTCCTCCACCCCCTCGTCCGGCACGATCCTGTTGACCAGACCCATTTGGCGAGCCCGGTGTGCATCCACCAGATCACCCGTCAGGAGGATCTCCAGGACGGCCCGCGCCCCGGCCGCGGCGAGGAGCGGCGCCATCTCCTCGTACGCCATGGTGGCGCCGAGCCGGTTGACCGGGGCGCCGAAGCGGCTCGACTCACCGCACACCGTCACGTCGCAGCACGCGGCGATGATCAACCCGCCCCCCACGCACACCCCCCGCACCACCGCGACCGTCGGGTGCGGACAGCGGTATACCCCCTCCACGCCTCTCCGCACGGCGTCCGCGTACCGGGTTACCTGCTCCGGCGTGCTCCGCTGCGCGCCGAAGGCCCCGATGTCGGACCCCGCCGAGAACGCCCGCGTTGCGGCCCCGGTGATCACCACGCAACGCACCGAGTCGTCGCCGGAAAGCTCCTCGAAGCGCGTGCCCAGGGCGTCCCAGCCGGCCATGTCGAGCACGTTCAACCGGGACGGGTGATCGAGGGTCACGGTCACGACGCCGCCTTCCCGGCTGACGGTGACTCGCCGGGGCGACCCGCCCGCGTCACGCGCACCGCTCCCCCTGCCGCCGGCCCGCCCGCTCATCGGTAGAAGAAATCGACCAGCGCCAGCGAGAAGGCGGGCACGTAGGTCACCACGAGGAGAATCGCCAGCAGCACCCCGATGAATCCGAGGTTCGCCCTGGTCACCTTCCAGATGTCCGCCTTCGCCACCGAGCACGCCGTGACCAGCACGGAAGCGACCGGCGGCGTCTGCTGCCCGATCCCCAGGTTCAGGGTGACGATGAGCCCGAAGTGGACCGGGTCCACCCCGATCGCATGGATCAGGGGCATCACGATCGGAACCACGAGGATGATCGCCGCAGCCGAGTGCAGGAAAAGGCCGATCACGAGCAGGAACAGGTTCAGAAGCGCCAGGATCGCCAGTTTGGAGCCGGTCAGCTCCATGATCGACCCCGCGATGGCCTGCGGGAGCCGTGCCTCCGTGAGGAAGTCGCCCAGAAGCGCCGACGCCGCCACCAGAAGCATCACGACCGCGGTCTGATGCCCGCACTCCAGAATCGCACGCCTGACTCCGGCCAGGTCCAGTCCCCGGTAGACGACCCCGCCGATCAGCAGCGCGGCAACCACCGCCAGCCCGGCGCCTTCGGTCGCGGTGACCCAGCCGCTGAAGATTCCGCCCAGAATGATGACCGGGAGCAGGAGGGACAGGCCCGCCTCCTTGAACGTCGTGTAAACCCGTTTGAGCTGGAAGGACTGCTCCATGGGGAGGTTGTTGCGCCGCGCCCAGATGTACGCAACGAGCATCATGAGGAGCCCGCCGACGACCCCGGGGATGATCCCCGCAACGAACAGCTCCACGACCGAGGACCCCGACATCACGCCGTAGAGGATCATCGGGATCGACGGGGGGATGATGACCGCCAGCGTGGCCGACGAGGAGGTTACCGCCGCGGCGAAGTTCGACGAATAGCCCCGCTTCTTCATCGCCGGGATGAGGATCGAGCCGAGGGCCGCGACATCGGCGACGGCCGAACCCGAGATCTCGGCGAAGAACATGGAGGCCGAGATGCTCACCATGGAAAGGCCGCCGCGGATGAAGCCGAAGACGGCGGAGGCGAAGGCGACCAGCCGCGTCGAAATCCCGGACGCGTTCATGATCGCGCCCGCGAGGATGAAGAGCGGGATTGCGATCAGGGGAAAGCCGGTGGCGCCCGAGAACATGACAAGGCCCACATTCGGAAGCGCTCCCACGCCCCCCGCAATGACCATCGCCACGACAGCCATGAGCCCGAGGGCGACCGCGATGGGGACGTTGACAAGGATGAGAACGAGAAGAAGCAGGATCAGGGCGAGCGTCACAGATCTCCTCCGGCGTCGCCTTGAACGAACTCACCCCTGAGGACCGCGGGCATGCTCAGCAGCTGGGCAATGATGCACAGAACCGCCCCGATGGGGATCACCGACTGCGCAAGGGCCGCGGGAACGCCCGGCAGGCTGACCAGGGAGGTGGTCCCGAGCGCTGCCTGGACCTGCATCCCGGCCCACGCCAGCACGACGAAGAACGCGATGACCGCACCTTCCCCCACCAGCACCACGCAGGTGCGGGCACGCCCCTGCAGCCGGTCGACCAACGCCGACACGCCGATGTGGCCTCGTGACAGCGTGGCCAGCGAGGCTCCGTAGTAGGTCAGCCACGCCAGCAGGATCGAGGCGGCTTCGTCGTACCACACCAGAGCCGCCCCCGCCTTGCGGAAGACCACCCCGAGCACCACCAACACGGCCATGGCGACGACGAGCACGATCACTACGGCCTCGAGTACCCTCCGGAAGACGCGCAGCACTCCCCCCGATTGGCTCCCTTCGCCGGAAGCCAAGGCTATTGTCTGGCCAACAGCAGTGCTCGTTCGATCAGGCCCTGCCCCGCGGGCACGTCCGCAGCGAACTGTTGGTAGACTTCCTGGCTCGCGGTCTCGAAGGCGGACCGGTTCGCCCAGTTGACGTTGATCTCGGTATCGGCGAGCTGCACGAGCAGCTCCCGGTCCAACCTCTTGGCCGTGTCATACACGAACCCGCGGAGCGCACGCGCCTCCTCTTCCACCACCGTGCGCACGGTCTCGGGGATCTCCGCCCAGTGTTCAGGAGAGACGGTTACGTACGCGGGGGTGTACACGTGCTCGGTCAGCGACAGGTACTCCTGCACTTCGTCGAGTTTGGAGGAGCGGATCTGCGCGAGGGGGTTCTCCTGTCCGTCCACGACGCCGGTGCGCAACGCGAGCAGGACCTCGGACAGCGCCATGGGTACCGGATTCGCCCCGAACTGCTGGAAGAGCCTGACGCGCCAGGCACCGCGCGGCGTTCTCAGCTTGATCCCGTCGAGGTCGCCCGGCACACGGACCGGGCGGACGTTGTTGGTGACGTGGCGGAACCCGTTTTCCCACACGGCGATGATCCGGTAGCCCTCTTCTTCGGCGAGGGGCGCCAGCTCCGGCCAGACGATCTCTTCCTCGATCAGGGCCATGTGGTCCCGGTTCTGGACGAGGTACGGCATCTCGAAGAGCCCGAACTCATCGATCCGCGACGACATGATGGATGAGGGCAACGCCAGGTCGACGGTTCCGAGCTTCAGCTTCTGGAGGAGGATGTCGTCACCCCCAAGCTGGCTGGATCCGTAGACGATGACTTCGGCTTCTCCTTCGAGGCGGGCGTTTACCCGCGCGGCGAATTCCTCGGCCGACTGTGCGAAGAGCGACCCGGGCGCTCCAACGTGCCCGAAGCTGAGTTCGACGGGGCCCGTGGACGCTCCGTCGCAACCGGCGAGGAGCACCGCAACCGCCGCCCACACCGCCATGAGAATCGAGCGCCCGAACCCCTGGACCGCCTCCGGCTTGACCTGCATTCATCCTCCCCTCGATTGCTGTCAAGCGACATCGACCATTGTCGCCACCAAACAATCTCGACACCTTGCCGTATGTTCGCCACCTCTCGCGCCAGGATCGCGTCAATGTCCGCCCGGATTGGCCGTGTCAAGCCCTGAATCGAGCCTGGCCAGACGCCTGCGCACCAACGTTGAGGGCTCCGTCCGCTGCGACGCGCTAACCCGGGCCCTCTACTCGACCGACGCCTCCATTTATCAGATCGAGCCGCTGTGCGTGGTGCTGCCGCGAACGCTCGACGACATCGACGCGGTCATGGCCATCGCGCGCGAGGAAGGCGTGCCGGTCCTGCCCCGCGGCGCGGGGACCTCCCAGTGCGGGCAGGCGATCGGCCGCGCGGTGGTGGTCGACACGTCGCGCCATCTGAACCGGGTGCTCGAAATCGATCGCGACGCGCGCACCGCCCGGGTTGAACCGGGGCTGATCCTCGACCAGCTGAATCGCAGGCTCGCACCCACCGGACTCTTCTTCCCGGTGGACGTGGCCACGGCGAGCCGGGCGACGATCGGCGGGATGGCGGGGAACAACAGCGGCGGCGCACGGTCCATCCGCTACGGGATCATGGCGGACAACGTGGCGGGTATCGAGGCGGTGCTCGCGGACGGACAGGTTGTGACGTTCGGGGGCGGGCGAGGCAATGGCGTGACGGGCGACCGGGTCGCCGGGCGAGCCGGGTCGCCGCACAAGCGCGCGGCGCGCCCCGGCGAAGCACGCGAACTGGTCGCGGCCATCCGCGGGATCGCCGCTCGCGAGGCCGACGAGCTGGAGCGGCGGGTGCCGAAGGTCCTGCGCCATGTGGCAGGCTACAACCTCCACCGATTGCTGCGACCGGGCGCGTCAATGGCCGAATTGCTCGTGGGTTCGGAGGGGACGCTGGCATTCTTCCGCACCCTCACGCTGAAGCTGTCCCCGACGCCGGCCCGGCGCGTTCTCGGCGTGTGCTGCTTCCCGTCGCTGCTGGACGCGCTCGACGCGGTGCAGCACATCGTCGAGCTCGAGCCGCACGCGGTTGAGCTGGTGGACGACACGCTGACCGCGCTTGCCCGCGAAAACGCGGCGTTCCGGTCGACGGTCGAGGCGCTGATTCCCGCCGCGGCCCACACGGTGCTGCTGGTCGAGTTCGCGGGCGACGAAGCCGGGAAGCTGTCGCGGCGGTTGTCGCGGCTGGAGGATGTCGTGCGCAGAACGGGCCCGGGCCGCGACGTGGTCCGCGCCGAGGACCCTGCCGAGCAGGCCGCGATCTGGGCCGTGCGGCGGGCTGGCCTCAACATCGTGATGTCGATGAAGGGCGACAGGAAGCCGGTCTCGATCGTGGAGGACTGCGCGATACCGCTCCCCGTGCTGGCCGAATTCGGTGCCGAGGTCGAGGACATCTTCGCGCGGCACGGGACCGGCAGCACCTGGTACGCGCACGCGTCGGTAGGGTGCCTTCACGTGCGGCCATCGCTGAACGTGAAGGATCCGTCCGATGTGGTGGCGTTCCGCGCCATTGCCGAGGAGGTGCAGCAGGTGGCGGGGCGGCTGGGAGGATCGTATTCGGGCGAGCACGGTGACGGAATCCTGCGCTCGGAGTTCATCGAGCCCATGCTGGGCGCGCGGCTGACACGGGCGTTTGGCGAAGTGAAGCGCGCGTTCGACCCCGAAGGGATGATGAACCCGGGCAAGATCGTGGACCCGCCCCGCATGGACGACCGCGAGCTGTTCCGGTACGGGCCGCGCTACAGGGCGCAGCCTCTTCCCGTCGCGATGGATTGGTCCGCCAGCGGGGGCTTCGCGCGAGCGGTCGAGGCGTGCAACAACAACGGTGCCTGCCGCAAGATGGACCCTGGCGTGATGTGCCCCTCGTACCGGGTGACCCGCGAGGAAGCGGACACGACGCGAGGCCGGGCCAACGTGCTGCGCCTGGCCATGACGGGACAGCTGGGGGCAGAGGGGTTGGCGGGGGACGAGGTCGCCGAGGTCCTCGAACTCTGCGTCGCCTGCAAGGCCTGCAAGCGCGAGTGCCCGGCTGGGGTGGACATGGCCGCGATGAAGGCCGAGGCCATGCATCTGAGGAATCGGCGGCGTGGATCGCCCCTGCGAGAACGGCTGTTCGCCTCGCTGCCCAGGATCGCGCCCGTGGCCAGCCGGGCTCGCCGGCTGCTCAACCTTCGCAACCGGAGCGGGGCGCTTGCCTGGCTGGGTGAGCGTACGCTGGGCATCGCCGCCGCGCGGGAGCTGCCCGAGTGGGCCTCGAAGCCGTTCCGCGACGAGGAGCTGGCAGGGTCGGCTGGGCCGGGCCGTTCGACCGAGTTTGCCGGGCCGCGTCCCACGGCCGCGTTTGCCGACCCCGTCTCCCCGGCCCCCGAGGGTCGTCCGGCTGCCGAGACAGATTCTTGTACTAATTTGTCTGTCCCACCGGGTCTCGGGGCCGAGAACAACGTTCTCCCTCAGCCTGTCATCCTGTTTGTGGACACATTCATTCGTTATTTTGACCCACAGGTCGCTCGTGCGGCCTTGGCGGTCCTGCAGCGGCTCGGTTTCGAATCCACCTCCCCCACACCACCCGAGTCGCGCGAACGTCCCCTCTGCTGCGGTCGCACTTACATCAGCGCGGGCCGGCTCGACCAAGCTCGTGCGGAGATCCGCCGCACAATCGAGCGCCTCGCGCCGCTCGCCCGGCAGGGGCTGCCCATCGTGGGCCTCGAACCGTCCTGCCTGCTGACGCTGCGGGACGAGGCCCTCACACTCTGTCCCGGCGACGATGCGCGCGTGGTCGCGGATCGGGCGTTTCTTATCGACGAGTTTCTGGCCGACCGGGGCGGTGCGGCCACCGGACAACAGGATTCGGCTATCACACCTTCCGCTGCCCGCATCCACGGCCACTGCCACCAGAAGGCCGCCGGCGCCGCGTCGGCCACCAGCGACGCCCTGGCCGCGCTCACGGGCCTGCACGGAGAGCTGATCGAGTCGAGCTGCTGCGGGATGGCGGGGTCGTTCGGGTACACGGCAAAGCACCAGCGCACGTCCCGCGCAATGGGCGAACTCGGCCTCTTCCCCGCGTTGCGCGCGGCTGCCCCCGACGACACCGTCATCGCCAACGGCTTCAGCTGCCGGGCACAGATTCGTGCGGGGACGGGCCGCCGGGCGCGGCACCTTGTGGAGGTGCTGCACCAATCCATGAACGGGAGCGAGTAGCTCCGCGGTCGCTGAACAGGCCGAGTCCACCGACCCTCAGCGGCATGAGTCCTGTCCCATCCGGACATGGCGGCGTCCCTGGTTTTGCCGCGGAAACGTGGGGGCGACACGGCGGGCCGATCGGTGAGACCGGGGCCACCGCTCACGCCGAGTCCAGCGACCGCTCCCGCTGAGTCCCGCGACCGCTCCCGCTGAGTCCAGCGACCGCTCACGCCGAGTCCCCCACCATCTCGACCGCCTCTCGCGCGGCCGCCTCGAGCTCCCAGGGGAGCGCCGCGTCCACCATCCGCGCCGCCCCGTTGGACAGCTCGCCGGGTGGTAGCGACGGGGGCGGCGGAAGCGAGTCCGACTGGGATGCCCCCGGCCGCTCCGACCGCCTCATCGGCGGCGCGCTCGCGATCATCCTGCCCTTCCTCGTGAAGAACGCGGCCTGACCTTCCCGGTTCAGCGACATCCGCGCGCGGCCCTCGTGGACCGCGCGGTGATGCCGTCTGCACAAGAGCACCGTGTTCGCCAGGCTCGTCTCGCCCCCGTCGGCCCAGTGCGTGACATGATGCGCCTCCGTGAACCGGCTCCCGCACCCCGGATAGCGGCAGCCGCGGT
>MPNE01000025.1 GCA_002238865.1 Gemmatimonadetes bacterium bin94 | reverse complement strand
GCGGGTCTGGGGGGGGGGGGGGGGGGGGGGGGTGGGGGGGGGGGGGGGGGCGCCGGGGGGGGGTTGGGGGCGGGGGGGGCGGTGGGGGCCGCGGGAGCGGCGGGCGCCGGTGGAGCGCCGACGAACAAGCCGGCGTCCAGGAGTTCGTGCCGGCCCTGGCGGAAGAACTCCCGCCACTCCGGATGCACCGCATCCGGATTCCGGGTGAACTCCTCGTAAAGGGCCTGAACGTAAGCCGCATTCTGACTATCGAAATACGTGCTGGTCATCGTGGACAGAAAGCTAGTTATTTTTCACGCCGGGGTAAGAGCCGATACCAAGGACGTTACAGGGATTCCATGGATGCAACCACCATTGCGACGACGCCCGTCCCGGGCTGGGAGACACTCTTTCCGTGGCTCCGCGCGGGAACGACGAGGCAAACGGCCGGCAATCCGGAACGGGCGCTTGCCGGCCGTTGGCGCTCCGTGGTCGGGAGCTGGCAGGTGCATGGGGCCCGCAGTCGGGTGCATGCGGGTGTTGCCCCGGGAGTGTGCAGGCTCGGTGAAGGGGACGGACACGTCACCCGATCGTCCGGGGTGCTCCTCACCGTCACACTGGCCGACTGCGTACCCGTTTTCGTCGTGGATCCGGTTGCCAGGGCGGTCGGGCTGTTCCACGCGGGGTGGCGGGGCACGGCCGCGGGGGTGGTCGAATCGGGCGTGGGGACGCTGATCGACGCCTTCGGGAGCGACCCGGGCGAGCTCGTGGTGCACCTCGGGCCCGCCATCTGCGAGGCTTGCTACGAGGTCGGCCCGGAGGTCTTTTCGGCGCTCGGAGAGATGCCGCCACCCGGGCCCGCCCCAATCGATCTCCGCGGCGTGATCCGGAAGCGGGCGGTGTCGTTGGGCGTGCCGGACGGCCAGGTGACCACAAGCGACGAATGCACGCTGTGCGGAGATGGCCGGTACTACTCGCACCGACGGGGAGACACGGGGCGACACCTTGGCTTCATCGGGATTCTGCCGAGAGCCGGCGGATTGCGGGGTGGACGGGGTGACTAACGTCGGACTGTGCGGCGGTTGCGCGTGGATGCGCACGGTAGAGTCGCGCCGGGGCTCGGTCTTCTATCTTTGTGGCCGCCACGGCGGTGACCCTACCTTCCCCAAGTACCCGCCGCTTCCGGTGCTGCGGTGCCGTGGATTCGCCCCGAACCCCCAGGACGAGCCTGAATGACGGATCTGCTCAGCGTGGTCGCTGTGTCGCTGTACGGCGTCATCCTGGCCCTCCTGCTCCCCTTTGCCGGGCACAGGATCAGCCTGATCGTGCTCGCGGGGCGGAAAGCCCCCCGGGAGACCGGGCTCCGGCCCGGGGATGTCGCGTCTTCGAGCGCCCGGTCGCGCAGCGTCGCCGCTCCCCGCGTCACCGTGCAGCTCCCGGTCTACAACGAGAAGCACGTGGTCGGGCGCCTCATCGACGCTGCGTGCCGGCTGCGCCATCCTCCCGAGCTCCTTCAGGTCCAGATCCTCGACGACTCCACCGACGAGACGACGGCCCTCGCCGAACGGCGTGCACGGGAGTGGCGGAGCAGGGGCGTCGACGTCGCGGTGCACCACCGGAGCATTCGAACCGGCTACAAGGCCGGCGCCCTGGCGGAGGGTCTGGATACGGCCACGGGCGACTTCATCCTGATCCTCGACGCGGACTTCGTTCCCCGTCCTTCCCTCCTGGAAGAGCTTCTCCCGACCATGGCCGATCCGGGTGTCGGGATGGTGCAGGCGAGGTGGGATCACCTGAACGAGAACGACTCATGGCTGACCCGCGCCCAGGCTCTCCTGCTTGACGGGCACTTCTTAATCGAGCAGAAGGCGCGATACGTCGCGGGACGTTTTTTCAACTTCAACGGCACGGCGGGGTTGTGGCGCAGACAGGCCCTGGACGACGCGGGTGGCTGGGAGCACGATACCCTGACCGAGGACCTGGACATCAGCTACCGGGCCCAGATGGCGGGATGGCGCTTCGTCTTCCGCGATGATGTAGGCGTCCCGGCCGAACTGCCGCGCACCGCTGCCTCCCTGCTCGTGCAGCAGCGGCGATGGGCCCAGGGTGGGATCCAGACCGCGCGCAAGGTGCTGCCGCGCCTGTTGCGGGGACGCTTCCGCCCCGCCGTCAAGCTGGAGGCCCTGGTACACCTGTGCGGACACCTGGCGCACCCGCTGACATTCGCCCTTGCGCTCCTCATCGTGCCGTCGGCGATGGCCCGGCGGGAACTGGGCATCGACCGGCTCTGGTGGCTCGATCTGGCCGTGTTCGCGAGCGCGACGGTGCCGTTCATCGCCTTCTACCTGACGGCCGCGCGGAAACGGGGCCGCCGTGCCGGGACCGCCGTTGGACGGGCGGTGGGAACACTTGTGCTGGGCGCCGGGATGTCGGTGCTTCTGAGCCGCGCGGTGTTGCGTGGCCTCGGCCGGTTCAGGGATCCGTTCGAGCGGACGCCCAAGGCGGGCGGGTCGAACCGATCGAGCTACGAGCCGTCCGGCGGGCACTTCCGAGGTCGTGCGCTCGCCGTCGGTGCGGGTGTCGCCATGGTGTTGTCGGGCGTCATGGCGCTCGCGGGGGGGTACTGGGCGTCAGTGCCGTTTGTTGTCCTCTTCGCGTCGGGGTACCTGTCGCTGGGGCTGGGGTCTTGTCCGCCATTTCAGGGGCAAAGTGGCGGACAAAGACAGCCACACGGGGAGCCAGATGGCCATGCGGCTCCAGGCGGGCTGAGGCCAGACGCCGCTGGCCTGGTAGGACGCAAGCCCCCAGTACGCGAGGAACACGAGTCCGCTCAGCAGGAGGAAGGGTCGGTTGCCGCGTAGCGCGGCCATCGGAAGCACCCACAGCACGTACCAGGGGTGAACCGTGGGCGACAGGAGCAGGCCCGCGCCGATGATCCACAGCAGGGCCCGCTCGATGGAGAATCGCCGCCAGGTCGTGTAGGCGACGACGGCCAGGACCATGGCGGCTGCGGCTGCGCGCGCCCGGAGCGGGTCACCGGCAAGCACCTCAATCAGGGAGAAGGCGCCCTGGTTTGCCGTCCAGTGTTCGGCGTACGTGCGGAGCCCTTCGGTGAGAGCGAGTGGGCCGACCCCTGCGAAGGGGAGGTAGAACGCGACGCACACGACTGCGAAGGCGAGGACGACGGGGCCGCCGTGACGTCGCGCGAGGGGGGGAAGGGCGGCGGCGGGAGCGAACTTGACCAGGGTGGCCAGACCGAGGAGGAACCCGAGGACGGATGGGAGACCCCATCGGCGGGTTTGCCAGCGGCCGGTGTTGCCGGGGGCGACCGGAACCGGCTCGGCTGATCGACCCTCGCCGGGGTTGCGGTCCGCGATACGGGTCGCAAGGCAGATGAGACTGGCCAGGATGAACAACCCGACCGCGTCGAAGTGGGCGCTCCACGCTGTTTCGACAATGAGAAGCGGTGACCAGAGATACCAGATCAGGACGGTCCCGGGCGATCGGCCCGTTTGGATGGCGATGCGCTGCAACAGGAGCCCGCACCCCAGGTCGAAGCAGAGCCAGAGGATCTTCGCCGCCGCGAGAGTGCCGCCGGCCAGCGCCACAAGGCCGAAGAGGAGCTGGCTCAGCGGCGGATAGATGGTGGGGATCCCGGGGTGGTTGATCTCGCCGTGCCAGGGAGTCCGGATGGTCGCCAGGGCCTCGTGGTCGGGTGCGTGGGCGTAGGGGTTCACGCCCTCCAGGAGCACATGGCCGTCCCACAGGTAGCGGTAGAGGTCGTCGGACAGCTCCGGTGTGAGGGGAAGGAGGACCAGCCGCGCGAGGATCGCGACTGCCCAGACGACGAGGAGGGAGGGGGACCTGCGCCCGGCCGTCAGGGCCGCGGCGCCGTAGCAGAGGAAGGCGGCTGCGGGGAGGAGGAGGCGGGGAAGGGGCATCGCGATCCCGTCCAGCCAACCGAAAGCGGCGAGGAATGCGACGATGAGGAGCCCCGGCAGCACGACGCCTGTCCCTGCACCATCAAGACGGTCTTCGTCCTGCCGTCCCAAGTTCGCTCCTTGTCACCGGGATGTGCGCGGGGTGGCGCCCGCTTCGTGCCGTGACGCAACCTGGCCGACCATCGGGGACGAAGGCAACGGCCAGAGGGCGCGCTGAACGGGTGCGGCCGCTGCCTGAGGTGTTACCGTGGCTGATGGGGCGAAGCGTCCCTTCCCCCGCACATGGGCTGGACCCACGCCACAGGCAGCCATTGACCATCGCTTCCCGCTTGTCCCGCACCGCGGTGCTGATACCCGCGCTCAACGAGGAGGAGGCGCTGCCCGGCGTCCTCGCCGCGCTTCCCATGGACCGCTTGCATACGGTCGTCGTGGCCGACAACGGCTCCGCGGACGACACGGCCCGGGTGGCGCGTGCGGCGGGCGCGGTGGTCGTCCGGGAAGACGAACGCGGCTACGGTGCCGCCTGTCTGGCGGGGATCGCGTGCCTGTCGTCGATGGATGAACCACCCGAGGCGGTCGTTTTCCTCGACGCGGACCACCCGGAGGACGCGGGTCGCCTTCCCGTCGTGCTGGAACCCCTGGCCCGCGGCGCGGATCTGGTGCTCGGCGTGCGGGTCGGGAGCAGGGGCACCGGCAACCTCCACATCCACGCCCGATGGGGGAACCGCGTCGTGCTGGCGGCCGCGCGTGTTCTCTTCGGGCGGCGCTTTCAGGACCTGCCCCCTTTCCGCGCCGTTCGTCTCAGTGCGCTGCAACGGCTCGGCATGGACGACCGCAACTGGGGATGGACGCTGCAAATGCAGCTCCGGGCGGTCCGTCAGGATCTGGTCATCGTGGAAGTCCACGCACCGCACCTGCCACGCACCCGCGGCCGCTCGAAGATATCCGGCCGTCCGGGGATGTCGGTCAGAGTGGGCGCGAAGATGTTCTACACGCTGGGACGCGAGTGGCTGCGCCCCCGTGGATGACTACCCCCCCAGGACGATGATCCTGCCCCCGCGGTCTTCCATCTCGGCCGCCATGGCGGGGTGGCATGTGAAGAGGAAGACCTGCCGGCGTTCCGCCACGCTTTCCAAAAGGCCGAATGCGCGGTCGCGGCGCCACGCGTCCCAGTTCACGAGGGCTTCGTCCATGCAGAGCGGGAGCCGCTCGTCGTCGGCGTCCAGATGGTCGATGATCGCGAGGCGCAACGCCAGGTAGACCTGCTCCTTCGTTCCCTGGGAAAGCGGCTCACCCAGCTTTCTGGGCTGAGGCGCGGCCGGGCCGCGCAGATGGAAGTACCGGTCGTCCCCTTCGCCCAGTTCGATCCGGTCGTAACGGCCGGCGGTGATGTGGCGCAGGTATCCTCCGGCCCGCACCAGCAGGTCGGGCTGGTGCTCTTCGCGAAAGCGGCGGTCCGCTTCGCGCACGAGACGGGCCAGCACGAAGGCTCGATCGCGGTTCTCCTTCGCTTCCGTGATCCTCTCCTTGACCGACGCGATGTGCCCGTCGACCTGGTCCGGGGTCTCTCCCTCCCGCAGGTGCCCGATCTCGGACTCCAGCCGGCCGATCATGCCCTGGAGATCCTCGACCTGCTGAATCATCTCGTCGCGCTCGGCCGCCGCCGTCTCCAGCCTTTCGGCCAGCGATTCCCACTGCTCCCCCCCGGCGTCGGCGTCACGGATCCCGGCGACGATCTCGTCCAGGTCGGGGTGCTCGCGCTCCAGCTCGCTGTTGAGCTGATCGGCCCGGCTGCGGGCATCGGTGCGGCGGGCGGCCTCCTCGGTGCCATGGTCGATGTCTCCGTCGCCCACCTCGCGCAGTCGCTCCTCGAGCACGCCTAGCCGCTTGTCGACATCGTCCCGTTCGGTGCCGATCCGGTCGAGGTCGCTCTCGACCCGGGCGAGGTCGCGCTCCGCGATGGCTGCCAGTCCTCGAGCCCGCAGCGCTCCCTGCAGGGAGCTGATCAGGCCCTTGGCCTTTTCGCCGGAATCGCCCTGGAGCGGGATCGGTGCCACGTCGCCCACGCTTCGCACCTCGTCCAGCGCGGCTGCCAGCTTCTCGCGCCGGACCTTCAACTCCCGATGGCGAGCACTGCGGTCGGTCATCAGCTCCGTCATGCGCTCGAGTCCGGCCGGCAGATCGAGGCTCGGCGCTTCGAGCAGGGTGTCCCGGACCGGAAGGGTTCCCACCACTTCGGCGACGGCACGCCGTGCGACCTGTTCCTGGTCCTTCAGCCTGGCAATCTGGAAGGAGGCGCGCTTCTTCGCCTCTCTCGCGGCCTTCTCGTAGACTGTGGCCCGTCGGTTGGCGTCCGACCACATGATCAGCAGTACGAAGCCGGCGATTGCGACGATTCCCCCTATCCGCAGCGCCATCGTGTCGTCCACGGGAAGGGTCAGGCCCACCGCGGGCAGCGTCACAACCGCCGCCAGGAGTCCGGTGAACAGGAGAATCATCCCCAAGGCCATGCGGCCGCGACCGGGGCGCATTGTCGCGGAGAGCTTCGGGGAGCGGTCGTCCCGCTCCCGCTCCTGGGCAATGCGGCGCTGTTCCCGAACGGCCCGGTACTCCTGCACGGCTTCCCGCAGTCCGTCGGCCGGAGCCGCGGTGAGATCGTCGAGCTCGACGTCGCTCCAGGGAACGGAGAAGAGAACCTCGCCCCGTTTCCGGCACGAGTTGTCCGCGGCTTCGACGGCGCTCTCGGCACCCGTCACCGCCTCTTCCAGTTCGTCGAGGCCTTCAAGGCGGTTCGCGGCGCTCCGGATCGCGGACTCGGCCTCCACCATGTCACGCTGCGCCCGTCCGAATCTCTCGATCGCGTCCCGGCACCCCGCTGCCTCGTGCTCGAGCTCCTCGATCCGGGCCACCGACTGTGCGTGACGCTGTCTCAGCGTGCGCAGCTGTCCCTTCGGGTCGCCGGGCAGCCCGTCCAGCTCGTAACCCGGTCCCGCTTCGGCGCGCAACTCCCGGATCCGCGCGAGCTTCCGCCGCACCGGAAGCAGCCGGTTCAGACGGTGTTCGATCGCGCCTCGGCGCTGCTGCTCCCGCGCCCGATCCTCGCGCAGCGTGCCGAGCCTCTCCTCGGCATCCGCCTTTTCCGCCACCTTCTCGCGCAGCATCCGGTCACGGTTCAACGCCTCGCTCCGCACCTCGTTGAGCGCGGTGAGATCCGCCAGCAGCACGCGTGTTCGGGGACGCCCGCGACGGTCCGGGCGCCAGAGCCGCTTGGCTTCGTCCTCGAATTCGGCCGCGACCAGACGGGCGGGCCGCAGGTCCGGCGCGGCCATGGCGCCCACCAGACGGTCCTGCACCAGGTCCCAGCTCTCGCCCTCGAGGCCGGCGAGCTCGGCCAACGTCAGCGCGTACACCTGTCGGTAGACGACGCGTGCGACATGGCTTGCCGCCGACAGGGGGCGGTTGCCGATGTCCTCCACTTGACCGTTGCCGTGCAAACGCGCCCAGCCGGTCGACATGAGGCGCCGATGCACCCCGAGGACGTCGCCGCCGGCGAGGCGGATCCGCGCCTGACCCTCCGCGTCGCCTCCCGACCATGGGGTGTAGGGGTGCTGGGACCGGGTCGCGGGCCGAAAGCCGTAAAGCATGGTTGACACAAAGTCAAAGAACGTTGACTTCCCGCTCTCGTTCGGGCCGAGTACGACGACGATCGGGGGCAGCGGCGCGTCTCCCGTAGAGAGATCGGCCAGGCACCCATAACGGGTGATGTCGATCGATTCGAACCTCACGGTGCGCCTTCCTCCTCCGGCGATTGCTCCTCCGGCGATTGCTCCTGCCCGGATTCCTCCTGCCCGCCGTTCTCGGTGATGCGCGGGAGGTCGGCCCGGGGAACGAGCATCCGGGTCATGATCTCTTCGGCACCGCCCGAGAGCAGCCGCCGGAGGTATGCGTCGAGCGTGCCATCGCGCCCGGGATCGAACCCGGCGAGGTCGGTGTCGGCCAACCCGAGCCGGTCCTTCCCCGACAACACGTCCCTGGAGAGACGCAGGCCGGCGCCCAGCACGTCCTCGCGGTCGATATGGTCGTCGATCTGCGCTTCGGGGTGCAGCTTTCCGGCACGGACCTCGGCGCCAAGGGCACCGAGCCGCGCCGCTAACTCGTCCTCGATCGTCGCGATTTCCTCCGCCTCGCGCAGCTTGCGCCACATCGGCGACGGCCCCACAAGATCGACGGCCACCATCCACTCCGTGTCGTCACTGCCCGGATCGGAGGCGCGCGCGCGTTCCCATTCCGCCGCGACCTCGCCGACCAGCGCATCCAGCGAGCGCACCTCTTCCAGCCCCGAAATCGTGACCCTCTCCCACCGCACCGGCGAGAACTCCCTGAACTCGATCACCGGATGCACCGGATCGAGGAGGTCGACGAGCAGACCACCCTTCGGGCCGCTCTCGCGGGGGTCGCGTCCCTGCAGGTTGCCGCTGTAGCGGACCGGGGGCTCGGCCGAGAGTTCCTGGCCCAGGTGGACGTGTCCCAGCGCCCAGTAGTGGAAGCCGGCGGCGCGCAGGCCCTCGATGCCGGATGGGGCGTAGGGACGGTGCAGATCCCGGCCGTTCGCCGAAGTGACCTGGGTGTGCAGGATCGCCGCCTGGGGGAGGGCGGTTTCGGCCACGGGCTCGAGCCGCAGCGAAAGGTCCGCCGTCTCGCGGGCATCGGCGTGTCCCGCGCCGGTGACGTGGCCGACGATGTCCCCCGTGCGCCCCTTGACCGCAACCGTCACCGGATCTGCGCCGGCGATCACCGTGACGTTGCCGGGCCAGTCCAGGCTGTTGGCGCGAAGCCCGCGACCCGGGTCGTGATTCCCGGTGGCGTAGACGACCTGGATGTCGGCTTCTGCCAGCTTGCCGAGATGGGCCAGCAGGAATCGCTCGCTTGCGAAGGAAAGGCTGCCGCCGTCGAAGAGGTCGCCGGCGATCAGCACGGCGTCCACCTGCTCGCCGACAGCGGTGTCGACGCACCGGGAAAAGGCTTCCCGTACGGCGCGCCGCAGGCGGCTTCGCATCTCGTCCGATCGTCCGGCGAAGGCCGTGTCGAGGTGAACATCCGCGATGTGGATGAAACGCAACGGGCGACTCGGGGTACAGGTGAAACGGTCGATAGTAAGGTAACGTCTGGTGGCGGTGGGGTGGCCGGATTACTCTTGTCTCCACACCCTGGGCATGCCGTGACCGAAGGTTGACATGCGATCTCCCTCAAGAGCGAACCCGTGACGAAATGATCCAGCCAGGTGGCGCCCGCCAGTCCCCGGCCAACTCTGAAATCCTTCGCGATGTCCTCGACGTCCTTCGGGACAGGGTGGACGACGACCGCTATCGCCTGCTGGAGAAGTTCGTGCCGTTCTTCCTCGGCAAGGCGCCGGTCGAGTTGCTGGAGGAGCGGGGGACGGATGACCTGGCCCGGTTGTGCATGGACTCGCTTCTGTTCCTCGACCGGAGCCGCCCCGACCGGGTCGACGTCGAGGTGCTGAACCCGGATCAGGAAGCGGCCGGGTGGTTGGCCCCGGTGACGGTCGTGCGGACCAACATCTCCGAGCGACCCTTCATCGTGGACACGATTCGCGAGTTCCTGTCCTCCGAGGATCTCAAGATCGCGCACCTGGTCTACCCGCTCATGACCGTGGAGCGGAATGAGGACGGGTGGATAACGGACTTTCATCCGCCGGACGAGAGCGCCCAAACCGAGTCCATGGTCTACGCGGAGGTCTCCCGGGTCGCCGATTCCGAGGCCCGCGAATCGCTCCGCCACGAGACGGCGCGCCGCCTGGAAGATGTGGTCAAGGCCACCGATGACTTCGGCCTGATGATCGACAAGATCGGGGACGTGGTCTCGGAGCTGGGATTCCGCATGCGCGATGTCCCCCGGCACCGCGACGAGTTCCGCGAGGTGCAGGCCTTCCTGCGCTGGCTGCGCGACGGGGGCTTCGTCTTTCTCGGCTATCGCTCCTATTCGTTCCAGCCGGTCGAGCCGGGGGGCGAAGATGCGGTCATGGTCGACCCCGGTTCCGGGCTGGGCGTGCTCCAGGCGGAAGACACTTCGACCTTTGCCCGCCCCTTGCCGATCAGCCAGCTGTCCAGCCAGATGCGGGACAGGGCGCTGTCGGGCCCGCTCCTGATCATCAGCAAGACCAACGCCGAGTCCACGGTCCACCGCCGCGCACGGATGGACTACATCGGCGTCAAGAAGCTCCGCCGCGACGGTTCGGTTGCGGGCGAACACCGTTTCCTCGGCCTCTTCACGTCGCAGGCGTACACCGAGCCCGCCCAGGACATCCCCATCCTGCGCCAGAAGCTCGGGACCATCCTCGAAGGGGTGTCGGAGGGGTCGCACGACTACAAGGAGATCATCACGATCTTCGACTCGCTGCCGAAGGAGGAGCTTTTCCTTGCCTCGGCCGAGGAGATTGCGAAGGACATCCGCACGATTCTGACCCGGTACAACACCGCCGAGGTCTTCGTGACGGTGCGGCGCGACAGACTGGGACGCGGTGTCTCCATCATGGTCGTGCTGCCGCGCAGCCGATTCTCGGGCGCATTCCGCAAGGACTTCGAGACGGCGCTGGTGTCGCGATACAAGGCCGAGATTCTGAACTATCACCTGGCCATGGGCGCGGGGGACCAGGCACGCCTGCACTTCTATCTGGGTGGCTCTCCCGATCGGCTCGCCGAAATCGAGTGGCGGGACCTCAGGGCCACGGTCACGAGCCTCACCCGCTCGTGGCTCGACGAGGTGGGGGACCTCCTGGCCGAGACGCGTCCGCCCGACGAAGCCCACCAGATCGCGCAGCACTACGCGGGCGCCTTCGTGCCGGAATACAAGGCCGCGACCGATCCGGCTACCGCGATCACGGACATCGCCGAGCTGGAGGATATGAAGGCCAAGGGGCGGATGGAGTCGGTCCGCTTCTTCGACGATTCGGAGAGCAGGAGCAAGTGCGACCTCAAGGTGTACATCCGGGAGCACAAGATCATCCTGTCGGACTTCATGCCGGTACTCGAGAACTGCGGACTCCGGGTGATTGCCGTGTCGCTCTTCGAGTTGCGGGAAGGCAGCGGCGGGACCGACTCCGCCATCTACAGCTTCGATGTGCAGACAGCGGACGGGGACAGGGTGGACGTGGAGGCGAGAGATTCCGTCCTGTCGGAGGCGATTCTGGCCGTGCGGGCCGGGGACGCGACCGACGACGGCTTCAACCGCCTGATTCAGCCCACCGGGATGGCGTGGCGGGAGGTGGAAGTCCTGCGTGCGTACGCACACTACGCGTTCCAGATCGGGGCCGTGCCCAGCCGTCAGGTGTTGCGGGCCGCGCTCGACAGCCACCCGGCGATCGGGCTGCTCCTCTTCCGCCTCTTCGAGGCCCGCTTCAACCCGGACTCCCCGGACGCGGAGGGGGGCTTGGAAGCGCGCGAGGCCACCGCTGCCGACATCAGGAGCCGGATCGGCGATGCGCTGGTCGGGGTTGACTCCCTCGCCCACGACCGGGCGCTGCGCTCATTCCAGGCCGTGATCGACTCGACGGTGCGGACGAACTACTACCGGA
Source organism: Gemmatimonadetes bacterium bin94 (assembly GCA_002238865.1). GTDB lineage: Bacteria > Gemmatimonadota > Gemmatimonadetes > Longimicrobiales > Gaopeijiaceae > Bin94. The sequence continues at coordinate 49,149 of MPNE01000025.1, read as the reverse complement.
CCGGGGGCGGCACGCCGACGGTCCGGTCGGGAGGCGTGCCGTACACGTCGTTCAAGTTCGACAGCGCGCGGCTGCAGAGCGTGTCGAAGAATCGGCTCAAGTACGAAATCTGGGTCCGTTCGTCGCGGATGGAGGGGATCCACCTGCGAGGTGCGTCGGTGGCGCGAGGGGGCATCCGCCACTCGGACCGTCCCGACGACTTCCGCACCGAGGTCATGGGGCTGGTACTCACCCAGATGGTGAAAAACGCCGTCATCGTGCCCAGCGGGTCGAAGGGCGGGTTCGTCTGCCTCAGGTCCTTCTCCGACCGCCAGGCCATGGGGCACGAGGCCCGCGAGCAGTATTGCACCCTCATGCGCGGGCTCCTGGACATCACCGACAACCTCGACGGTGCGACCCGGCCTCCGGAGGGAGTCCTCCGCCATGACGGCTTCGACCCCTACCTGGTCGTCGCCGCCGACAAGGGCACGGCGCCCTTCTCCGACACCGCCAACGCCGTCGCGGCCGAGTACGGCTTCTGGCTCGACGATGCCTTCGCCTCGGGCGGCTCCAACGGGTACGACCACAAGGTGGTGGGGATCACCGCCGGCGGTGCCTGGGAGTCGGTTAAGCGGCACTTCCGCGAGATGGGCAGGAACATCCAGGAGGAGCCCTTCACGGTGGCGGGCATCGGCGACATGAGCGGCGACGTCTTCGGCAACGGGATGCTCCTGTCGCCCTGCACGCGCCTCGTGGCGGCGTTCGACCACCGCCACGTTTTCATCGATCCCGACCCCGATCCCGTGACCTCCTTCCAGGAGCGTGAGCGGATCTTCCACCTCGGCCGTTCGTCCTGGGACGACTACGACCGGAGCAAGCTGTCGCCGGGCGGGATGATCGTGTCCCGGGGCGTCAAGTCGGTCGACCTGACCGATGAGGCCCGCGTCGCGCTCGGCCTCGATGAGGACACGGTGACGCTCGACGGCGAGAGCCTCATCCGGGCCGTTCTGTCGGCGCCGGTCGACCTGTTGTGGAACGGCGGGATCGGCACGTACGTGAAGGCGGGCGCGGAAAGCCATGCCGACGCGGGCGACGCCTCGAACGACGCCGTGCGCATCAATGTGAGCGAACTCCGCGCCCAGGTGGTCGGGGAGGGCGGCAACCTCGGGTTCACGCAGGCCGCGCGGATCGAATACGCGCTTGGGGGCGGGCGCATCAACACGGATGCGCTGGACAACTCGGGCGGCGTCAACCTCTCCGACCGGGAAGTCAACCTCAAGATCCTGCTCCACGAGGCGTTGACCGCAGATCTCGTGACGCGTGACGAACGCAACCAGCTGCTGAAGCGCCTCACCGACCCCGTCGCCAACCTCGTCCTGGCCGACAACGAGTCCGGATGCCAGGCGGTGTCGCTCGACGAGTACCGTGCGCGCAGGGGCATGGACCACTACTGGGCGCTCATGGGCGACCTGGGACGGAAGGGTCTGCTCGACCGCGACGCCGAGGGGCTCCCCTCCTGGGACGAACTGTCGGCGCGCAAGGAGTCCAATCAATCGCTGACGCGGCCCGAGCTGTGCGTGCTCATGGCGTACGCCAAGTTGCATCTCAAGTCGGCGCTGCTGGCTTCCGACCTGCCCGACGATCCGTCCACCGAGGACTACTTTCACCGGTATTTCCCGGCCGAAGCCATGGAACTGGTGGGGAAGGAGCGGGCGGCCAACCATCGTCTCCGGCGCGAGATCGTTGCCTGCCAGATGACCAACGACCTCGTCGACCTGATGGGGTCCGCGTTCATCGGCCGCCTGGTGCGCGAGACGGGCCGGGAGTCGGCGGAGATCGCGCGGGCGTGGCTGGTGGCGGCCAGACTGACCCGGCACGACGCGCTGCTGGCGGAAATCCGCTCCCGCGAGGGGAGGGTGTCGGCCGCCGTGACCTACCGCTGGACGATGGGGCTGGGCCGGGTGCTGGAGCGCACCACGCGCTGGGTGCTGAACAATTGCGACCCCGAGGAATCGACCACGGCCCTCATCGAGGGGAGTCTGGACGGACTCGAAGCGTTGCGCGGAAAATTCCACGACATCGTGGCCGGCCAGGATCGCGAGAACTTCCTGGCCCGGGTGAAGGCGGCCATGCCCCAGCCCGGGGACGAGTCGTTCGTCCGCAACCTGGTGACATTGCGATTCCTGGATCATCTGCTGGAGATTCTGCGCTTGGCCCGCACCACCGGCACCGATCCCGTGGGCGCGGCCAGGGTGTACTACTGGGTCACCGAGGAGCTCCGGATCCCGTGGCTGGTCGGGTGCATCGAGAGGGCGAGCGGCGAAGGGAAGTGGCAGCAGCGCTGGGCACTGGGTCTCGTCAACGACCTGGGCGCGATTCGTCGCAACCTGACCGAAGGGGCCCTCGCGGGCGCAGGGACTCTGGCCGGGGCGCTCGACTTCAGCTCCCACGACGCCCGCCTGACCCGCTTCCACGAAGTGCTGGAAGAGGTGGAAGCGGAGCAGCCGATCAGCCTGGCCGGGCTATCGGTGGCGATCCAGTCGATCCGGTATCTGGCGTTGCGGGGATAGGTCAGGAACCGAACTCGACCTCCCGGATGTCGTACCAGTCGATTGCCTGCCCCGAGATCCCTCTGCGATCGGGTGGACGTCGTACGACAGTCACGAGCGTAGAGCCGAGAATATCAAATCCGATCAGGCGGTCACGCACCCGGACGGAACCGGAGTATTCCGTGCCGGTCCAGACATCGATGTAGGAATAGTCGGAGTGATCGTGCCTGGTGCCGATCCAGAGACGGCCGAGGCTGTCGAACTTCATCGCTTGGCCGCCCATGAACCAGTCCTTCGGTCTCGCCTTGTAATCCTCGATGTACTGTTCCCTCTGAGATGGGGGAGGCACCATGAAGGATCCCTGCAGTGCCGGTGACTCCAGATTCGAACGCATGATCTGGACATCACGCTCGTTCGGAAACTCCTCGACGTAGTTCGGAGCTCGAAAAACGGCGGCGGCGGGGTCATCACGATGGGCCAGAAACACGAGCTGATTTCCGCAGGCCGGAAAGACCCAGCCACCTTGCGGCGTTGGGGGTCCGGGACTCTTGCGCCCACACGCCGTCTCCTTTGTACCGATATCAGTGTAGTCTGGTCGTTCCCACACAATCTCGCCGGACTCGACGTCCAACTCCACCAACCGCAACCCGCCCCCTCCGAATCTGGGCTCAAGTCCAAAAGCCGTGGTGCTGTCGATTCCGTTGACCATGATGGTCCCGGGGATCCTGACTTCGGATACGATTTCACCGGTCGGTTCGAAGACGGTCATCCGCCCCCCGATTCCGAATACGGCGACCCTCCGGTGCGGCCACCGCCGAACTTGCATGACGTCCTGGAATTCTCCGGGTCCCTCACCCTCACGTCCCCAGACGCCAAGCATCTCACCATCGCGGCCGTAGCACATCACCCGGAATTCATAGCTGTCGGGAACGCAGCCAACATCGTCGGAAATGAGAGCGATGTGGGTACTGAAGGCATCTGATGAGACGGATGCCATCGGCGCCAGGGCCACAGTGGCCTCGGGTAACCGCTCGGGAGAGCATGTGGTGGTGACCGCCGCCAGCGCGACGATCACCACCTTCGCTCGTGAATGCGGCGGAATGGTTACCGCAACGACGCCTCTAGCCATTATCTGCCTCCAATTGAGTCAAGGGCCTCGTCCCAAAAAGGCGGATAGCAAGTGATCTGTCCGGTGTTGACCAGTCAACCAGGGCCCTGCCGACATTCTTGTCCTCTGCTCCCCGCGCTAACGCAGACATCCGTCGGCGTCGTAGCTGCCCCCGCCGCCGTCTCCAGCAGCACTCCCTCCTTCACCCCCACGCGCGGTACGACGATGTGCTCGGCGTGCACGAATTGCGCGAGGTATCGGTAGACCATCGCGGCGGGTAGAATCACGTCGGCGCGGTCGGGCCGCAGGGCCAGCTCCCGGATCCGTTCCGTGACGGTCATCGACGTCAGCATGTGGATCACGGCGTCGAGGCGGCTGGTGGGCATGGTGGCCGGCTTGAGGGGATCCAGATAGCCGACGGCAAGCTTGGCGATGGCCACGATGTTGCCGCCCGTGGCCGCGAACGCGGTTGGTCCCCGGTATGCACGCGGAGGAGGGATGATGAGTGCCTGCAGCTGGTGGCGTACCCAGGCTCGCAGCGACTCGTGGCATCCTGCGGCCGCGGCCAGCGTCTCCAGGAGGCGGACCGTGCCCAGCCGATACGATTCGCTCCAGAGGATCCCCGTCTCGTCGACCACCGAGATCTCGACGCTCCCACCGCCCAGGTCGGCCAGGATCCAGCGTCCCCGGGACAGGTCGACCCGGCTCCGGACGGCGCGGTGTACCAGGCGAGCTTCCTCGGCTCCGCTGATCGGTTCCAGCACGATGTCGGACTCTGCATGGACCGTGTCCAGGAATCTGTCACGATTGGAAGCCTCCCGCGTAGCACTGGTGGCGACGGCCCGGAAACGCTCCACGCCCAGTCCGTCGATCTTCCGCCGAAACACGCGAAAGGCCGCGACGGCGCGAGCCATCGTCTCGTCGTCGAGGTCGCCGTCGGTGAAGACGCGGTGCCCGAGACGGATGGGCTCGCGGAGCTTGTGGACGATGGTGTAGGAGTCGGGCGCGGCGAAGTCGGCGACGACAAAGCGGATGGCGTTCGAACCGGCGTCGATGGCGGCGACACGCACGGGGAACGCCCGCCGGGCCGGTTCGGTCACCCCGGCTCGTCCGGAGACGGGTCGGACGCGCTTGCGTCGCCCATGTAGGGGAGTGTGGCATCCCGCTCGGGCCAGTACCGCCACAAATACCAGGCCAGCACCGGGAGCGAGACGATCACCAGAAGGAAGGCGTACCATCCGTCGGTGTCATGCATCACGGCCGCGGCGTCCAGCGGTTCGTCGGATCCCGAGGCGAAGCCGGCCACGGTTGCGACCGCGTTGTTTGCGGCGTGGAAGGCGATCGGGACGATCAGGGTGCGCGTGCGGAGGTAGAGGATGGTCGCGACCAGCCCGACGACCGTGATCCCGATCGCGTTTGCATGCAGGATTCCGAAACAGACCGCGGAGACCACGATTCCGGTTCTGATCCCCCACTTGACTCCCCAGCGACTCATCAGCATCCCGCGAAAGAGTACCTCTTCGAGTACGGGAGCCAGCAGCACGCCGACGACGATCCAGCCAAGGTCGTGGCCGAAGGTGCCCCCCGGAGGTGTCGCGAGCGCCTCCAGCAGCCAGGTGAGCAGACCGGGCGCCAAGCGGGACATTGTGTATGCGACGACCTCCCAGGATCCCAGCGAGAACGCCATGGTGACGCCCAGGAGGCCCGCGGTGATGAGCCAATCGTGGCCGTCGGGGACGCGCCCGATCAGTCGCCGAAAGTCGATGCCGGCCCGCCGGCCGGCCCACAGGAGCCAGAGGGCGAGCGCGCCGTAGCCGGCAAACATCGCCACGATTTCGCGGGTGGCGGGGTTTCCCCATAGATTTCGTCCCAGCGCGAGTCCGGCCACCTCGGTCAAGGCGCCAAGCACGATCATGAGGACCACCGTGCCTGCGATCACCCACGGGATGAGTAACCGGGTACGCAGCCGCTGGAACGGATTGTCGGGCGCCACGCCCTCGCCCTGGGCGGGAGTAGCCGCAGTGTCGTTCACGTGCAGTCCCCGAGAGGAGCGCAGGGCCAGGGCACCGTGCTTCCCGACGCCGCCGCTGTCGCCACTGCCGCCGCTAGCTCACCGGACCCGGCCGCTTCGCCGCGCCGTAGTGGATGCCGTTGAAGAGCAGCGGGAAGGTGCCGTGAGACTGTGACCTGAACGTGATCTTGGGCCCGAACAGGAAGAGCTTCCCGGCGCCGATGTCGGCTTCGATCATGCTCGTGCCGCCTTCCAGGTGCTGCTGTCCCCACGCCCACCCGCTCACCAGCGGTGCGGGGGAGTCGTACCACGCCAGCCGCCTCACGTTCATGGCGCCGTCCCCGATCTGGAAGACGGGGCTGTGGCTGTGCATGACGTTGACGCGCTCGCCAAGGCCGTGGGTGATCGGGCTGCCGTGCTCGACGCGGATGTCGTGGATCGACCCGGGGGTGAAGTAGTCGTCCCGGCTGAGCGGGTTGCCGTCGTCGTCCACCATGAAGTTCTCGAGCGGGAGGCCGAACTGGCTTCCCAGCGCGGTGGACGTCCCGACCGCGACCACCGCGCCGCCGTTCTCGACGAATGCGCGCAGCGCGGGGACGCTCGTCTCGGTCGAGAGGGACCCGACCCGGCCGCGCAGCGAGTCCGGCAGGCTGGCCAGGAAGTCCTCGTCGGGGCCACCGAAGCGGCCGAAGCCGCGCCCGCCGCCCATGGCGCCGTCGGGCAGGACGATTACGTCGAAACGGTCGTTGAGGTTGCCGGCGTCGATGTCGGGGGGGTAGATGACCTCGAAGTTGAACTCGAAGTCCTCCAGGATGTGACGGGTCCACCCTGATGGCATGGAGCCGCCGTAACGGTCCCAGAGACCGACCCGGGCGTGGGTCAGCTCGAATGTCTCGGCGGGAGCCATCGCGACGCCGTGAAAGCCGATTCCCAGTTGGGCGGCCCAATCGTCCAGCTGGGACCGCGTCGTGGCGCCAGCCGGGATGTAGAACGCACCCGGCTCAAAGGATATGCCCGCCGCGTCGAACGTCTCTTCAACCCAATGGACCTCTCCACCACTGGCCAGCACCCTGTTGACGGCGGTGAAGGCCGCGTTCTCATGGGCGACCATGTAGCCGGCCGGTGAATCGGCCCCGGCCACCATTCCCGGCACCGGATCGGCGAGCCATTCGATCGGCTCGAAGGGACCGCTGAACCCGTCGAGGATGCGGTCGAATTCAACGCCCATCTGGAGCGCGAGCGTCCAGCCGGCGTTGTCGTACGGCGCGATCGGCGGCCCGCCCGGGTACTGGAAGTCGTTTGGGTGGTTCTGCGGCTCGAACATGTCGATCACGTGGGGCCGGAAGGCCTGGGCCGCGGTGACGACGTAGGAGCCGGCGGGGTAGTCCGTGCCCGCCACGGTGAAGTCGGCGGTCGCCTGGTGTACCGCAACACCGTTCTTGAGGAGGGCGTTGACGAAGCGGGTGGCGGTGGAAAAGCTGCGCTGGTCGGCCGGGAGGATGTAGCCGCGGGCGTCGCGCATGGCCGGGTCGCGCAGGTAGGCGTCGTAATCCTCCTGGGAGCCGCGCGGGCCCACTTCGTCGGCCAACCGGTCGATCCACTTCGGCAGGACGGTCCAGGAATCGCGGCTGCCGCGCTCGATCGAGTTCATCCCCATGCGCCAGATGTTGAAGAGCAGGTGCTCGCGGTTGCGCGATGCGTAGTCGAGCACGGCCCGGTTGGCGGTCTGGGAGTAGTCGACCGACTGCCGGAAGTGCCAGGTGCCGGGCGTGACCGGGAGCGGGAGGTCGGCGTGGCTGATCTGGCGGTTCGGGAGGAAGGGTATCTCGATCGGGGTGGGGTGGCCGATGGTCTCGGTGAGGAGTCCGATCATGTTGTGGAAGTACGGCGTGGTGCGCAGACCGCCGTTCCACCAGGTCGAATAACTGGCGCCGCGCCGCATCGTGGTGCCACCCTTGCCCTCGACGACCATGCGGTGGTGCATGGCCGAGCCGACCTGATCCAGACTGGTGATGATGATGGGGTCGAGGTTGTGGTTCGGGGGATCCCGGAAGGGCGGCGCGAACATGACCGTGCCCTGGGGTCCGGTCTGATGGTGGTTGTACACGATGTGAGGGAACCACTCGCGGTACATGACCCGGTTCATGTTCTCGGTCTCGGACAGCGAGGCCATGTAGAAGTCGCGGTTGTTGTCGTGTCCGGCGTACTTGTTGTAGAGGACCGGCACACCCTGCGTGGTGCGCTCCAGCGGGTCGTCGTTGCGCATGTACCAGTTGGCGACGAGAGCGTGGCCATCGGGGTTGGCGTGGACGACGAGCAGGATGACATCGTCGAGGAAGCGCATCGTCTCGGCGTCGTCGCGGCTGACCATCTGCCACACGAGTTCCATGAGCTGCTGGGCGCCGAGCACCTCGGTGGCGTGGAGGCCGCCGTCGATCCAGATGACGGCCTTGCCCTCGGCCGCGAGCGCTCTGGCCTCGTCCTCGGTGACGTCCTCGGCGTGCGCCAGCCGACGCGCGATCTCCTTGTAGCGGTCGAGGTTGGGCCGGTTGGCCGGCGACGTGATCGTCGCCATCCACTGTTCGCGGCCCTCTTCCGACTGGCCGATCGACTCCACCGTCATGCGATCCGACTCCTCGGCGAGGAGGTGCCAGTAATCGGTCAGCCCCTGGTAGTTGACGAGCTGGTAGTCGGTGCCGAGACGGTAGCCGAACTGCTCTTCGGGGGTGGTGAGCTGGGCCTCGGCCGCCGCCGGTGCAAGCGCGAGGGCGGCGATGGCGATAAAGGCCGCGGCGGTGGCCGCGAAGTGGGAAGTCGAAGGGGTTTGACGGCCCGCGGTCATGAGTTTCCTCGATTCTGTGGTCGGATCCGGGTCGGTCCGGATAAGGTGTCCAGCCGCCTACATTAGCGCAGGGAGTGGGGGTGGGGAAAGGGTGGGAGTCAAGCAGGCAAGCCCCGTCACGGACCGTGGGGCCCGCCCAGCGCGACGCTGCCCCCGACGTACAACCCGCGGCCCGGCGCCTGGAAGCCCCAAATCTCCTCGTAGACGGCATCGAAGAGGTTTTCCGCGCGCACGGTGAGGGTGAGCCCGGGCCGGCCGGAGCCGCTTCCGGCCACCTCGAAGCTGGCCGACAGGTCCGCCACGGTGTGGGAGGGGAGCGTCACCGGAGTCGATGGGTAGGTGGAGAAGTCACGGTCCGCCCGCTCTCCGGTGCGGCGGACGCTCACGTCGAGTCCGACCGTGCTCGCGATCTGTACGAAAGCCGCCGCCGACGCGGTGTGCCTGGGGCGGCGCAGCAGGGGTTCGCCCTCCACGAACGTCGCTCCGGGGCCCTCGTGGAAGCCCGCGTCCTCTACTTCGGTGTCCAGGTAGGAGTATGTACCGGTCAGCCGGAACGGACCGTTGCCGAATGTCGCTTCCGTTTCCACCCCCCGGCTGCGGGCCATGGCGACGTTGTGGTAGTTGGGGCCGCCCGGAGTCGGCGGCGAAAAGGTGTACTGGATGAGGTCGCGGTAGCTCTGGCGAAACCCCGTCAGTGACAGGGTTGCGACGCTGCCGAGCTCCTGGTCCAGGCCGGCTTCGAAGCTGGTGGAATGCTCGGGTTCGAGGTCCGGGTTTCCGGTGGTGAACCCGCTGGCATACGTCTCGAAGAAGGTGGGCTCCTTGATCCCGGTGCCGGCAGCGATGCGCAGGCGGGTGCCTTCGGAGGCGGATCGCCAGGCCGCGCCGGCGCGCCAGGTGGCCGCGGTGCCGAAGCGTTCGTTGTTCTCGGTCCGGACGCCGCCGTTGACCGCCACGCCGCCGCCGGTCCAGGAGAGCTGGGCGTATCCGGCGTGGTTGCGCCGATCGTCCTCCGAGCTCGACGCACTTGGGCCGTACTGGGAGAAGGATCGGCTGAAGCCGCGTATGGACTGTTGCTCCAGTTCATAACCCGCCGCGAGGGCCGTTCCTCCGCCCGGGCGCAGGATCGCCCTGGCCCCGCCGCTCGCCCGCCGGATGTCGTTCAGACTGGTGTAGCCGAAGAAGCCCAGGGTGTCCGCCGGGCCGTCGGCCGCGTCATCACTGCCCCTGTCCGATTCGTGGACGTCGAAGGTGAAGTGGGTCTCGAGGGCGTCGGTCCAGCGGCGACCGGCGTCGAGGCTGAGGGACAGGGCGTCGCCGAAGCTGTAGGCGTTGTGGTCGGTCAGCGCTCCCGAGCCGTCCGTGGGAAAGTGGAAGCGCCGGTCGTCGTAGCGGACGTTCAGGGTGGCGTCGGCACGGGAGTCCAGGCGCCCCTGGATCCGTCCCGTGAAGGTGGTCTGCCGGTAGTCGTTGTTGAACTCGAGGATGCCGTCGGTGGCGTTGCGTCCGAGGGAGAACGCGTACGAGAGGGCGTCGGTACCACCCGACAGGGCGCCCTGCCACCGCCGCGTGCCGAAGCTGCCGGCGTGGACCGAAAGGGTGCCGCTGGCCGGGCCGGCACCTCGCCGCGTGAAGATCTGGATGACGCCGCTTACCGCATCGGAGCCGTAGAGCGCCGATGCCGGACCCCGGATGATCTCGATGCGTTCGATGTTGTCGGTGGTCAGGGAAGCGAAGTCGAAGGCGCCGCCGGGTTCGTTCACGGGTACGCCGTCGATCAGGACCTGCACGTAGTCGGATTCGCCGCCCCGCAGGAACACCGAGGTGACGGCGCCGAAGGATCCGTTGCGCGCGACCGCCAGGCCCGGCACGCGGCGGAGCGCGTCGGCGACGTACTCGATCCCGGCTCGCGCCAGATCCTCCCCTTCGATGACGGTGGCGTGGGAAGCCACGGTCCATTCGGGCTCTGCCCACCGGTTTGCGGTGACCACGAGGCCCTTGAGGTTGATGGGCTGCTGAGCGTGGAGAGGTGGGGCAAGCAGGGGCGGTGCAGCGAGCGAGGCCAGCAGGGCGGGAAGCGCGATGGCGGCCCGGAGCGCGGGGGCGAAGCGCGAAGGGCGGCGCTCGCCGGTCGAGGTCGCGGGGGAAACGCGGTTTGGATGGTGTTTCATTTCGGCTCTCCCTTTCCGCGCGGAAGAAATAAAGGGAGATGCCGCGGCATCGACACCCTCACCTCCCCGCGGAGGTGTGTTGTGGGCGCCGGATGGGCACGTCTCCTGGCTCGAGGCCGTCCGATCTCACCTTCCCGGGTTCGTCACGAATCCCGGTGGCATGTCGAGTCGGCGTTCCGGGGATGTCCCGGACCTCTCACAGTGGCGGGGCCGCGCCGGATTTTCACCGGCTTCCGTAGGCCCCTCCGGCCGATTGTATTGTGGCGACGATGGTAGTCGGAAGGTGGGCGGGAGTCAACGGTCCGGGGGCGGCGGGTACGACTCGTGCACCTGCACCACCTTCCACTCGCCCTCCATGCGCTGCACCACGATGCTCCAGACCTCGTGACCGCTGATCGGCTCTCCATCCTCGCCGACGTTGGTCGAGTGAATGACCGACGTGGCCACCGCGGCGTCCCGGCTCAGCACATGCACCGTGCTTTCTCCGAGCGTGAAGTGCACGTTCCTTCCGACGCCGGGGAAGTACTCCTTCATCGAGGCGCGATGTGACTCCAGCGGCGTGACCTCCCCGCGGCTCGCCCAGGCGAAGTCGGGGCCGTCCAGGTGATATCCGATGAAGCCGTCCACATCGTGACCGTCGATGGTCTCGACCATCTCGTTGGCGAACTGGCGTATGGAGTCGGCAAGCGCCGCACGCTCGGCATCGGTGAGCTCTCCATCACCCATCCCGGCGCACCCCGCCAACAGTACCGACAAGCCCAGGATTGAGCTCAGCGTTCTCATGGTTGTCACTCCTTTTGGTCGAGCCGCTCCCGCTTCCAGAGATCCCGCACCTCGTCGTCCAGGCCCGTCATCTCCCAACGGATCAGCGAGATCGGGAGCCGCCCGGCTGCCATGAACGTGTCGTGGAACTCCCCGAGGTCGAAATCGTCGCCCAGCTGGCGCTTGCGATCGGCGAGGAGCTGCTGCATCTGCAGCATGCCGATCGCGTACCCCAGCCCGTAGCCGGGCGGCCGGCGAAGGTAGATCTCGGCGTCCACGCGCGCAACGTTCTCGTCCAGCCACGGGGTGCGCTCCATCCACCACGCTACGACTTCGTCGACTGTCATCTCGTTGAGCTGGAGCCACACGTCCGCCGGCACCCTGGCGGCCCGGAAGATACCGAAGACGTAGATGAGCTCACGGACCCGCGGCGCGTCATCGAGCAGGCCGGCGTTCATGACGGCTTCTTCCAGATAGGTAGCCCAGCCCTCGGTGCGCGCCCCGCTGCTGATCTTGCCGCGGATGGGGTGCGTGTTGTGCCGTGCGACCAGGCCGTCGAAACGATGCCCGGGGATGACGGCGTGCAGGTGATCGGGCGTCGGGTCACGGAACTGCACCTGCTCCCAGAAGTTAGGGCCGCCGGGACGGACGATCCACGGCACGTTCGTGTCGAGCTCCCCGACGTAGTCCGGGATCGTGATGATGTCCTCCTCCACCAGGAAGTCGCGGATCCGCTTGTCGACGCTGTCGATCCGCGCCTCATACTCCTCCGCCGACGCCGGCAGCTCGAGCGGCGGCAGATGCCGGTTCCGGTGCTGTTCCAGCGCATACACATTCCAGAGGCGATCCAGCTCCCGCAGGCCCACCGTGACGATCTGGTCCGCGTCGAACGGCATGAGTTTCACGTGCTTCAGGTACCAGTCAAACATCTCTCGACCCACGCCGCCTTGCGCGGTCATGTCGCCTCGATTCGCGACGAGCCAGTCGTGGAAGCCGCGGACGGACTCCCGGGCCGCGGCGATGTCGGCGCGGAGGTCGGCTTGCTGCGTGGCCGCCCGCTCGTGGAAGTCGTCGTACCAGCCAAGGACGCCGGCCGGCGGCGTTGCCCGGTACGGGTAGCCGTGCCCCACGCCGTCGGCGTTGGTCAGATTGAAGATCGCGAGGTCCGCGTAGTCGGCGGCTACTTCCGTCAGGTTGTTCCTCGCCTGCTCCACCAGGAGTGAGATGGCCTCGAGGCGCGTCCGGAGCGCGGTGGTCCCATCGTCGTCCAATGGCAAGTCCGCGAACGTGATGCGCAGCATCTGATCCACATAGAAGCCGGGGTCCCTGGACCCGGGGGCGGGACACGTTCAATGTGAAGTCGTGACGATCGAACCGGGAACGAACCGCCAGATAGTCGACCTGTTGATCGAGCTCCCAGTCCACGACCGCCATGTCCTCGAGCCGCGCCTGGAAGTTCCGCATCGTGGCGCGGCGCCACTCGACGGCCGCCTCACCGTAGTCGGGATAGACGTCGGTCGCGCTGCCGGCGATGTCCCGGTTCGGAACGTTGCCCGACGCCCTGGCCGGATCCGTCCACTCGAGGAATTCCTGGAACAGTGCAACGAGGTCATCGTAGGTGCCCGACCCGTCCGGCATACCCTCCTCACGTGCGTCTCCCGCCTGCCATTGGAACGCCGTCAAGAGGAGGAGGAGGAGCAGCAGCGCCGTCGAGGCGGATTTGATCGAGGTCGACGTCTTCATATGCCCTGATCCCCAGTGATGAGGTGCCCTTGGGTACGGTGCCGGTCGGCCAGGCCGAGGAACGCTGAATCGCTCGGGTCGGTGGTAGAATGCTACCAAACAGCGCGCCGCGCCACGTCAGGTGCGGGGGTCGGCTGCGCCGGCGCCCCACAACCCCTATCTTGATCCGCCGGTTGATCTGACGTCGCCATGCGGAGGGATCTGGGATGAAGACACCCTGTTGGGCGTCACGAGGCATTCTGGGAGGGTCCGTCCTCGGCCTTGTCGTGCTTGTGGGGGCGGGCGGATGTGCGTCGGAGGGCACAACGGACAGGACCGGGGCTCGCACACTCGACGACATCCTCAAGGCCGGTACGATCAGGATCGGTTTGAATCCGAAGATCCCGCCGCGCGCCCTGTACGACGACCAGAACGAGATCGTCGGGTTCGAGGTTGACGTCGCGTCCGAGATCGGTCGCTTGCTCGGGGTCGATGTCGAGCTCGTGGTCGTCGGCTCACCGGACCGCATTCCGTTCGTCGCGCTGGGAAAGGTGGATGCCGTCATGGGAGCGATGACGCGGGACTCCAGGCGGGCCAAGGTCATTGACTTCAGCGTTCCGATTCACACGTCGAGCTACGGTGTCCTGACCCGGAAGGACACGGGCATCACCACGTGGCAGCAGCTTAACCACGAGAACATCACCCTCGTTCAGGTACGGGGCACCGTCACGGTCGAGATCGTCAAACGGCTGTTGCCGCAGGCCCGGCTCCTGCTGCTCGACAACTACACGGACCGGGACCGGGCGCTGGCCCAGGGTCGTGCGGACGCGTCGGTGGACGGGATCGACACCCTCGGGTTCCGGTTCACGCGTGCGTTTTCCGATGTCGACTGGTATTGGTTCGCAACGCCCGACTTCCGACCTCCCGACTACTCGGGGTTCGGGGTCGCCAAGGGTAACGACACGCTCCGGGACTGGCTGAACGTCGCTGTCTACGAGATGCACGAGTCCGGCTTCATCGCGACTCGCTGGGAGGAGTGGTTCGGGGCCCCGATGGCCACCCCCGTACCGTTCACTCCCTTCTTCTAGCAGGGGCACGCGCCACCGTGGCGCCGAGGGACCGGCTAGTACTAGTGGCGACCGGCAGGGACTGACGTGGCCTATACGCTGCAATGGGGGCAGGTCGTCGGCTTCACGGGCTACCTGATCGGGGGAGCCTGGCTCGCGCTCCAGATGGCGTTTCTCGCGTTCGTCGGGGGCGTCACCATCGCCACCGTCAATGCGACCGTTCTGTCCTATGGCAGGAACCGGGCGTTGCGCGCTGCGGTGAGCAGCTACGTCGCCTTCTTCATGAACACACCGGTCCTGGTACAGATCTTTTTCCTGTTCTTTGCTCTGCCGGAAATGGGTGTGTTCCTGTCTTCCTACCAGGCCGTGCTGCTGGGGTTGACGCTCAACGTCAGCGGGTATCTGACGGAAACGCTGCGTGCCGGCTTCCAGTCCGTACGCAGGTCGGAGATCGAGGCGGCGGAAACGCTCGGCATGAGCGTTGCACAAATGACGTGGTACGTCATTCTGCCCCACGTCATCCGAGTGCTCTATCCACCGTTGACCAACCAGTACATCCTGCTGACGATGACGACGTCCATCGCGTCGATCTTCGGCCTCGAGGAGCTCACCGGCCGGACCTACAACGTCAGCGCCGAGACCTTCCGCTCATTCGAGGTCTTCTCATTGTCGGCCGTCCTCTACGTGGTGTTGACCTTCGTCGCCAGCGCCGTGCTGTGGCTCATCGGACGCTATCTCTTCCGCGTCAAGGCGAGGTTCGTCTGATGGGCGGGTCCCTCCTGGAGCAGCTGCCCCTCTTCCTGTCGTATTCCAATGTGTCGTTTCTGGCCCAGGCCTTCGGCGTAACCGTGGCCCTGTCGATCGTCGGCTGCGTCGTCGGGTACACCGTCGGCGCGCTGCTCGCCTTCATTCGCAACCGCCACGTGGTCGACGTGTTGCCCGCGCGCTTCCTTTCCGTCGGGTTCAGCGAGACTTTCCGGCGGGTTCCGTTCCTGGTCAAGCTGATGGTGGTCTTTTTCGCTTTCGAGGTCGTCGGTATGAGGGTCTCAATGTTCACCGTCACCGCGACCACGGTTGCGCTGGCCGCGGCCGCCTTCTCAGCGGAGATCATGCGCGCGGGGCTCGAGGCATTGCCCGAGAGTCAGTGGGACGCGGCGGAATCCATGAACATGGGGGGCGTCATGAGCCTCCGACTCTGGGCGTTGCCACAGTCGTGGAAGGTCATTCTGTCGCCCGCGCTGAGCTTTACGGTCGGCCTCATCAAGTCGACGTCGATCGCCTCGCAAATCTCCGTCTTCGAGTTGACCTACGCGGCGAAGGTCCTGAACGAGAGAGGGTTCTCGCCCGTCCTTAGCTTCGGGTCCCTGCTCGTCCTATACTTCCTGATCTGCTACCCGCTCAACCTTTACGCACGAAGGCTCGAGAGGCAGCTGGAGCGACCTCGTGGCTGGAAGTCGGGCGCCCCGTTGCTCGCCGAGTCCGAGGCGGCATGACCGCGACTGGCCACTCCAACCGACCCGAAAGATGACGACATCGACGAGTCCCGGGATGCAGTATCTGCGAGGTGCGATCGACTGCCATACGCATGTCTGCCCGCACATCAACGGCCGGTCGATCAACGTGTTCGAGGCGACACGACAGGCGGCCGACGCCGGCATGCGTGCCATTGGCCTGATGGACAACTTCGGCAACAGCTCGGGGTTCGCCGCCCTGGCCATGGCCGAACTCGGGTCGCTGGGCGTCGAAGTGTTCGGCGGGATCATCATGCAGCCGATCGCCGGAGGCGTCACGGTCGAGGCCGCACGTACGGCGCTGGCCTACGGGTACGGACCGGGAACCGGCGCTCGCTTCGTCTCGCTGCCCACCCATCACACGCGCAATGTTGCCGAGCGTGAGGGCCGAAGTCCCGCCTACCTCGAGACGACCTTCTCGGTGCCCCGGTCGGGCAAGGTGCCGGACGTGGTGCTCGAGATCATGGATCTGGTCGCCGAGGCCGATGCGGTCTTCGACTGCGGTCATGTGGCAGGGCACGAAGCGGTCGCGTTGGTCGAGGAAGGCAAGCGACGAGGGCTCGAGCGCCTGCGCACCCAGGCGGCACGCTATACCGAAGACGAGATCAAAGCCGTCGTCGCCGCCGGTGCCTACGCCGAGTTCTCGTTCTTCATCCTGACGCATGCGACGCAGGTGAGCCTGACCCATGTGGACAGGGAGAAGCACCGCTCGAAGGGCATGACAATCGACGAGATGGCGCCCAGGATCCGGGCCGCGACCCCGCAGCGTGCCATTGTCTCGAGCGATGCGGGTGTCTTCCTTCTGCCGCCGCCGGTCGAGGCGTTTCGGGAGTACATGTTGCTCCTGGAGAGCGCCGGTTTCAGCGAAGAGGAGATCCGCACGATGAACTCGACCAATCCTGGAGAGCTGTTCCGGATCCGTGCCGCCCCGGTCCAGCCGGCCTGATGCATTACCTGGAAATCGATCGCTTCACGGCGAGCTACGACGGGAAGGAACAGGTCCTCGTCGACGTCAGCATTCAGATCGCGAAGGGAGAGATCATCAGCCTGATCGGCCCTTCGGGCTCGGGGAAGAGCTCGTTGTTGAGGGGCCTCATGGGGCTCCTGGTGCCGCAGTCCGGCGAGGTGATGCTGGACGGGGAGAAGGTCGACTATACGAACAGGAAAAGCGTGAAGGCGCTCCGGGAGCGGCTGGCGATCGTCTTTCAGCAATACAACCTGTTTCAGAACATGGATGCGCTGCGCAATGTGACCGTCGCACCGGTCAAGATCCGCAAGCGCAACGCCCGAGAGGTCGAGGAGGAAGCCACCGCCCTTCTCCGGAAGGTGGGTCTCGGCGACAAGCTGCACGCGTATCCTGACGAGCTGTCGGGCGGCCAGCAGCAACGGGTGGCGATCGCTCGGGCCCTGGCGCTCAAGCCGGACATCCTGCTGCTGGACGAGGTGACGTCGGCGCTCGATCCCGAGCTGGTCAGTGAGGTGCTCGACGCGATCCGCATCCTGGCCGCCGAGGGGATGACCATGCTGATGGTCTCACACGAGATGGCGCTGGTCCGCGAGATCTCCACAAGGGTAGTCATGATGGACCGGGGCAGGGTGATCGAGGAAGGCTCCGCGGACAGGATCTTCGACAACCCTCGGACGCGACGGTGCCAGGCGTTCGTGGGCAAGATCCTCAGCCACTGACGTGCGCCGAGCGGACAAGTCGACTCGAGTTCCTCACGGCTCCTTGACATTCCCCAAACCATTCTGCAACTATCAACTAAGTTATTCGGAGATCAATTGGACAGGAGGGCATCATGCGCCGGTGGATAGCCGTTCTCGCTGCGCTCACCGCCACACCCCATTTCACTCGCGCGGAGGCGCCCCAGGCGAGACCGGCCTCCGAAGTCCGCCTGTCCGCCGAACCGATCCTCTCGGTCGGGAGGCTCGATGGGCCTGACGAGTACCTCTTCGGCAGGGTCAACGCCGGCGCCAGACTCCCCGACGGCAGCGTGGTCGTGTCCGACCAGCAGGGCTCCCGGGTCCAGCGGTTCGGCGCGGGTGGGGAGCACCTGTGGAGCCGCGGCCGCGCGGGTGAGGGGCCGGGCGAGTTCAGGCGTGTGCAGATCGTGGAGGGCTGCACAAGCGAGGAGTCGATCGTCGTCTACGACACCCGGAACGTGCGGGTCCAAGTGTACGACGGGGAGGGAGGCCTCCTCGACGAGTACCGCTTTCTGTACAACGAATTGCCGCTGCGCGACTTCGTGTGCGCACCGAACGGGCGCCTGGCCTTCCTGGGTAGCACTCTCGGCTACGAGGAGGCGGCCGAACCCGGGGCGCTACACCGCGTACTCCTTTCACTGGGCTTCGCGGAAATCGGCGACACCGCCGCAACGATGCTGCGCGAGAGGATTCCCGACCGCGAGCAGAAGTCCCTGGGCAGTGGCATTGTCATGCTCGGCAGCATCTGGATACATGACATGGCGCTGGCAGCGACCGACGAAGGAATCTGGCTCGGCACCAGCGACGACTACGAGGTCGAGCTGATCGGCTGGACCGGCTCGACGATTCGCCGGATCCGCTGGGAGGGGCCGGACCTGGCCGTGGCCCGGGAGGATGTCGACCGATACCGGGACGCCCTCGAGGCAAGCTACCGCGACGACGACGATCCCGACTGGCGCGCGCGCTTCGAGCGCCACTGGGACCGGGAGAGCGAGATCGTGCCGGACGAGGTCCCCGCGTACCACAGGCTCATGATGGGAGACGACGGCATGCTGTGGGTGCAGGACTACATGCGCCCGGGGGAGCGGAGCGAGTGGTTGGGATTCGATGAAGATGGCAGGTGGGGGCGTACCCTGGTGCTTCCTGCCCGGACCGGTCTGCTGGACATCGGGCCCGATTGGGCGCTGGTAACGACACTGGATGAGCTGGGGGTGCAGCGCGTCGAGGTGCGGGGTTTGGTGCCGGCATGACAAGGACCGTGGCCATAGCCATTCGTCGAAGGACTCGCCGATGGAAAACCTCTGCATCTCGGCAATCAACTGCGCGTTGGCCTGCCGGTTGGTGGAGCCCACGCGGACGTAGGTGCCGCTTCTCAGGCCCGCTCGCCTAATGAAGTGAGGCCGCGACCCGCTCGGATAGACCCGGACGGCAAGCAGTTGCCGATCCCGATAGCTGATGACTTCGAGGTCCGGCAGGAGCCTGGGCCGAATCGAGTCGCTGATCAGATTCGCGGCCCGTTCCTCCAGGTCGAGAGGGCTGTCGACTCCGCGGACGTCCCTTGTACGATCCGTTATTCCGATCAGAATGGTGCCGCCGGCAGTGTTGGCGAAGGCGGCCCCAAGCTTCGGGGTCCGTGACCCGGGGCCTATCCGCGCCCTTCCAGCGCCTCCTCCAACGCATCGAACGGCAGCACCGCGCACCGGATCCTGCTCGGAAAACGCCTCACGCCGGCCATTGCGCGCAGGTCTCCGAGCTCCTTCGGCAGCGGGGGCCCGTCCGGAGCCAATCCCTCGGTGAGCGCCCGGCGAAGACCATGGACCGCGTCGACGTCCCTTCCCTTCACCAGGGCGGTCAGCATCGATGCGGCGGCCTGCGAGATCGCGCAACCCCGGCCGTCGAAGGTGGCGTCGGCGACGCGCCCCTCCTCCACCCGGATCCAGATCCGCACGGTGTCGCCGCAGAAGGGATTGTGGGCGTGGCCGGAGGTGGCCGGGGGATCCAGCGACCCGCGGTTGCGTGGCCGCCGGAAGTGATCCCGGATCAGGGCCTGGTAGAGTTCCTCGTCGGGGTTCGCCGCCAAAGTTGCGCGCCATGCGGAGAGGGGTAGACTTCAAGTCCCATGGACTCGTCGAACAGAAGACACACGAACGCGGATCCCGTCCTCGCGCAAGCGGCCGAGTGGCTGGACGAAGGCCGCCGGATCGCGCTGGCCACGGTGACGCGCACGTGGGGTTCGGCTCCCAGACGTGCGGGAAGCCACATGGCGATCGCCGCGAACGGGGACTTTTCCGGCTCCGTCTCGGGGGGCTGCATCGAGGGCGCGGTGATCCAGACGGCGCTCGAGGTGATCGAGTCGGGGACTGCGCGGACGCTGGAATTCGGGGTCACGAACGAGATGGCCTGGGAGGTGGGGCTGGCGTGCGGGGGCAGGGTGCACCTGTTCGTCGAGGCGGTGGTCGAGGAGTCGGAGTGGACCGACCGGTGAGGGGCCGGGTCCTGCGGGAGCTGATCGAGGCGCAGAGGAACGGGCGGGACGTGGTTCTGGCGACCTGGCTGGCCGATGGGGCGCAGGAGTTGATTGACTCGGGCAGCGGGCCGGACGGACCGGGGCTGGACGGACCGGGACTGGACGCCGACATCGTGGCCGAGGTGCTCAGGGTCGGCGAGTCGCGGACGGTGGAGACGCCGCAGGGGGATGTCTTCCTCCGCCCCTACATCCGGGCCCCGCGGCTGATCGTGGTCGGCGCGGTTCACATCGCGCAGGCGCTGGTCCCGATGGCCACGCTGGCGGGCTTTCAGGTGACGGTGCTGGACCCGCGGGAGGGATTCGCCACGGCGGACCGGTTCCCCGGCGCGGCGCTGATCCGGCAGTGGCCCGACCGGGCCATGGCGGGGCTGGCGCTCGACGGCCGCACGGCTCTCGTGGCCCTCACCCATGACCCCAAGATCGACGACCCGGCGCTGGAGGCGGCTCTGGGCAGCGACGCATTCTATGTGGGTGCGCTCGGCAGCCGGAAGACGCAGGGGGCGCGGCGGGAACGGTTGGGCGCGGCCGGGTATTCGTCGTCGGACGTGGACCGGATTCACGGGCCGGTCGGGCTGCCGATCGGTGCGCGGACGCCGGAAGAGATTGCGGTGGCGGTGCTGGCGCAGGTGATCGGGGCGTTGCGGTTGTAGGGGTCTTGGGCTGTGAGCCCGTGGTGCGGCTACCGTGCCACCCGCGGCGGCACCCCCAGACGCGCGACGTTCGTCCCCAGCACCGATTCCGCAGCGACCGCGCGGACGAGAAGGGCGTGGTCGGTGCCCGAGCGGCCGATGAGCTGAAGGCCGACCGGCATGCCGTGCTCGTCGAGGCCGGCCGGGAGGCTCACCGCACACATGTTCAACATGCTCGCCGGGCCGGTTCCCGAGAGCATGTCGCGGTTGGTGGCGCGGTAGACGTCCAGTTTGGCGAGCGCGGAAAGGGGTGGGGGAGTGATGGGGAGGGTGGGGGCGGCGAGGAGGTCGACCCGCTCGGCGTCCAGACGGGCGTGGAGTGTGGCCGAGAGGCGGAGGCGGAGGCGAAGGACGGCGACGTAGTCGACCGCGCTCACGTCCCGGGCCGATTCCAGCCGCTTGCCCACGGTGGGATCGAGTATGGGGGTCCAGCCGGGAAGATCGCGTTCCAGGGACTCGAAGCGCTCGGGCTGCACGAGCTCGCCGGCCAGGTAGCGTTCGCCGGCTTCGTCGAGCTCGGGGGCGTCGACCTCGACAACGTGTGCACCCGCGGCCTCCAGTTCGCCGAGCGCGTCCCGGACGACCGCTGCGATGGCGGGCGTGGCTCCGGCCCACAGGTCGGATCGCGGAATGCCGATGCGGAGGCCGGCTACGGACCGGGTGCCCGCTGCGGGAGCGGGTTCGGGCGCGCCGGGCATGGCCGTGGACGACGCGGGCCCCTGAGCGCGGGCGCCGTCGCTGCCCGTGTCCGCCGCCAGGGGGTCGATCGCCCGGAAAGCATAGCGCGAATCTTCGACCGTGTGGGTGAGAAGTCCCACCGTGTCCAGCGTCTCGCTCAGTGGGACGACGCCCGTGGTCGGCCACCTCCCCGTGGTGTGGCGGTGTCCCACGACGCCCGTCGCCGAGGCCGGGATCCGGACCGATCCGCCGGTGTCGCTCCCGAGCGCGATCATGGCCGAGCCCTCCCAGAGACTCACGCCCGCTCCAGCTGACGAACCGCCTGGAACTCGGTGCTGCGCCGCGTCCCAGGGGTTCACCGGTGTTCCCGTGTTCGGGTTCAGGCCGACGCCGCCGAAGGCCAGCTCGACCGTGTGGGTCTTGCCGACGATCACGGCGCCCAGCTGACGAATCGCGCGGACGAGGAAGCCTTCGCGCTGCCACCGGGCGGGGAGCTCTCGCCTGGTTCCGGCCCGGATCGGAAGACCCTCCACGCCGTACAGGTCCTTCACCGAGACGGTGATCCCGGCCAGAGGGCCCGGATCCTCGCCGCGCGCGACGGTCGCGTCGACCGCGGCCGCCTGTGCCAGGGCGCCTTGGGCGTCAAAGACGATGTAGGCGCCGAGGTCGCTGGCCTCGTGACGGCGAATCGCGTGTTCCGCCAGCCGTCGAGCGGTGTCGTCGCCGCGACGAACGCGGGCGGCGGTCTCCTGGATGGATTGTCGGGTCATGGGGTGCTGGGCGGGGGGTCACGATGATCAGGGGTGAACGACGTCCAATATCGGGTGTGACGACGCATGAGGACAGCAGCGAATCACCGCGTCCAGGTCTCGAAGAATCCGTCTCCGGTCGCGCTGACCAGCGAGCCGCGCAACCGTCCCTCCAGAGTTGCGGCGCCGCGCATCTGGAAAAAGAGCGCCGTGGGACTGTTGATCCCGACCGGTACGGGGGTGGCGCGGGTGTGGCCCACCGTCACGGTGAGCTCCAGCGAATCGGTGCCGCTGGTGGCGAGGATCGAAATCGATTCCGGCGCGGCCTGTCTGTCGCCGTCCGGCCACTGCGTGGTGAGTCGCCGGATCGGGAAGATGCCCGCGTAACCGTTGTCGTCGGCGAGGTACAGGATGCGGGGCCCCGCGGCACCTCCGGCCCGGTCGTCACCCGCCGGTTCCCCGTCCGCGTCAAGCCCTGCGTGTGACGACACTCCCCCGTACAGCACCGAGTAGCCGCCGACGAGCGCCTGGCCCCAGTCCCAGGTGACGCCCGACCAGGTCCCCCAGTTGTGATCGTGGTAGGTGCGGGCCCCATCGAGTGCCTGACAGCGGGAACCCTCGCACAGCTGCCCGGCGGCGCCCGCGTCGAGGAGGGGAACGGTGTAGCCCGAGACCAACCCTTCGCCGCTGATGTCGACCGGAGGGAGGTAGCGGCGTGAACGCGCGGAAACCGTGAGGTCGAGGTTCAGCGGCAAGCCCCCTGTCCCGGACGGGATGCGTGCGACCAGCCTGTAGCTGCCGTCGGACTCCAACGTGACGCTCGACGGGCCGATCCTCAGCTCCGGCTGACCCTCGACGAAGTCGACCTCGTCCTGCCCGACCTCTGCCAGAAAGGTGCGCTCCGCTCTGCCGGGCTGTACGAGTGTGGCCAGCATGCGGCCTCCCCAGCGGCCGTCCGGGATCTCGCCGGCAATCATGTAGGTCAGGTACAGCCACCCCGTATCGGGAAGCAGCACGTTGAAGTAGTGCCACTCGGCCCAGGTGGAGTCGCGCGCGGCGGATCCGCGCGGCATGTGGAGAGCGTCGAGAGCACGGTACAGTTCGGCGTCCGTGGGATCACGCCAGCGGCGATCCGCCACGAGATCGGCCCACGTTCCCGCGATCAGTGCCGGCGCGACGTCGAGCCGTTCGGCGAGGCTGGGGATGGTGCCCGCCGCGGACACCGGAACCAGCCCGGAGTCGGCCTCGATGTAGAGAAGCTCGTCGTCGATCCATGGGACGGCCGCCGCCACGCGGTCCTGAAATCGCGAGCCTGCAAGCACCTCCCGGTACATGAGGGACGCCTGCTCGATGGAGAAATACATGGAGCTGGCCCCGCCGGTCTTGAGCGTTTCCAGGTCGATCCCGGCGGGCAGGACGACGAGGTCGCCGCCGCCCACGAGTTCCTTGTCTTGCGCCTGCTCGACGAGCGCGCCGCCGACCGAGAGCAGGACGATCGTAACGCCGACGCCGAGCGCGTAACCGCTCAGAAGCAGCAGGCTGCGCCCGGGCCGCTGGCGGAACGAGGCCCACACGAGTCGCGCGATCATGATCCGATGCGCCCGTCCACGACTTCGATGCGCCGGTGCGCCCCGGCCGCGAACTCGAGGTCGTGTGTTGCGACGACGAGGGTGGTCCCGGCGGCGTTGAGTTCCCGGAAGAGCGCCAGGATCTGCCGGGACGTCGCGCGGTCGAGCTCGCCGGTGGGCTCGTCGGCAAGAACCAGCACGGGGTCGTTTGCCAGGGCCCGTGCGATCGCCACGCGCTGGAGCTGGCCGCCGGACAGCTCGCTCGGCCTGTGCCTCAGCCGGTCCGCCAGGCCGACCCGTTCGAGCACTGCGGCGGCCCGCTCACGGCGCTCCCGGCGCGGGACCCGCGCTCCCGCGAGGGGAAGCTCCACGTTCTCGATCGCGCTGAGCATGGGGAGCAGGTGGAACCGCTGGAAGACGAGTCCCACCTCGCGCAGGCGGAGCGCGGCCCGCTCCTCGACCGAGAGACTCGCCAGACTACGGCCCAGAAAGTGCACCTCTCCGGCCGTGGGGACATCCACGCCGCCAAGGAGGTGCAGCAAGGTGGACTTCCCCGACCCGCTCGGTCCGGTTACGGCCAGGAAATCGCCCTTCCGCACCGCGAGCGAGACGCCCCGGAGCGCGCGGATGAGGGTTCGGCCCTGGCGGTAGTCGCGGGTTACGCGCCGCGCCCGGACGACGTCCGGGTTCACGGCTCCTCCCTGTGCAGCAGCGCGGTGACCTCGAGCCGGGTTGCGTTCAGAGCCGGAACCAGTCCGGCCACGGCGCCCGATGCGACCACGAGCGCGAACGCGGTAGCCAGGCTTTCCGGGCGCAGGACGAAGAAGCGAACAGCGGCAGGCAGCCCGGGGAAGGTGGCGAGGATGGACTCGAGGTAGCGGGCGACCACGAGCGAAAGGGCGACGCCAATTCCGCCACCCACGGCGCACAGAATTGCGCTTTCGGCCGTAAGATCCCCGACGATCCTTCGGCGCGAGACGCCTATGGCCCGGAGTGCCGCGATGATGCCGAGTCTCTCGCTCACCGAGACGGCGGTGATCGTCCCTATGAGGAGGGCGGCCACGAACAGGCTGACGCTCCCCAGAATCACCGCCAGCTGCGTGAAGTAGGACAACCGTTCGTCCAACTTCTCGGTCACGCCCGCGAGGGTCACGACCTCGGCCCTCTGGACGGTGGCAGCGATCCGATCCCGCACGGAGTCCGGATCTTCCCCTTCGAGAATCCGGATCATCGCGAAGGAGACCTGATCCTCCAGCGCGGAGAGTGCCTGAAGGTCACTCAAGGGCACGGTCAGGGGCCGGTCCCGTGCGGTTGCGAAGACGAAGTCGCCCGTTCCGGACACCCGCACCGTGACCGAGCGCCCCCACGCCCGGAGTCCGCTTGCGGTGCTGAGCCGCAGACGACCGCCCGGTCCCACCCCCAACCGTTCGCCCAGGCCGGCGTCGGTCAGGACCTCGCCGGGCCCGGGAAGGTCGCCGTCGACGAGGCGATAGAGGCTGGCGTCGCCGGGCTCCATGCCCAGCGCCAGCGTTTGGGCCTCGCCCGAGCCACCCTCGGGGTCACCGTCAAGCACTTCCGCGGTCACCGACATCGCCAGCACCGGGGCAATGCGCGCCACCCCGGGCACGCGATCGATGCTGTCGCGCAGGCTCTCGAACCCCGGAATCGTTGCCTCGGTGTCGAACGGGAGGGTGCCCTTCGGGGACAGGCGCAGTTCATGGCCTCGGGACTCCAGCAGGTCTCCGAAACTCTCCTGGATTCCACCGCCCAGCATGAGCATGTCGGCGAGCATTGCCGTCGAGACCGCCACCCCGGCCATCGTGAGGAGAGTCCGTAGCGGACGGTGCCGAAGTTCGCGGATCGAATTGAGCGCGAGCATCTGGCGGCCGCCCTACGGGCCCCGGGGCTCGAGCGAGGGGGATGCGAACAACCTGATTCCGGCAACCACGCCGGCCCCCAGGCCCAGCACCACGGCAAGCACCAGAGCCTGGGCCACCATCTCACGCGTCACGATCGAGAAGACCAGGCTCGTGTCGTACACACGCTGGTAGTACGCGTTCACGACCCCCGAGCCGGCAAAGCCGACGCCCAGCCCGCCGACCCCACCCAGCGCCGAGAGCAGCGCGGCCTCCGCGACGGTCCATCCAACGAGAATACGCCGCGGGATGCCCGCCAGCCGCGCAGCCGTGACCGCGGCGCGTCGTTCCTGCACCTTCAGGACCATGATGCACGCCAGAAACACTCCTCCGGCGACCAGGGTGATGCCCGCGATCGCCCCGTGAAAGCGGCTTACCACACGGAAGGTCGCCGAGGCCCGGTCGGCGACCTCGGTCGCGGGAAGCACCTGAGTGCCGACGAGGAGCGGTTCCATGTTCCGGGCCGCGGCGGTCGCGTCGACACCCGCGCGCAGCAGGGCGGTGAAGTAGTCCACCTCGCCGTCGCGTCCGGCGAGTGCCTGCAGGTGAGGCAGGTGCAACAGCACCCGCGGCCGGGTGCCGACCAGCTGTGACGGATCGGGGGGCGGTTCGAACAGGCCCGCCACGACAGCGCCGCAGGACTCCGCGCCGGGAGCGGCCCGCAGCTGGATGACGTCACCCGCCTGGATGCCGGCCCTCGCCGCGTAGGGGCGCTCGATCAGGAGTTCCAGGTCGGCCGGGCACGCGGTCGCGGGAGCCTGCGTTTGCGCGACCAGCCCGACTGCCCCCGCCGCGGCCAGCGACACGTGAATCGCGAGAAGGCACGCCGCAAGCCGTGGCCGGGTCGGACGGTGGACGAATGGCTTCGTGATGGGTTTGCGCAACGGTGGTCCTCGCTGGAGGAGCCCGGAGGCCGCTGGGCTTGCGGTGGGTAGCCGGTTCAATCTATTAGGATTCGGCATTCGTCTGCCGATGGGGTACACGGGTCGGACGGACAACCGAGGGAAGGGGAGTGCCGGGTGAGACACGCCGGGAGGGCCACCAGCGCCGCTTTCCTGTTCGAGGGACACGGTTCGCAGTATGAAGGCATGGGCGAGGAGCTCTTCGAGGCCCATCCCGTGTTTCGCGATGCTCTTCGGCAGTGCGATGCCGTCCTGGCTGACGAATTCGGGCCCCGCCTCCTGGACATCCTCTACGGACCCCCGGAAACACGCTCGCTGGTCCACCGGGTCGAGTACGGCAACGGCATCTTTTTTTCCCTGGAATGGGCGTTGGCACGGCTTTGGATGTCCAGGGGAGTCAGGCCCGCGTACGTGATCGGCCATAGCGTGGGCGAATACGCTGCAGCGTGCGTTGCGGGCGTCTTCGGCATGGAGGACGGTCTCAGACTCGTTACCAGGCTGGGGAAGCTGCAGCAGTCGCTGGCGCCGGGAGGCGGAATGCTGGCGGTCGGCGCCAGCCGCGAGAGCGTCGAAAGTGTCCTGGCGGGCTCGTCGGATGCTTGTGTCGCCGCCGTCAATGGACCCGCTTCCGTCGTGGTGGCTGCCGAACGGGGGGCAATCGACAGACTTCGGGCAACGTTCGAGGCCGGGGGTGTCCGTACCTCGGTGCTGAAGGTCGCGGTCGCCTTCCATTCACCGCAGATGAACCCGATCCTCGACGATCTCCACGCGCTTGCCCGTTCCGTGGAATTGAGCCCGCCTGAAATCCCCTACATCTCCTGCCTGACGGGCACTCGCGTGTCGGACGAGCTTCGCGAAGGCTCGTATTGGGTTCGGCATCTCGCCAGACCCATACGCTTCCTCGACGGCATGCGCACCCTTCTTGCCGAGGAGCCGACCCACTTCATCAACATCGGACCGGCCTCCACATTGCTGCGCATGGGCCGGCAGTGCGCCACTCACCGGCAGAGGCGCAGCGCGAAGTGGATTCCCTCCATCGGGCCCGACGGCTCGGATGGTGTCTCGGCTGCCGATTCGGCTACAGTGAACGTTGAGGGGGAGCACGCGGCCCCGTCATCCGCCGAGGCCGAGAAAACGGTTCGGACGGGTACGGTTGCCGTCGTGCGGGAGTGCGTGGCCAGGCTCGCCCGGGTACCCGAAGACGAAGTCCGGCTTCACCGGCCCATCAGCGATCACGGGATGGATTCTCTCATGGCTGCCGAGTTCGTCGAGGCCGTCGAACGGGAGACCGGGGCTCGATTGCCGGCGAATCTGATGACCGCCGACCTGACCGTCGCCAAGGCCTCGGCATGGGTGGACGCGAGGTTGCCCGGGCACCGCCATGAGGCATCGCCCGATCCTGATGCGAAGCTGGTCCCCTTCCGTACGGGCGGCGCGCGCGTGCCGCTGCACTTCATTCCAGCCGGCGAAGGCGATCTCTTCGGGTTTCGGCAGGTCGTTGCGCGGCTGTCCGACGACCAGCCGGTCTACGGACTCCAGCCGCCGCGTTCAAGGGATGTCCCAGGGTCCCGGGGAGCGCCGATTCGCTGGCTCGTGGACATGTACGTCGATGCGATCGAGAAGGGGCAGCCGAACGGTCCATACCGTTTGGCGGGCTACTCCGCAGCGGGTATCATCGCCGTCGAGATTGCTCGCGAGTTCATGCATCGGGGAAAAGTCGTCGAATTCGTGCTTCTCCTCGACTCCGCGCCGCATGTCCCGCTCTGGTTCGGCATGTTGTACGAAGGCCTTTGCCGATTCTGCAACCTGGTTCGCTTGCCGCGTCTGGCGCTCCGCCTGAACAGCCCCTGGCTCAGGCGCCTTCTGCACGCAGTGATGGATGAAGGCCTGCGCGCCCATGCCCGCATCATCCGAAACCATGACGTTGCGCCATTCCCGGGCCGGCTCATCCATTTTCGGGCACGCAGTTCGTGGATTCGGCGGTTGGAACTCGCGACACCCGGCAAGGCCTGGCGAAGAATCGCCCGTGGAGGCTTTGAGGTGCGCATCATGGACGGTACCCACCACGGCATGTTCCGAGGCCCGCACCAGGAGGACTTCGCCGGCGCGCTCGACGAGTGCCTCGCGTCGGGCGATCCGTGAGTCGGCACTGAAGAGCGCAGAACCTCGCGCCTTGTCAGGCGGGCACTGCCCCGCTCCCGGCGCGTCCCGGGATTCCGCCACCAGCCGTTAGCCATTCGCCGATCGCAGTCGCCCCGTGGTTGTAGCCGATCTCGACCGCCGCTTCCGCCGTGCTGAAATCCAGGATCTTGAATTGCTCCACGGGGGGCCTGACATACAGGTCGGCGAGCTCCGCGGCCAACCGTAGCCGACGAGTGTGCAGGCTCGGGAGCTGGCCCGCGCGCTGGAGAATGGCGACGATGCCCGGAATGCTCATTGGCGTGGCGAGGGGATTGAGACGATTGAGCGCGAGCCGCCACCCGGATGGGCTGAAGAGTTGTGGCGCGTGAAGCTCCAGGTCCACCGGCGGCACGACATCGACCGCAATCACCGGCCCACTGCGGATTTCCTCGCGCATGATATCGATCGGCAGGTTGTTCATCAGGGCGCCGTCATAGAGCAGGTCGCCGTCATCGACCACGGGCGGAACGAGGCCCGGGAGGCCGCTGCTCGCCCGTATCGCCCACCACACGGGGCCGGTGCGATGGACGACCGTGTCGGCTTTGGTCAGGTTGCTGGACACGCAGAGGTACGGTGTCCACAGGTCCTCGATCCTCGTCTCTCCGAAGAGGTCCTCCAGGCAGCGGTCGAACCGGCGGCCGCGGGCAAGGGACAGGATCGGCAGCGTGTAGTCGGAGAAGGCCCGCGTCATCTGTTTCTTGAGCCGGGGGACGATCTGCTCGACATCTCCGGACAGCGACTCCCTTCCCCCGACGAGTGCGCCCATGCTGACCCCAATGATGAAGTCGACGGAAAGGCCGGCCTCGCGAACCGCTCGCAACACGCCGATGTGGGCAAGTCCGCGAGCCCCCCCGCCGCTGAGGACGAGCCCGAGTTCGCGCTGCAGGACGTAGCGGACGATCCGATCGATCTCCTCCCCGCCCAGGTCGTGCAGGTGAAGGTGCCGATTGACCGTGCGTGGCTCCAGCCATCGAGCGGTGTCGCTGGGCATGGTCCTGTCAGGCTTGTGGAGCAAGAGCAATGACTTCCGGGTTTCGACTCGTCTCACCTGCTCCTCGCGCAGCACCGCAGCCTCCACCGCCGTCATCTCCGGAGAGGCTTCGGCGATGCCCAGAGCGATGACTTCGTCAGCCTGGCGAATGCAGCGCCTGGTCCAATTGGTGACGTCGCGGTCCGCGAGGTAGATCACGTACCTGTAGCGTGTCTCGTGCTGGTCCAGCCATGCCCGCACGCCGAGATCGTCGGGGCTGCCGCCCATCGCCTGCGAGACTCCGGGGACACCCAGAAGGTCGTCGGTCTTCGCGCTGGAGACGAGCAGGCACGTCGCTTCCCTGGACAGGGATTCGCAAAACCGATGCGCGAAGTCCTCCATGGGTGCGTCAGCGCTGGCCGCGACGAGCACGATGTTCGTGCACTGGTGCTGGACCGATGTTCCCCGAACGATGCCTCGCAGGCGCGTTGACAGGCGGCGCGCCAGCCATTCGCTCAGCTTCGGATATCGCCCCGCCAGCTTGCGAAAGTCATCGTACGGGAACTCCAGGACGACCGAATCTCGTATCGCGAACACGGACATCGACTGTGTGCCCTCCGCGAATACGCCCGCCTCGCCGACCGCACCCCCCTGCACGATCTCCTCGACGACCTTCTGCGCGCCGGCGTCCGATGTCGACAGCACCTGAAGACGGCCGCTGATCACGACGAAGACTCTGTCCGACGATTCACCCTGCCAGAAGAGGATTCCCTCGCGCGGGATGTGGTGCCACGTAACCCGCTGCTCGATGTCGGCAAGCAAGTCCGGCGTCACCTCGCCAAACATGCCCCTCAGCACCGTGAGCATCTGCCGCCGGTAGAGCCGGGGCGTCAGGATGTCCGTCAACTGCCCGGCGACGCCCGGATGGTTGGCGAGATAGTGGTCAAGACCCTGCCTGGGCAACCTGACGAGGCGAGTCGGAGTGATCGCCCTGGCCGTGGTCGGACGGGTGTCGTCCGTCGGAGCCTGCAGTTCGCCGACGACATCTCCGGTGGTGACTCTCGCCACGACCGGGGGCGCACTGTCCCGGGTCTGGCCGTCGCCGTCCGCGGTGGCTTGGGGAATCTCGAGTTGCCCCTCAGCCACGAAGTAGAGCGCGTCACCGTGCGCTCCCGTCAGGGACAAGGCCTGGCCCTCGGCCAGCTCGACCCATTCCAGAAGCGGTCGGAGTTCGTTCAGGCTGGAACGGTTCGCGGAGCGCAGGAGCGAGCTGTCCGCAATGACCTGGACAGGATCGGGGGGATGCGGGGAGGCGCCTGGCTTCCTATCAATCACCATGAGGCCTGCCTGGTGGCCACAATCGACATCAACGGATCGGCAGGTTCGGCTTCAACCCTCCGTCACCGCCACCGCCACCGTGAGTTGTCTACCGCGTGCCCGTTGCCGTCATCCCGTCCGGAAAGATCTCGTTCCACGCCGTCATGAAGCGCTTCATCTCTTCCTCGGTCCCGATCGAGACCCGCAGGTAGTCCAGCATTGGCGGGAAGTCGCGGCCGACGGCGACATCGTGCTTGCGGAATTCGGCCCTGACTTCCGAAGCCGGACGCCCGGTATGCACCATGAAGAAGTTCGTTTCCGACGGGATGACCTCGAAGCCCTGGGACCTGAGTTGTGAAGCAGTGGCCTCCCTGAGCGCAATCGTCGTGTCCTTGACCCACTCCTCGGACTCGCGGTCCTCCAGGGCGGCCACGCCACCCCACTTGACCAGCGCGTTGATCGTGCCGGTGGTGTAGGTCCGCATCTGGTCGATCATCTCGGCGGGAGCGATCCCGTAGCCGAGGCGCAGCCCCGCCATGCCGTAGATCTTGGAGAAGGTGCGTGTCACCAGAACCTTGCGGCCTTCCTTGATGTACGGGACCGCGGTCGCGTAGGAGGGATCCTGCACGAAGTGGTGGTACGCCTCGTCGATCAGTACGGGGATGTCCTCGGGAATGCCGTCCAGCAGGCGCCGGATGTCGTCGTCGCTTACGACCACGCCGGTCGGGTTGTTGGGGTTGCAGACGTACACCATGCCTACGTCACGGTAGTTGCGACGAGTGACCCTGATCAGGTCGTCGATGTCCTGCGTGTGGTCGGACAACAGCGGGCGGGCGATCACGTCGGCGTCCACGCCGGTCGCGGCCCGATACACCGTCATGAAGGTCGGCTCCACGCCCACGACCTTCTCGTTGTGACCGAGAAACGCCAGTCCGGCCACCTTGAGCGTCTCGCCGGAACCCGCGTGCATGATGATGTTGCCGGCGTCGATGCCGTGATGCTCGGCGATTTTCTCGTGGATATCGCCGTCGGGGTAGCCGTAGCGGTTGGAGTATTTCCACGCGGCGTTCATCGCCTCCATCATCGAGTCGGACGGACCGTACGGGTTCTCGTTGGACGACAGTTTGGCGAGGTCGTCGTACGCGTCGCGGGGCAGAGGCGCCAGGCCCTTCGGGGGAGGCCGAAGCGCAGCTCCGAGAGCTGAGTTGGGCCTGAGTCCGAGCGCGCCGAGAGCCGCAGCCGCGCCACCCACGAAATGCCGACGTGAAAACCTGGTGTTCATCGCTCGTGTCTCCTTCTGAACCGGGCCCGCCGGCCCACCGTTCGCCGCCGATCCGTGGTGACCGGCGTACCTTGTGAGATCATAGGGGACGGTGGGGTGGTGCGCCAGTAAGAGTCTTCCCGCTCAGCACCTCGGCCAACCGGGCCAGGCTGTCCAGGTTGTGGACCGGCCGGTGTTCGTCCACCTCGGGCAACAGCGCCCTGATTCCGGCCGCCCGAGGCGCGAAAGCCCGATAGCGCAGCAGGGGGTTGAGCCATATGAGGCTGCGGCACGACCGATTCAGCCGTCGCGCCTCGAAGCCGATCCCCTCGCCTCCCTCCCGGTCCAGGCCGTCGGTGACGAGGAGCACGACCGCGCCCTGAGCGAGCAGGCGGCGGGACCAGTGCAGGTTGAAGTGCCGGAGCGCGGCGCCGATTCTGGTGCCGCCGTACCAGTCCTGTACGGTGTCGCCGATCCGGTCTAACGCGCGGTCGACGTCCCGGTCGCGAAGGAGCCGGGTGATGTTGGTGAGGCGGGTGCCGAAGACCAGCGTATGTACGCGGTCGGCAGCGTTCGTGAGCGTGTGAAAGAAGTGAAGGAGAATGCGAGAGTACGACTCCATCGACCCGGAGATGTCGCACAGGGCCACGATCGCGGGACGCCGCGTCTTCATCGATTTCCGCTCCAGGGGAAGTGGGCAGCCGCCGGTGCGAACGCTGGTCTGCAGGGTTCGTCGCAGATCGACGAACCGCCCGTTCGGATCGGACTGGTGACGACGGGTCAGGACCGGGCGCAAGTCGAGTTTCAGCGACCGGATCACCTCCCTGGCTTGCATGACTTCGGCCGCGGTCATCTCCTCGAAATCCTTGGTGCGCAGGACTTCGGTGGGTGAAAAAGCCATGCGCAGCGGAATCTGTTGCGTTGTGTCGCGGTCGGGATCGACCGAGGGCCGGGGCGCGGATTCGTCTTCAGCCGACAACCTGGCCGGAGCGCGCCGCGTTGGCTTCTCCACCGGGATCTGTGACCGCGACAGGAGGGCGTTGAGCGCCTCGTCCGCTCCGAACGGATCACGCCAGAAGAGCCGGAACGCACTCTCGAAGATGTGGCGGTGTTCTCGCTTCGAGACGAGGGTGCCGTGCAGTGCCCAGAAGAACTGCCGCTTCGCCGTAACGTCAATGGCCGACAGTGCCCTTACCGCCGCGATCGTGTGGCCGGGCCCGACGGGCAGCCCGGCGGCACGGAGAAGGCGCACGAAGTGAGCGACGTTGTCGGAGAGGCGGCCGGGAGGGGTCAAGGTCGATCGATGTCCACGAGCATGTCCCACACCCGTTCAACGGGCGCTTCGATCTCGACGGTGTCGGAACTTGTCAGGTGCCTGAACACGGCGCTGCCTCATGCGGTGGCGCATCTTGCGCCGGCGGCCTCGTCCCGATTGTACTCGCTGGAGCGGTCCGCACAAGGCCCCCGAAGACCGAAACGGGGTTTGCCCGTCAAGCCGGCCGGGTCTACAGTCTTTCGGCACGCTGTCCATTCTGCCGCGATCGGAGCCACGCGATGACAACCCCCCGCATCCGCCGCCGTACCCACCGCTTCCCGTCCCCCCTCCTCCTCGCCGCCCTCGCGATCTTCATCGCGGCTGGCCAGGCTTCACCCCAGGCCACGGAGCTGCAAAGGGACCGCACCCTCTCGGAGACCATCGCCGCCGGCGACACCGCCCGATATACGATCGACGCCAACGAAAACGAGTTCGTACTCGGGGAGGTGAACCAGATCTCCGTCGACGTGACGATCCGCGTCATGGGTCCCGACGGGACGCGGCTCGGCCAGTTCGGCGGCCTGGGTACCGGCGTCGAGCGCTTCGGCGGCCGCACCTCGGCCGAGGGCACGTACACGGTGCAGGTGTTCGTCGCAGGAGACGACGAAGACGCTGCCGGCGACTACGAGATCACGCTGCTCCGACACGAGGACGTCGCGACCGACCCCAGGCGCCTCGCCGACCAGATGATGGCACGGTTCGACAGCCCGGAGTCGCCCGGGGCCGCGGTCCGCGTGTGGCGCGATGGGCGCACACTCTACTCGAAGACCTACGGCATGGCCAACCTCGCCTACGAGCTCCCCTTCGAGTCCGACACGCGCACCAACATCGGCTCCACTTCAAAGCAGTTCACGGCGTTCGCGATCATGCTCCAGGCCGAACGCGGCCTCCTCTCGCTGGACGACGACATCCGTACCCACATCCCCGAACTGCCCGAGTTCGACGAGACCATCCAGGTGCGGCACCTCATCACCCACACGTCCGGCCTGCGCGAATTCCTCAACCTCGTGCGCATGACCGGCCGCCGCCTCGATCACGGCGACTGGATCGACCGCTCGGAGCTTATCGATATCGTGCAGCGGCAGCCGGCGCTCCAGAACGCGCCCGGGGCGGAGTGGAACTACAACAACACGGCTTTCGGGCTTGCCGCGACCATCGTCGAGCGCACCTCGGGACAGGATTTCCACGTCTTCATGCAGGAGCACGTCTTCGGTCCGCTCGGGATGACCGGGAGCATGGTTCGTCCCTCGAACCGCCACATCGTCCCCAACAATTCCGAGGGGTACACACCCGGCCCGGACGGATACCGCCAGATCGGCGACCTCGGAGGGGCCGTGGGGGCGGGATCGGTCTACAGCACGATCGAGGACCTGCAGACGTGGGTGGAGAACTACGCCTCGCCACGCGTTGGCACGCCCGAGAGCATCAAGGAGATGATGACGTCCTACGTGCTCACCGACGGAGAGGAGACGGGGTACGGATACGGCCTGTTCGTCGACGAGCAGGGCGGGCTCAGGCGGGTTCACCACGGCGGCGCGGACGTGGCGCACCGCTCCATGCTCGCGTACTACCCGGAGATCAACGCGGGCGTCACGACCCAGAGCAACCACGCGCAGTTCAACAGCAACATGGCGTTTGAGCTGGCCGCTGCGTTCTTCAAGGACGCGATGGAAACGGAAGAGGAGGACGAGGGCGGGGAGGGCGAAGCAGACGGGGAATTCGACGCGGAAGACTACGATCCCGAGGCGTTCGACGAGTATGTCGGCCGATACGCGCTGGACGCGGCGCCCACCTTCATCCTGACCTTCACTCGCGAAGAGGACACCTTCTACACGCAGGCGACGGGCCAGCAGCGGCTTGAGATCGTGCCCACGTCCGACTCGACATTCCGCCTGCTCGCCGTCGAGGCGTCGGTCACCTTCTTGCGCGGCGAGGATGAAGAGGTCGAGGGGCTGACGATGTACCAGAACGGCGCCGAGCAGCACGCGACGCGTCTGGGCGAGGATGCCCCCGAGGAGTGGGAGCCGACGGCGGACGACCTCGCGGACTTCGCGGGACGGTTCTTCAGCGACGAGATCGAGACGTTCTACACGTTCTCGGTGGAAGAGGGCGTGCTGACCATGTACCAGCGTCGACTCGGCAGCAGGCCGCTGACTCCCGGGGAAGAGGACAACTTTTCCGGCGATGGTTTGTCATTCGTTTTCGAGCGCGACCGCAACCGGGAGGTGATCGGGTTCTACCTGTCGAACGGTCGGACGCGGGATGTGAGATTCGCGCGGGTGCGGTGAGGGCTCACCCCACCGCCGCCATCACTTCCTCCACCCCGCCATCCGCCATCCGCGCCAGGTCGTCCTGGTACTTGAGCAGCACCCCGAGCGTACGGTGCGCCGTCTCACGGTCCAGCGTGTGGCGGTCCAGCGCCATCAGCGCCCGGGTCCAGTCCAGCGTTTCGGCCACGCCCGGCCGCTTGAACAGCTCCAGCTCCCGCACCTTCTGGACGAAGGTCACGACCTGGACGCTGAGCTGCTCGGGTGCGTCCGGGACCCGCGAGGCGAGGATCTCCAGCTCGCGCGCCGCGTTGGGGTAGTCGATCCAGTGGTAGATGCAGCGGCGCTTCAGGGCGTCGTGGATCTCGCGGGTCCGGTTCGAGGTGATGACGACGTTGGGCGGCTCGGCCGCGCTCACGGTGCCCAACTCGGGAATCGTGATCTGGTAGTCGGAAAGGACCTCCAGCAGGTAGGCCTCGAAGGGCTCGTCGGTGCGGTCGAGCTCGTCGATCAGGAGGACGGGCGCGACGCCATCCGGCGGATCGAGAGAGGAGAGCAGGGGGCGGCGGATGAGGAAGTCCTCGGAGAAGACGTCCCGAGCGAGGTCGGCGGTGGCCGATTTCCGGTCGCCGGCAGTCGCGTCACTCCCCTCCGCCGCCCGGATATGGATCATCTGCTTCGCGTAGTTCCACTCGTACGCGGCGGACGCCAGATCCAGTCCCTCGTAGCACTGAAGCCGGATAAGCGGCCGGCCAAGCCCTGCCGCAAGCGTCTTGGCCACCTCGGTCTTGCCCACCCCGGCCTCGCCCTCGAGCAGGAGAGGCCGTCCCAGCTCCAGCGACAGGAAGAGCGCGGTGCCGAGACCCACGTCCGCCACATAGCCCTGGTCGCGCAACATCGCGACCGAGTCGTCGACGGACCCGGGCCGCGGCTTCGGGGGCTGCGAGCGAGGGGTCATCACGTCGTCCACGGCCCGCAGCCTTCAGACTTGCCAGCGCCCGCTATCCGCAAGCCTCCACGGCCCTCCTGGCCATTACGGTCACCAGGTGCGCCCGGTACTCGGCCCCGGCCGCCGTGTCCGACAGCATTCCGTCGGTCGACACCGAGATCCCGGCTACCGCATCGCCACTGAACGAGTCGCCCAGCGCGGCTTCCATTGCGGCAACCCGGAACACGCCGTCACCCGAGGCGCCCGTCACGGCCACCCTCATCCCGGCGGGCCCGTCCGCGACCATCACCCCCGCGATCGCGTACTTCGAGGCCGGATTCGCGAACTTCGCGTACGCTGCCCGCGCCGGCACCGGGAACCGCACGGCGGTGATCACCTCGTCCTCCTCCAGGGGCGTCATGAACATGCCCCGGAAGAAGTCGTCCGCGGAGATCTCGCGCCGGTCGGTCACGATCGTCGCACCCAGTGCCACACACGCGGCCGGGTAGTCCGCGGCGGGGTCGTTGTGCGCCACCGAGCCCCCGATCGTGCCCGCGTTCCGGACCTGCGCGTCGCCGATCCCGTCCGCCATCGCGGCCAGCGCCGGAATCCGTCCCTGCACGATCGCCGACGCGGCCACCTGCGCGTGGGTGCACATGGCCCCCACCGTCACCGAGTCGCCGCCGTCCGCGATATCCGCCAATCCCGGCACGCCCGCCAGCGACACCAGATCGCTCGGCATGGCCAGGTTCAGCTTCATGATCGGCAGCAGGCTCTGCCCGCCCGCGATCACCTTTCCGCCCTCGGCGCCCCGAAGCGCGCCAAGGGCCTCGTCCATCGATGTCGGTGCGTGGTATGTGAAATCGTTCACAATGTCCTCCGGTCAGCCCTGGGCGTGCTGGATCGCCTGCCACACCCTCTGGGAGGTGGCGGGCATCGTCATGTCGTCTACGCCGAGGGGGCGCAGCGCGTCGATCACCGCGTTGATCACTGCCGGGGGCACGCCGATCGAGCCCACCTCGCCGACGCCCTTGGCGCCCAGCGGATTGTGCGTGCAGTGCGTCGTGTTGTGGTTGATGCTGAAGGAAGGCAGGTCGGCCGCGCGGGGCATCGTGTAGTTCATGTACGATCCCGTTTCCAGCTGTCCGTCCTCCTGGTAGCGGCACTCTTCCATCAGCGCCTGCCCGATGCCGTGCGCGAGGCCGCCGTGCAGCTGACCGGCCACGATCATCGGGTTGATGATCCGCCCGACGTCGTCCGATCCGGTCACCGCGACGAGATCCACCTCACCCGTCTCCGGGTCGACCTCGACCTCGACGATGTGGGTGCCCGCCGGGAAGGTGAAGTTGAGCGGATCGTAGAACGCGGTCTCTTCCAGCCCGGGCTCCAGCCCCGCCGGGTAGTTGTGCGGCACGTACGCCGTCAGAGCCACCTCGCCGAGCGACTTCGAGCGGTCCGTCCCGGCGACCGTGAAGGACCCGTTCTCGAACTCGATGTCCTCTGCGGAAGCCTCCAGCAGGTGCGCGGCGATCTTCTTGCCCTTCTCGATGACCTTCTCGACGGCCAGGTAGATCGCCGTCCCGCCCACCGCGAGCGAGCG
The DNA here is from genome assembly GCA_002238865.1 of Gemmatimonadetes bacterium bin94. Classification (GTDB taxonomy): domain Bacteria; phylum Gemmatimonadota; class Gemmatimonadetes; order Longimicrobiales; family Gaopeijiaceae; genus Bin94. The sequence continues at coordinate 10,855 of MPNE01000025.1, read as the reverse complement.
CGAACCGTACGTCCCCATCCCGAAGGGGATCTTCGCCGAGTCGCCGTGCACCACGTCGACCGCGTTGAAGTCGACCCCGAGCATGTCGGAGACGATCTGCGCGAAGGTGGTCTCGTGACCCTGCCCGTGGCTGTGCGTCCCGGTAAATACCGAGATGGAACCCGTCGGATGGACCCGCACGCTGCCCGATTCGTAGAGGCCGGCGCGGGCTCCCAGCGACCCCACCACCGCCGACGGCGCGATTCCGCACGCCTCGATGAAGGTGGAGATGCCTATGCCGCGACACTTTCCGCGCGCCGCCGCCTCGGCCCGCCGCGCCTCGAAGCCGTCCCAGTCCGCGGCTGCAAGCGCCAGGTCAAGGGTGGCGTCGTAGTCGCCCTGGTCGTACTGCAGCGCGACGGGCGTCTGGTACGGGAATTCGCGGACGAAGTTCTTGCGGCGGATCTCGACGCGGTCCATCCCGAGTTCCCGGGCGGCCTTTTCCACCAGCCGCTCGAGGAGGTACGTCGCCTCGGGGCGTCCCGCGCCGCGCAGCGCGTCGACCGGCACCGTGTTGGTGAAGAACGACTTGACCTCGCAGTAGACCGCCGGCGTGGTGTACGGTCCCGCGAAGAGGATGCCGTACAGGTACGTCGGGACGCAGGTGGCGAAGGTGGAGAGGTATGCGCCCAGGTTGGCCTTGGTGGAGACGTGGAGGCCGAGGAAGTTGCCGTCGGCGTCAAGCGCCAGCTTCGCCGTGCTGATGTGGTCGCGGCCGTGCGTGTCCGACTTGAAGGCGTCGATGCGCTCGCAGGTCCACTTGACGGGCCTGCCGAGCTGGCCGGCGGTCCAGGTCAGGATCGCTTCTTCCGCGTAGTGCGGGATCTTCGAGCCGAAGCCGCCGCCCACGTCGGGCGCCACGATCCGTAGCTTGTGCTCGGGAAGTCCGAGGACGAACGCGCCGAGGAGCAGCCGGACCAGGTGGGGATTCTGGCTCGTTGTGTAGAGTGTGTATTCGTCGGTCGCCGGATCGAAGTTGGCGATGGCCGCGCGCGGCTCGATTGCGTTCGGGATCAGGCGATTGTTCACCACGTCGATCGAGACAACGTGGTCCGCGCCTTCAAAGGCCGCGTCGGTGGCCGCCTTGTCGCCGACCTCCCAGTCGTAACAGACGTTGTCGGGCGCCTCGTCGTGGACCTGCGCCGCCCCTTCGGCCTCGGCCGCCTCGATCGAGGCCACCGCGGGGAGTTCCTGGTAGTCGACATCGACCAGGTTGGCCGCCGACTTGGCCTGTTCCATCGTGTCGGCGACAACGATGGCCACGCAGTCGCCCACGTAGCGAACCTTGCCCAGGGCAAGCGCCGGATGCGGCGGCTCGACCATCGCCGAGCCGTCCTTGCTGTGAATCAGCCACCCCGTCGGGATGCCGCCCACGCCTTCCATGTCCTTGCCGGTGAAGACCGCGTGCACGCCAGGTGCCGCCATGGCCGCGCCGGTGTCGATCCCGCCAATGCTCGCGTGTGCCACGGGCGACCTCAGGATGTACCCGTACAGCTGCCCATGCAGATTGATGTCGTCGGTGTAGCGGCCCCGTCCGGTAAGGAAGCGCTGGTCTTCCTTCCGCTTGACGGAGGCTCCGATTCCCGTGCCGTTCCCACTCATGACCCACCTCCCATGGCTTGGGCGCCCGCCTGAACGGCCTTGACGATGTTGTGGTAGCCGGTGCAGCGGCAGAGGTTGCCCTCCAGCCACTCGCGGACCTCGTGTTCACTGGGATCCGAGTTCTGGTTGGCCAGATCCACCGCGCTCAACACCATGCCCGGGGTGCAGAAGCCGCACTGCAGACCGTGGTGCTCGCGGAACGCTTCCTGCATGGGATGCAGGTCGGCGCCGTTCGCAAGACCCTCGATCGTGGTGACGTCCGCGCCGTCCGCCTGAACCGCCAGGCAGGTACAGCTCTTGACGGACGTGCCGTTCACATGGACCACGCACGCGCCGCACTGGCTCGTATCGCATCCGACGTGGGTTCCGGTGAGACCGAGATGTTCGCGGAGGAATTCGACGAGGAGTGTTCGACCCTCGACCGTTCCGGACCGCTCCATCCCGTTCACTGTCATTGTGACGGTTGGCATGGGCACCTCCAGGGGGTGTGGAGTGGTGGGTAGGGGGGACAGAATGGCAAGGGGTGCGCAGGTGCGCAAGCAATGAGGGTGGCGGTAAGATTCGCACCCGAAGCGGGAATCTCGAATCGGAGGCGGAATATGTACGGGAATCTCATCTTACTGCGCGGTGACCTAACCGCCAGGAGTACCTGGGAACGCGTTCCCATTGCGTCCGCCGGAGGTGAGGGTTCGATTGACGAAGCCCGCTTGCAAGAACTGCTGTTCCGGCACGCGGACTGCCTGCCACTTGGTGAGATTGACCCCGCGTATGAGGACGCGGTTCCAATCTGCATGGAGCTCGGGACGCGCGCCGGGTCCGTCGATGCGCTGTACCTGACACCGACCGGCAAGGTCATCCTCGCCGAGTTCAAGCTCTGGAAGAATCCTGATGCACGCCGTGAGGTGATCGGCCAGATCCTCGACTATGCCCGAGTCTTGGCTTCGTGGACCTACGACGACCTCGAACGGGAGGTCCGACAGTGCACCGCTCGGTCGCCATTCGACATGGTCTCCGAAGCGCACAGCGATATGCAGGAGCAGCTCTTCGTCGACCGCGTCGCCCGCAACCTCAAGTGTGGCGAGTTCCTGCTGCTGATCATTGGCGACGGCATCCGTGAAGGGGTCGAGGACATCGTCTCTTACGTGCAAGAGCACAGCGGTCTCCGGTTCAATCTTGCGCTCGTCGAGGCGGCAATCTTTCGTCGTGGGGACAGCGGAGAAGGCGATGTGATCATCCAGCCGCGCGTCCTGGCACAGACCGAGCTCGTGCCCCGCACGATCCTCGTTCGCAAGACGGTTCTGGAGGAGACCGACGAAGACCCCATTGAGGAGCATGAGCCAACGCCGGTTGAAGACGAGAACGAGCGATTCTGGATGGCCGTGCTGAGAGACTTCGCTTTTGACGATACCAAGTCCGAGACACCGGTGCCTTCGGGATACAGTTACATCTGGGTGAAGGTTGAAGGATCGGGACATGGAGGCTGGGGTCTCTCGCTCATGGCCTTCTTGGATCGAAACAAGCGCACAATGGGCGCTTATCTGTCGAGGAGAAAAGGCGAGCCGGAAGCCGAGCGCGTGTTTGACGAAATCATTCGTGCCTTGAGGGCTGACATGCAGCTGGAAGACGACGAGCAGCAGGAAATAGGGCTGCATGGTTGGCAGGAATGGTCTTCCCAGGGCCGTCCAAGATTGGGATTCTGGCGCAAGGCAGAGTTCACCGATGGAGCGGCGATCCAGGACTTTGACGAATCCGTCGAGTGGGTGCGCGAGCGGTTCAATCGTCTCGTCAGCAGGTTGTATCCGGAATGTCGGCGCAGGCTACGTGCCGAGGGGTGAGCCAATGCCGGATTCCGGTTATTGTCCTCGCACGCCTCCCCCTCGCGCTACTCCCGGTGCTCCAGGTTGGCAGCGTCGATCGGCGTCGCCGGCGGCGCTTCAACCAGACGACGCGCTTGGCGACCACCAGCAATACCTGAGAGTGGGGCAGCGGTTCGCTGGTCGGGGAAGTCATGTCGGACGGTGTCGTTGACGAGGGCTTCGTGGTCAGTTGTCTTTGCCCGCTTGAGCACAGCGAGGAACTACTTGGTCACTGACCAAGCTGTTGCGGCCCGTCGGCCACTTGGTCACTTTTCGCCCAGGGTTGCACCAACGGACACCAGTGGAGCAGGGGGACATGAATCGCGAGGAGGCTTCAGACCGAAAGGAGCGACACGGGTTGCCAGACGCCGACAGCGGCGAGAAGAGCTTCCCACAGGATGGCGCTCCAGGCCGGTACGACGGCGAGGTCCTAGAGGAGCTGCAGGCGCACCGATTCTTCCATCCCCCGTCGGTGCGCTGGTACCGGTCACTCTTCTCCGACCGCAGTCCCGGCGAGGGGCAGGATCTCGGCGATGTGGAGTTCCTGCACGATCGGGGATTGGTGGTCGAGTCCGGTGACCGGCTGGCGCCGACGCGGGCGGCGGTGCTCGTCTTCGGCAGGCCGCGCTACGTTCGGCAGGCGCTGTCCCGCCCGGTAGTCGACTGCCAGTTCATCGGTGCCGCCTACGAGGAGGGGCCGCCCGAACACCACTGGACCGACCGCATCGTCGTCGAGGACAACCTGCTTCAGGCCTGGCTGATCGTTGCCGAACGCTACATGCGGCATGCGGAGCGCCCATTCCGCCTCGACATGCAGACCATGCGCCGCGACGACGATCCGCCTGGGTACGAGTCCTTTCGGGAGGCTTTCGTCAACCAGCTGATCCACCAGGACTACGGCGATCGCGGGCGCACGGCATTCATCCGCTTCTATCGCGACCGGACGGTGTTCTGGAACCCGGGGGATCCCGGCGCCCCGGCCGGCGAACTGCTTGACCGGGCGGCGAAGGATGTGCGCAACCCGTTGATCGCGGCAGCGTTCCGTGGCATCGGCCTCGCCAGGCAGGCGGGCACCGGAATCCGGGCCATCTTCAAGAACTGGCAGGGTCTCGGCCATGCCCCTCCCGTGATCCGCAGCGACGAGGCCCGCAGCGAGTACGAGCTGTCCCTGCTGGGGGAGGGGGCGCCGGGCGAGGAACGGCGGCCGACGGTGGGGACGGGTGCGGAACGAGTCGATGGTCGGGCGGTCGGCGACCGTCCCGTGGACCTGCCCCGTGCGGACATGGGCAGTGACCATGGTGACCAAGTCCGTGCCGACATGGGCGGTGACCAGGCTGCGCGCCGGCTGACCACTCGCCAACGCGCCATTGTGCAGGCGTGCGATGTTCCGCAGAGCTTGGCCCAGCTGATGGAGCGGGCGGGCGTTTCGCATCGCTCCCATTTTCGCCGGAAACATCTGAAGCCGCTACTGGAGACCGGGCTGGTCCGCATGACGAACCCAGGCAATCCACGAGCGCCGACCCAGAAGTACGTGCTCACCGATGCGGGGGCGGCGCTTGAACGCTTCTCGGACCGGGAGGGCTAATCATGGGTCGCCTTATTCTTATGTTGCAACGAGAGCTCGCTTCATGCCATACCACCCCTCGTCGACTCAAGCTCCTCTGCAATGATCCGAAACGCCTCCAGCGCCGCGTGCAGGTCTTCCACGATTGCGCCAGCTAGGGCCTCAGGCTCCGGCAGGTTTTCGCTCTCCTTCAGCGCGCTGTCCTTGATCCACAGGAGGTCGAGGTTCAGCTTGTCGCGGTTGGTCAGTTCGTCGTACTCGAACGCTCGCCAGCGGCCGCTCTCGTTGTCCGGGCTCCACGTTGGCTGCCTATTGTGGCGCTCGTCCGGCCGGTAGCAGGCGACGAAGTCATTCAAGTCCTCCCGCCGGAGCGGCTTCAACTTAAGTGTGAAGTGTTTGTTGGTACGGAGGTCGTATACCCAGAGCCGCTCGGTCCAAGGCTGCTCTCGCGCGGGCTTCGCGTCGAAGAACAGGACGTTCGCCTTGACTCCTGGCTTGTAGAAGATACCAGTGGGAAGTCGTAGCAGTGTGTGGACATCGAATTGCTGCAGGAGATTGCGCCGCACGGTCTCACCCGCGCCGTCTTCGAACAGGACGTTATCCGGCACGACGATCGCGCACGAACCGTGTACCCTGAGTAGCGTCTTCACATGCTGGAGAAAGTTCAGTTGCTTGTTCTTGGTGCTGGTCCAAAAGTCCTGCCGTTCGTATACGTGGGACTCCGTCTCCATCTCACCCTCCTCATTCACTATCCGAAAGCTGCTCTTCTTGCCGAATGGGGGGTTGGTGAGCACCATTGAGAAGCGGTCGCCCGGATCGTTGGCTAGACTGTCGACACCGGAGTGGATCGGGGACCGATCCGGGCTTATGCCGTGAAGATAGAGGTTCATGATGCAGAGCCGGGCGGTTGCGGGAACGAGTTCCCCTCCTTGGACGAACCTCTCCCGCAGGTGACGCTTCTGGTCGGGATCCAGCGTGCTTCCGTGCTTGCGGACGACATGGTCATGCGCGGCGAGGAGGAAACCGCCGGTACCGCAGGCGGGGTCGCAAACGGTGTCCTCCGGTCCCGGTTGCATAACATCCACGATGGCCTTGATCAACACGCGGGGCGTGAAGTACTGGCCAGCTCCCTTCGGCGATTCCTGGGCAGACTTGGCCAGCAAGCCCTCGTAGATGTCGCCCTTTACGTCGGCGTCCATCGACATCCAGTCCTCGGGGTCGATCAGATCTACGATCAAGCGCTTGAGGGTCGACGGGTTTTGGATCTCTTGTCGAGCCTTCTTGAAGATCTCCCCCAGCATCCCACCGTTTTTCGGAAGATCTCTCAGGATCCGCCGGTAGTGTGCCTCCAATTCCTCGCCGTCGCGGACGAGGAGACTGGGCCAGTCTAGTCCCTTCGGCACGAGGGGATCACGGCCCCACGGCGGCTGGGTCAGTTCGTGGGACATCTTCAGAAAGAGTAGAAAGGTGATCTGCTCGGTGTAGGCCATGTAGGACAGACCGTCGTCGCGAAGGACATGGGCAAAGCTCCACGCTTTGTTGACGATCTGCTGGGTGTGGTTGGTCGGCATCAAGAGTCCCCGTCTTGTCGCTCGCGGTTCAGTTTTGTGAGCCGGGACTGTCTCTGTCTCCTCGTCTTTTCCGCTTTGCGTTCCGCTCGGATCCGCTCAAGGATGACGGAAGCGGCCTCGTCTTCGGGATCTTGAGGGACCAGACGGCCCTCGAAAGCGCGTGTGAGGATGGATTGGCGGAGCGATCCGACTCTCCGACTAGCCATCGCTAACTCGCGTTGCAACACGTCCGCTTCAGACAAAAGGTTACGGCAACGTGCCACAACCTCGTCTTGCTCCGTGCGAGGAGGGAGAGGTAGTGTCAATTCGGCGACGGTTGTCTGATTGATCTTGGGCATGCTTCCGGAACTCCCCCTCGCTCGGCTGCGAAAATACGAACGAGCCTCAGGCGATTGTAAGCAGAATTCTACGAATGCTGCCGAGATACGTTGGTCACAGCGAACTCGTATCAATAGGTCGGGGAATATTGCGTAGTTCGCCGGTCCACAATACATGCGAGCGAGACCCACTAGTTCGGGTGTGTTCGATCTCTCGACAAGAATGTCCTCAGCCTCGAGCCATAAGGAACTCACCTTGTTGGGAGCGACAGTGGTCAACTTCGTGTTGCGTTGCGAAAAGTCTCCTTCCGTTACTGCCGAGAGAGTCAACGTACGCACTCCCTGGCCGTCGCTTGAGGCTCTGGCCGATTTGCCGTTTCTCAGGGGCTCCCGGATTAGTGCTGCCACCGGGGCCTTGCCCCATCCGTTCGGAAGGTCGTCATGCCTTCGGCCGAAGGGTGGCCCGCAGCTATCCACGTCCGTTGTTGCGATCCGGGCCAGCAACAATTCGCCGCTTTCCTCGGGCGGGTTCTCCGCCCTCCATCCGCCGGTTAGTCTACCCTCGACCGCTGCCTTGAGGACCGATGCCCGGTAGCGCTCAAGGTTAGCCCGCGCGCGGTTGAGCGCCGCGAGACCCTCGTCCAGTCCGGCGAACAGGGACTCCATCTTGGCGACTATGCGGCCTTGTTCGGGGAGCGGAGCTAAGGGAAACGGCAGGCGAAGAAACCTACCCTGCGTCAAGTTGAGTCCGCTGTCGGATCCTCCGGTCTTCATTCGGTCAACAGCCTGTTGAGCTTCCGACGTGAGCAGCCAAGCTTCGGCAAAGGCAGGGAGCACCTGGCGTGACGCCCGCATCTTGTACATCTTGCCCGATACCATCAAGCGGGGCCTCGTACTCCGCACCAGACACGGGATTCCGCACCGTGATCGGGGACCAGCACACGTCAGTAGCAAGTCACCGGCGGCGACCTCAAGACCCGGCTTCGGGTGAAGGGAATCTGGAAGAGCCTTGTTGTGTTCGGCCAGAAACGCGCCGCTCTGAATGGACGTGGTCTTCAGGACACCCCAATCGGAATCCGTGGGTGCCGGGTGCTTTTCGCACTTTGGGCTCCAGCCCTGCTTCAGTAGCTTTCCATTATCCTGTGTGGCAAGCACCTGCGAGATCTCGCAGCGTTCCCATCCCGTGGGTATCTTCACGCCGCCAACCTCTGGTTCAACTCATCCAGTACCGCATCGATATCCCCGCCAAACACCCGCCACGCCCCACCAAGACCCCCCCACTGGTTGAACGGCACGTCTTCGAAGTCCGCCTGCTCGATCGCCAGGCTGGAGGCGATGTGGTCCTTAATCGCGTCCAGCCACCGCCGCTGCTCCGCCGTGAACTCCTGCCCGCCGCGCGCCTTCTCCTCCAGCCACTCCCGGTAGCGCCTCTCCACTTGGTCGGCCATCGGAACTAACCTCCCTTCGGGCCGGATCGCATGCCTCACTATCGCCACCAGATCCACGAGCGCCGTGCCGCCCCGCCCCACAACGTTTTCCGGCTCCAGCGCCTCGAAAAGCCGCCAGAGTCCGTTGGCGGGGTCGTGAAGTCCGACCGGCGGGTTCCGTAGCGCGTCCCGAAGCTCCTTGAGGTGGCGGTACCGGAGCCCGGCGCGGTAGGGGCGGCTGTACAGGATCTGGAGCGCCTCGATGTCGTCCCTGTTCTCATCGAGGAACCGTTGGAAGTCGTACAGCTTCGAGCGGGCGCTCCGGACCGCAGCCTCGCTGTGCCCGAAATCCAGCAGCACGTCGAGGGAAGCCTCGTCGATAATCTGGTAGACGCTCCGGGCGACCTCGACGATGGCCTGCCTGAGCTCCGGTCGGCTGAACGGCTTGAGCGCTTCGGTCATACGCTCGCGCTCGGTCTCGTCCAGCTGCTCCGGGGTCGGATCGTCGCCCTCGTCCAACCCGTACCGCTGAACCGTCGCGTCGTGCGTCGCTTGCGGGTCGATGCTCGCGATCAGTCGGCCGGTCAGTTCGGCCAGGGTGTCCCCGCCCGCCTCCCCCGCGATCCGCGCCGCCTGCGCCCCGTCTACCTGCCTGCCAAGCCGCGCCAGCCGCGAAGCTAGGCTCGACACCAGGTCGGCGTGCACGATTCCCATCGCCACCATCTGCAGGAGCTTCTTTGTACTGACCGATGGCTTGCGCTCCAGGGTCGGTGAAACCGTTTTGTCGCGCTCGCACACGCCGACCGCGTCCACGATCACGAAGTGCGATGGAGTGGACGCCCCCTCCCGGCGGCATCGCAATGTGCCAAGATGGTACTGAAGCGACTGAGTCGACCATCTGAGGGAGGAGGCATCCACATGGAAGAGGTTACCAGCGGACGGCACCAGATTCGTATCTGTTTGTACCCGTGTTACTTATGGGTTTCGTCGAGCCGGTTCTCGCTGTTTGATTCCCGCTGATCGGGATTCTCAGACCTGAACCCTGCGGCGACTCTCCAGCGCCTCCCTGAGTTGTCCCTCGTCGGCCCTCTGATAGCAGCGCAGGACCGTGTGGGCGTTCTTCCAGCCGCCCAGCTGGCACAAGACCTTGAGCGGCAGGTCCATCAGATCGCTAGCGAACTTCCGTCTCAGCGAGTGCCAGCCTCTCCCGCGCTTGGGCTCCAAGCCCGCGCGCGTCTGCGCCCTGCACCAGAAGCGGTACGCCCAAGAGCTGTCCATGCACCGGGAAGGGTCCGTCCCGGCGGGCAGCACCGGATTGTCTCCCGTGGCGGCGGTCATCCGCCGCGCCTCCTCCAAGGCGGCGACGGCCTCGTCCGTCATCGGTGTGACGTGCTCGTAGCCCGTCTTCTCGTGCTCGGCCCTCCACCGGATGGTCCTGCCCTCGAAGTCGATGTCGCTCCACCGAAGCTGGCGGATGGCACCGATCCTGTGTCCGGTCTCGTGCGCGAGCACGAGGGCGACGCGGAATCGCCAGTTGACCTGCCGGGAAACCCCGAGCATCGCACGGTACTCCTCCTCGGTCAGGAGGACCCTTGCGGGGTTCTTCGCCGTGGGCTTCCTGAGGCCCTTGAGCGGATTCCTGTCGAGGAGCAGGCGTCCCCGCTCGTCCCGCGACCTCGCGGCCCAATTGAGCACCGCCATCAGGAACGTCAGGTCCCATTCGATTGTCCGGTTGCGCACCGGCTGGCCCGACGCCCCGACCCTGCCGGCGCGCCGCTCCCGGATGAACCGGTCCCAGTCGCGCTGAGAGAGGGTTTCGGGCCTGCGGTCCCGTCCGAAGAACCCGAGAAACATCTCGGTCGAGTACCGGTCGCGCGTTTGGGTCCGCTTCGCCTTGGTGGGCGTCACCTCTTCACCGTAAATGTCAAACAGCGTCCCCAGGGTGAGCGGCTCGGGCTCGGCGTCCTTCTTGCCGTTCAGCTCCGGCCCCGCGAACCCAGCGGCGAACTCGTCGGCCTGCCGCTTTGCCCGCGACCAGTCGCGGTGTTTGAGGGACCGGGTGAGCCTGCGCCCGTTCTCCCGCCACTCTACCTGGTAGAGGCCGGTTTTCGGATCCGGGAACACCCTGACCCGGTTGCGGCCCCATTCTCCGGCGCTGTATGCGCGCCGACTTCGTTTCGTGCGTGCCATCATTCCATTCCTCTCTGGATGATGGACTGCACGATCTGCGTGTTCGAACGCTCGCGCGGGCCGGGTTCTTCCGCAAGTGGCGGTTCGGCCGGCGCTTTTCGGGGCAGGTGCCTGCGGGCGATCCTGGGCGCGTTGGGCCGCCCGGCGTTGGGGATCTTGCCGTCGCGGACGAGCCTTCCGAGGTGGGTGGCGGTGTATCCGCTCTCGCGGGCGGCCTCGACCAGCGAGAACGTGGTCTCGTCCCTCTCGACGAGGGTGGCTTCGAGGTCGTCGGCGCAGCGCTCGATGG
>MPNE01000079.1 GCA_002238865.1 Gemmatimonadetes bacterium bin94 | reverse complement strand
CCGGGATCGGACCGTTTTTCGCCGGCGTGCTGATGATCCTGCTCGTAGCACCCGAGTTCACTTGGCGCACGGCGCGCCAGAACGTGATCGACGGCCTCAGCAAGGAGAGGTTCTACGCGGGGAAGGTGATGTTGCTCGCCGGACTCGTCCTGCTCTTCATCGCAACGGCGGTGCTCATCGGCGTTGGTGGAACGCTGCTCAGCCCGAGCGAAGGCGGCCTCGGCATCCTGCGGCCGACGGATCTCAGCTACATGGGCGGTCTCGCATTGAGCCTGCTGCTCGTCGGGAGTGCCGGGCTGATGCTCTCGGTGCTCATTCGTTCCTCGGGACCCGCGCTGGGCATCCTCTTCCTCTACCTCATCGTCGAGGAGGCGGTCGGTGGGCTGATCTCGCGAGCGGGCGGGGCTCTGCGGCGCTCGGCCGAATACTTTCCGTTCAGCATTCTCGATCAACTCGGCGACGATCTCGCCCACTACCCGGAGGTATTGGCCGATGTCAACGCGGAACGCACGGAACGTGGACTCGAATCTTGGGAGTTCCTCGATGTCGAGGTGCTCGCCGTCGCGGCGCTGGCCTACAGCGCCATTTTCCTCGGGCTCGCGTTTCTGAGCATGCGCAAGCGCGACCTGTAGTAGGCATCCCGGACGGACGACCTATTGAGGCCGTGGCCTGCCTGCGCGCCGGTAGGTCACGCCAGCGAGCAAGGAGCTATCGGGGAACTTGGCGATTGAAGCGTCTTCCTCGACGACCAGATCAAAATCCTGGGTGCCGTACCGGAATCCGGCCATCAGGGCAAGGTGCTCATTCACTCGGAAGTCCAGTCCGGCACCAAGGGTTATCGAGACGGTGGTATTTCCAGAGCACTTGTGCCGTGCTCCCGTATCCGGGGCCATTCGATGGCAACGCAAGGGCAGGGACAGCGTGGGTCCGAGCAGTAGCTGGACACCGAACCGGCTGCCGGTCGCAGGGCCGAACAGGTTGCCCCTCGCGAGCACCGACAACTCGGCATAGTCCTCCCGCCTGTCGCGCTCCAGCTCCGGATCGTATATGAGAAAGCCCAGGTTTTCCCGGCGTTCCCGCTGCACGTAGGAGGCGTCAAGCTGGACAGCCAGGGCATCGGACTCGCGAACCGGGGTTACGCCCAAGACGCCAGCCCTGATGCCCGCCACTGTCCCCCGCGAGGCATGAGTTCTGTTGACGCCGCCGACAGCTCCTATCTCGGACGTAGCGTGGATGCAGGCCGATAGGCAGGCGACGGTCGCGGCGAGCGCCGCCATTCCCCGGAGGTTTGGATGACCGATCATGACTCCCCTCTGTCTGCGATATTCCGCGTTCATCGGCCCGGGGATGGCGGCACGTGGACTAGCGATCCGTCTTGACGGTGGAGGGATCCCTGCCTCTGGCAGCTATGATCGACATCCTCGACCTTCTCCAAAGATACCCCCCTCTCACGGACTGCCAGACTTGGCTTCCACGAAATCAGGGGATCCCGCAGAGCACACAGACCTTGATAAACCGGAAAGGGGTCGGCAGGATGCCGTGAGCTTGGTTCGGGTGGACTACCATATCGAACTTTGAGACCACTCCGCCATCCGACGCGGCAGTCACACTTCTGCGGGAGAGTAGCAGATGACCAAGGCCGATCTCGTTGAGCAGGTCGCCGATGCGATCGGGCCACCGGTCACCAAGAAGGCATGCAAGGAAGTGATCGAGGCATTTCTCGCCTCTGTGCAGGACGCGGTCGTGCGAGGCGAGGGAATCGAACTCAGGGGATTCGGCACCTTCAAGGTGCGGCATCGCAAGGCCCGCATGGCCCGGAACCCGGGAACTGGCGAACCCGTCGAGGTCCCGCCTCGGAGCGTCCCGGTCTTCCAACCCTCGACCCTCTTCCGTGCCCGGATGGACCGAGGGGCCACGGGTGGACCTGCGGAAGGAGGGGAAGGGGGTAGCGCGTAGGCGATCCTCCCCGAGGCTCGATCACCGGCTCGGTCCGGAATCGCGGTCCGGCCCACGCCGCCTCGTCATTTCCACGAGCCGCCTCGTCATCTCCACCCGCGCCTTGGCCCTTCGCCGTACGTCCCGGAGTATCCGGTCAAGTCCGTCACCCGCCCGCTCAGCCGCTCGACTTGCCGCTGCAAGGCTTCGACCTGCTCGCGCAACGCTTCGATCTGTCCGGAGTGCCGCCGCTGTTCCGTTTCGTACTGCGCGGACAACCTTTCCAAAGCGGCCGTCAGCCGCCGTTCCAAGTCGGTCATGTAGCTTCCTCCTCACTCTCTCGACAGCTTCAAGTAGGGCCGCCCGTCCATCGTGAACGCCGGACGGACCGGCGTGCGTGCGGGCAGCGCCACGTACCGGTCCCCGCTGCTCTCCAGCAACTCGACGCCCCAGGTCGTCTCCTCGATCTCGGCCAGCATCGCGCGTGCCCACTCGGTCCGCACGTCCAGCTCCCCCAGCGTCTCGATCCGGTCCTGGATGCTCCTCGACAGCCAGTGCATCGTCGCCCAACTGCCGCTGCAGATACCGAGGAAGAGACTCAAGCCGACCACCAGGGGCCTGAGCCAAGCCCTCATCAGCAACCCGCGCATCCGCGCGGTCGCCTCCGCCGTATCGGCCTCGATGGAACGCAGCGCGTCGCCTCTGACGCCTCTTAAGCTCTCGCCAAGCCGCTTGAGCTCGCGCGTGGCCGTCTCCTCGATCTGCTGCCGGTTGGTCTCCAGCCGGCTCCGCAGCCGGGAGGTCAAGTCGTTCGGGCTCGAAGTCTCGCTCATACAGTTCTCCCTTCAGCCGCCACCGCTTCCCGGTGTCCGGATCGCGGGCGGTGATGTAGTCCTTGCCTTGGCGCGGCACCTCCAGCCCCACGTCCTCCAGCGCGGAGACCACGTCGGCGCGGCCCTTGACCGCGCCGTGTTCGACGCGCTGCACGAGGTAGTCGCGGATCAGTGTGCGCGGGTCCGCCTCGTGTTCCAGCCCGGCCCGCAGCTTCGACGCCTCGATGTAGGCCACGTGGCCCGGCCGCTGCGCCCTGGCTCGCGCCGGGTCGTCCGGGCGGCTCCAGCCATGCTCGTGGTTGAAGGCGTCGCGAAGCGGGGCATAGGTTTTGTGCCAGCCGGGCGGCGCAATGTTCAGGCTCCGCCCGGTCTGGAGGTCGCACTGCGCGGCGAGGATGTGCGCGTGGACGCCGCCCCCGCGCTCACGGTGAAGAACCGCCGTCCACGCATATCGATCCGGTTCCAGTCCCGCCCACGCGGTTTTCTCGAACTCGTCGAGGACGGCTTCGATCTGCTCGCCGGTCGGCCGGTCATCGGGCGCCCACGCGATCACGGCCGACGTGTACTTGCGCTCGAAATCGAGCGAGTCGGCCACGGCAGCCACCATGTCCGGGTTGCCGCGCAAGACTTCGACACCCTCGCGCTCCTGTCCTGCCGCGTCCCTCTCGCCGACGAGATACTCAACCGCCGCGCGGGCCGAGCCCTTCCCGTGGGAGAGGAACTTAACGAGCATCGCGGGCCTCCTCGCCGATGCGTGCCACGGCGAGCAGCGACCGCTCGAACGAGACGAGGTGGGCGATCACCGAGACGGCCTCGGCCGTCGAGGCGTGTGTGTTCGCCCAGCGCGCCAGCTGGTTCAGGTTGTTTCCGATGCGCGCGATCTGGCGGGTGCGCTCTCGCTCGACGGCCCGCGCCGACGCGGTCCAGGTCTGGGTCCGCGCCATCGCCTCACGCAGCAGCGCGGACGGCGACACGCCCGCCGCCACCGCCCTCTCCCCCCCCGCCCAGCCGCCGCGTCCAACCCGGGTGGTGCTGGCTTGCCGGCCTTAGACGCGTCCGACGGGCTGTTCCCCGGCCGCCGCGAAGCGCGCCGGCTCATCGAACCGGGCCGGCCTCTGCCGTCCGGCGGCCGGTCTCGGGGATCCTCCGCGCGGCCTCGCCGCGCTCACCGGCCCGCTCGCCCTCTAACCGGCTCTCGGCGATGCGCTCACGGACCCACTCGTCCACCTCGGCCTCGATCCACCCCACGGCCCGCCCGCCCAGGGCGACCGGCCGGGGGAAGCGCCCCTCTGCCAGCCGCACGTAGATCGTGCTCCGCGACAGGCCGGTGCGCGCCATCACCTCGGGCAGCCGCAGGAAGCGGGTCGGCGGGTTCGTTCTCTCATTCCTCGGGTTCTCGCTCATCGTCCTGCTCCTCCTCGCTGTTCTCCACGTTCTCGTCGGTCTCCGGTGTCACGGGCGTCGAGGGGGATCGCGTCCGCCGCCCGATGCCCCATCCTGCTCGGCGATGAACGCGAGAATCCGGTCCGCCGTCCTCAGCGACGGCGAGCGGCCACCACCGATCTGGCGCATCAGGTTCGGGTCGCCCAGCGCCTTCTTCCCGAACGCCGTCGGGCTCAAGCCCGAACGCCCGAGGAACGCGCTAACCCGCGATCTGAACAGCTCTTCCAGCGTCTCCATGCCTGAACGCTGGAGGACCATTCGGGACGGCGTCAACGGTCGGAAATTCCCTACTTTTCCACAGCCTTCCATGGGGTTCCGGCGCGGTCCACCACCCGTTCGCGGTCGCCGCCAGCGGCGTGGCAAGATCCCCCCCTGGCGAACCGCGGAGTGATCGCCCGCAGGTGTGAAAACCGGTCCGACGAGGCCCGGTTCGACCCGGCTTGACGCCGTGGATGCCGGCAACGCGGTCGCGGTCGCCCGGCGACCGCGCTACGGAGGTGGAAGGGTCGTGCTGATCGGCGCCGAGGGAGGCGAGTAGCCGTGTTCCGATCCGCACCGAGGGTGAGCCTCCCGGCCTTACCGTTCGCCGGCCTGACGGACGGCGAGGGCGCCGGGACGGCGAGGGCGCCGCTCTCTACGCCCACATGGCCGTATTCCGGCCTACCCTTACCCCTCGGAGACCCGAGATTGTCGAATCTGAGCGATTCTGCGACCCGTAGTTTTCCCGAAGTCCCCGTAGAACGCGCGGAAAGCGCCGCTGAGCCTTGTGGTGGAAGCGGCGACAGGTCGGACCGCGGCCTATCGCCGCGTGACGTAGTCGCTCCACGCTTGAAGAACCCCAGCGCGGCGCTCCAGCAGGTCGGACCGCTGATACGCCTGAACGGCTCGGCTCTTGGGAACGTGGGCGAGGCAGGCCTCGGCAACCTCCGCCGGGACGCCGGTCTCGGCCATCCGCGACCGGGCGCTCGACGGGAACCCGTGCAACATCGAATCCACACCGGCGCGCTGGAGCAATCCCGACATACGTCGGAGCCATCGGTGTTAGGTTCACGACCTCCGCCGTGATGGTCGAACCCACCGGTGCCATGGAGACCCCGTGTCTCAGGAACAGCGCGAACGCTCAGCCAAGGAAGCGAATCGCTTCGTCGATTCGGTAAAGAGCGCCGGCTACTGGAGGTCCATCGATCTGCGCATTTGTGCCATCCGGCGCGGTCGCGGTTGGGTGAACCTCGTCACCCGCGGTCTCCTGGACCACCGCGCCGTCGAGTCGATTCCCGCGTTTTCTCCGGTCGAGCGGTCAGACTTCCGCGCCTGGCAGGCGGTTCTACCGATCACGGACCTGCCCGACCTGGTGCATGGGATCGTCAGCGGCAAGGCGAAACCGGGTCAGTCGTCCGTCCAATACGTCGACGGGTCGGATACGAGATACGTCTTCAGCGACCTGGCCGCATCGTACCGGAGTGCCAAGTACGATCCTTGGAGCTGTCACGCCTTCTTAGGCCATGGTTCCTCGATGTGGGAAGTTGTGAGGCGGTCGATTCCAAATCCCTTGGATCTGGACAACCTGATCCGCAGTGGGGCAAACGCCTACGACGGGCTTTCGGACTTGGTGCGAAGCTTCTGCGCGCGGCCCGGCGGACTGGACATCCAGCGCACCGCTACTGTCTGCGAG
>MPNE01000078.1 GCA_002238865.1 Gemmatimonadetes bacterium bin94 | reverse complement strand
GCCCTCACAAGCTCGACGATCCGCTCCTTGTACTCGGGCGGATACCGCCCTCGTCTTCTTCCCGCCATGACTCACCTCCTTGGTTGGACCCAATGGAAAGGTGTCCGTCATTGCGGGGCAACTCCAGTTCAACCGCTTCCGTGCGTCCGCTTCATCGGCAAGATAGGACGTCGCGGCCGCCATCCGCTCGTCTGGTGTCAGTGCTTGCCAGAGGTTGACCGCGCCGAATCGCTTGGCATTGGTGATCAGACGCTTCAAACCAGGAGTAAGCCCGGTCTGGGCGGGGCCTGTGGCGCTGGGTGAGGCCTTCCGCATTCTTACACTCCAGGTGATTGATGGGCGCGGAGTCATTCGTGTCTGGGGCCACCGACGCGGCCATGAAGTCCGAAGCAGACAATATACGATGGTGGCCGTGTTCGTCCGACGAGCTGGCGGCCGACGGCCACTTGATGTAAGCCGGAGTTCACTTAATGGAAACTGCGATTGACATTTCGGAGTCTCGGGGGCTGGGCCGTGGGTTACGGGCGGGCACCCCGAACCAGCGGGCGAGGTGGCCTGAATCGCGGCCTGCTCCCGATCGCACCGCTCCCTCCACGGCGCGGGCCCCAAAGTGTCAACTTTCGGTGGCCGTTGACATCCGGCTACCCACTCACCTGCTGCAATCGCAGATCCCGCGTGTGACGCGCGTGTAATGCCCGCTCGCCGCTCGCGTCTCGGTACACGACGATGGACTGCCGGGATGCCGGACCGGTCGTCGAGTCGAACGCGCTCGTCCAACGGCCGATTCGCTCGCGGATCGGTTCGAAGGTGTCGACGATAGCCTCAGCATCCGGTGTTTCGTCACTTCGTCCGATTCCAAACCACCTTCGAGGATCGTAGAAGGCGCCCTTGGACCGTCTCCGCTGCAGCTCCCCGTGGAATTCCTCTATAGGGTTTTCCTCGAGCAGTGTCTTGAAGGTGCTGATTCGTCGCTCGACCTTCCTGCTCAGCGTGGCTTGCCGCTGCCCAGCGTACCCCGGATCGTCCTGGAGTGTCAGATACAAACGAAGCACATCGGCACGGATGTCCATGAGGCTCGACAGGAAGAACACGTTGATGTCCGATACCGCCGTCCTGGCGTCGCTCACCGAGTGTATCTCCCGACTGGTCAGGTGTCCGAACTGGTGACGCAGCACGCTGAGGTCACGACGGGCCTGCACGACTTCCGACTTCATGCCATCGGTGAACCGCTGGCTGTGCTCGAACTGCGACCAGGTTTCGTCGAGTTGCTTCGCTGCGCTCTGGAGCTTGGCGAACGTCTTGGTCTCCTCGAGCTCACGCACGCGCGCCAGGGTCTCGGAGAGAGTGCCGAGAGCCCTCTGCATCCGGTCCAGGCGTGCGCCGGTGATCAGTGACGAGATCGTCGTAAAGAGCATCAGGGGCGCCACCACAGGTACGATTGCGCTGCCGGCGGCGATGAACGGCGCATGCTCAACGATGCGGCCCCCCTGCATGACGGCCGTGGAGACTCCGCCACCGATCTGCATCAACGTGCTGGGATCGGCCGTCGCAAGGAAGACGTTGCCGGCGAGGAGGGACGACGCGGCTGTACTGCCGGCGCCGAAAAGAGGCTGCAGCCAGACGCTCTCGATCACGCCCCCCGACTCGAAGGGTCGCCTTTCGTCCCACGAAGCGCGGAGGGCGACACTGATGTCCCGGCCCAGGTCGACCACGCCGACCGGTTGGTGCCCCTCGTGGTCGAAGATCTGCCCAACGGGTTGGTGCGGTGGCTGGTGTGGTAGGGCGACGACTCCCGTGTCGTTCTCTTCGGGAGAGTGCCGCGGCCGCGCAAGACGGGTGAGCCATCGCTTGAGAGCCGCTAGGCAGGATCGGATCTTGCTTCGTATCTCGCTCATGGCATCAGCCTTCTCATCACGGTTGAGATCGGTTGCGGCTCTCGCGGTGCTGATCGTGGGGTGAGAATCTCCTGTTCCTCCTCGGAAGGCACTTCGGCTTTGTGGCGGTGCTTCGCAGTGACGGTGACGCTGACCGTTGCTGTGTCATGCATCTCAAAGGTTCTCACGATCCTCGCGATCCTAAACTCCCAGTCCGCTTCGGGCACCGGAACCGTTGTCGAGCCCTCGACGGTTTCGATGAAGTATGAGTGGGCTGGATCGGTGGCTTGTATGCGCTTCAACACTTCCTGCGCGAGCGCGACCCTCCCGGGCACCTGGGCGGCCAGCACAATGGCAGCCATGATCTCCTTGTTGGGCATTGGGCTGTTCACTCTCCGGCCCGACGCGGACCGTAGCGAGGATGGGGCTTCAGTCGGCGTTTCGCTACTAGTGGTCGCGTCTCCTCAGAGCTGCCCAGCTCGCGCCTAAGACCTACCAGCCCCGTCCGCTACCCTCCGCTCATGCTCGCGCCAAGCGTCCTCCACAGCCTGCACGAAGTCGATTAGCTGCGCCTTGCCCCTCTGCCATGACCCCTCGTCAAGCCGACAATACCACTGATTCGGCGCGCGTCGCGTCGCAGGCGCGATCGGCGGCTACTCAGCTTCGAACGGAATCGCATCCCTGAGCTGCTCGAACTCCTCGTGGCACAGGTCGACAGCCGCCGGATAGAACGTGATCCGTATCGTTACGGGTTCGTCGATCGTCACGGTATGCGACCCGCGGACACGCACGTCGTCGGGCAGGGTGGTCGTCCGTTGCAGGTAGGTGATGCCGGATTTCGTGTAGTACGTCCGAACACTGTAGGTCCAGAGACTCTCGTGCATCCTGCCAGATCTCCGCCACTCCGTGCTCGGTGGCCTTCCGATTCAGGTCGGGCGCGTGGCGGATTGGCGGACGACGTACAGGGATCGTCCGCAGCCCGTACCTGACTGGCCAACAGCACCCCATCGTCATGAACGTAGCCATGGAAAGTCACCAGCCGGATGTCGATGCCCCTGTCGCCAAGTAGGACACCATTCGATAGGCGCTCGCGTCGAGGCCGAGACCGACCAGGACCATCCTCACCGGCCTGACGGATTCTCCGCTCTGGCTTCCGTACCATTCCTCGAAGTCCCCGATCCTCTCGATACCGTCCCTGCCGGACCGCTCGGCCAGAAGGGTTCCGAGTCCGACAGGCGGGCGGCGGGAGGGCAAGCCCCCTCGGCCCGGCCAACGGCCACTTGATGTCAACTGGAGTTCACATAATGGAAACCGCAGTTGACACTTTGCGCCCCCTAGAGGGCGGCATCACCCTATAGGGCGGCCCCATGAGGACGCTCTATCGGCGAACTCGCCTTCGAGGACCGGCTGTCCCTGCTGCTCGAACGCGAGAAGACCGAACGGGGAACAACGCCGCTACCTGCGCCTCAAAGGGATCGCCAAGCTCCATCTCGACGCTACCATCGAGGACCTCAACTTCAAGGCGGCCCGCGGCCTCGACCGCTCCCTCATCCTTCGCCTCGCGCCGGGGCAATGGATCAAGGATGGCCAAACCGTGCTGGTCACCGGAGCGACAGGATCCGGCAAGTACTACTTGGCTTGTGCCCTCGGCCACCAGGCCTGCCGCAACGGCATCTCAACCCGCTACACCGCGTCTCCCGGCTCCTCGACGAACTCGCCCTGGCCCGCGCCGATGGCTCATACCGGAAACTGGTTCAGCGGCTCGCCAAGACGCCTTGGCCCGGAACAGCCGGACGGCTTCGCCCGGAATCGGTGGACGACTTCGTCGGAACACGCAGGGTGCCCCGGGCGCAATCCGGAGTGCCCGCCGCTTCAAGGTAGGGCCGTGGACTCTCAGAGGTTGACGGCCCCCTTTGGGGGAACGTTCGCAGAGTTTCAGCAACCCGTGACGGTCATCCACACGGTGTCGCTGAACATGGCGTCGGCTGGGTAGTCGATGACTTCGCCCTCGGCTGCGCGTTTGTAGAGCTGGTACGCCGCCCACGTCTCGCCGCAACCTGTGATGTGGAGGCTGTGGCGGCCTTCCGTGGTACTCCACGGCGCCTCGATGAACTCGACCTTCTCTTCGTCGTACAGGATCTTGTAGCGAATTAGGCCGAAGCAGCTCTGTGCCCGCAGGTTGAACTTGAGGCTGTCACCCGGGATATTGGCGTTGCCGGACGGCGCGCACCCGCCAAACTGGGTCGTCAGCGCGTCGAACGCCTCCTGACCGACGATGACGAGACCGCGGCGCTCGAAGTCGTCGCAGTCGGGGAACCCGCCGTCTACACGGTCGCATCGTGCGATCCACGGCTCGTCATTCTCTTCGAGCCAGGACAGGTGCACGAAGTCGGGCTTCACGCGAGGCGGCGACAGCAGGGCGATCTCGAGCCAGTCGGCTTGATTGACGTTGAGTTTGTCGGGGTCGAGCGTGATCACCGGCGTGGCGGCGTACTCGACCTCGGAAAGCGGCTCGGTGCCGCAGCCAGCACACAGGGCGAGGGCGAGGACGATGCGGTGCTTCATGGGAGCCTTCCGGGATCAAGATGGTCGGTGGCACCCCGACATGGGGTGCCGGGCCGTTTGTCACCGTGATCGCAGGGTAGTCCAACGAGCGGTTACCACCTATTCGCCTGGGGGCCGGTAGCTACCCGCCCGCCCGTCTAGCGGCTGTTGTATTCGGCAGGCAACCCGACATGGGGCCTGCAATCACAGTGACGGGCAGAACGTAGGCAGTACCGCCGTCGCGCCGCAAGGATTTCGGCGTCTGTATCGGCCTTTGCCCCCGGTAATCATCGGGGTTAGAGGCGTTTCACCACTGCGTCTTTGACGCACACAAAGGAGGTAGTATCATGACGTATGGGAAAGAAACTCCAACGACTGAAGCGGTGGCTCCCTTGGGCCGACCGCGCTGTGGGGGCACCCGGTGCCCTTCAAGACTGGAAGGGCCTAGCCGCGTTTATGCGAGTGAGATTATTCTCGGAAGTGGTAGGTCTAGTGGCCGTGCCCGTGGCGGCATTCTTCACTTTCGTGGTGGCCGTCATGGATAGCTGGCGGTGGTGGGAGGTGGTGGTATTCGTCACTCTGTGGGTTTGGGCGGCGACCGCGCTGTGGTTTGGATTCGATGCATGGTGGCAGAAGCGGAAGGTTCCCAACCTCAAGAAGCAACTGCCCGCGCTCCTCCCCGACCTAGAGGCGCTGGCTGACGGGTTGGCGAAGGAGCTGAAGGGAGACATGCCACCGAGCACCGTAGCCCGAAACCACGCCACCATGCAGAAGGTCGCCGCGCTCTTGGCGACAAGTCAGATCGAGGCTCCGCAAATCGACCAACCACTCGGGAATGCGGCGCAGCGTGAGCGGCTAGACGAGTGGATGACATTTGTTGTTAACGTCGTCGCCAAGATTCGGGCAGACGACTACGACGCCCTGCCGACTCTCTGCCGGGACGTGCAGAACGCCATCCAGGAACGCCGCGAGGCGATGGATTACGACAACCTCCTGCGGGCCTACCACGAGGCAGAAGAGGGCTAGCGAAAGGCGCTCAAACCGGGCTGCCTTCTGTGCCCCAAGTACATAATCACCGGTATAGCTTACACTTTAGGCCCACTTGGGAGGATCCGCCCCAATATCGCCCGCAGCACCCCGTTACACGCACCCGCCATTCCGCGCTCATCGCCCCCCTCCCCACCAACGACCGGAGCCACCGGAATCGCCCCCACCCCGTCGACCTCTTCCGGCAACCCCTCAGCTGAAGAAACCACCCGCCCGCCAGCCAGCCCCCCATTCCCCGGCACCCCAAAGAACCGAAACTCCCCACCCGGGTACAGGATCCACACCGATCGGGCGTCGGGAATCGCGTCGCGGTAGGCGTGCATCTTGTAGATGTCTGCACGCTTGAACGAACCCGCCCGCTCTCTGGCCTTCTCGTCGTCGGCGTCCTTGTCGCCAGCGGCGAGTCCCACGTCGGTGAGCGCTTTGACCCGGAACTTCGCGTCGAACAAGTGGAGGCCCGCGTTCGGCCCGCTGGGGACCCGGAGCGCGATGTCGGGAATCAGCGGCACGGAGTAGGAGTGCCAATGTCGCCCCTGTGGCCTGGAGAAGCGCCGGTTGTACACCAAGCGCACGCCCGGATCCCATTCGAACGTGCCGCCAGCTGCGAAAGCGGTCTGGATGCGCATTCCGGCGATGCCGACCACCGATTCCGGCAAGCCGATCGCAGATTCCGGGCCATGCCGATCACCGTGGAGGAGGGGAGGTCCATAGGGGCGCTGAGGCTCGGGGTTGAGGGTTGAAGTTAG
>MPNE01000077.1 GCA_002238865.1 Gemmatimonadetes bacterium bin94 | reverse complement strand
GTTCTCCAGCGCTCCTACTCGCTCACTCCAGGGTGATCGGCATGCTCTGGAATCGGTGATCGGCATGCACCGGAATCGGTGATCGGCATGGAATGGAATCACTGATCGGCATGGGCCGGAATCAGCATGTCCGCGCTCTCGGCGGACGGCTCGGCTCGCGAGGGCTCGATGCCAATGGAGTAGCCTAACGTCTTGTGCCGTACTATGAGGTATGCAGGAGTCAACGTGTCGGCTGGCGTACGCATCCTAACAGGGGTGAGCCAGCCCCCGGCACTCCCGCAGGTCGGTTCGTCGATAGGCCCGAACGACCTAGCTTCTTGGGATGTGAACGAAGTCGGTTTCCAGAACCTTCGGCGAAGAGGCCGCGCGGTCGGGAGGTTCCCGCCATTCAGGTCCGCTTTTCCCGCTTTCGCGGCACGGTCCAGCAGGGTCCAGTCCAACGACAAGAGTGGCAGATCGTGCAGTCCCAGTTAGACTTACGTTATCTCCTGCCGTGATTTTGGCCTCAGGCGATCCGCCGACGCAGTGTTGAACACTGCGGTCTGGCAAGGGGAGCGCTCCGCCCCCCTTTGACCCCCAGGTCACCGCTCCATGCCCGAGCGACGATCGACCAGCGGCGGCTCGATGGGCATTCCGCCCACGCCCGCTCGTTCCGCAGCAACCCTATGGCGAAATGAGTGGTGACTTGGAGTAGGCGCACGCCTTACATTGGGCGGTAACGTGCCTTCGGGACTGCCCCTTGAGCTGTGGATGTGTACCCATGAGCCGAACAATGATCACCTTGGCCGCGTTGGCAGGCTTGGTCGTGCCGCTCGGTGCCCAGGAAGTGATCGAGCTTCCGGCCGAAGACCGTTACTTGGAGGCCAAATTCGAGGAATTGTTCCGGGTTGGAAAATCCATCGGGGAGCCTTGGGAGACCTTCACGACCATCGTCAGGCTCGGATTCGACGAGGTAGGGAACCTCTATGTCTTCGACGGCGTCATTCGGGCGGGCATGCCTGCTGAGATCCCAATGCCAACGAGCCTGCGCGTCCTTGTCTTCGACCCCACCGGCGGATTCCTGCGCGAGTTCGGCAGGATGGGCGAGGGGCCGGGTGAGTTCAACTGGCCTTGGGGCTACGTCGTGATGCGAGACGGCACGACGGTGGTGGGTGAGAGCCGGCAGGCCGCATGGCAGATCTTCGACCCGGCGGGCAACTTCGTTCGCATGGTCCGCAAGCCCGACGACTTGCAGATGCTCACGGACATCCAGGGTGACCCTCGTGGCGGGCACCTGCTGACCCTGCGTTCCGCGAGAAACACGCGCGGTTGGACCTCGCAACCCATTCTGAGAATGTCTCTCGCGGGCGATGTCGCGGAGATGGAGACCATCGCCGAAGGCTGGTTGCCGGAGTCTACGGTGCTCGACGCGACAAGAACCATGGGATTCGGTTCAATGTCCATGCCCGCGATCTTAGAACCCGAACTTCTTTACGGGATGCTGCCGGACGGCACCGTCGTGTTCAGCGACTCCTCGACCTACAAGCTGAAGCTCACGCCACCCGATGGCAGAACGCATGTGGAGCGTGTCATTACCCGGTCCATCTATCCGCAGCCGGTGACGGCAACGATGCAAGAAGCTTGGCACGAGCAGCAGGCGGCGGAGCTGCTTCGAGCCGAGCGGGCCGGATGGACGAGTTTGGGGAGCTTCGATGTTGCCTTCTACCCTGAGCTTTCGGTCATCCGGGCATTGGCCGCGACGTGGGAGGGTCGTATCTGGGTACAGCGCCGAGACGGCTTCCCGGAAGCGGACGGCGCGATTGACGTAGTAAGTCCTTCAGGGGAATACGCCGGGACGTTTCCGGCGGGCTCGATCGCGCTCCCGGACGCCTTCGGTCCAGACGGCTTGGCCGCGTTCATCGAAAAGGACGAAATGGATGTGGAGACGGTGGTGGTGAAGCGGCTGCCGCAGTCGGCGCGACGATAAATTGTCGGGAGCCGCCGATGGATTGACGCGGCCCGAGCGGCGATCCTGATGATGCGGTGATCGGCCCGTGGGGGCGGTCGCACAAGCACCGCGTGCACGCCGCCGAAGCGCGTTCTCGGGGGGGATCGAAGGGGGGGCGGAGCCACCCTTCGCCAGAGCGCAATGTTCAACGTTGCGTGTGCTGGCTTGTCTCTAACAATCATGCAGATTCCCGCGTGATTTGCATGACCGGGTCACGGGAAAGGCGGTCATCCGACCGTCGCAGGCAACCTCCTCCGGCTCCCGGTCGAGGGCCTCGACGGACGGCGAGGTGGAAAGCGCCCACCTCACCCTTGGCGACGACGGCGGGGCTTCCCTCCCGCGAGACCGCGTTCCACCCTACCCCCCCTACCCCTCGGAAACCCGAGATCGTCGCTCTCAGGCAATCCGGCGGCCCGGCTGCGCCTACTACGGTGACTCGCCGCTTCTCTGACGCCCGCGAGCACCCCCTCCTTTGCGGGCGCCCCGGCATCCGACCGCGCTCCGACCCAGCGCGCCCTATGTCCTCCCCTTCCCGAACGGCCCTCCCCTCGCGTGAATCCGGCGCCACCCCGGCGCCCGTTGTCGGTGCGATAGACCGGCGATTCTGCAACACTCAACGGGGCGCTGAGCGGGCATCGGGTCGCCGCCGAGTGGCACATTCCGGTCTATCAGAGTCTCCATGGGCCGCAGTTGGCGACGAATTGGATGCTGACGATCGGGTGGCAGAAGTCGTTCGCGCCGCTCGGGCACCACTGAGGCTTGGGGCGGGAGGTTGTTGGAGCGGGGGACGGTTCGATGCGGCCGTCTCCTGCTTCGACGTCCTACGGTCGAGCCCGGCCCTACATCGCCTCGGCGGCCGATGGCACCTCCAGACGGTGCAGGTGCACGCTGTGGATCCCGAGTTCCGACTCGCGTTGCAACAGCACATAGTCGGCTCCGAATTCGCGGACCGAGCCAGGCAGCTGGGGCAGGTGGCACAGGAAGCCACCGTCGGGACCGAAGGCGAGCCAGCCCCGGTCTTCACGGGGTCGATCGTATTGGCGAACCCAGATACGGCCGTCTCGCCCGATCATGATGCTCGAAATCGCGGGAAACAGGTCGGCAACGGGGCGCTCAGGGCTGATCCTTGCGTCGTCGAAGTCCCGCCAATCCGGCTCGGCCCACTGACTGCGCCTCTCGATGAAGTCTTCGCGCCATGCGCGCACGTCGCCGCTGGTCACCTCTCTGTCGGGTTCGGACCAGCGCACGATCAGCCGGAGGTTGAATTCGTCGTCCAACACCCTTACCTCCGTTTCGCTTCCGTGCCCCAGCACAATGGTAGAGCCGCTTGCATCGACTTCTGCGAAGGACTGGAAGAGAGGAAACAGCCAGAAGTTCTCGGCATCGCTCACCATGCCGCTGGTTCGGTCGGGAATCCGAGCCAGGTTGCCGACAAGCCTGCCATCGGGATCGTAGACCAGAACCACCAGCGTGTCGGCCACGCTGAAGTTCTCGTTTCGAGCCCGCTTGCTGGTCGAATTCACACTGTATCCGTTGTCGAGGACGCCGCCCGAAGACGGCGGATTGGGCATGAGAGGCGAGAGATTGACTTGGCGAACGAAGTCGCCCTGCGGCGTGAAGATGTTGTACCGCCATGGACGGTAGTCGCCGACCCAGAGTGTGTCTTCCGCGGTGATCCAGAGCAGAAAGGGATCCCGGAACTCGCCGGGCCCTTCGCCATGTCGACCCATGTTGCGCAGGTGTCTGCCGCTCTCGTCGTAGATGCGCACCTCCGCGCTGGTGCGATCGACCGCTACGATGGACCCGTCCGAGAAGCGACCGGCGCCCCGGATCGATGAGAACCATTGGTCTTCGTCACCTTCATCCTCGCCGATGACGGCGCTTGGTTCCGTGTTGATGGCACAGGTAGCGTCCGAGTTCGCCGGATGACTGGTGACGATTTGGACGCCCGCACTGTCGATCTCGATGTCGGGAATCGGCTGGGACACGGGGCCGCAAGTTGCCGCCAGAGAGGCAAAGATCGCCGCGACAGCAGCCAGCAGGTGGTGCGGCGTGCGCCTCGAAGATACCGTGAGTGCGGCAGCATTCATTCCAGGATTCATGTCCTGTTCTCCCTTCCACGTTCAATCGATTCCACCGGTGGATTCCACCCGCCGCCGGGATGAATGGTCCGACAAGCCTTTGCTCGAGCTGCGAACCGATATACATTGTACTTCAAGATACATTGTTCCACAAGGGATATAAGAAGGGACACATTGTGACCAGGCCGGTATCCAAGGAGCTCGTCGCAGCGTCCTCGCGCCCGATGGTCCTGTCCATCCTGGCAGGAGGCGAGAACTACGGGTATGAGATCCTGAAGCAGGTCAAGCTGCTATCGGGCGGAAAGCTCGAATGGTCGGATGGGATGCTCTACCCAGTCCTTCACCGGCTGGAGCGGGAGGGTTTGATCAAGGGGCGTTGGCAACTGACCGACGAGGGACGGCGTCGGAAATACTATCGGCTGACCGCACGCGGGAAGGGGCAGCTGGCCACCGATCAGGAGAATTGGCGCATGGTGCACGGAGCCCTTGAGATGTCATGGAGAGGTGGACATGTCTGACATCGAAAGGGAGATCCGGCGCTGGCGGGGAGAGTTGGAGCGACAGTCCGGGCTGACGGCACGCGAGGTGGACGAACTTGAGGACCATCTCCGGGCACGCCTGGAAGTCGAGATGGTGCTGAACGAAGGATTGGCGCCGGCCCGGGTCTTCGGGGACGTCCGGGATGAACTCGGTGGGGCCAGAGAGCTTTCGCGGGAGTTCGCGAAGGCGGGTTGGCCAAGATGGCGCCTGTTGCTGGTTGCAGGGTGGGCGCTGTTCGCGGCCTCCCACTTCCTTCCGGTGTTCGGGGAGTTCACGACCCGGTACGGATACGACTTCTTCTGGGCGCGCTGGCCAATCTGTCTGCCCATGGTGCTGACATTGTTGGAAGCCGGACGCGGCGATCTTGCGAGGAGTCGTGTACTGGTTTGGCTGAACACCGCCGCGTTGTGCTTTCTGGTCGTTGTCGCAATGGACGAACTCATTCGCGGCAGGGATCCCATCATATACGGCGACACGATTCAGCAAGGCAGTTATTTCATCGGGTATTGGATCTGGACCGCCTCACAGTCGCTCGTAACCGCAGGTCTCTGGCTTCGTACAACTCGGTGGGTCGGCCAGAGTTTTCGTGCGCAACCGGCTGAGGACGGGAGGCTCGCATGATTGAGGTGGAGAACGAAGTGCGGCGGTGGCGTGAGAAGGTCGAGCGGGAATCGTCGCTGTCACCGCACGAGATCGACGAGTTGGAGGCGGGCGCGCGTTGATCTGAAGATGGAGTTGAATGCGACGCTGACTCCGGCTCAAGCGTTTGCGATCGCGCGGAACGAACTCGGGGAGGGAGTGGAGTTGTCGCAGGAGTTCGCCAGGGCCGGAAGCCGAGGTGGAAGCGGTGGATGGTCGTGGGGCTCGGTATGCCTGGAGTGTCATTCTTCCTGCCGGTTTGCCGAGGGGTTTCCGGGATGGGAGCCCCTCCTCGAGGTACTGGAGTGCTGGGAGAGTCCCTTCGAATTACTGAGTGCACTCAAGCAACGGCCTGTTACTGGCGACGCTCCTGATGCTGCGCTACACGCAGCCCTCGATAGGTCGATGGTTGACTCGGCTCATGACGGGGGCGACGACACTCAACCTCTACTGGGCGATTGTCTTCGCTCTGGACGGCCTTAAGCCCTCTGGTCGAACTCGGCCTCTTGGTCGCCCGCCTCAACCGACGGCGAAGAGGTGTACCCCGGCGTTCCTGCCGCACCGTCGCATTCCGCCCTACCCCTACCCCTCGGGCACCGGCGATCGTCGCTCTCAGGCGCTCCTGCGGCCCGGGGATTCGCCGAAATGCCACCGAAACGCCCCGACACGGCCTCGGAGCCTGGTCGCGGGGTCGGATCAGCTCCCGGTGCCCGCTCTCCCGACCGCTAGATAAGCCGCCCAGTCCTCCATGAGCCGCCTCCGCCGCTCGAACAGGTCCGTGCGCAGGTACGCCGCCTCGACCTTGTTCTGCACGACATGCGCCAGCGCCGCCTCGACGACCTCCCTCGGATGGTCGGTCTTCTCAGCGGCCCAATCCCGGAACGATGAACGGAACCCGTGCGGCACCGCCGAGATTCCGCAGCTAAGGAGCAACCGCCCCGGCCGCTTTCTGGTCAAGGGCTTCCC
>MPNE01000024.1 GCA_002238865.1 Gemmatimonadetes bacterium bin94 | reverse complement strand
TCCGCGTCGCGCGGCCGAGGCAGCGTGAGCACGATCGCGCGCCATCCGGGTATTCGCGACTCGGTCGCGGCGAGGGCGGCCGCCAGGCTGGCGCCAGGGGCCGCCACAGGGGCCCGCCCCGCCACCTCGCCCCCCCCCCCCCCCCCCCCCGCCGCCCGCCACGTCCCCGCCCACCTGCCCCACCCCGGGACCAGCCGTCACGCTCCCGAACGAGATCGCCCCGCCAACCACCGGGTACACCCGGTCGCCGACGGACGGATACGACATGACCATCCCCGTTACCGCAATCATCAGGAGCGGCACAACCGACCAGATCCCGATCACGTAGTGCCAGTTCAGGGCCCGCGCCACACCCTTCACCCCGCGCCGAAACAACAGTCCCTCCGCCACCGACCTGCGCGTGATCCGCCGGGGAATCCACAGGATCGGCCCGGTCAGGAGAAGAAGGAGGAGCGCCACGTTGGCCGCCGCGGTGACCGCCCTGCCCCTGCGGATCGCGGAATCCGGAAAGCTCAGCCAGCGGTGCCAGCCGTTCACGCTCTCGAAGAAGCCCTCCAGGCGCGCCATCCCCCCGCCGAGCACCTCACCCGTGTAGGGATCCACGAAGACGCGCCGCTCCCGGCCCGCGTGGACCCGCACCGCCGCATCCGTCCCGGCCCGGTACTCGATCGAGGTCGCCGCGAAGGGAGGCTCGGCCCCCGCGCCCCACGCCTCCGCCGCCGCGACGAGCGCATCGGGCGGGATGCGCTCACCTTCGCCCGCTCGCGGCATGGTCACCCGGTAGCGCCGTTCGGCCAGACCCGTCACCAGCTCCTCGCTGGCGAGGATGACCCCGGTGGCCGCCAAGATCAGGATCACCAGGCCGGCGGCGATGGCCACCGTCAGGTGCAACCGGAAGACGACTCGCCGGATCATGCCCGAAAGGCGCGGCCGGCCGACAACCCCCGCGCCCCGCCGGTTGTCAGTTGATGATCACGTAGCGCTCAAGGCGGGCCACTTCGTTCTCGTCCACGTATTTGCCCATCTCCCGCCGGAACTGCTCGAGGTCCGTGTACGGCCTGTACTCTTCAAATTCGTGGGCCATGCGCTCGGACATTCCCGGGACCGCCATGATCTCTTCCCGGGTGGCGCTGTTCAGGTCCAGGGGGAGGTACACGTAGCTCTCCAGCCGGGCCACCTCGTCCTCGTCGACGTACTTTCCGATCTCACGGCGGAACTCGTCCATGTCCTCGTACGGGCGGTATTCCTCGAACTCGTGGGCCATCCGGTCGCCCACGCCCGGGATCAGCAGGACCTCTTCGTTGGTCACGTCGTTCAGGTTGATCGGCAGCCACAGAGATTCGTAGACCGCCGTGGCCGCCTCGTCACCGACGGCACCCGCCAACACCGCGTGCACATCGGCCATGCGAAGGTAGGGCCGGCCACCCTCGACGGCGCCAACCGCTTCGGCCGTCATTCCCGGCACCCCCGCGAGTTCCTCGGACGTTCCCAGGTTCGGGTTCACGTGGCCCATCGGCATGTCCGGGGCCGCGGCTTCGACAGCAGCCTCGGTCTCGGCCGCCGGGTCGGCGGATTCGGTATCGCCGCCGTAGCAGGCCAGTCCGGCCGCTGTGAACAGAGCAAGTGCGATGGTCGGGGCATGTTTCTTCTGTGGCATGGCAACCTCTCTTTCCCGCAAGTGTGGCCGATCAGAACGTGAAGATAGAAGGCGGTGAGCGCCCGCGCCAACGAACACCGGGGATCGGGTGTCTATCTCCCGTGGGGCAGGCTCGGCTTGAGCCGCCACGGTGAACTCCCT
The DNA here is from genome assembly GCA_002238865.1 of Gemmatimonadetes bacterium bin94. Lineage (GTDB taxonomy): Bacteria > Gemmatimonadota > Gemmatimonadetes > Longimicrobiales > Gaopeijiaceae > Bin94. Next base: position 61,460 of record MPNE01000024.1, on the reverse strand, counting down.
ACGGACCGGACTTGAACGAACGTGACACAACCGGAAGCCCGCACCGGCACCCCGCGCCTGGCGGGAAGGGCGCTACTATGGGGGCTGGTGTTCGTCGCCAGCGCAGGCCAACTCCAGGGGCAAACGTCCAACGGAGATGACAACGGGTCCGTGGCCCTGGTGGCGTTCCCGGTATCCGAGTCGATGGACATCGATCTTGACGGTCGGATCGAGGAGGCGGTCTGGCAGCGCGCAGCGCCCATCACGGACTTCACCCAGCAGGAACCGGTCGAAGGGGGTGTGCCCTCGGAGGCGACCGAGATCCGCGTCGTGTTCGACGAGGACAACCTGTACATCGGCGCGATCTTCTACGACGACCCTGCCGGGATCCTCGCCTATCAGCGTCAGCGCGACGCCGGTCTGGGGACTGATGACCGCTTCATGTGGATTCTCGACACCTTCGGGGACGGACGCACGGGGTACTTCTTCGAGATCAACCCCGCGGGGCTGATGGGCGATGGGCTTCTTTCCGGCGGTGGCGGCAGGGGCGGCGGCGGGGGCGGGGGGGGGGGCGGCGTCTGGGAAGGCCGGGGCGGGAGGTGGGGGGCGGGGGCCGGCCGGCGGCTTCGGCAAAGCCTGGGACGGGATCTGGGAGGCGAGGACCGCCCGGCGGCCCGACGGCTGGTCCGCGGAGATCCGCATCCCCTTCCGGACCCTCAACTTCAACCCGAACCTGGACAGCTGGGGGATCAACTTCCAGCGCACGATCCGCCGGCGGAACGAGGAGATACTCTGGCGGGGGTACCGCCGGACCGAGGGGCTCAGGCAGCCGGTTCATGCGGGTCAGCTGACGGGGTTGCAGAACCTGTCACAGGGGCTGGGGCTCGAGGCCAGGCCCTCCACCGTCGCCACTTGGAAGAACGTCCCCGACAACGCGGACCCCACGACCTTTCCGGCGGACGTCAGCCTCGACGTCAACTACAGCCTGACCTCCAGCCTGCGGGCGTCGGCGAGCATCAACACGGACTTCGCCGAGGTCGAGAGCGACCAGAGGCGGGTCAACCTCACCCGGTTCCCCCAGCGCTTCCCCGAGCGGCGGGACTTCTTCCTGGAAGGTTCGGGGGTGTTCTCCTTCGCGCCAAGGAGCGGACCGTCACCATTCTTCTCGCGGCGGATCGGACTCAGCGCGGGCCAGCAGGTCCCGATCCAGTATGGCACCAGAATGACCGGCCAGGCCGGACAATACGAGCTCGGCTTCTATCAGATCGGCACCAGTGCCCATTCGTACTTTGACGAAGGCGATGCGATCGACGTGGCCATCCCGAGAGAGAACTTCACCGTCGCACGCGTCAAGCGGTCGATCCTGGAGCAGTCGACCATCGGCGCGATCTACACGCGCCGTTCCACGTCGCCGGACCCGACGGGCCAGGCACCCCGGGACGGCCACACGGCGGGGATCGATTTGCAGGTCTCCACCAGCAACTTCCTGGGCCGCCACCGCGCCGACATGGAGGCTTTCGTCGTCTGGAACTCCAACCCGGATCCGACGGTGGACCGTTCGCTCGGTGACCTCTCGGCCCGGGGGGCACGCGTGAGCTTCCCCAACGACGTGTGGTCGGCGCACCTGTCCTACCGTGAATTCGGGGACGACTACCACCCCACCATGGGGTTCGTCACCAGAAACGGCTTCCGGCGCGTGGAACCACGGGTCGGCTGGTCCCCCCGCCCCCAGAGCATCGACTGGATCAGGCAGTTCGACTTCGCGGCGCAGTTCCGGAACCTGACCCAGCTCGGTACGGGCATCCTGGAAGAGCGCGAGTGGCAGCTGGACCTCTTCGGCGTCGACTTCGAGAGCGGCGACAACATCGAGATCGAGGCTACCCGCACCCTGGAGTTCCTCGACTACGGCTACGAGGTCTCCGACGGCATCGACATCCTGCCCGGAGAGTACACCAACTGGGAATGGGGCATCCAGGGCCGCACCACCGGAAGGCGTCGCATCTCGGGGTTCGGGAACATCAGCCGCGGCGGCTTCTGGGACGGAGAGAGGACACGCTACAGCGTGCGCGCGTCGTTCCGGCCGAACCCCGGGATCATCATATCGGGCAACTTCGAGCACAACGCCGTCACGTTGCCTCGCGGCGATTTCGACGCCGACGTGTACGAAGTCGAAGGCGAGTGGAACCCGAACCAGTGGATCAGCGTCACGAACCAGATCCGGTACGACAACGACAGCGACATCGTAGGTCTATTCGCCAGGATGCGATGGATCGTCAAGCCGGGCAACGATGTCTTCCTGGTCTACACCCACAACTGGCGGAACCTGGGGCTGGACATCCTGGACGACCGCGAGTTCATCACGCTGTCGCGGGGCGGCGCGGTCAAGGCGAACTACACCTACCGCTTCTAACAGGCCGTCGCGAGCGCGTGGCCGGCACCGGGATCGCCGAAGCGCCCCCGTTGATTCGCCCCCGGCAGCTACGGTCGCCCGCCCACCCGGTGATCGAGGCCCCACGAGGCCAGTTCACGAACCAGTTCGGCATCGGTCCAGTCGTAGCGCAGCGGCGTGACCGTGATCATGCCGGCGGCGTAGGCCTCGGAATCGGACCCGGGCGGGTGGTTGTCCTCCAACGAGAGGCGGGGACGAAAGACCCGCGCCCCTTCCTCCGGCTCGCCCTCCTCGTAGCCGAAAACGAGGTAGCTTCCCCCCATTCCGGCCACGGCCACCCCCTCGGTCCCGGCCTCGGTGGTGCTCGGGATGTTGACCGAGAGCACGACCCCGGGGAGCGGGGGACGGCGGCGCACCTCCTCGACGAAGGTGGCCATGAACGCCGCCGCATAGCCGAAGTCACGCGCGTCGCCGAGGGAAGCGGCCACAGCGGGAATCCCGTAGTAGGCGCCCATCATCGCCGCACCGACCGTGCCCGACATGTGCGACAGGTCGCCCACATTCGCGCCCGCGTTGATCCCGCTGACCACCAGGTCGAATCCGCCCTCGGGCGCGAGCGCCTCGATCGCGAGAAGGACGGCGCCAGCCGGGGTGGCATCGACGCAGTGTCCCCGCGCCTCGCCGCCCACCTCGTACGGCATGAGGCGCAACTCCTGGCGCAGGTCGACCGCCATGCTGCTGCCGCTTCGCTGGCCGCACGGAGCCACCACCGTCACTTCCCCCACCTCGCTCAGAGCATCCGCCAGCTCCTGGATGCCGGGAGACCCGATGCCGTCGTCGTTGCTGACGAGGATGCGATACGGCCCGTCGCCCGCGTCTTCGGCACCCCCGTCGACCGACGGTGCGCAACCGGGGAGCGGGAGTGACAGCAACACCGCGGCCAGCACCAGCGGAGGGGACGGGACGTTGGACATCATGGCCGGTGTTTCTCTCGAGGTTCGTGGAGTGGAGCCAACCGGGATCGAACCGGTGACCTCTGGCTTGCAAAGCCAGCGCTCTCCCAGCTGAGCTATGGCCCCATGACTGCGACGTAATGCCGGATCAGGGAACGAAGATAGCGGCGGCAGTGGCGGCTTTCCAATGCCACTACCGATCGCGCCCGACGGTGGTTTCGCATTTTGACTAGATTCGTTTCATGAAGCCCTTTGTGACGGTCATGCTGTTCGCCGCCCTGCTGTCGGGCTGTGATGACGGGGATCGGCAAGGCTCACCGGCCGCGGCCAGCCCCGCCACACCCACCGCGGATCCGGTCCACGGCGACCTCACCCCGGAAGATCCCACTGCGGCCGAGGTCGAACCCGACCCCCCCGCCCGCACGTTCTTCCACTTCACCCGGCCGGAGCACGTCCGCGGGATCTACGTCAATTCGTGGTCCGCCGGCTCGCGGCGGCGCCTCGCGGCGCTGATCGACCTCGCCGCGCGCACCGAAATCAACTCCTTCGTCATCGACATCAAGGACGCGAGCGGCTACGTGAGCCATCCGACCGGGGTGCGTCTCGCGCACGAGATCGGGGCAACCGGGGAAATCCGGATTCCGGATCTGGCCTGGACGCTCGAGCGGCTTGAGGAGGCAGGGATCTACCCCATCGCTCGCATCGTCATCGTGAAGGATCCGCTCCTCGCGGCGGCAAGGCCCGAGCTGGCGGTCCAGGACACCGCCGGCGGTACATGGGTCGACAACAGGGGGATCGTGTGGCTCAACCCCTTCAGCCGCGAGGTGTGGGACTATCACGTCGACCTGGCCCGCGAAGTGGCGGCCATGGGCGTGGGGGAAGTCCAGTGGGACTACGTCCGCTTCCCCGACGCGTCGGCCTCGGCACTCGGGCGCGCGAGCTACCCCGGGCAGGACGGAAGGGCCAAGACCGACGCTATCCGCGCGTTTCTGGACTACAGCCGCGGGAACCTCTCGGAGTTCGGCGCGAAGGTCACCGCCGACGTCTTCGGGGTCACCACCTCCACAACGCGGGATGTGGGGATCGGGCAGGTCTGGGAGACGTTCATCGATGTCGTCGATGTGGCGCTCCCCATGATCTATCCCAGCCACTACCGGGAGGGGAACTTCGGCATCGACGAGCCCAACGCGCACCCCTACGAGGTCGTGCGGCAAGCATTGGAAGACGCGCTCAGCCGTTCAGCTGAGCTGGAAGGAGCCGGCACGACGCGCCCGTGGCTGCAGGACTTCACCCTCGGGCCACCCCGCTACGAGGCCCCCGAAGTGCGTGCTCAGATCCAGGCTGCCTACGATGTCGGCATCGACGAGTGGGTGCTCTGGAACCCGAGCAGCCGATACACGCAGGCTGCGCTTGAGCCCGCCGGAGGATTCGTCGAGGAACCCCTGGTGCGGATCGCGAACGAGATCGTGCCGGTCTCGAGGCGCTTCGAACTCTTCGACACGACCACCGCCATCGTGGAGACTCCGGCAGAGGAACCCGTCGAGGGGAACGTTGAAGCCGCCGGGGCTCCTGCGAAGCCGCGACCGGACACCACGAGGGTCGGATCCTTCAGGCCGGGGTCGCCCCGCTGACGGCGGCCGCATAGCGCCGGACAATGTCCCCCGCGGACTCGATTTCCGAGATTCCCGCGACGCTCTTGCCGGCCTGCCACAACTCCTTCTCTTCGTCGGAGAGCGACCGCTTCAGCTGCCAGAAGGACTTCGCCGCATAGAAGAGCCGCATCCAGTGCTTGGTGCGGTTGCTCCTCAGCAGGCGCCGCGCCAGCGGACCCGCCGAGAGTCCCATCCGCCTGACGTAGCCCGTGTTCAGCACCGAAACGGGAACCCCGGTCAACTTCTCCGAAAGCACCACGTCGTCCTCGCCGGCTTCGAGGATCGCCCGCTTGTACGCATCGGAGGCCGTGCACTCCCGCGTGGCGATGAAGCGGGTCCCAAGCTGCACTCCCGCGTACCCGAGCTCGAGCGCCCGGGCAAACTCGGCAGGCGTTCCCACCCCACCGGCGCACACCACCGGCACCCCCAGGTCGCCCACCTCGCCGATCAGCTCCTCCACGCCTCTGGGCCCGGCGTGCCCCCCCGCACGCCGGTTCACGGCGATGAGGCCGTTCACCCCCGACTCGAGTCCCTTCAGGGCCCACTTGCGCTCGGTGACGTCGTGGTACACCACACCCCCATGCGGCGCAACCCGATCCACAACCCACGCCGGCTTGCCCAGCGAAGTCACGAAGAAGCGCACCCCTTCCTCGAGCGCGATGTCGATCCACTCGGTCATGCGCTCATGGTACCGCCGGGACGCCTTCTCGATGAGCGCGTTCATCCCGATGGGTCGGTCCGTCAAGCGGCGCATGTAGCGGAGCGCTTCGCGGAAATCGTACCCGTGGACATACGTCAGACTCACGGGCTGCAGAATCCCGATCCCGCCCGCGTCCGACGCCGCCGCCACCAGCTCCGGATTGCTGCACGGGTACATGGCCCCACAAATCAGCGGCACCTCGATCCCGGCGTGCTCCGTGAGCGGGGTCGCGAGGGCCGCCACGCTACGCCCGCGCCGGCTTGCGGCCCAGCACCGCGATCCTGCGCCTCAGAAGGGGCACCCACCGCTGCACCAGCCGCTCCAGCACCCTCAGGCCCGGCAGGTGCGATTCGGCGAAGTACGCACGCTCGATCGCGAAGCCGGCTCCGGTAAGGATCTCCTTCATCCGCCGCATCGACTTGTAGTCGACATGGCTCACATCGCGCTTGAGGATGATGTCACGGTTCTTGAGCACTTCCAGGATGTGGCTGCGGCACGGCGTCCACACGAGAAATGTGCCGCCCGGCACGAGCACTCGAAAGGCTTCCGCCGCCACTGCTTCCGAGTCGTCCGGGTAGAGGTGCTCGAAGAGGTCCGCCGCAACCACCACATCGAACGAAGCCGCGTCCAGGCCGCTGTCGCGCGCGTCACCCACTTCGAAGACCATGTTGTCGAAGCCGTGAAGATCCGTGCGCGCCCTGCAGCCCGCGATCGCCCGCTCGGAGAAGTCCAGCCCGACGACCTCCCGCACCCTCGGGGCGAGCGCATAGCTGATCGTCCCCCACCCGCACCCCATGTCCAGCACCCGATCCGTCGGCCGCGGCGCGCGTATCTCCATGACCCTGGCGACGCGGTAGCGTTGAAAGCGGCTGCCGAAGTCACGCAGGTGGGCGGCGGCGTCAAAGTACGCCGTCTCGTCGTAGTACGACTTGCCGATGCGCCCGGTGCCGGGCTCCGTCTTGTTCAAACGCCCGTCACACAGGCTGTTGCGGGGTGCGAACCGCGCGCCGATGCGGCGGTGACGCTGGAGAGCGGTCAACCAGGGCGTGCGCCCGCCCTACCAGGATGACTTGCGAACGCCGGGAATCAGGCCGTGGAGAGACATGTCCCGGAAAGCGATCCGGGAGATTCCGAACTTGCCGATGAAACCGCGGGGGCGCCCCGACATCTGGCAGCGGTTACGGTAACGCACGGCCGCGGAGTCGCGGGGAAGCGCCTGCAACGCGGCCATCGCCTGACGCTTCTTTTCGGGCGTAACGTCCGGATTCTTCATGACCGCGGTGAGCTTGGCCCGCCGGTCGGCGTACTTGGCGACCAACTTGGCCCGCCGGTCGTTCTTCTCAAGTTTGCCCTTCTTGGCCATCGACGATTCTCTGAAGTGGTTTCATCGTGCAGGGCGAACGCGTGCAGCGCCGCGCCCGGGGTCCCGTCAGCGCGACAGCACCCTAGCCTTTAATGATTGCAACGATGCGCTGGGAAATCAAGATCCGTGGGGCCGGTATGCCGTCACCCGTGACCGGTCCGTCTCCAGGCGCGGTCCCCCGACCTGGTCCACGCAGTCGGGAACAGCGGCAAACACGGCGTCGAGGCACTCGCGCACGGCCTTGGGCGAGCCCGGCAGGTTGATGATCAGCGCCGATCCGCGTACCCCCGCAGTCTGCCGCGACAGCACGGCGGTCGGGACATGGGGGCGCGACACGGCGCGCATGGCCTCGCCGAACCCGGCAAGCTCCTTGTCCAGGACGGCCGCGGTCGCTTCCGGGGTGACGTCCCGGGGCGCGGGTCCGGTCCCCCCCGTCGTAATCACCAGGCAGCAGCCCGCCTCGTCCACGAGCTCCACCAGGGTGGTGCGAATCAGGTCCTCTTCGTCGGGGATGACGCGCACGTCGGCCTCCCAGGCATTCACCAGCACCCCCTCAAGGTACGCCCGCACGGCCGGGCCGCCCCGGTCGGCGTATTCGCCGCGGGACGCACGGTCCGACACCGATACGATTCCTACCCGGACGGTTTCCCCGCCCACCGGTGTCCCGGACTCAGCGATATTCGGCAATGTTATCCCCCATGTTCGACAATATGCGCCATTTGTGGCATTTTTTCACGGTATGGACGAATCCGCCGTCCCCGGACACCCCACACCCGGAACCCATGAACGACCACGCCAGCCCCGACGCTCCGAGCGCCGTGCTTCCGTCAAGCTACGGCGGGCTCCAGACGCTGCAGGCGGAATTCCTGCACTATCAGAAAGCCGCCTTCCCCGAACGTCCGCCACGGTTCTTCGCTCTGGAACTCGCGGGTGAAACCGGCGAGCTTGCCAACCTCGAGAAGAAGGTCTGGAAGGGCCGCCAGGTGGCCGACGCCGACTTCGATGACGAAGCGGCCGACGTCTGCATCGCCCTGATGAACTTCGCCAACAGCCGCGGAATCGACCTGGCAAGGGTCGTGAAACAAAAGATGCGGCACATCGACGGGAGACGACTGGCGGAGCCGGAGTCCTCCGGTCCGCAGGAAGACATATGAACGACGCATTCGACCCCACGGCTCTGGCGGACGTACAGGCCAACCCCGACGGGCGGCAGGTTCCCATCGCCAAGGTTGGGGTTCAGAACATCCGGTTCCCCATCGCCGTGAAGGACCGGCAGAAAACCGCGCAGCATACGGTCGGGCGGATCGACATGTCCGTGGACCTCCCGGACCATTTCAAGGGAACCCACATGAGCCGCTTCATGGAGATCCTGAACTCCCACGATGGCGAGATCTCCGTCGAGGCGCTCCCCGCAATCCTCCGGACCATGCGTGATCGGCTCAATGCGGCGACGGCTCACCTCGGCATCTCGTTCCCCTACTTCATGCACAAGCGGGCCCCTGTCACCGGAGCCGCCGGACTGCTGTCGTATGACTGCGCATTCGACGCATCCAGCGGCGCCGATGACGATTTCGTACTCACGGTGAAGGTCCCGGTCACGACGCTGTGCCCCTGTTCCCGGGAAATCAGTGCGAGAGGCGCCCACAACCAGCGCAGCATGGTCACCGTCCAGGCACGCTTCGACGACGAGTTGTGGATCGAGGATCTTGTCGAACTGGTTGACGCTTCGGCCTCGTGCGGCCTCTACCCCGTCCTGAAGCGGGCGGACGAGAAGTGGGTGACCGAGCGTGCCTACGACAATCCGCGCTTCGTCGAGGACCTGGTCAGGGAAGTCACCCTTCGGCTGCGCGCGATGGAGCAGGTAACCTGGTTCAACGTCCACGTTGTCAACTTCGAGTCGATTCACGAGCACGACGCGTACGCCCAGGTAGAAGAGGATCGGTAGCGGGCCCCGGTTCGGCGGAGCGGGTCTCCCGCGGCATTCGACGCCACACTGGCCAGGTCGGTGCCGCGCTACAGCGTGACGATGGTCCCTTCCCGGGTCTCCAGCACGGCTTCCAGCCTCGCCTCTTCCCCCGCTGCGACATCGAGCTCCGTCCCCACGGCGGCCAGGTCGGCCCGGACGGCACCGGGGTCGGGGTGACGCGCACGGAGACGAGCCAGCCGGATCCCACGGTCGGGGAGACCGCACGAAGGGTGCGAGGTCTCTCCCCAGTCGATGAAGAAGGGGACGAGGCCCCGGCGCGGGAGCGGGGCCCGCGGCATGGTCAGCGTCCAGTGAATGCGCTCGCCGTCGGGTCTGGTTCTGGACATGGCCCGCACCGGACCCAGGAGATCGCCCCCGGGCCCCGCGGCGAGCCCGTCGAGATCGCTCGAACGGGCGGCCCAGGTGATCAGCGCGGGGAGTGGTGACGCACCGCCGCCGAGCCAGAGGCCGCCGGGAGGCCGGGGCTGCTGTGGATCGGGGCCGACGACCTCGAGGTAGATGCGGGGACCGATCCGGAGCAGGGCGTTGCGCGTCCCCAGCCCCGGATGGCTGCCGCCCGGCGTCAGGGCGACGCCGAGAAGCGCCTCGACGTTCTGCACCCCGAGGGCGAGGTCGGGGACCGCGTAGACGAGGTGGTCGGTGCCCGGGTGAGTCCGCGGGGCCGACACCGCCGCGACTGCTAGCTCTTGTTCCCGTACCGGCGCTGGAAGCGCTCCACCCGGCCCGCGCTGTCGAGCAGTCGCTGCGTCCCTGTGTAGAACGGGTGCGACGACGATGATATCTCGAGCGTGACCAGGGGATACTCGTTCCCGTCCTCCCACTCGATCGTCCGCTTGGTGGACACGGTGGAACGGGTCAGGAAGGAATAGCCCGTGGAAACGTCCTGAAAGACGACGGGCCGATACGTGGGATGGATGTCTTTCTTCACAGCTGCATTCCTGGTTTCCTTGCCGCGGCAACCGCGACGTGCGGCCACCGAATCCGGCGGACATAATTCTACCCCGACTGGACGAGCGCGGTCAACGGGCTATCTTACTTGGCGCCCCGCGCGAACCTGGCCGGAGGAGCCAGTAGAGGCACACCGGGGGCAGCCAAGGAGAAATCATGGCCAAGAAGTCGGGCAAAGGTCCACGAGTGATCATCAAGATGTCGAGCACCGAGAGCCCCCACCGCTTCACGACCACGAAGAACAAACGGAACCACCCTCAGCGTTTGGAACTCAAGCGCTACGACCCCGTCCTGCGCCGCCACGTCCTGTTCAAGGAAGAGAAGTAGGCCTTCGGGGTACAAACGGAGGAACACGATGTCCCGCAAGTGCGACATCACGGGAAAGCGGCCCCTGACCGGGAACAACGTTTCCCACGCTCACAACAAGACCAGGAAGCGGCAGCTGCCGAACCTGCAGTCGAAGCGGATTTTCGTCCCGGAGTTGGGGAAGTCGATCCGCCTGAAGGTGTCGACATCCGCCCTCCGGTCGATCGACAAGATGGGATTGGCGGCATTCCTGCGAAAGAACGGGCTTTCGCTCAGCGACGTAACCTGAGCTACGCGGCGCTCGGCGCCGCTTTCTGCGCCGTTTTGGTCGGCGCGGCCCCGTTGTGTGGTCAAGAGGGAGTCTTCGACACGCCCGCGGCGTTGTCCCTTGTCCGCAAGGCACGGGAACTCCGCCAATCACCCCCTTCGGCTGCGACGGCCACCTCCTACAAGGCGCAGGCCGAAGGGCACGTCTATTTCTTCCTCGACCGCGACGACGGAGGCGAGCCGGTCCCGATGCGGGTGGATCAGGTGGCGGTCGACCTCTTCCGTAGCGCCGACGGGCGAACACGACAGATCATCCGCGGGCTTCGACGGAAGGAATTTCTGCCCGTACAGGATTTCCGCTACTACATCGATCGACTGACGGCGGTCCAAAACGGCTTTGGCGAACGGATCGCGATCGGTGAGGGGCGGGATGTCCGTGACGTACCACACCCTCTGGCCAGTGACGGAGAGGAGCTCTACCGCTACCGGATCACGGATTCCATTCGCGTGGGGGTCCCCAGCCTGCCAGCGCCGATCCGGGTCTACGAGGTCGCCGTCGAGCCCCGCCGCGATGATGTCCCCGCCTTCGTCGGCAGTGTGTTTCTGGAGGCCGAGACCGGAGCCCTGGCGCGGATGGTGTTCACCTTCACACCTGCTTCCTACGTGGATCCGCGCTCGGACCGGATCACCGTCCGGCTCGAGCACGCGCTGTGGGAAGAGACCTTCTGGCTCCCGTACCGGCAGGTGGTGGAGGTGCGACGGGAAATCCCCGAGTTCGACCTGCCTGTGGGTTCGGTGATCCGCGCGACGCTGGAGGTCACCGGGTACGACTTCAACCCGGCGCTGGAGCCGGGATTCTTCTCCGGCCCACCGGTGACCATGGTGCCGTATGGAGCTGCGGACTCGACCGAGTTTCGCGCGGGACTCACCGATCGCATGGCGGAAGAGGGCCTGTCCCCCGTGAGCATGGCCCGAATCGAGGCCGAGGCACGCCAGACTGCCCGCGCCCGCCTGGTCAGCGGGCTGCCGAAGTCCCGTCTTTACGCGGACCGGTTTTCGTCCATACTGCGGGCGAATCGCGCGGAGGGGGTGCACATCGGCGCCGGGGCCTCCTTCGTGCCCCGCGACCTCCTCAAGCTGGATGTGCTGGCAGGATACGGAACGTCGAATGACAAGCTCACCGGGGCGGTCCGGCTGCGCTGGACCACCGGCGACGCCGGCACGACGACGACCCTCGCCCTCTTCGCGCGCCAGTTGCGCGACGTGGGCCCGCGCCCCGGCGCATCGGGGGCGGTCAATTCGCTCTCGGCGGTGTTGCGGAACCTCGACTACACGGACCCCTACCATGCCACCGGAGCCAGCCTGTTCACGGAACGCAGTGTCGGTGGAGGTGCCACGCTCAGGATCGGCGGCAGCTGGGAAGACTTTGCAGGAGCCGAAGAGCTCTGGTCCTCGGGAATCGGCTCCGCCACCGGCCAGAGACCCGTCCGCCCCGCCGGCGAAGGAGTGTTCGCCAGCGCCGGCGGGGGAGTCACGTACCGTTGGGGCGGGCTGTCCGCATGGGGTGCCGAGGCGTCCCTGAATGGCACGGCGGGGCGATGGGACGGGATGGGAAACGCCAGGGTCACGGGACGGCTGGTCACCAGAGTGGCGGATCCGAACCTTTCCCGGCGCGCGCACGTGACGGTGGAGGCCGGGGCGTCGTGGGGGAGTCTCCCTCATCAGCTTCTGTTCTTTCTTGGGGGGAGAGGGACGCTCCCGGGCCACCCGTTTCGAGCATATGGAGGCCGCCGCTTCCTGCTGGCCAGGGGCGAGGCGGCCTTCAGCGTCGTCCCCGGTTGGCTCACTGCGCGGCTGCTCGCCGGCGCCGGCGCCGTCGGTGCGACGCCCCTCCTCGCCGCCGAGGCATGGGACGCCGGGCCGACGGAGGGGCTGCTCGGATACGCGGGCGTCGGGCTGGCAACCCTCTACGACATTATCCGGGTCGATGGCGCATGGGGAATCCCGGGCGGTACCTTCGAGTTGATCTTCTCCGTCGACCCCCGCCTGCGGCCCTATCTCTAGCCCATGAAACGCACGACCTCCCTCTGGCCCGCAACACTCCTCATTTTCCTCACGGCCCTTGGCGGAAGCCCCCTGGCCAGCCAGGAGCACGAGCTGTCGATGGGCAGTGCCGTGAGGATCACCGGCGCGACGGTGCTGAGGGGCGGCCCGGCATCTCCGCCGAGACTCTATCCGACCATTCTTGAAGGAAGCGTCGTCGGCATGAGGGGCGACACAATCCTCTTCGAGACGGGCAATGAACCCGTGTACTGGATCCCGCTGGGCAGGGGCCCGCTGGTTGAACGCCGTGCCGTGGTAAGCGACATGAAGCGGTCGGTCCTGGTGACGGCGGCCATCTCCGGGGCGGCCGGAGCAACCTTCGCGCTGGGCCTCCACGATGATTGTACCGCCGACGAGTCGGAGCTCGCACTGGGGGTCGCGGTGGTGGCATGCCCCGAAGTGGGGACGGCCGGCGGAGCCGCATTGCGCGGCTTCGCCATCGGGACGGGGATCGGGGCGGCGGTCGGTGTCATTCTGAGCCGCTTTTTCAAGCGTCAGGGATGGGTTGCCATGCCGCTCGATCAGATACGGTTCAGTGCCGGACCCGGGGGGGGATGGGCGTTGAGCCTGCCGGCCGGCCCTGGTGGCAACCGCTAGCCGCCCGTCGAAAAAAGCCTCGGACTGCTAGGAAGCCCGCCCCTCCGACACCGCCTGTTCGTAGGTGTACAGGAAGTTGGTGAAGCCGCGGTCGTAGTCGGACAGTCCGTTCTGTCCGGTAAGCTTCATGCGCGAGTCGTACAACTCCCGCATCGCGGTGGTGAACGCACCCGGCCGCTGGTCGGGCGGACGGAGACGGCGGAAGTCTTCGAGGACTTCACCTGCCAGCGGAGTCTCTTCCAGCAACTCTCCGTAGCGGGCCGGATCGTCGCCATCGAGCACCCTCAGGTTGCGGTAGACCCGCTCCGCGAGGGCGGCCTGGCGAAGCACCGGATCCCGGGAGCGGGACAGGGCGAGGTAGGCGATGGCCTGGGCTTCGAGCTCTTTCAGGTAGCCCTTCCGGTGGCAGAACTCGTGCGCCAGGATGTGAGGCTCGAAGATACCGGTATTGCGAAAGACGGCCACATCCCCGGAAAGGATGTCGCAGCTCCCGATCGCGAAGGGCAGCATCAGCCGCGCCAGCGTCAGCTCACGCACCGAGGAGCTGGTCTCCACCCGCTGCCCGGTAATCTCGGAGATGTAGGAGGTGAGCCGCTCGTTGATGTCCCCGGCGAGCAGTTCCCGGCTGCGCCGAACGGGCTCGTGGATCTCCATCAACTCCCCGGAGAAGCGCTGAATGTCTTCTCTGCGCCGCTCCTCGGGCATCTCGTCCATATGCTTCACGTCGGACGTGTAGGTCGCCAGGAAGTCGATCTTCCTCACACCCCGCCGACTGGCCCAGTCACCGATGACGCTGCCGGCGTACGCTCCGGCGGCGGCCGCCTGAATGAGCCGGCCCGGCAGCGTCGCCCCGATCAGGAGGCGCGACGCCATCGGCGCCGCGATCATGAGGTCGGTGAGGGAAACGGGGGAGTACGTCGCGCTGTTCGGAATTCGAATCGTCTCCATATCTTCTCCTCGAAGGAACTACACTAAAGAAGCTTCGCCTGCCACCTGCCAGCAAGGGAGACGGTCTGGTCGTGAACTCCAGCGAACCGACATCGACGACGCGGAACCGGGATGCGGACACGGCCATCGCGCCGCTGGCGGGTGTGCGCGTGGTCGACTTTTCGCAAAACCTTGCCGGACCGTACTCGACCCAGATCCTGGGCGACCTCGGAGCCGACGTCGTCAAGGTGGAGCCGCCCGGAGGAGACCCGGCGCGGCGGTGGGGGCCTCCGTTCATCGGGGGGCAGAGCCACCTCTTCCAGGTTGTGAACCGCAACAAGCGCGGGGTGATCCTCGACCTCAAGTCCGCGCGGGATCGTGCCCGGGCCCTTGATCTGGCTTCCGGCGCCGACGTGGTGGTGCAGGCACTGCGCCGCGGCGTTGCGGACCGGTACGGCATCGGCTGTGAGGACGTACGCGCGAAGAACCCCGGGGTCGTCTACGTGTCCGTCACTTCTCACGGACTGGAAGGCCCCCTCGCGGACGACCCCGGATACGACCCGCTCATGCAGGCGCGTTCCGGTCTCATGTCCGTGACCGGCGACCCGGAAGGGAACCCGGCGCGCGTCGGCACGTCGATCGTCGATCTCGGCACGGGAATGTGGACGGCCATCGCGGTCATGGGAGCCCTCATGGAGCGTGCACGAACCGGACGCGGCTGCCACGTCACCGCGTCGCTGCTGGACACGTCCCTTGCGTGGATGTCGTATCATCTCACCAGCTACCTGTCGACGGGTGTCCTGCCGGAGCGCATGGGAACCTCCATCGCGATGATCGCCCCCTACCAGGCCTTCCCGTGCACGGACGGCGCCGTGATGATCGCCGCCGGCAACGACGGCATTTTCCGGCGTCTCTGTCAGGCCCTCGAACTGCAGCTGGAGGTGAACCCCGACTACGCGGACAACGCGGCCCGGGTTGCAAACAGCGAGCGGCTGGCGGGACTGCTGTCGGAGAAGACCGGTCACTTCACGACCGAGGAACTTCTGGAGTTGCTGCGGCGCCACCGGGTCCCTTCCGCCCCCATTCACACCGTGGCTTCGGCGCTGCACGACCCGCAGACGGCCGCGACGGGCATGCTCCGCGCGTGCGAGCACCCCGCCATTCCGGGATACGTGGACATCCCCCCGCCCATCCGGTGGGATCGGAAGCGGACGCAGCTCCGCCGGTTTCCTCCGACGGCAGGCGAACATCAGGGGGAATTGTTCCCGCAAGACGAGTGATTCTCCTGCGAGAGGGGTGGCGCGATCGGGCCGCGGAGGAAACCTTAGGCGCGTCGGCGGAGTATTCTTGGTTACAGGTCCCGGTGTGGAGGAGTCCGGACATGAAAAGGAAATCGTTCCTGCGGGTCACGACGCTGGCCGCCGCCGTGGCGCTCGATCTCGTGTTCTTCCGGCCCGCGATGGAGCCGGGCACAGGATCCGGGCTGCTGTCGTTCGCCGCGGGCGACTTCGTGGCCGCCATGGCGCTTCAGGAACGCCACAACCCCGACCTGCTCGGTCTCCCGGGGGTCGCGGGCACCGCCGTTGCGATCGGTGCCGACGGCCGACCCGTGGTCAAGGTCTACCTGGTGGACGCCGGCGTGATCGGGATTCCGGCTACCCTGGATGGCCATGCCCTCGTCACCGAGGTCACGGGCGCCTTCCGTGCCCTCGGAGAGATCCCCGCGAGCGCCGGAAGCGACACCGACCCCAGGCAGTCCTTCCCGCGCCCCGTCCCCATCGGGGTATCGACGGGACAGGTGGACGTGACGGCCGGTACGATCGCCGCGCGGGTGGTGTCCGGGGCAGACGTATTCGCCCTGAGCAACAATCACGTCTACGCCAACCGGAACGCGGCCAAGCTGGGTGACCACGTTCTACAGCCCGGCACCGTTGACGGTGGCGTCAATCCCGCCGACGCGATCGGTACGCTCTACGACTACGAGCCCATCAAGTTCTGCTCTCCCTTCCCCAGCTGTCCCGCCAACCGGATCGACGCCGCAATCGCCGCCACGACCACGGAAAACCTCGGGAACGGCACGCCGTCGAACGGCTACGGCACTCCGCGCTCCGAGACGGCGGCGGCGCGGCTCGGGATGGAGGTCCAGAAGTACGGGCGCACCACCGGCCACACCAGAAGCCTGGTCAGCGGCGTCAACGCCACGATGAACGTGGGATTCCGCGATGGAACGGCGCGCTTTACCGGCCAGATCCTGATCGCCGGGGGTGACTTCTCCGGGCCCGGCGATTCCGGGTCGCTGATCGTGTCGGGTGGAACGGACGAGACCGGCCGGCGTCCGGTCGGCCTCCTCTTCGCGGGCAGTCAGACCAACACGCTCGCCAACCCGATCGACGAGGTGCTCGAGCGCTTCAACGTGACCGTCGACGGGAGCTGAACGCGGTGGACGACTCGCTGGAGAGGGCTCGCGCCGAGGTGACCCGCAAGGTGGTCGGCATGAAGGGCGTCTCGGGGACGGCGATCGGTCTGAAGGGCGGCAAGCCGTGCATCAAGGTGTACGTGGAGCGGGAGGACGCGGGGTTGCGGGGACGGTTGCCCCGGCGGGCCGGGGGCGTCCCGGTGGACGTCGAGGTTACCGGGAAGATGCGCCGGTGGTGAGGGGGGTCAGGGCTTCAGCCGCCAGAACCGCGCCTCGTAGCTGAATACCGTATAGGCCAGCCACGTCCCCGTCGGGTCGTACGCGGGCTGTGTCTTCCGGGTCGGGTCCACCGTCAGCTGCTCGGCTACACCACCACCCATCGGCACTCTGAACACCTGAAAGAACCCGTCGCGCCCCGGGCCGATATAGGCCACCCACGCCCCGTCCGGGGATACGGCGATCCCGGAGTGCACCTGGTCCGACTCCCATTCGTGGAAACGCCGTGGAGTGCCGCCCTCCCGGGGGACCTCGTAGAGCGCTTTCCTGCCCGGCCCCTCGGCGGCCTCGAACACGAGCGACTCGGAATCGGGCGTCCACTCGGTCTGAAGTGCATCGTGCGGGAAGTCACCCATGTCGACGATGCGCTGGGGCCGCGTCTCTCCCGAGTGCTGGTCCACCGGAATGACGTAAAGGAAGCTCTTGCGGGCGCCCGCGTCGTCGAGGGTGTAGCTCGGGACGGAGATCCACCTGCCGTCGGGTGACCACCGGGGCCAGCCCGTTTCGTGGCCGTCGGTCGAGATCTTGCGCGGGGAGGAGGGGTCGTCGGCGGGGACGAGGTAGATGTCGTCGGTCGCGTCGATGTGGCTGTGATAGGTGATCCACCGCTGGTTGGGCGACCAGTGCATGCCCTGGTCCTCGGAGTAGGAGCTGCGGATGATCCTGTCCGGATCACTCCGGGGCAGCCCTGAGGTGAAGTCGACGATGCCGATGTGCTGGTCGATGTCCGGGTAGTTGACGTCGTCGGTGGCAATCCGCCAGCCGCCGAAGGTGAACGCGACGTGCGCCCCGTCGGGTGACCAGGTCGGGGTCTCGGACTGGAAGGTCGTTACCGGCGTGACGTCACCGCCATCCGAGGGGACGGCCGAGACCGACACCATATACCACTGGCTCCGATAGACGATGTCTCCCCCGGCGGTGACCCCCGGTCCATACACGTCCCGTTCGGCGGTCACCAGCCTTTGCCCCGGACCGCCACCGACCGGACGAGACCACAGCTCAAGCACCCCGCGTTCATCCGGCGTGGCGTAGTAGAGTTGGCTTCCATCCGGTGAGAAAGCCACGTGGCCGTACGGCTGGTGGTCCTGGAGCCAGCTCACCGGACCACCCGCGCACGGGTATCGGAGGGACTGCACGCCCGTGTCCCGCTCGATGCATGCCACCTCTCCGGTCGGCGACACCACCGGATGGGAAAGGCGACGGCCCTCGCCGACGATCTCTCCCCTATCGCCCAGAGCGCCGATCCGCCAGACGCGGGCACCCCCTGCGTCGCGGACGACGCCCACGACCGTCTGCCCGTCCGGTGCCCACGCAAGTTCGAGCAGACTGGACAGGGAGGGCAGACCGGCCGAGTAGCGCCCGCCCCACAGTGTTTCCTTGGCGCCTGTCGCGACATCGTAGACGAACCAGCCCTGCCTGCGACGGTCGAAGGAGCGCTCGTGCACCAGGAGTCGGGCACTCGCCGGATGCCACGTCAGGTAGCGGACCTGGCTTGGCGCGAGGCCGAGGCTCCGGACTTCTCCACCCTGCAGGTCGCGCACCAGGACTTCCCGTCCCTGGGTGTAGGCCAGCATCCGTCCGTCGGGCGAGACCGAGCCCGCCGGATCACGGTAGGCCACCGGTCCCATCTGATGGGCGGTGGTCAGGTGGATGGGATCCGAGGGGACGGAATCGCAGGCGCCGGCTGTCAGCGCGGCGCTGGCGGCGGCCAGCATCGCGGGGGTCACGGTGCGTGCGCGGGGCAAGGTCATCGGTGGTCTCCGGCGTGAGATGTCGGCGGCCACTCATTATGCCACGTTTGTCGGCCTTCCGCTCCGTGCCCGCGATGATGGCCATGCTTCGCGTGCCGGCTTAGCCGAGGCGTGGGCGATCTGGTTCGATGACCACGTGCGCATGTACCTTGATCGACCGATCCACCCGATGGGAACCGGTCACCGAACCCTCGAATCGTCAGGACGTAAGCACGATGCGAA
This sequence comes from Gemmatimonadetes bacterium bin94, assembly GCA_002238865.1. GTDB lineage: Bacteria > Gemmatimonadota > Gemmatimonadetes > Longimicrobiales > Gaopeijiaceae > Bin94. Next base: position 42,624 of record MPNE01000024.1, on the reverse strand, counting down.
TCCGACACCACTTCCGCAGTGCGGGGCCGGGGCTGCCCCTCCATCCCCTGGCGCCACGGCGGGACCCGCGCACCTCCCTCGCGGCGCGGCTGCGCCTCCCTGCCCTGATGGCGGCCGCTGTCCTGCTTCTCTCCCCTTCGGTTGCCCGCAGCCAGACCAACGCATCCACCAGCCCGTCGATCCCGACCACGGGCTCCCTGTCGGCCTTCTCCGCCAGCGTCGTCCTGGAGGATGGCTACATCTATGTGGGCAGGCCGGGTGGACTCGCCATCTTTCCAATGCCGGGCAACCGGCCCGGGGGCGTCCACGTATTCAGCCGTGCCGGTGACTCGTGGGCCGAGGTCGCCGCTCTCATCTCGGAGGAGGCCGGCTCGGCCACCGGATACGGGGAAGGTCTCGACGCCAGCGGTGACGTGATGGTCGTGGGAGCGCCGCAGGAGGGCACGGGCGCCGTCTACGTATATCGCCGAACCGGGGGCGAGTGGGCCCTTCAGGAGCGCCTCGCATGGTCCGGAGGCGGTGCCGACCCCCGCTTTGGAGCAACGGTGGCCACCAACGGACAGGATATCGCGGTCGGCGCTCCCGGAGCGGACGCCGGCGCGGGAGCTGTGGTCGTCTTCGCGGGAGGCGCGACCGGCTGGACCGAAGCCGGGGCTCTCAGGCCCGGGGACCTGCCCGAGGGAGCCGGATTCGGCACGTCCCTGGACGTGGAGGGACAGCTTCTGGCGGTCGGTGCCCCGGGTGGGGGGATCGCGCTGATTCCCGGGACCGGCGAGCCCAACTTTCAGCCCGGGTCGGTGCACGTCTTCGCCGGTGAGTCCGGCGTCTGGTCCCCGGCAGGCCGTCTCGATCCCCCCGATCCCGGACCCTCGTCGCTGGGAGCCAGCGTGGCTGTGTCGGGGGGCGAAGTCTTCGCGGGAGCGCCGCTGAGCGGCCAAGGCAACGGCGCCGTGTATCACTACACCCGGACCGGTGAGACCGGTGCGGCCGGACAGGGAGCAGGCAACTGGACGCTCTCCCACACGATCCGGCCCGAGTCCCCTGCTCCCCTCTCCGGGTTCGGCATGGCTGTCGCCGCCTCCGGTGACGATCTGGTCGCGGGAACCCCTCTGGTCGGTGGCGGGATCGGCGGTGGCCTCGCGTTTCGCCGTGACGGGACGGGGGAGTGGTCGCAAGTCGCCGACTTCGGACCCGGCGGCCCCTTCAGCTTCCAGGGCCTCGCGGTCGCGGTCGGAGGGGATGTTGCGGTGGTGGGCGCACCCGGCGCCGACTTCTTCGAGGGGGCCGGATTCCTCTTCCGCCGCACTGCAACCGGTTGGGACCCCGAGGGGACGATTGTCGACGAAGCGGCGGGACTGGAGGCCGTCCGCGGCGAGGAGCGGGAGTGCGAGGAGGGGGAGGCGGGCGGCTTCACGTGCAGCGAGGTCGACCTCGTCGCCTTCGTGCCGGTCCAGGACCTGGGCGGTGAGCGCGGCATGATCGCCAACGACCTCTGGGGGTGGACGGATCCGCAGTCGGGGCGCGAGTACGCCATCATGGGGCGCGCTGACGGGACGACATTCATCGACCTGAGCGACCCCGGCAACCCGGTCTATCTGGGGGAGCTTCCCCTGACGGAGGGTGCCATCACGAACATGTGGCGCGACATCAAGGTCTACGCGGACCACGCCTACGTGGTCGCGGACAATGCGGGCGCGCACGGCGTCCAGGTCTTCGACCTCACGCAGCTGCGCGACGTGACCTCACCCCCGGTTACCTTCGCGGCCACGGCCCGCTACGACGGCATCAACTCGGCGCACAACATCGTGATCAACGAGGAGACGGGTTTCGCCTACGTCGTGGGGGCGTCGGGCGGAGGGGAGACGTGTGGGGGCGGCCTTCACATGATCGACATCCGCAACCCCGCGAACCCGGTGTTCGCCGGGTGTTTCGCCGAGGCCGGCACCGGCAACGCGGGCACGGGATACAGCCACGACGCCCAGTGCGTGATCTACCATGGGCCCGACGAGGAGTACACCGGTCACGAGATCTGTCTCGGCGCGAACGAGAACGCGCTCTCGATCTCGGACGTCACCGACAAGGAGGCTCCCGTCTCCCTGGCGACCGAATCCTACCCCAACACCGGATACCTCCACCAGGGCTGGATCTCGGACGACCACCGGTACTTCTACATGAACGACGAGACGGACGAGCTGGGCGGGCAGGTGTCCCGGACACGCACCCTCGTCTGGGACATCGAGGAACTGGGGGACCCGGTGCTGGTCAACGAGCACTTCGGCACGACGGGCTCTTCGGATCACAACCTGTACGTCCGCGGAGACTTCATGTACCAGGCCAACTACCTGAGCGGACTCCGGATCCTCGATATCTCCGACGGGGAAGCCCCGAGGGAGGTGGGCTTCTTCGACACGGTGCCCTTCGGCGAGGACAGGGCGGGTTTCGCGGGGGCGTGGAGCGTGTACCCCTACTTCGAGAGCGGGATCATCATCGTTTCGAGCATCAAGGAGGGGCTCTTCGTGCTGAAGAAGCGGCCGCCGCGGGTATCCTGAAGGTCGTGCCGTGGAGCCTGGAGGCCAGGTAGCGGGCGGCATCACCCATGCGGGGGCCGGGCCGCCCGAAGAGCGAGGCGTCGACCGAGATGACGCGGCCCGCCTGCACAGCCGGGACCGCCGACCAGCCCGGCAGTTGGGCCAACCGGGCCGCTGACGGATCGGGGGACTCCAGCGGGACCGGGGGGGTACCGTACCCGACCACCGGGACCACGAGAAACTCGGGGTCCCGCAACACGACCTCCTCCATGCTGACGAGTGGCCAGTTGCCGCGGATGTCATGGAATGCGCCGACACCGCCTGCCGCGGCCAGGACCGAGTCAAGAAACGTGCCGGGCCCGACCGTCATCGGCGGCTCGTGCTGGACGACGTACATCACTTCGACGGGATCGCGCCCCGACCAGGCCTGCCGAACGTCGGCCAGTTGCGCACGCACGCCCTCGACCAGGGCATCCGCGCGATCACCGAGGCCGACAAGTCGACCGAGGTTCCGTGCCAATCGGTTGAAGTCGGCCACCGTCTGGATCTCCGCCGCGTACCCGTACAGCCCGACCTCGGCCAGGCGATCCCCGAGCGTGACACCACCTCCGGCGGCGGGCCAGAGGATGACCAGATCGGGGGCGAGCTCGGCCAGGAACTCGAGGCTCGGGTCGATCCCTCCACCGACGGACGGGAGGGACGCCAGGTCGGGATGATCGTCGTAGCGGGTGCGCGCGACAAGGCGGTCGGTCGCGCCGATTGCGGCCAGGGTTTCGGTGGCGGCGGGGATCAGGGAGACGATACGGGTGCGGGGGATGGACACCTCGTGCCTGCGCCCCCGGTCGTCAACGACGAATTCGCCGGAGACCGCGTCGGGAGGGGCGGGCGTGCAGCTCGCGCCGAACACCGCCGCGGCCGCAAGGCAGATCGTGCGGCAAACGGTGGCCGGGCGCTCGATCGTCACCGTCACAGGATTGCGTTGGCTGCCCACGCCCCCACATAGGCGAGCAGCAGCATGTACGTGAATTGCAGGATGGGCCATCGCCATCCTCCCGTTTCGCGACGCATCACGGCCACGGTCGACATGCACTGGAGTGCAAAGACGAAGAAGATCAGCAGCGCAACCGCCGCGCCCAGGTCCAGGTCCCGCTGGAGGGCCGCCTGCAATTCGAAGTCCTGCGAGTCCTGGTTCTCGATCCCGTAGATGGTGCCCAGTGTTCCGACGATCACCTCCCTCGCGGCAAGGGACGTGACGAGCCCGATCCCGATGCGCCAATCGAATCCAAGGGGCTCGATCACGGGTTCGATCACGTGGCCGACCCGGCCGAGAGCGCTGTCGCTGATCGGCGGTGTTTCACCGTCCGGTGTCACGGGAAGCTGGGTCAGAACCCAGAGCACAACGGTCACCGTCAGGATGACCTTCCCGACACGCCGAACGAAGACCTTCGCCCGGTCAAGGAGGCGCGCGCCAACCGAGCGAACACTGGGCAGACGGTACGGAGGCAACTCCATCACAAACGGGACGGGCCGCCCCTTGAGAAGCGTGCCCTTGAGGATCGCCGCCGTGCCGATGGCCGCGACCAGCCCGAGCGCGTAGAGCCCGACGAGAACCGCTGCGCGCTGTCCGAAGAACGGTCCCAGCATGGGTTGAGCGGGGATGAACGCCGCGATGAGCAGCGCGTATACCGGAAGCCGGGCGGAGCAGGTCATGAACGGCGCCACGAAGATGGTGGCGATCCGGTCCCGCTCGTCCTCGACCGTCCGCGCCGACATGATCGCGGGCACGGCGCACGCGTAGGCGGACAGAAGCGGCAGGAAGGACTTCCCCTGCAGGCCTACCCGGTGCATGAGCCGGTCTGCGATCACGGCGGCGCGCGCCATGTACCCCGAGTCCTCGAGGACCGCGATGAACAGGAAGAGGATCAGGATCTGCGGGAGGAACACCACCACGGACCCCACGCCCGCCCAGACGCCGTCGATCAGCAGGGACCGGAACCAGCTCTCGGGGAGGACCGTCCGTACGAGGTCGCCGGAAGCGGCGATCGCGGCCTCGGTGCCGTCCATGAGCGGCACTGCCCACGCAAAGATGGCCTGGAAGACGAGCGCGACCACACCCGCGAAGATGAGGGGACCCCAGAGACGGTGGAGTACAAGGGCATCGAGCCGCTGCGTGGACCGCGAGAGCCGGGGGGCCTGAAACCCCGCCGAGCGGCCCAGGGCCCGGGCTCGCTCCCGGCGCGCCGCGAAGAGATCGATCATGGGGAGGGGGCGACCCGCACCGTGGCCCTCAACGTGGTCGGCCGCAACGACGATCGGGCACGCGCGCACCTCCTCCCCACCCGTGTGGAGGGCCTTCAGAAAGCGGTGTACGGGTTCCAGCGTCGCGCGGTCCCGTGCGTTGACCAGCGCCACCTCGACGCCGAGCTCGCCGGACAGACGGGATACACGCAGCGCTCCTTCACGCCTGTCCAGTTCGTCGGCCATCGTGAGGACGACGAGGGCCGGCAAGCCGAGCCCCAGCACGGGCTCGGCGACCATCAGGTGGGAGTTGAGCTGCGTGGCGTCCAGCACGAGCACGACCGCGTCGGGTTGTCGCGCGCCTTCCTGCTCACCGAGGAGCACGTCCCGGGTCACCATCTGGTCCAGGCTGCGCGGAGAAAGACCGTGCACCCCCGGAAGGTCGATCACCTCCACCGGGCCGGTCGGCAGCGAGACCTGCCCGGACCTCCGCTCGACGGTCACGCCCGGGTAGTTCGCAACGCGCTGCCGTAGCCCCGTCAGGTGATTGAAGAGCGTGGACTTGCCCGAGTTGGGCGGCCCCACCAATGCAACCAGGGGAGCACGCCCCTGGGCGGCCCCATTACCCTCGGCCGGATCCACCACCAGGGTGGCGGACGGTGTCCCCCCGTTCAATTCGAGGCGAGAACCCCGGCCGCTTCCAGCGCACTACGCACACAAAGGCACGCTGCGGTCTCTTTCCGGAGTGCGACGAGGGCGCCGTCCACTCGGTAGACGGTGGGGCCTCCCGCCGGAGCATGCCGAATCGGACAGAGCTTGCATCCCGGTACAATTCCCCGCTCCAGGAGAGACTCGACATCATCCCCGGCCACGTCCATCCTTACCAGGACGACCTCCTCCTCCAGAGGGACATCAGCCAGTGTGCGGTCGGGGGGGGTCGGGGCCGAGTTGTCTGTCCTTCTCACAAGTCCTCCCGTGAGAGCACCCATTGGGATATCGTGATGTCTGAAACGGCCATTCTTGAGATTGAGACTGATTCTCAATTGCCGGCACACGCTAGTAGAGTAAGGGGGCACGACGGAAATGGAAAGTCCCGGGGGGATTGACGCCGCAGTCGTGGGCGACCCTGGTCAATCCCCAGCCCCGCCAATGGACCCTTCGCCCACAATGATTGATGGAGTTGCGAATTGAGCCACTCCTACCGCGTACCGGCCGGCCCCGCCGAATCCTTCGAGGTCATCCGGCGCAGCCGCTTCGTGACTCGTGCGGGACGCGCTGCAAGCCCGGAGGACGCGGCGCTCTTCATCGAAAAGGCCAGGCAGGAGCTGCCTGGAGCGACGCACTACTGCTGGGCGTTCAACGCCGGCGCACCGGGTTCGACGGCCCGCATAGGCATGAGCGACGCCGGCGAGCCGCACGGGACGGCCGGCAGGCCCATGCTGACCACCCTGCTCCACTCGGGAGTGGGAGAGGCAGTCGTGGTATGCGCCCGCTTCTATGGCGGAGTGAAGCTCGGAACCGGAGGACTGGCGCGCGCCTACTCGGGCGGAGTCAAACGCGTCCTGGACGTGTGTCCGACAGTGAAAAAGGTCGAACGCACTGCCGTCGTCGTCACCGTGAGCTACGAGGCGTCACGACGCGTGGACCTCTTGCTCGAGGAACTGGACGCAACCGTTAGCGAAAAGCTCTTTGGCGCCGATGTACGTTACCGTGTACTGGTTCCCACTCACCGCCGCGCCCTTCTGGACGCCGGGATCGCGGAGGCCACGAGTGGACGCGGCCGGGTCGAACCATAGGTAGCGCGCCCCGGGCAACCGGATTGCTCCGGCCACCCGGCGCTCTGTTCGTTGACTTGCGGTGTTTTTTCCGGGCAGGTCGGCAGACCGCCCGGCGGGCTTGATTCGGCTGCTGCCGGTCAGCCCGTCCGCATGACGTTTTCGGCCGCCGGCCCCTTGGCGCCGTCGACCACGTCAAACTCGACCTTCTCGCCCTCGGTGAGGCTTCTGAAGCCATCGCCCTGAATGGCGGAGAAGTGGACGAAGCAGTCCTGTCCATTGTCGGCCCGGGAAATGAATCCGAACCCTTTCTGATCGTTGAACCACTTGACGGTTCCCTGCGTACGCACGTTGCTGTTCTCCCTGGTGTCGCGGGGCAGTCTGCTGACCTCGAATCTCCGACTGGCTGTTTGGGCACGGCGGGGACGCGGTCGTGACGGAAAGAAAAAGACGGGCTCCCCCGTTAGGGTACGAGGCCCGTCGTGAGTGTGAGATGGTATTGACCGCGCAGACTACTCCTGATTTGTACGTGCGAAAGCTGAGGCAAAAACCGCTTCAGGTCAACAGCCCCCTGGAATGACAGTGGCCGAATCGCGTTACAAACCGAAAGCGCCTCCCGCAAGCCAGAGGGCTCCGGCAGTGACCAGGGGGACCAGCAGGTTGTCGTCGACGCCACTGGGAAGGACCTCGAACGCCGCGGCAGCAACTGCACCGACGAGAGCGCGCTGGAAGCCCACGACCGGGGTCAGGACGATCACTGCCACGAGGAAAAAGACCGTCGTCCCCTCCCAGGTTCCCTTCCCCAGGCGCCGGCGACCCCAGAGCCGGCCCACCACGCTCGCTGCCGGATCGGCGAACGCGAGGACGAGCATGGCAGGAATGAACAGCCCGGGTGGTGCGAACAGGAGAAGGATCAGCGCCCCGATCAGGAACCATGTCGACGACGCAATCTTCTCGGCTTCACGCGGGGAGGCGAGGGCGGCGAACACGCGAAAGAAGACGGTGTTGGCCGCCTCCAGACGGAGACGGACCACGTCCAGGATCAGGGCCACCCCGGCCCCCGCGCCAACGATCGCCAGCATGACGGCGGAGTCCGCACCCGCGAAATGCGCGAGGCCGATCATGGCCAACCCGCCTCCCGAGTGGAAAAGCCGCCGCCAGGGCTGAACCCCCTCCGTGTTGCGGACCGCCGACTCGAAATCGGTTTCGCGCCGGACTGACAGTCGTTTCAAGGGGGTTGCTCCATCTTCGCGCCGACGTTGCCGCCGACCTGTATCGTGTGTGCGACCGGCCGGCCCTCGCGGATCATACACGGAGATCGGGTCATGGCAAGCCGGGACGTTGTTCAAGGGCGTCTTGGAAAGAGGCGGTGGATACAAGATCTTCCGATACTACCATGAAGACCCGGAACTCGTGACCGGCGAGGACCGGACGCTCATCGGCGACCCGTCACCAGGGGGCGGATCATGACACCATCCGACCGCAGGAGAGCCGGCACCGTCGGCACGGCCATGTCGGCGTCTCCCGCAACGGACGAAAGCAAGCCGGCGGCCCCCCGCGTGCTGGTCGTCGAGGACGAGCGTGAGATCGCCGCTCTGATTGCGTACCAGCTCACGCGGGAAGGATACCGGGTCGAGACGGCCTTGAGCGGCACGGCCGCTCTGGACGCTCTGCAGCGCGAACTGCCCGACCTGCTGGTCCTCGACCGGATGCTGCCCGGCGTGTCCGGAGACGATGTCCTGAAAGCGATCCGCTCGGACGCCCGAACCCGAGCGGTACCCGTTCTCATCCTCACCGCCAGGCGGGAGCAGGTCGACCGAATCCAGGGATTGGAGCTGGGCGCCGACGACTACCTCACGAAGCCCTTCAGCCCCCGCGAGCTGGTACTCCGGGTGGACGCGATCCTCCGCCGTGCACAGGGCGAACTCATGTCCGTCGTTAGCGGAGGCAGGATTCTGCGTGCGGGACCGCTCAAGCTCGATGACGGTGCACATATCGTCACCCTGGAGGGCGAGGAGATCCAGCTGACCCCGACCGAGTTCCGGCTTCTCAGAACACTGATGGAGCGTCGCGGCCGCACGCAGAGTCGCGACCAACTGCTCAAGGAGGCCTGGGACGTGGACTCGGCGATAGCTGGCCGCCTCCACACTCGCACGGTGGACATGCACGTGCGCCGTCTTCGAGGCAAGCTCGGCACGGCCGGCGAATGGATCGAGACTGCCCGGGGCTTCGGATACCGCTTCCAGGCGCCGCGCCGCTAACGCCCCGTCCGACCCGGAACCGCTTTCGCGGTCGTCGCGGAACCCCCGATCGGATCCCCGGCCGGCAGCTGAAGCGACGGGCCCGGCGTGGTATTCTCGATCCTGGCCTGCCACCTGCGGATGTCGGCTGCGACCAGGCGCTCATGCGGCGAGGGGTTCATCAGCGCTTCCAGGCGCCCGGCCAGGTCGTGCAGGCGGTCCGAGAGCACGGCTCGCGCCTCGGTCATGGTGCCCGCACTCCCCGCTTCCTGCATCATGCGATCGACCACGGCCCGCTGGATCACGTGCTGAACCCTCATGCGGTATTCGTCACCTTCGTTCGCGGCACCCCACGTGGCGGCGAGGAGCCGGTCCACCACCTCTTCCAGGTCCGGGTAGTCGCCCATGCTTCCGTACACCACCAGGCGGGCCATCCTCGCCGGATGCAGGATCTCGCCCACGGTGAAGTCGGCGGCGGCCTCGGCGGCGCCCAGCGGGTCGAAGAGCACCTCGGTGTGCCCCGCGAAGATCTCGCCCTCACCGTGCCGGAACGCAGGTGGGGGGATCATGGCGACCACCTCTTCGGGGAGGGCCAGGAAATCCACCGTCAGCGCCGACAGGATTGTCTCGAGCGCGTCCCGCTGTTCCTCGCCCGGCACGATCGACACCGGCGTCTGCCCGTCGCCCCGGAGTGCGTAGCTGTAGTCCGCGCCGCCCAGGCTCTGCGCACCGGAGCGCAGCTGGAAGCGGTGGTGCATGTACAAGGGCAGGAGCACGAACTCCAGATCCGACAGCGGCCGACCCGTGCCGATCACACTCTCGCCGAAGTCCCGCAGCCCGATGTTGCGTACCCGGATCTCGTGTTTGAGGTGGTCAACCAGGTTCGATCCGTTGTCCCAGACGCTCGCGTAGGGGTGGCCGGCGCCGATGAAGTTGTTGTTCGTGTGGGCCATGAAGAGGAGTCCGTCACGGAGACCCTGCATGGCGATCTCTTCCAGAGCGGCGTCCTCGTCGGTACCCTCCGGAAACTCGCGGTACAGCCAGTCGACCGAGAGTTTGTCGTATTCGCCGATCCGTTGCACGTACGCGTTGGAGAGGTCCAGGTCGCCGTCACCGTCGATCTCGACGTACGGTGCCGGATAGTCCATCACGCTCTCGCGGCCATACGTGCTGGCGATGTAGTTGTGCGGAAAGCCCAGAGTGTGGCCAACTTCGTGGGCCGACAGCTGCCGCACCCGGGCCAGCGCCATCTCGACGGCGTCCGAATTGCCGGCCAGCTGGGCGAGGTACTCGAAGGCGGGTGCCGCGGCCATGCCGCAGGAAAGAGAGTGCCCGGACGCGCCCCCCTGCACACCGAGCGGTCCGCCGTCAGCCGACCCGCCACCGACCGTGCCCACGAAGGGAGCGACCATTCCCTGGCCGTGAAGGTAGTCCTGGCGAAGCCGCAGGCTGCCAAGGTTGACCACGCCGCGGATGATCTCGCCTGTGCGGGGGTCGGTCACCGTGTTCCCGTAGGAGTATCCCCGCGTCCGCCGGTGGGTCCAGTGAATCATGTTGTAGCGGATGTCCTGCGGGTCCACGCCGTCGGGCAGCACCTCCACGCGGTAACCGTCGATGAAGCCGGCCGCTTCGAATGCGTCCGCCCACCAGGCAGCCCCTTCGATCAGGGCGCTGCGGATCGGCTCGGGCGTGCCCGGATCCACATGGTAGATGATCGGTTCCACCGGCTCCGACGGCCCCGGACCCGGATTCCGCTTCTGGAGCCTGTGACGAGAGGCGAGGCGGAGGCGGAGGTCTTCGTCGATCGGGGTCGCGTAGTCGAAGAGGGTCGGACCGTTGACGCCGACGCGCGGATCCGCGACCCGGGTCCGGTAGCCGTCGTCGGGGAGCTGAATGAACGAATGGTGCTGGCGCAACGTCACGGCCTGGGGATTGATCGCCACGCCGCGAACCAGTCCACCCGGATTGTCGCTGGTGAAGGTAAGGAGTGACTCGACCTCGGTGTTCTCCGGGAACGACCGGGTCGCGGGCAGGTGAATGGCCGAACGGGACGCGTCGAGGCGGAAGGTGCCCTGGTTGCGCTGGGCGATCTGCCCGATCACGTCGCGTGCGTCGCGGAGGAAGAAGGGCGTTGCGTCCACCAGCACCCTGTCCCCGGTCCGGGCCACGATGTCGAACCCCCAGTAGACCGACGGCGCGAACGCGTCCCGTACAGCCTGCACTTCGGTCGCATTGTCGCTGCGTGCCTGGAACTGGTAGTTGGGCTCCATGAGCAGGACCCGTGGTCCCACCCGCCTGGCTTCCAGGACATGTGTGCCCCGGAGCTGGCCGCGATCGATGCCCACCGGATTCGACCCCAGCCCCGAACCCATCGAGACCTGGTAGAGGAATTCGCCGGCACCGAGGTCCAGTTCCCAGTATAGCACCCCCTCGCCGTCGTCCCAGTAGAGGTTGAAGAAGCCCTCCATGGGAGTGGTGCCATCAGTCTTTTCCGCGATGCCCGGCAGGGCTTCCTGAGCCGCGGCGGGGGGAACGGGAACGGTGAGGGCCATGGCGGCGACGAAAAGAACGAGGGGGAATCGTGCGACCGTGCGTGAAGCGGACATCTGGCTGCCTTACCCGGACGAGGCCGGCGTGCTGGGGTGCGGACGTGCCGTCGTCGCGACTGCGAACGAGCGGTCACGGATCTTGCCTTGGGGAGACTGCGAAACGCGGCCTGCAGACGCAAGCGTGGTTGACAATTCGTCCACAACGAGTCAACCCGGCGCCTTGTGCGACGCGGAGTCAGGTCACGGGTTGCCCGGCTCTGCCGTCAGTTTCGGCGGCACTCGAGCCTGGGTCGCCCGCTCCAGGTCGTGCGCATACGCGAGCAGATCGGCGTCGGTCCAAAGATCCCCGATGAAGGCCAGGACGAAGGGGGTTCCGTCGTCGTAGTAGGAAAAGGGAACCGTGACGGTTGGAAGGCCGATGTCGTTGATGATGTTGCTTGGCAGTTCGGCATGGTTGTTGGGCCGGTAGTCGAGGCGCTCCGGGTCCTCCACCAGTGGGCGGATCGGTTCTCCCGCCTGGGGGAAGAAAAGGCCGTCCAGCTGGTGGTCTTCCACGACCGCTCTGAACAGGGCACGCATCTCCATGCGCCAGGCCTGGAACGCGTCCCCTTCTTCAGTGGCGGTCGGCGCGGCCGGAGGTCTGCGCCCGCGCCCACCCCGGAACTGGCGTCCCGAAAGCGCCTCCCACTCCTCCACGGTGTGGAAGGCGGCGCCCGGTCCGAGGCCCTGCAGGTATGCGAGAAGGTCGTGGCTCCCCACGGTCGGAACCGACGGGCGCTCGCCGTAGAGGTCGACCCATCCCCGGTCCTCGAAGGGATCCTCGACGACGTCGGCCCCTTCGGCCTGCAGTGCCGCAACGGCTTCCCGGTACAGGACTTCGGTCTCGGGCGCCAGCGGCAGGTAGGATTCCCGCCAACCCGGGCCCACGAGGCCGAAGCGCTTCCCTTCGAGTGCGGTCGTGGTCAACGCCGCCGAATAGCCCGCTTCGGGGATGTGCTCCGCAGCGGCAAAGGTGGCCGGATCGTCCACGGTGGGCCCGGCGATGACGTCGAGGGTCAGTGCGGCGTCGCGCACCGTCCTGGTGAGCGGCCCCACGACGTCCCGGTAGGTGGCGTCGATGGGCACTACACCCTCCAGAGGCACCAGCCCGAAGGTCGGCTTGAACCCGACCAGTGCCTGGGCGGCGGCGGGATTCTGGATCGAGCCGCCGGTCTCCGTTCCGAGGCCCAGCACCGCGAAGCTGGCGTTGACGGCAGTCGCGGTGCCCCCGCTCGATCCGCCCGGGACGCGGTCGGTCGCGTAGGGGTTCAGCGTCTCACCGGCCACCGAGCTGCGAGTGCGGGTCCCGTGGCCGGCGAAGTCAGGCATGTTCGTCTTGCCCACGATGACCGCGCCGGCGTCCTTGAGCCGCTGCACGGCGGCGGCGTCGTCCCCGGGCACCATGTCGATGCCCCCGGTCGCAGAACTGAAGCCGTTGAAGCCCGCCGTGGTCACCAGCCCCGCGTAGTCGAGGTTGTCCTTGATCACGACCGGGACGCCGTGCAGAGGGCCGCGCGGGCCCGAGGCGCGCAGCTCTTCGTCCAGCGTGGCCGCCACGGCCAGCGCCTCCGGATTCATCGAAATGAAGGCGTTGTAGTGGTCCTCGTACCGCGCGATCCGGTCCAGGAACGCCTGAACGAGTTCCGTGACCGTGTACCTGGACGCGAGCAGGTCCTGGTGGACCCGGACCGCCGTGAGCTCGACGACATCGACGGCGGGCCGCGTGACCGGGTCGGGTGGGGGGAGCGGGGCCGGGTCGGATGGGGGGAGCTGGGCCGGGGCGGGGGGGGCGGACCGCGTCGGCGCCGCGAGGGCGATGACCAGGACGGGCCACGCGAGGTGGCGGAGGGGGGATCCTGGCCTTGGATCGCGCATGGGCAGGGAGAGGAAGGGCATACCCGAAAAGTAACGGCCGCCGGTGCCCACGATGCACGCCTGGCCGCTTTTCGGTATCATGAGCCCATGGCCCGTTCCACCCAAGCCCTGATCGAGCTGCTCGACCTCGAACCCATCGAGAGCAACATCTATCGCGGCCAGAACCGCGACCTCGGTGCCGGAAGAATCTTTGGCGGACAGGTCCTCGCGCAGGCGCTGGTGGCGGCCCGGCGCACCATCGAGCACGCGGACCGCTCGGCGCACTCGCTGCACGGCTATTTCATCCTCGAGGGCGACCTGGCCATCCCGGTGGTCTACTTCGTCGACTGCCTTCGCGACGGCCGGAGCTTCACCACGCGCAATGTACGGGCCATTCAGCACGGCAGGGCCATCTTCACGCTGTCGGCCTCCTTTCACCGGACCGAGGCCGGCTTGTCGCACCATGCACCCATGCCCGACGTGCCGCCCCCCGAAGACGTGCGCTCGGACCTGGACATTCTGCGCGGGGAGGCCGGCCGGATTCCCGAATCCGTCAGGGAGGTCCTGACCCAGGACCGGCCCATCGACTTCCGGCAGGTAGATCCCTACGACTCCTTCGACCCGGCTCCGCGCGATCCCGTCCGCCATACCTGGGTGAAGACGGTGGAGCCACTGGACGACAACCCGGTGCATCACCAGGCCGCTCTGGCATACGCTTCCGACTACGGGATCCTGGCGACAGCGCTGCAGCCGCACGGCCGCAACGTTCGTGACAAGGATCTCATGGTAGCTTCGCTGGACCACTCACTCTGGTTCCACCGCCCGTTCCGCGCGGACGAGTGGCTCCTCTACGTGGTGGACAGCCCCGTGACCCATGGCGCCAAAGGCTTCGCGAGGGGAACTTTCTTCACTCGCGACGGAGAAGTGGTCGCGTCGGCCGCCCAGGAAGGGCTGCTCCGGATCCGCACCGGCAGCCCGCCGCAAACAAGAGAAACCCATGCGTGACAGATTCGAATCCGCCCTCCCCTTCCCCGCCTACCTGGAGACCGTCCGCAAGAACGAGGAGCTGTGGCACGGCGTCTATCAGCGGGTGCGACTGCCCGACGACGTTGTCGAGCAAGCCCGCGCCCTCCCCGGCGCGTGGCGCCTTCTTGCCTTGAGCGAGGACTGGTGCGGGGATGCGGTCAACATCCTCCCCGTGGTCGCCCGCCTGGCCGAGGCACTGGACCGTGTCGAGCTGCGCGTGCTGAACAGAGATGAGAATCTCGATTTGATGGACGCGCACCTGACCAACGGACGGAGCCGCTCGATTCCGGTGGTGATCCTCCTCGACGAGGACTACCGGGAACGGGGCTGGTGGGGACCTCGGCCAACGGTACTCCAGAAGTGGGTGATGGAAGAGGGGATGAAGATGGATCCCACCCCGCGATACGCCGAGACCCGCAGGTTCTACGCCCGCGACAAGGGGAACGCGATAGTGGCCGAAGTCCTGGACCTGATTCGGTCAGGTGCAACCGACCCCGCAACCCGATGAGCGACACGATGACCAGCCCGATCAATCGTCAAACACTCGCCTGCGTCCCGGCCCTCTGCCTGGCCGTCCTCCTCCAGTTTCCCGCGGCCCCCCTCTCCGGCCAGGCCCGTGACTACCACCCCGAGCGGCCCTTCGGCACTCTGCGCGAGCAGGCACGCACGCAGCAGGCCTGGCTCGAAGAGCGGCTGGAGAAGAACCTGCCCATGCTGATGCGGAAGCACGGCGTGGACATGTGGGTCGTGACCATGCGCGAGTACAACGAGGATCCCGTCTTTCCGGCTCTCGTCTCGCCCACCACCTTCGCCGCGCGGCGCCGCACGATCTACATGTTCCACGATCGCGGCCCGGCCGACGGTGTGGAGCGGCTCGCGCTTGGAGGCACGTCCCAGGGCGGCGCCTACGAGGCCGTGCGTGCCACCGCGACAGCCCCCGACGGCCGCTCTGCCGAACTCTGGGGCAAGGACCAGTGGGATCTCTTCGCCCGCATGGTGCGCGAGCGCGACCCCGCGCGGATCGCGGTCAATATTTCACACGACCACAACTTCGCCGATGGTCTCACGGCAGGCGAGTGGGAGCAGATGGAAGAGGCGCTCGGCCCCGATCTGGCGGGGCGGGTCGTGCGGGAGCCGCTGCTCGCGATCGACTACCTGGCCATGCGCGTCCCCGCGATGACCCCCGTCTACCGCAAGATGCAGGCGATCGTGCACGAGATCATCGCCACGGCCTTCTCCGACGTCGTGATCGAGCCCGGCAGGACGACCACCGCGGACGTGGTGTGGTGGATGCGCCAGCGCGTACACGATCTGGGACTGGGCTCGTGGTTCCAGCCATCGGTCTCGGTGCAGCGCCGGGGCGCGTCAATGGCCGGTTCGGACCCCCCGGTGATCGAGCGGGGCGACGTGCTGCACTGCGACTTCGGGATCGTCGCGCTCGGACTGGCGACCGACACGCAGCATATGGCCTATGTCCTCCGCGAAGGCGAAACCGAAGCGCCGGCAGGGTTGCGGCAGGCGCTCGCCAATTCGAACCGTCTGCAGGACATCCTGCTGGAGGAGACGAAGGTGGGGCGGAGCGGGAACGAAATCCTGGCCTCGGTGCTGGAGAAGATGCGCGCCGAGGGGCTCAACGGCACCATGTACACCCACCCGATCGGTGATCACGGCCACGGAGCGGGCCCCCTGATCGGCCTCTGGGACTACCAGACGGGCGTCCCGGGACGCGGCGACCCGTTTGTGATCCCCAGCATGTGGTTCTCCACCGAACTACAGGTCACCACACCCGTGCCCGAGTGGGACGGGCAGCCCGTCAGGATGGCCCAGGAGGAAGAAGCAGAGATCACCGCGGACGGGGAGATCCGCTGGTCGTTGAGGAGGCAGACGGAGCTGCATCTGGTGCGGTAGGAGGAAAGACGGCGCTCGGCTCGATACGCCCGGCGGGCAAGGCCCGGATACCGTGGACTCACTCCCGGCGGAGCCGCAGCACCTGCGGGTGCTCGACGTCCAGTTCATCCCGCCGGACTCCGAGCACAGCGTCCATCCCGATGTCCATGACACGGAAGTTCTCGGGAATCTCCACGCCACCGAGCCACATTCCGTCCGTCGTGATCACATGCCACGTCTCCGGCCCCTCCAATTCGCTGCGACCGCGGAAGGGGCGGAGCCAGAGCGCGCCGGTCGGGTCCGAAATGATGTCGTCGTAGGCAGGCCGGGTCGACGGCGCGGGCACTTGGGCTACGACGTCCCGCCACCAGGACACGGATTCCTCGCCCAGCATCGCTGTTCGCTCCGCGCTGATCTGTTCGGCGGTCAAGAGCAGCGGGAAGTCACGGATCCGCAGAATTCGGACCAGGTCGCCCGCCGCCGTACGTTCCTCCACCTCCATCGCGTTCGCCCGGCCGTGGTAGATCTTTCCACCGTGCGTGGCGATCTGCGCACTCTTGCCGAAGAGGGTGCCGGTTTGCCCCTGGCGTTCTCCGGAAACAACCACGTGCTCCTCGGTGCCCGCGGTCTCGCCGATGCTGTCGATGCGCTCGTCCCCCGGATCGAAGTGCCATAGAACCCTGGGCCTGCGCACCAACCCGCCGCCCTCGTAGATCTCCAGCGACATGGTTTCGGTCTCCACGACCATCGTACCGTCATCAAGATCGTAGATTGCCTCCGAAAAGGGTGCCAGCCGGGAACTGGCGACGAAGGTGAGATCGGGCGCAAACGCCGCGACGCGATCGGATCGGTCGAGCGCGAGCAGGGTATCGCCACGCCCGCGTTGCAATCCCCGGATCATGTCGAACTCTCCGGGACCCTCGCCCTCCCCACCCGCCGAGCCGCGAAAGCCGCCGTCGTCAGAGTAGAGCCGGACCTCGTTCGAGCCCCCGTCCGCGACCGCCACCGACCCGTCCGAGAGGAGCGCCATGCCGCGCACCCGGTAGAATTCGTGGTCCGATCCGGTGCCGCTCACGGTAAGGTCGACGGCGGGATCCGGGTCGATGGTCCACCGCGCCGGGTCCGCGTCGCCCCAGACCGGACGCAACGCCTCAACGATGAGCGTTCCGGCACTGTCCCGTTGCTCGACCAGAGGATGGTCGCCGCCCCCTGCGTCGCCACAGGACAGCAAGCCGAGGGACACCACCACAACGGCAAGTCGCACCTGGCCGGCCATGGGCCCCGCGTCAGTTCCTGTGCAACGGCAAAGCCTGCGGATGAGGGACGTTCAACTCGTCTCGCCAGACGCCCAGCACCGCGTCCGTCTCGATGTCGAGGATCTGAAACCTCTCCGGGACTTCGACGCTCCCGAGCCAGACCCCATCGGCGTTCAGCACAAGCCACCGGTCGGGGTTGTCCATTTCGCTGTCGCCCCGAAACCGCTGGAGCCAGATGGCCCCCGCAGGATCCACGATCATGTCGGCGTAGGCCGGCCGCTTGCCCGACGCGGGTGTGCGTTCCGCCACTTCCTGGAGCAGCGCCGACGGATTGTCGCCAAGGAAGTCGTCCCGTTCGGCGCGTAGTTCAGCCGCGGATAATCCCAGGTCATAGTCACGGACCCTCAGGATGCGGGCCAGATCGCCGGCTGCGGTGCGTTCTTCCACGTCCATGACGTCCGCGTTGCCCACGAACAGCATACCGCCGTGCGTGGCGACCTGGGCCTTCACCGGGAAAAGGGTTGCAATACTCATGACCCCGCCCCGGCTGGACTCCCTGACGTAGTCCGTATAGCCGTCCGTACCCCCGATGCTGTCCAGGCGATTCCCTTCAAGGTCGAAGCGCCACAACGCGGTCGGCGTTTGAATCAACCCGTCGACATCCGAACCCTCGCCGAACGGGAGGTGGAATCCCACGATCATTGTTCCGTCCTCGAGGTCATGGATTCCGCTGATCGGAGACGTCAGGCCGAATGTGCGAACCGGGGTGAGGTCGGGGGCGAACATCGACACCCGGCGACCCCAGTCGCGCACCCACATCGTATCGCCCGCGGCCATCACCATCTCGTACATGCCACCGCTGAATTCGCCCGGGCCCTCGCCCGCGCGGCCCGCGGAGCCGACAAAACCGCCGTCCGGCGCATACAGGCGGAGCTCGTTCATCACCCCGTCGGCAAGCGCGATCGACCCATCGGACAGGCGGGCCATCCCGAGCACCCTGGCAAACTCGTGAGTGGGCCCACTCCCGCTCATTGCAAGATCAACGATCGGCTCCGGATCGATCCGCCACCCGTCCGAATCGCCCCATGCCGGACGCAGCGCCTCCACGATCTCCACGCCGGCGCTGTCCCGCCGCACAACCAATGAGGGGTCGTCGGCGGGTGTTTCACAGGCGAAGAGGCCAAGCGCAACGGCGACAACCGCACCGCGCCCAGGCCCATGCGCACCAGCTTCGATCTTCGTGTTCATCGCAATTCTCCGCCGATACCGCGCAGCTCACGGCGCGCATGATGGGACGCCCGGACCCGACCATAGTCTCCCGGCGCGTCCGACGCCAGCTCATCTCGGCACGCGGTGAAGGCACAGGCTTTGCGCCCGACTTCCAAGTTCCCTAATGTCAGTATACAATTCCCCCCCAAGTCCCCGATGCCACGACCCCGCATGCCAAGACCCCGGTCCATCGTTTGCGCGGCCGCCTTTGCGCTGTGCGCCGGCCTGACGTCCCCCGACCCCATCTCCGCCCAGATTCCGCTCGGATTCCGAACTGCCACGGGTCTGTCGGTCACACCCGCCTTCGAGGGCTGGTATCAAAACGCCGACGGTAGCTTCAGCCTCTCCTTCGGCTACTTCAACCGGAATTTCGAAGAAGTGGTCGAGATCCCCGCCGGAGCCGGCAACCACATCGAGCCCGCCGACTTCGACGGCCCCCAGCCCACGCAATTCAGTCCTCGCCGGCACTGGGGCGTCTTCACGGTGACCGTCCCCGCCGACTTCGGCGACAACGCGGTGGTGTGGACGATCGACTTCCGGGGAGAGCGCTACTCGATTCCGGGGACGCTCCACACGGACTGGCAGATCGACGCGCTCGAGGGTGAGGCGGGATCCGGCAACACGCCACCGGTACTCGCCTTCTCCGAGGGCGGTCCGGAGGGCGCCGGACCTGCCGGAATCTGGAGCGAACCGGTCGAGGCCCGAGCGGGGACACCCGTCCCGGTGACCGTGTGGGCCCGCGACGATGGGCGGGGCCGATCCGGGAGGGCCACTCGATCGGCCGTCGATTTGACGTGGTTCAAGCACCAGGGGCCCGGCCAGGTCACCTTCAGCGAGACCGAGGGCGAGGCACCGATCTCGGGGGGCAGGATGACGACCATGGCGACGTTCGCGGAGCCGGGGAAGTACGTGCTGCGCGTTCGAGCAAACGATGTTTCGGGAGTGTCGAGAGCAGGACACGCCCAATGCTGCTGGACCAACGGATTCGTGAGAGTACACGTCACTCACTGACGATCAGGAGAAATCGCATGCACGGTGGAAGAACCATTCGCGGGCCGACGACCATCTGCCTCGCGGTCGTCTGGACCGTTGTCGCAGGTTCAGCACCGGCCGGTGCGCAGGATCACCCGACATTCGCCAGGGACGTTGCACCGATTCTCCAACAGAATTGCCAGATCTGCCACCAGCCCGGGTCCATCGCGCCGATGGCGCTGATGACCTACGACGCGGTCAAGCGATACGCGCCCCGTATTCGGGAAAAGGTGGCGGCGCGAATCATGCCGCCGTGGCACATCGACCGGTCCGTGGGAATCCAGGAGTTCAAGAATGACCGTGGTCTGACGGACGAAGAACTGGAGACTTTCGTCACATGGCTCGAAAGCGACATGCCCTTCGGCGACGAGGCCGACATGCCGCCTCCGGCCCAATTCCCGGACCCGACCGTCTGGCAGTTCTCGGAACAGTTCGGCGAACCCGACCTGATCGTTCAATCCGAGCCCTACACCCTGGCCGCGGAGACCATGGACAAGTGGTTCCGCCCCGAGACCGAGACCGGCCTGACCGAAGAGCGCTGGGTGAAGGCGATCGAGATCCGGCCGTCCTACCCCGATGGCCGGAGCGTCGTCCATCATACGCTGGCGTATCTGATTCAGGACGAGGACCCCGACGAGATGACCCCGGAGACCGCCGCGCTCGCGACCAGCAGCCGTTCCATGGGAGGTCCCGGGCTCTTCATGGAGTGGGCTGTCGGCAAGGTCGGCGAGATCTTCCCCGACGGTGCCGGCAAGCTCATGCTGCCGGGTTCCAGGATTCGCTGGGAGGTACACATGCACGCCATCGGCAGGGAGGTCCCGGACACATACGTGGAACTCGGCATCTGGTTCTATCCGAAGGACGAGGTGCCCCAGAACCGCACCCGCCTGCGGATGTTCAACGCGACCGGCGACGGGCTCGACATCGCGCCGGGTGAGATTGCGGTGACCCAGGACTTCCATGTGCTCAGGTGGCCGACCCGGCTCGAGAACTACCAGCCTCACATGCACATGCGCGGCAAGACCATGTCCATGGCGGCCATCTACCCCGACGGTCGCAAGGAGATTCTGAGCCAGGTCAGTGATTTCCAATGGAACTGGCACGTCAACTACATCTACGCGGACCATGCAGCTCCGCTCCTTCCCGCGGGGACGACGCTCGTCTTCACGGCCTGGCACGACAACACGCCCGAGAACCCCAACAACCCGGACCACACGCAGTGGGTGGGCTGGGGCGACCGCACGGTCGACGAGATGGCCCACGCGTGGGTCGACATCACGTACCTGACGGAAGAGCAGTACGAAGCGGAGCTCGCCAGGCGTGCGGCCATGGCTCAGGACAACGAGAGCAGGGAGGGTACGAACCGGTAGTCAGCGACCGGACTCGGAAGCCTCGCCGCAGGCACGCGGCGGGTCACAGGGGCCGGGGCGGCGGCGGTCGTCCCGGCCCCTTGTGCGGCGCATGATCCGAGCACGGCAAGACGCCATGCCCTCACCCCCCATCGCTTCCAAGCTGATAGACTTCCGACCCGGTCACCCGGGTCCCACCACCAGGCGAACACATCATGGCGGTTGAACGACAGACCACGAGCAAGGGACGCGCGCTCGGCCTCTGGCTTGGCGGCACGGCCTGCATCCTCCTGCTCATCTTCCCGGTCGATGCCGGGAACGTACCTGCGAGCCGCCTCGCGGCGGTCGCCGTCCTCATGGCCGTATGGTGGGTCACCGACGCCATCCCCCTCTTCGCCACCGCGCTGCTGCCGCTGGTGCTCTACCCGCTTCTGGGAATCATGTCCGGGAGCGATACCGCACCGATCTACTTCAACAGCACGATCGTGCTCTTTCTCGGCGGCTTCATGATCGCTCTGACCATGGAGAAGTGGGATCTGCACCGCCGCATCGCGCTCAACATCATCCACGCGGTCGGGGGCGGCCCCGCGCGGATCGTCCTCGGGTTCATGGTCGCCGCCGCCTTCCTCTCGATGTGGATCTCCAACACGGCGACGGCCGTCATGATGGTGCCCATCGGGTTGGCGATCGTCCTGCAGATCGAGAGCGAAGCGGGACTGGATCAGGCGCGCCACTTCTCGGTGGGGCTCATGCTCGGAATCGCGTACGGCTGCACCGTGGGGGGGCTCACGACCCTTGTGGGCACGCCCCCGAACCTGTCCTTCGTCCGCATCTTCGAGATCCTCTTCCCTGACGCCCCGGCCATCGCCTTCGGGCAGTGGCTTGTCATGGCGCTCCCGGTGGGCGCGATCATGCTCGTGGTGGCCTGGGTGATGATCACGCGGGTCTTCCACCGCGTCCCGGAGGGGGTCACCGTCGATCGGCGGGTGGTCGAGACGGAACGCGCCCGTCTCGGCACGGTCTCGTTCGAGGAACGGGCCGTGCTGGCCGTGTTCGTCTCGACAGCGCTGCTGTGGGTCTTCAGGGTCGACCTTCAACTCGGCTTCCTGACCCTTCCGGGTTGGTCCCGCCTCCTGCCCGACCCGGGGATGATCGACGACGGCACCGTGGCGATCGCGCTGGCCTCCGTCCTCTTCTTCATCCCCGCACGCAACCGCAAGGGGGGCGCCACCCGGGTCATGGGTCCGGACGTGATCCCCCGGCTGCCCTGGAACATCGTCCTCCTCTTCGGCGGCGGCTTCGCGCTGGCGGCCGGCTTCCAGGAGACCGGGCTCGCGCAACTCATCGGCCGCCAGTTCGAGGTGCTGGGGAACCTCCCCGTCTTCGTGATGATCCTGCTTGTCTGCGCGGCCCTCACCTTCCTCACCGAGTTCACCAGCAACACCGCGACCACCGAGATGGTCCTCCCGATCCTGGCATCGGTGGCGGTCGTGACGGGCACGCACCCGCTCGTCCTCATGATCCCCGCCACACTCTCGGCCTCGTGCGCCTTCATGATGCCGGTGGCGACCCCGCCCAACGCGATCGTCTTCGGCAGCGACCGGATCACGGTGGGCCAGATGGCCCGCACGGGCATCGTCCTGAACCTTATCGGGGTGGTGGTGATCGCGACCGTGGTCTTCACGGTTGGTCTTGCCGTGTTCGATATCGACCCGTCCGTCGTGCCGGAGTGGGCCCGGTCCCTCGCCGAAGGGGCACACGACTAACCGGAGGCTCGCACCACTGTCCCACCGCCCGCGCTTGACAGACCGAGGCTGACCCAGTGGGTCGGCATCGACATACCTCTGGCGAGCTTCGACCAGTTGACCACGTGCGACCACCTCGCGCAGATCGACGCCTTCATCCCCCTGGTGGCGTCGGGCGTGGCCATCTAGGGCCGGGTGGCACGCCTGCTGGCCAGGGCTCCAGCCGTCGTCTTGACCGGGCCGCGCCAGGTTGGCAAGACCACCGTTGCCCTGGAGTTCGTCCGTGAGTGGCGCGGCACCAACCTCGACCTTGAGGATCCGCGTGATCGTGCGAAGCTCACCGATGTCCACAAGTACTGCGAGCGAAACGCGGACCGCCTCGTCGTCCTCGACGAGATACAGCGCGCTGCAGGGCTCTTCGAGCCGCTGAGAGGCATAATCGACCAGCGCAGGCGTGAAAGTCGGCGCACGGGCCACTTTCTGTTGCTGGGCTCCGCGTCGATCGATCTCCTCCGGCAGACCGGAGAGACTCTGGCGGGGCGCGTCGCGTACTGTGAAATGCAGCCCGTGAACGTGCGGGAGGCGTCCGACACGGACACGGAAGATCTATGGCATCGCGGCGACGCCCTGCTCGGGATCGATTCATACGACGCGCTACTCGGTCATCCGGTAGCCGGCGGCAGCTGGGAAGGCTTCGTCATCGAGAACATCCTGAGCGGAATGCCGGCGCACGTCTCGTACGCCTACTATCGGAGCACCGGAGGCGCCGAGATCGATCTGGTCCTGGAGTTGGGCGGCGGGGAGGTCTGGGCTGTAGGGATCAAGCGGAGTTCGGCGCCCAAGGTCTCGCGCGGCTTCCACACCGCCTGCGACGATGTGAGGCCCGATCGTCGGCTCGTGGTGCACGGAGGCGATGAGAGCTATCCGCTGCGCGACGGAATCGAGGCCGTGACCCTGGTGGATCTGTGCGCGGAGTTGGGGGCGGGCCAAGGCCAATCATAGTCGCAGCCCAAATGCGCCGCCAACGCTCACCCCGGTGTTGCGGGGGCTGATCGCCCTTTTAGAACGCCTTCATGTAGGTCAGCTTCACAACCCCCGTCCGCCGCTGCCAGCGTTCCGTCCTCGGGTCCAGCAGGTCGCCCGTCAGATACCCCGTGTCGAACACCACGAAGAGGTCGCTGCCCGGGGTGTGGATCCAGTTGATGCGCACGTTGGCCTGGACCACGTTCGACACGTCGTCGTACTGGACCAGCGCGTTGGCGAAGAGGGACCGGCTGACGGCGGCCAGGACGCTCATGCTGAAGAGGCTGGTGGTGAAATCGCCGTTGTCCACGGGCAGGCTGATGTCGTTCCGGGTGTAGTCGCCGCTGAGCGTGAGGTAGGGTCCCGTCTTCCACATTCCGCCGATCGCCGCCTCGGTGCCGGTTCCTCCCCAGAAGCCGCCCCGGGAATAGCCTCCCCGCGCCGAGAAACGCCGGCTGGTGTCGGTGTCGAACCGGATCTGCGCGCCGCTGAACACGTAGTCGCCGGGTGACAGTTCGCGCCCCTGAATGCGCGCGGATTCGTAGAGGACTTCGGAGCGGCGAGTGATGTTGACCATGACCCGGTGGCCGGATTCGAGGGTCAGCATGTTGTGCGAGAGGAGAAAGGTGCTCTGCTTCTTGCCATCCAGTCCCTTTATGCGCTCACCCTGTCCCACGATTACCAGTTGACGCGCCCAGTCGCTCTGCTCGAAGCGGGGAAAAAAGGATCCACCGATCTCGGACCGGCTCATGTCCCGACGGTGGACGAAACCGAGTGCGGGATCGAAGTCGGCGGGAATTCGAGTGAAACCCCCTCCGCCAGACAGAAGACTGCTGCGGATCTCGCTGGCAATCGAGAGCGCCGTGGAGGACCGTGTCGTCTCCCCGGTCGAGGACAAGCTTCCCGGAGTCTGGGGGTTGCCTGCTGCGACATCCCGGGCGAACCCGCCTGAATCCGAGGAGCGCGCAACCCAGCCCTCCAGGTAGCTGGAGCCCGCGAAACGGAACTGGGCGTCCCCGCCCACCACCCTGTTGCCGCCCTCGTCGGTTTCGAGCGAAGCGAAGATCCCTCCCACGGTCGTTCTCGGCAACGGATCGGCGCGAAGTCGCAGGACGGAATTGAGGCCGCCGGCAATCGTCCGGCCCGCCGCATCGCGGGCGTCGTCGGTGTAGAGGCTGAGGGCACCCACCGAAAGCGGCCCGGCCTGGCCGGTCAGCCGTCCGCCCCCGACGATGTCGTTGGTGATGCCGATTCGCCGGCTGAAGAAGACCTGCGTCTCCTCCGGATCGCCGAAGTCGAAGAGCCCCGCGCGCTCCAGGAAGAACTCGCGCTTCTCCTGGAAGAACAGACTGAAGCGGCTCAGGTTGATCTGGACATTGTCGGCCTCGACCTGGGCGAAGTCCGGGTTGACGGTCGCGTCGAGCGTCAGATTCGAGGTGATCGAGTACTTGAAGTCAAGACCCAGGTCGTTTTGGGTTTCTGTCGCACCGGTGGTTTCACCCTGCCGTCCGGTGACCGACCGGCCCGTGATGGCGAAGGGCTTCACCTCCATGTAGCGCCCGCGGCGCAGGCCTTCGAGACCCGTCAGCGTGGCGTACTGCGAGACCTGGCTGAGGGCGCGGCTGAACTCCTGGCCGATGTGCGGGAAGTACACCATCTCGTTCTTGCGCCGGATGGTGCGCTCCATGAGGATCCCCATCTCGGGAGCTTCGGCGTCCGCAAAGCGGATTGTCGTGAACGGGACGGCCGCCTCGACCACCCATCCCTCGTCCGTGATCCTCGCCTGGCTCTCGTAGACGCCTTCCCACCACCAGTCCGAGAGGGTCATGGACTCGTCGGTGATCAGCGCGTCGCCCTGGGTGCCGAAGGGGTTGATCTCGAAGATGTAGGCGTTGCGCTTGTCGTTGTACGTGTCGAGCCCGATGCGGATGTTGTCGTCCTGGTCGATCCTGCCCTCGCGGTGCAGTATGCTGCGCCGGATGCCGGCCGGGTCGCGGTCGTGGAGAACGATGGCGAAGTACAGGTTGTTCTCGTCGAAGGCCACCCGAAGCTCGGTCAGCTCGGAGGACGGGGCGCCGTCGACGGGAACGCGCTGGCGGAAGTCGGTGACCGGCTCGATCTCCTGCCAGAAGGGCTCGTCGAGAATGGCGTCGATGGTGGGGGGCTGCGGGGCGCGTACCGCCCGTATGGTCAGGGCACCGGTGCCTGGCGGGTCGTCCGGGTCAGCGCGTGTGCGGGCGTCCTGGCCCATCAGGGAACACGGCAGGGCGCCTGCGGCGAGGAGTGTCAGAAGGGCCGGATGCGATGACCGGATGGAGCGAGCGGTCACTCGTGGTCGTGGTCGGCGCCGTCCCCGCCGTCGTCGTGCGAAGCGGCCTGGCAGCAGCACTGGCCGCAGGTGCAGCCGCACCCTTCCGACGGGCAACAGGAGGAGCCCGATTCGTCGCCGGACGAGCCGAATCCCCAGGACCAATTCCAGCAACAGGACTCGTCGCTCGATTTTCCGCAGCCTTTCCTGCGAAGCCAGCAGATGACAAGCACCACCAGGAGGATCTGGGGGAGGCCGATCCTGATGGCGGAGCTCCAGAACTCGCCCACGGAAGTCACGTACCAACTGAAAAACTCTCCCACCATGATGCCTGTCCCTCTTTCCTATACGGGTTTCGACCCGGAACTGCCCGCGTCTCCAGGAACGTACGCCTCGCGCCGGACCGTTGTTTCCTCCACGTTCAACGATAACATGCGCACTGCGGTGGCGGTCGCGGACGTCATCGATTCCTCACCACGGCGATCCGTGTGCCATCCGGGCTGACGGCAAGGCGGGAGATCTCTCCGCCACCGAGGGGATCCAACGTCGAGACTTCGCGCCAGTCACCCCCGGACATCCACGCGAAGAGCCCGAAACCGTCCCCCATAAGGACTTCGCCCTCGGGGGTCCAGGCGTAGTCTTCGCGCCCGGGCAGCGTCCGCGTGAGGGGCTCGGTCTCGCCCGACCCCGGATCCAGGCGCTCGATCCACCATTCGTCGTCCGAGACCTTGCGCACGAAGGAAATGTCGTTCGATCCCGGAATCCGGTGGATCGACCGGCCGGGGTGCTCCGCAACGGTACGGATTTCCCCGGAGATCGCGTCCCCGACCTGAAGCGTGGGAGGATCGCCCAGAATGAACATCGCCGTTGTCCGGCCGTCGGCCCACGCGTGGTACCCCACCGGCTCGGCGGTCGCGAAGATCGCGCCCAGCGAGGAGCCGTCCACGGTGTAGCGCCACAGAAACTGCAGGCCCCTGAACTCATGGATGGCCGAGAGTGCGTCCTGACCCGGGATCACGATGGGGGAGAACTCGCTGACGTCGGTGGAGCGCGTAACCTGTTCGACAGCGCCGTTGTCCAGGACGTACCGGAAGGTCTCGGTCTGGGTCGAATCCACGGCCGAGGTGTAGTAGATAGCGGAGCCGGAGGGATCGAAGGACGGCTGATTGTCGTATCCGTCCCGGTCGGTGGCGTTGGACAGGCCGGTGATGGCGACCACGCCGTCGTCGTCTCGCTCGATCCGGCCGACCCAGATGTCCGTGGATGGAGCTCCGGCCGCGGTGGGGCGGTAGTCGGCCGGCGCCGGACCGAACCGAGGGAGACTGCCGTCTGCGGGGGTCGCCGCGAAGGGATCATCGGAGGCCGGCGACCCCGTGTCGGAATCCGACTCCGCCGGCGCTCCACATGCCAGCGCCAAGCCGACGAAGGCGGCCGCGCCGCCTGCGATCATCGCTTTCACTCTTCGACCGCGGCGCCCGATGGTTCGGGCCGGAGCGCCCGTTCCAGGGCCGCCTCGTCCAGCCCCCACGGCTCCAGCGCCGCCCGCGACTCCGGGTCACCGGCCTGCACGACCCCCAACAGAAGGTGACCACTGGTCGTCGCGATGCCGTCGGACCCCGACTCGAAACCCACCGCGGCTCCGAGCACGTCGTGAGATGCGGGTGTGAAGGGGAGGTGTCCCTCGTAGGTCTGGGGAAGGTTGCGCATCGATTGCGGCAGGGCGTGCGGATCCAGGCCAAGGCGATCGAGGACCCTCAGAAGGTCCGGATCGCCCTGGGAGATGATCCCGGCGAGAACATGCCGGGGAGTGATCGAGTCCATGCCCTCGCGCGCGGCCGCCGCGGCAGCACGGTTTAGCGCGTGGATGGCGTCATCGGCTAGGTTGATACTCATGTTTCCTCGGCATTGGTCCACGTTTTCCAGAGTCGCGCCCCACCGGGCGTGCACACAATCTGCAAGGAACCCGGGCCCTGCTTCAAGACCCGCCCGCCACGCTGCGCCGCGGCTCGCCGCACTTGGCCTGTGCCTCCCGGCGCTTGCACTCTCCGCGTGTCGGGAACCCCCACGGGAGATCGGGGAACTCGTCGTTCAGGACTCCACCTATCTGGACCCCGGCACCATGCTTCCCTATTCGGGGAGGGTCTTCCGGAACTTCCCCGGCGAAGAAGGGCGTCCGCTGCTCGAGGCGACGCTGCGCGATGGAACCTGGGAGGGCGAACTGACGGTGTATCACGAGACCGGCCGCGTCCGCTACGAGGGACGGATGTCCGCGGGAGCCCGGTGCGGCGGCTGGATCGAAAACGAAACGCCAACGACGCCCGAGAGCCTGTATGAGGCGATCAAGCAGGACCTGGAGTCGCTGGTTATGTATCCGGCCTGTCCGGACGGGTAGCGCCCGCTTGCCCAGGGGGGTGAAGTTCGGCCGCCCCTGCGCTCACGAGACCGTCTGCTACATCTTCCCGCACCTTGTCGCGGCTGCGGTCGTTCGGATCCCCCAGCCCGCCACCCCCCGGCGTCTCCAGCACGATCCGGTGTCCGGGCGGCACGACTTCGCGCCCCTTCACCCGCAGGTCGCCCACGCCGGGCACGTGGACCCGCCCGGCGGCTCCCGCCCCGCCCCCATCGCGCCCCCGTGCGGCGTTGCGTACCCGCTCGAACATCTTGGAAACGGCGAACGGGGCGCCCTCCGCGTGCGAAATCTCCATCACCTGACCCAGGCCGCCCCTGTGCTCGCCCGCCCCTCCCGAGTCCGGGATGTACTCCTTCCGCCAGAAGATCAGGGGCGCCACCGTCTCGGTGATCTCGATCGGGGTGCTGCGCACGCCGGACGGAAACGAAGTGGCCGACAGGCCGTCCTTGCCCGGCCGCGCGCCCGTCCCCCCGGTGTGGAACGGGTTGACCACGAACTCCTCCGCGTCCCCGTACGGGTCCGACCCGGTCAGCCCCCGTCCTCCCATGATGACCGGATTCCACAGGCAGGACGCGCCCTCGGCGGGGACCGACCCCGGGGGCATGGCCTGGGCCAGACAGCCGAGCACCACGTCGGGAAGCATCTGCCCGATCGAGTGCCGGGCCGAGACCGCGGCGGGAGGGGGCGCGTTGAGCAGTGAGCCCACCGGGGCGGTGACCTCGATCGTGTCCAGCGAGCCCGCGTTGTTGGGGACTTCGGAGCCGACCACGCAACGCACCCCGAAGGACCCGTATGCGCGCGTATACGTCTCCGGCACGTTGATCCCGAAGGGCGACATGGGAGACGTGCCGTCGAAGTCGATGCGGATGCCGTCCCGGGAGACCGTGAGCGCGCACACCAGCTCCAGGTCCTGGTCGTAGCCGTCGATGGTCATCCGATGCCGATAGGTGCCGGGACGCAGCGCACGGATCCGTTCCAGCATGGCGCGACGGGACGCAGTGATGACCATTTCCGCCAATCCCTCGAGCGAATCGAGGCCGAACTCGGTCATCATGGCGATCAGCCGCCCGCAACCCGTGCGATTGCAGGCGGCGAGCGAGTAGAGGTCACCCTGGGCAACGTCCGGGTCGCGCACGTTCGCGCGCACCATGCGCATGAGGGTTTCGTCCACCCTGCCCGCGCGGATCAGGTAGCCGATGGGGATGCGGATTCCCTCCTCGAACACCTGATTCGCGTCGGCGCCGAATCCGCGGCCACCCACGTCAGCGATGTGGCTCGTCGCGGCGAAGAGCGCGACCGGCCGGCCATTCAGGAAGGTGGGGGTCACCACCGTGAAGTCGTTGAGGTGGCCCGTCCCCTCCCACGGATCGTTGGTGACGAGGACGTCGCCTTCGCGAAGCGTCTCCACCGGATGATCGCGCAGGAAGAAGCCCACCGAGGCGGCCATGGCATTCACGTGTCCGGGCGTCCCCGTGACCGCCTGCGCCAGCATTCGGCCGGAAAGGTCGAACACTCCTGCCGAGAGGTCCCCCGCCTCGCGCACCGGGGTCGAGAATGCGGTACGCACGAGGGTCCGTGCCTGCTCCTCGACCACGGACAGCAACCGGCTCCACATGATCTGGTCCTGAAGGGCGGAGAGGGTGGCCCGGGCCACGTCGCGAGCGCGCCGCTGCGCCAGGATATGGCCGCCGGGAAGTACCTCGGCCTCCCAGCCGCCGGGGACCACCGTCGTTGTCTGAGCTTCCGCGATCAGGGCGGGGCCTGCGATCACCGCGCCCACATCGAGTTCCGCCCGGTGATGCACGGCGGCTCGCACCCGTCCCTCCGCCGTCCCTTCGAACAGCTCCGTCCAGGTGGCTGGCGGGGGACGGAGCACCCGTGGCGCCCCCGACAGGACCGTCCCGGCCCCTGCGGTGTCCACCGTTGACCGCACCGGCGCCGACACCACCAGCGTCCAGCTGAGCACCTCCACGTCCAGCCCCGGGATCGTGCGCCCGTACACCGCATTGTAGGCGCGGTCGAAGGCGTCCTGCAGCGCGGATACCGCACCGCCGCCACCCGCCCCCTCCTCTACAACCCCGCGCGGCAGCTCGACCCCGATCTCGTGGCCCTGACCCACGTAACGCATGTAGGCGTGCGCGCGTTCGGTGGTGGCGACTCCGGGCGCCCCCCTGGCCACCACCGCCACCGCCTCCGCCCTCATCCCGGCAAGCACCTCGCGCACCAGTCCCGGGTCGAAGCGTGACAGGCGCATGTAGCGGCTCCGCACGACCTCGTACGAAATCGGCGCCAGCAGGAACCCTACCGCCGAGCCCACCCCCGCGTCTCCCGGGACGAGAAAGCGATCCAGCTCCAGCTTGTCGGCCAGGCGCGCGGCGTGGATGGGCGCCGAACCACCGAAGGCGATCACGGTGCGCCCACCCAATCCCTTCCCCCACTCGATCGCGTGGGTCCGCGCGGCGTTGGACATGTTCTCGTCCACCATTTCGCTGACCCCCAGCGCGGCCACCGAAGCATCCAGTCCCAGCTTCGATCCCACCCCGGCCCCAATCGCGCTCCGGGCGCAACCGCGGTCCAGCCCGATGGCTCCCCCCGCGAACAGCTCCGGGTCGATGCGGCCAAGCACCACGTCCGCGTCGGTCACGGTCGGGTGATCGCCGCCCCGCCCGTACGCCGCCGGACCCGGCTCCGAACCCGCGCTTTCCGGTCCCACGTGAATGCGGTCCAGGTCGTCCACCCCGGCGATGGACCCCCCTCCGGCCCCGATCTCGACCATCTCGATCACGGGAATCCGCACGGGAAGCCCGCTGCCCTGCTTGAACCGGTAGCTGCGCGCCACCTCGAAGGTGCGGGAGTGGAGCGGCTCGCCCCCGTCGATGACGCACAGCTTCGCCGTCGTGCCGCCCATGTCGAAGGACAGCACGTCGCCCAGCTCCAGCTGCCGTGCGAGGTGGCTCGCCAGGATCGCGCCACCGGCAGGGCCCGACTCGACGAGACGAACCGGCGCCCTGACGGCGGTTTCCAGCGTCGTGAGCCCGCCTCCCGAGGTCATCAGCAGGAAGGGGCACCCGAGCCCCGACCGCTGCAGCGAGGCCGCGAGACCCTGCAGGTAGCGGGACATGAGTGGTTGCACGTACGCGTTGGCACACGCCGTGGAGAGGCGTTCGTACTCGCGTACCTCGGGGCAGACGTCCGATGCGAGCGTGACCGACAGGCCGGGCCGCTCGCGACTGATGATTTCTCCGATGCGCTGCTCGTGGGCGGGGTTGGCGTAACCGTGGATCAGCCCGACGGCGACCGCCTCCACGCCGTGTTCGTCGAGGACCCGCAGCCGTGACCGCACCGAGTCTTCGTCGAGAGGCACGAGTACGCGCCCGTCCCGGTCAACGCGTTCGGCCACCGGGAGACGAAGGCGGCGGGGAACCAGCGGCGGTGGCCGGTCGACACCGATGTCGTACTGTTCGAAGCGGTTCTCGTGCGCCATTTCGAGGGCGTCGCGATGCCCCTCCGTGACGATCAGCGCGGTGCGCGCCCCCTTGCGCTCGATGATGGCGTTGGTGGCCAGGGTGGTCCCGTGGATGACAAGCCGCACGGCCGAGGGCTGGACCGATGCGATGTCGAGCACCTTGTGCACTCCCTCCAGGACGCCCTGCTCGGGGGCGGCGGGGGTGGTGAGCACCTTCGTGGTGACCAGGCGGCCGCCGACTTCCAGGGCCACATCGGTGAAGGTTCCGCCGATGTCGATGGCCAGCCGGGCGTTGGACTCCCCCGTCACGTCACTGGCTCCCCGGGACGCCGGCGTCGTCTTCGCGCACCGGGACGGTGTAGTTCAGCGACAGCCGTCCCCCGTCCGGGTAGATCGTCTCCCCGGTCAGGTACGACGCGTAACGGGACGCCAGAAAGACGGCAACGCTCGCGACTTCGCTCGGATCGCCGATTCTGCCCATCGGCGTGCGTGAAAGGATCGTCCGCCGGGCTTCATCGTTGGCGATGACCACCTTCAGCATGTCGGTGAGGATCGTCCCCGGACCGATGGCGTTCACGCGGATGTCGTGCGGCGCCAGCGCCATCGCCATCGCCCTGGTCATCTGCGCGACGCCACCCTTGGAGGCCGCGTAGGGCAGCTGGTCGGGGATCGTGACGACGGCGTTGGTGGAGGACATGTTGATGATCGTCCCCCGCGTGCCGGACTCCACCATGTGGCGCGCCACCGCGCGGCCCAGCAGGAAGGTGCCGCGGAGGTTGACGGCCAGCACCCGGTCGAAGTCTTCCACCGTGGCGTCCAGGATCGAGCCCTGCACGATGATGCCCGCGTTGTTGAGGAGGATGTCGCAGCGTCCGAATCGGTCCGTGCAGGCGTCGAGCAGTGCCGCGCAGTCTTCCTCGTCGCTCACGTCGGCCCGAACGGCCATCGTGTCCACCCCGGTCGCTTCGGCGATCCGCCGCGCGGTCTCGGCGCACTGTTCCTCCAGAATGTCCGCCAGTACGACGGCGGCCCCGTGTTCGGCAAAGGCCTGGGCGCAGGCGGCGCCGATCCCCCGGGCAGCGCCGGAAACAATGGCGGTCTTCCCCGCAAGTGAAATCACGTGCTCGGGCTCCAATTGCAGCAGTGACGGATCCCCCGGCCCCTCTTCGACCCAGCCTGGAAAGCTCGCATCATTCGGTCCGGCTGGCGAGACGGGTGTGGTCGCTGGCGGGATCGCGGCCCCGATGTCTACCTTGGCGGCCATGAAAACCCTCCGTTTCGTTCTGCCATCTCTCGTGGGCGTGGCCATGTTCCTCACGCCCTTCCCCACCGCCGACGGCTTCAACATCGGGCTCGGGGTCCTGACCGACTGGACCAGGGCGCTGGTGGGCGATACCCTGCCCGCGGTTGCCGTGCTGGCGGTCTGCTTCTCCGCCCTGGCGTCCCTGTACGCGGCGTTCGCCCGTCCGTCGTGGTCAAGCGACCCCCGGGGCCTCGGCAAGGTCTTCAGCGTGTCCCCGGCCTCGGCGCTCGTCCGCGCCGTCGCCGCCGTCGTGGCGTGCATGATCCACTTCGAGACCGGGCCCGCGTGGATCACCTCCGCCGCGACGGGCGGGGTCATCCTGAACGACCTCATGACCGTGATCGTGGTGGTGTTCGTGTTCGCGTCGTTCATCCTGCCGTTCCTGACCGACTTCGGGCTGATGGAGTTCATCGGGACGCTCGTACAGCGCGTTTTCCGGCCCCTCTTCCGGCTTCCCGGCAGAGCCGCCGTCGACGGTGCGGCGTCATGGTTCGGCTCTTCCATCGTCGGCCTCGTGATCACCACCGAGCAGTACGACCGCGGATACTACACGGAGCGCGAGGCGCTGGTGATCGCCCTGAACTTCTCGGTCGTCTCGGTCGCCTTCGCCAAGGTCGTGATTGACTTCGTGGGACTCGGCGAGCACTTCCTGGCACTGTACGCGGCCGTCCTTGTGAGCGGCGTGCTGGCGGCGGTGATCATTCCCCGCATCCCTCCCCTGTCCCGCAAGCGTGACCGCCATGCTCCGGCCGGCTCACCCCCCGACCCCGCTCCGCCGGACGGACGCGGGCTCCTTGCGCGCAGCCTGGAGCTGGCCCGCGAGCGTGCGGCCCGGGCGCCCGGGGCCGCCGCCCTGGCGCGCCACGGCCTTCGGACGACCTCGGACATCTGGTTCGGCCTGCTGCCCCTGGTCATGGTGATCGGTACCTTTTCGCTCGCAGTCGCAACCCACACACCCGTTTTCGACTGGCTCTCGTACCCGCTGGTCCCCTTCGCCGAACTGCTGCGGCTGCCCGAGGCGGCGGCGGCGGCTCCCGCGCTCCTCGTGGGCTTCGCGGACCAGTTCCTTCCGGTGATCCTCGGGCAGGGGATCGAGAGCGAACTGACGCGCTTCGTCATTGCGTGCGCGTCGGTGACCCAGCTGATATACATGTCCGAGGTCGGGGCCTACCTGCTCAAGTCGAAGCTGCCGGTCACCCTGCTGGAACTCTTCGTGATCTTCCTGCTGCGGACGCTGATCACGATTCCCGTATGCGCGCTGATCGGGCACATGCTGTTCTGATCAGCTGTAGGGCATCCGCGGTTCCTTGCCCAAAAGGCGGGCATAGACCGTGAGTGCGCCGCGGTGGTGCGCGGTGTGGTCCATGATGGACCCGACGATCGCGACCCGGGGCGCCCCCTTCATGATGCGCTCGTCGGAAATGGGTGCGAAGAGATCCTCGTCCGAGGCATTCTCGATCGTCGCGATCGCCGTGGCGTACGCGCGTTCGAGCCAGGCCATGGCTTCGTCCATGGTCGTTACGGCGCGCGCGGCCGCGATCAGGCCCTCGAAGTCCATGTTCCACCCCTTCCCGAAGGCGCCCTCGACAAACCACTCGACCGAGTCGGCAGCGTGCGCGATGTGCCCTGCAACCGTGTACAGTTCAGGCTGGGGAGCGAAGCCCGCGTCGTCGTCGTCGAACGTGGAGACGGTGGCCTTGATGTACTTGAGGGACGATCCGAGCTGGGCCGCGAAGCTCGTTGCTGCCGACATGGTCAATCCTTTGTTGGTGAGCCGTGTTCGTTGTGATCGAAAGCGGGGAAGTCTAGCTTAGATTCATCCTCTCCTCAAACTCGCGACCATCGCCATGACCCGCCCCTGCCCGCTACCGACTTCGGTCCGCATGCGCCCCGCCGCGCTCCTTACGGCCTTTCTCCTGGTCTTCGCGCCGGTCGCCACGAGTGCACAGGAACTCCCCCGGGTCACGCCCGAGGAAGCCGGGTTCGTTCCGGAGCGACTCGCCACCCTGGCCTCGGTTCTGGAGAACTACGTTGCAGCGGGCAGCATTCCGGGCGCGGTCGTCGCCGTGTTGCGCGACGGAGCGGTCGTGCTCGAAGAAGCTGTCGGCTACAGTGACGTGGAGGAGGGCGAGGCGCTGGAAACGGACGTGATCTTCCGCATCGCTTCGCAGACCAAGGCGATCGTCAGCGTGGCCGTGATGATGCTCCAGGACGATGGGGCCCTCCTGATTTCCGACCCGGTCGGCAAGCACCTCCCGACTTTCCGGGAGACTACTGTCGCGGTCCCGGACGACAATGGCGGGTATGACATCGTCGCCGCGAACCGCCCGGTCACGATCCGCGACCTCCTCACACACACGGCGGGTATTTCATACGGGTACGGTCCCGGCGGCGACCGCTGGCGCGATGCCGACATCACCGGCTGGTACTTCGCGCACCGCGACGAGCCCGTCCGCGCCACCGTGGACCGAATGGCGGCCCTGCCCTTCCAGTCTCAACCCGGGGAGCGCTTCGTCTACGGCTACTCCACCGACATTCTGGGAGCGCTGGTCGAGGAAGTCTCGGGGGTCGCACTGGACGACTTCCTGCGGTCGCGGATCTTCGAACCCCTGGACATGCGCGACACGCACTTCTACCTGCCCACAGGCAAGGTGGACCGGCTGGCGACCGTCTACGGGCACGACGACGCTGGCTCTCTGGTCCGCGCCGCGGAGGGCCCGGGGATGGATACGCAGGGGCAATACGTAACCGGGCCGCGCAGGAGCTTCTCGGGAGGCGCCGGCCTGCTGTCCACCGCCCGGGACTACGCTCGCTTCCTTCAGATGATGCTGAACGGCGGCTCCCTCGGCGATGCGCGTGTACTCTCTCCCGCCAGTGTCGCCCTGATGACCGCGAACCACATCGGCGATCTTCTCGGGCCGGGGTTTGGCTTCGGCCTCGGCTTTCAGGTCCGTCTCGACCTGGGTGCGGCCGGCGAGCCCGGGTCGGAGGGCGACTACGGTTGGGGTGGAGCCTACCACACCACGTATTGGGTCGATCCGGTCGAGCGTCTGGTCGTGGTCTACTTCACCCAGCTGCGGGACAACCTGCCGGTGGACGACCACGCGAAGCTGAGGGCACTCGTGTATGGTGCGCTTCGGTCATGATTCTCATTGACCGCCACATACGCTCGGGCAAGGCCCCCTTCCAGGCCACCCTTCGAATCAAGCCGGCCGCGCGTGTTCAACTCATCGACGTCCGCGGGAAGTTGCGCGAGGAGTTCGGAGACGAATTCACCAGGTACACCAAGTCGTTCTACGTATCCAACCACACGACTGCGGGATATCTGGACCAGCGCCTGGCGGAGCTCCTCGAGCACGACGGCGGCGGGATTCAGGACTACCTGCAGCTGTTCCAGGAACTCTTCCCGCCCGGTGCCGACTACGTGCACGACACCATGCACCTGAGGACCGAGCTCACCGCGGAACAGCGCGCAAACGAGCCCCTCAACGCCGACTCCCATCTCACCTTCATCGGGGCGGGGCTGCGGAATTCGGCTTCCTATGAACTCGACGGCCCGGAGCCGGTCTGGTTCGTGGAACTCGACGGCGTACACGTGGGCGGAACCCGCCACCGCCGCACGACGGTGGTCGCCTACGACGGCGAGGAGGAGGTCGTCCGGATCCGGCTCCCCGTGAAGTCATCGCCCCACGCGATCGACGCCCAGAACCTTCGCGACCCGGACCTGGGATTCATCGGTGAGCTGGAGGAGCTGGTCGAGAAGCACGAAGTCGCGTTCGGCCGCTTCGACGTCACGCTTC
Organism: Gemmatimonadetes bacterium bin94; assembly: GCA_002238865.1. Taxonomy (GTDB): domain Bacteria; phylum Gemmatimonadota; class Gemmatimonadetes; order Longimicrobiales; family Gaopeijiaceae; genus Bin94. The sequence continues at coordinate 5,527 of MPNE01000024.1, read as the reverse complement.
CCGACGATGAACCGGACGCCGGCCTGACGGTCAACGAGTACGAAACGCTGCTCATGAACTACGACCTTCGCGAGGCCCTGAAGAACCCCTTCCGGTTCATGGCGCGAACGGGCAGAGACGTCACGGATGTGCTGCGCGACCCGCGCACCATCCCCGCGAAGGCAATCAACTTCGCGCAGTTCGACGCGGTCCAGGTGCTGAACAAGGTCATGGACACCACGCGGCTGCGCGAGTCGGTGGTGGAGCGGGTCGTGAACAGGGCCCTGGCCCTGCCGGTGTCACACTTCCTGCGCATGAAGCGCGGCTTCAGCCTCCCGGTCCTCGACCGCAGCGGAGACGGCACCGGCGAGATCGGATGGGGGACCTACCAGAGCCCGATCCTGGTCCAGTGGAAGGAGCCGCCCAAGCCGACCCGGTCGCTCGACGTGAGGCTGATGCGGTTCGTGTAGGCCTACGCGACATGAGCCTTCTGATTCACATGTCGTTGTGAGCGTTCAGCTTACAGATTTCGGCGGGCGGATTCCCGCTGATTGACTCCCGCCGATTGGTTTAGGTCAGGCGCGGACCCTCGGACGACTGTCCAAAGCCTTCCTGAGTTGTACAGCGTCGGCCTGCTGGTAACAGCGCAGCACCGTCTGGGCCTCCTTCCAGCCGCCCAGCTCGCACAGCACCTTGAGCGGAAGGTCCATGAGGTCGGACGCGAACTTGCGTCGCAGCGAGTGCCAACCCCGCCGCGCCTTCGGCTCCAGTCCCGCAAGCCCGTCCGCAAAACCCCTGGGAGCGGAAGTCCCAGGCGGCCGGCCGGAAATTTCCGTCGCGGCGGGCCCCACCCCCGCCGCGCCTTCGGCTCCAGTCCCGCAAGCCGCTCGGCCTTGCGCCACCAAGTGCCCGCCCGCCCCCGGCTGATGCTCACCGAGGGGTCCCGCGGCGCGGGTAGCACCAACGCCTCCCCGTTCCCGGGGTTCACCTCCCGCGCCTCTTCCAACACCGCAACCGCTTCGTTCGTCATCGGCGTGACGTGCTCGTAACCGGTCTTCTCGTGCTCGGCGCGCCATCGCACCTCGCGGCCCTCGAAGTCGATGTCGGCCCACCGAAGGTTGCGGATCGCTCCGATCCGGTGGCCCGTCTCGTGGGCGAGCACGAACGCGACGTGGAACCGCCAATCGACCTGCGGGGATACCCCGAGCATCGCCTGATACTCCTCTTCGGAGAGAACGACCCGGGTGGGGTTCTTCTCCTTAGGCGTCCTCAGGCCCTTGAGCGGGTTCGAGTCGAGAAGGAGTCTCCCCTCCTCGTCTCTGGATTTGGTCGCCCAGTTGAGCACCGCGAGCAGGAATTTCAGGTCCAACTCGATGGTCCGGTTGGTCACAGGCTTCCCGCTCGGACCGATCCTGCCTGCCCGCCGCTCCCGTATGAAGCGATCCCAGTCCCTCCGCGACAACGTCTCGGGCCTTCGATCCCGCCCGAGGAGGTCGAGGAACATCATCGTCGCGATCCTGTCCCGGTGCTGGACCCGCTCCGTCTTGGTGGGCGTAACCTCCTCACCGTAGATGTCAAACAGCCTTTCCAGCGTGAGCGGCTCAGGCTCGGCTTCCGCCTTGCCCCCGATCTCGGGTCCGACGAACCCAGCGGCGAACTCGTCCGCCTGCCGTTTCGCCCTCGCCCAATCGCGGTGACCCAGCGTCCGGGTGAGCCTGCGCCCGTTCTCGCGCCACTCCACTTGGAAGAGGCCGGTCTTCGGATCGGGGAACACCCTCACCCGGTTCCGGCCCCATTCTCCGGCGCCGTATGAGCGCCGCCTTCGTTTCGTGCATGCCATCGTTCGATTCCTCCGATGATGGACTGCACGATCTGCGCGGAGGCAACTTCGCGGGGGGAAGGCGTCTCCGCCAGAGGAGTTGTTCGAAGCACGTGGCATCCTCCCCAACAGCCCGACCGGAACGCGGTTCCTTGCACGAGGCGTGCGGTGCTGAAGATGGCGCCCGGAGAGGCTCCCCAGCGACTCAACGGCGGTTCGAGTCGTCGGACGGACGAGGTGGAGTTTCCGGGACACCTGCATTCGGTGTTACCCCCCCTTATTCACGAATGGCCGGGAGCCGAGGAGACGTGAGGCGGCAAGTGCTTTAGATTCAGAGTGTTAGAAGAACCACGAGCACTCGCCAGCCATCACGCCGGAGGTGAAGATAGTGGATGCGCCGTTCAGCTTCAACAGGTCGGAGGATCAGTTCCCGCCGGGACCGGATCACGGGGGATTCGGGGGCTCTGACGGGGCGCGAACTGCTGAGGCGCAGCAGGGTGGTACGGTTTCTGGCGAAGCGGCTGCCGGACAAGCGGGACGGGCACCGGATCCGGCATTCCCAGGGACGGCTGGCGCGGACGCTTCTTTTGCTGGCGGGGCAGGGCCGCCGGGAGCACAGCGACGCCACGGAGCTGCGCGACGATCCGGCGCTGCGGCTGGCCACCGGCGACCGGGCGGGCACGGCTCCGCTGGGCAAGGCCGGGCACCTGCCCTCGCAGCCGACGCTGTCGCGGCGGGTGGCTGCATGGTCGGCGAAGGAGGGCGTCGAGGTGCTGCGCGAGGGGTTGCAGCGCCTCGCGGGGTGGCGGCTGAAGGCGATGGGCGGGTGGCGGCGCCCGGAGACGCTGGTCATCGACATCGACAGCCTGCCGGTCGAGGTCCACGGGGAACAGCCGGGCAGCGCCTGGAACGGCTACTATCACCGGCGCGTATATCATCCGATCGTGGCGTCGGCGGGGGAGACGGGCGACATCCTGGACCTGCGGCTGCGCGAGGGGCAGGTGCACACGGCGGACGGCGGGCTGGAGTTCGTGCTGGAGGTGCTGGAGCGGGCGGAGCGGCATCTGTGCGGGAAAGCCGCAGTGCGCTTCGACGCGGGGTATCCCGGCGAGCCGCTGATGGCGGCGCTGGAAGAGCGGGGCACGCACTATGTGGCCCGGGTGCGCAACAACGCCGTGCTGAAGCGCCTGGCGCTGCCGGCCATGGACGCCGTGGTCTGGGATGCGCTGAGGAACGGGGAGCCCGCCGCCGGCGAGCCCCGCACCTGGGTCTGCGAGTCGTCCTACCGGGCCGGGTCGTGGTCCCGTTCCCGCAGGGTCGTGCAGGTCGTCGTCGAGCGGCCGGGCGAACTCATCCCGCGCTGCTTCTGGCTGCTGACTTCGATGCCGTCGGAGGAGATGTCGGGCGAGGATCTCCTGGTGCTGTACCGCAAGCGCGGCAAGGCGGAGGGCCATCTGGGGGAGCTGATGAGCGTCGTCGCCCCGGCCCTGTCGTCCACATCGCGCCGAAAGAGCCACTACCGGGGCAAGGAGGTCGCGAAGCGCGAGAAGGGAGTGGACCCCTCCGCGTGCAACCAGGTGCGCCTTCTGCTCGCCGGCTTTGGCTACCAGATCATGCATGTCCAGCGCGCCTTGCTGGAGCGCGTGACCGGAACCGGCTGGAGCCTGCGGCGTCTTGCCGAACGCGTGCTCCGCACCCCGGCGCGCTTCACCGTCTCGGGCCGCCGGATCACGATGACCACCGGAGGCGCGTCGGCGCACTGGCGCATGCTCGCCCGCGGGCTCGCGACCCTGCACGGCCCCTCTGGATAGCGGGGCCGCACAGCCACGCCGACCCCTCTCCCGGCCCCCTGCGGCCTGCACGGCACCGAGGTGCCTCCTCGTGCCGAACATCGCCCATCTGCGCCGGGTGAACCGCGTGTTCCGACCCCGGCCCCGGCTCGCACCGCCCCCAAAAACCCCGTTCGGCGGACCTCCCGTCTTGCCGAAGCCCCGTCAACCCCCGAGATTACCTCCCATGAGTAAGTTCATGAATAAGGCAGGGTTACCGTTTGCAGGCCGTTTCGCGAAACGGTGGTGCGCGGTTGAGGAGGCTGCCGCCCAGGATACGTATTGGTGACAAGATTCGCCACTTGACAAGGACTTGGAATAGGGGACCGGAGAAGCAACTGATGGCTACACTGCGAGAATACTTCTTAAAGCTAGGTCCGGGAACGTTTACGCACAGTGTTAACAAACAGGTATGTCGAGACGACGAAGTGATTGGGGAAGTGACTATACGACTTCATTACGATTTTGAAGCCAGTGCAAAGTATGTATCTCTGTACATAGAGGACATGGCGGCGGTTCGCTGCCCAGAGGCGATCGTGTTGAACGATCTGGAAGCAACTCTCAGCGAGATGTCCAAAGAGGTTCCGGTCGCAGCCGGACTCCCTGGTGAAATGAGGAGTGGTGTAGACTTGACCTTCACGGGTCGGGTCTACATTTACTCCGAGCGGCCAGTAAGCGAGGAGATGAGATGCTCGCTGGAACGCGACGCCCGCAGGGTGGGGCATAGCTTGGTGTTCAGGAGCGAGGAGTTCCTGAAGGATCGAAATAGGTTGGAGCGACCCCAAGCCTTCATATGCCATGATAGCCGAGACAAAGAGAGCGTCGCTCAGCCGTTGGCCCTGGAACTACAAAAGATGATGTGCCCGGTTTGGTTCGACGAATTCTCACTCCGAGTAGGTGACAGTCTGCGGGCACGGATCGAGAAGGGTCTTAGAGAGTGCCCCAAGTGCGTTCTCATCATCACCCCGAGATTCCTGAGCAACGAAGGATGGACGAAGCGTGAGTTCGACTCAATATACACACGCGAGCTAGTTGAAGAAAAGAGAGTGATACTACCGGTGTGGTACGGGGTTTCCGTTGGAGAAGCGTACGAATACTCGCCGATCCTAGCGGACAGGGTCGCGGTAAATTGGGAATTGGGGAAGGAAGAAGTGGCCAGGAAACTGTTGCAGGCGATGGGAATGTGATTTGCTCTTCTTGTTCATGGAACGAGGACAGCGGTCTGCAGCGTTTCTTGATGATGCACGATCTGCGCGAAGGGTACTTGGCGTCCAGAGGGCTTCCTGACCGGGCCATCTTGTCCGCCACCTCGAGCCACGCTGCAGTGGCGGGGGATTCGGCCCGATGGACAGGCCTTGGCGGGAATCCGAATCCGCGCCCGGGACTGGGCTGGACCGCTCGAGCCGTCCACTCGCGGGCGCGGCTTGACGCGGCCCAAAGTGCGCTCCCGATTTTCAAACGGATCGTTCGATTCCTCCTCGGTGATGGACTGCACGACCTGCGCGAACGAAACTTCGCCCGTAAGAGGCGTCTTGCCCCGTGCCGACACTCCCGGAACGCGACGGAAGGGCGCTACCGGAGGTCAATCTGCGTCCGGGACTGCGCTGGACCGCTTGGGACACCCACTCGTGGGCGCGGCTTGACGCGGCCCAAGGCGCGCTCCCGATTTCAACCGGAGAAGTCACACGCGGCAGCGAGTAAAGGAGCGACATGCACGGCCAGTCCTTCAACCACGGGCGACCGCTCTGATCGCCCATCTCAAGGGACGCGAGAAGGCTCTGGAGGCCTTTGGCTGGACCGGACGCCGGGCCGAGTGGATCGCCTTGGCCTGCCTCAACGGCGGCGTCTTCACCCGCGCGCAGTGGACGGGTTTCCTGGGTTGCCACCCTGAGAAGGTGCG